>NZ_CABHOU010000109.1 GCF_902168175.1 uncultured Chitinophaga sp. | reverse complement strand
TCGTACCCGTAGGTCATGGACACCTCATTAATAAGCTCGGCTGTAAGACCAATAGCCACCGTAAATATGAGCGTTCCGTGAGCGATGCGCTTTTTGAATGGCTGTGTTTTACACCATTCTTCGTCCATATGATGAGGAAAAAAATCGCCCGACTGCCCGGCATGGAGTACAATATCGGTTTCAGTGATGGTGCGGCCTTTAGTTTCCCGGACTTCATCCGGCTGGAATTCTTCAAAGTATTTCTTTATAAACATGACATCCAAGCCCTGGGCTGTTTGATCAATAATGTGGAATTTCTTCAGTGCATTAAATTAGTCTAGCCCGGGCTGGGAGCCAATGACACGTTTTACTGTAATGATGGATGATTTTCCTGTGGGGGGACCATGGAGCCTTTCCCGTTTGATAGCTGCCAGGTATCGCCAGGGTACCCTCTTCCTATCCTGTTCGTCCGGCATTCGTTCTGCTTCCCGCTCAAAAACTCACACGTTTATCAACTGGAAAAAAACGGCCGGCCGACCTTTGCATAAAATATACAACATGATAGTAAACGATAAAAACCTCTTCATTGCCGGCTGCTCGGGCATGTTCGGGAAACAAATAGTGATACAGCCGCGGAACGGCCAGATACTGGTATGTGCGCCGCCGCCCCAAAAGGGGTAAAAAGGGTTCACCGGCAAAGCTGGCAGCGCATGAAAGGTTTAAGCAGGCCACCGTGTGGGGACGAAAAGTTAAAATGATACAAGACCTGCTGGACATTTATACACCGCATATCACCCCGTGCCGTAACCTGCAAAACCTGGCGGTGGCCGATTAAACGCGGTAAGGCTGATGGTGATTACTGCTGATACTGTCGCCTGTACTGGCTGGGGGTTTGCGCTTTTACCTCCTTAAACTGTTTGGAAAAATGCGCCCAACTTTTGTAACCACTATCATAACATATATCCAATATAGGCTGGTTGGTGCTGGCCAATAACTTACAGGCATGGCTGATACGCAGGTCGCGTATAAAATCAAAATAGGTTTTCTTAATATTCTTTTTGAAGAAGCGGCAGAAGTTGGGCACGCTCATGTTGGCCATTGCAGCGGCTTCCGCTAATGTAACCGGCCCCTGGTAATGTTTCAGGGAGAAATCCATCACCCTGGCGATGATTTCGTTTACCGCATTGGCGGGCGTACTGAAATCTTCCGTCATTGTTTTATAGGATACGGAGCCGCCGATGCGTTGCAGGCATTGCAATAGTAAAATCAGTTTGTCGAATCCCTTCGCCTCGTGCATGGCGAACATCATGCGGCTAACGTCCTGCTTCAGGCGTTTTTCCAGTACAATGCCATTGTTCCTCTGTAATAATAACTGCACCGCTTTCATCTCCGGCATGTCCAGCAAACCATTGCCCCAGCAGTCGGCCGTAAAGTGTATGACCAGCGCGGCACCGGTCATCTTTGCTTCACTCTTCCTGAACCAGTGCGGCACGTTGCCTGCCAGGAAAAACACATCATCCTCCTTATAGTCCGCCACACTATCACCTATAATAGCCGTGCCATGCCCTTTCAGAATAACGATCAGCTCATACTCCGGGTGCTGGTGCCAGGTAGTTTCGAACCGGGGAGTTTCGTACACCCGGCAGGCAAAACTCTCATTACCCTCGATCGTTATCTTTTGCAGTAGCGTTTTCATCCTACACCTTATTTTATCATTATAAAGCACACCTCTTCTTAAAAAGTGATAAGATAGCATATTTTCTTTCAAAAATAGCGGTTGCCTGCCAACTGCCATCAGGTGATATTTGCCCCATAAACCACAAACATGAAAATACTGACCGGAAAAACAGCATTCTTCGATAGCGTGCCTGCTATTAAATACGAAGGCCCGCAAACCACTAATCCCTTCGCATATCGCTGGTACGATGAAAATAAAACCGTGGCAGGTAAAACCATGAAAGATTGGTTACGCTTTGCTGTTGCTTACTGGCATTCCTTTAATGGCAATGGGGCCGATCCTTTCGGTGAGGCCACCCACCTGTTTGCCTGGGATAAAAATCCCGATCCCATCCAACGTGCAAAAGATAAGGCCGATGCGGCTTTTGAAATGATCACTAAACTGGGTTTACCTTATTACTGCTTCCACGACGTAGACGTGGTGGATTATACAAACGATGTAGCCGACAATGAAAACAGGCTGCGCCAGCTTACAGCATACCTGCAGCAGAAGCAGGCAGACAGCGGCGTGAAACTCTTATGGGGCACCGCCAACCTGTTCAGTCACCGCCGCTATATGAATGGTGCATCTACCAATCCGGACTTCCATGTACTGGCACATGCCGGCGCGCAGGTAAAAGCAGCACTGGATGCCACGATCGCACTGGGTGGAGAGAACTACGTGTTCTGGGGCGGCCGTGAAGGCTATATGAGCCTGCTGAATACCAACATGAAAAAAGAGAAAGAACACCTGGCCAGGTTCCTGCAAACATCGCGCGACTATGCAAGGAAAAACGGTTTTACCGGCACCTTCTTCATAGAGCCCAAACCCTGCGAGCCTACCAAACACCAATACGACTACGATGCAGAAACCGTTATCGGCTTCCTGCGCCAATACGATCTGCTGGGCGACTTTAAACTAAACCTGGAAGTAAACCACGCCACCCTGGCCGGTCACACCTTCCAGCACGAGTTACAGGTAGCCGTAGATGCCGGTTTGCTCGGCAGCATGGACGCCAACCGCGGCGACTACCAGAACGGCTGGGATACCGACCAGTTCCCCACCAACCTGAACGAACTCACCGAATCGATGCTCATTATACTCGAAGGCGGTGGTTTTAAAGGCGGCGGCATCAACTTCGACGCCAAGATCCGCAGGAACTCAACCGACCCTGCAGACCTGTTCCATGCACACATCGGCGGTATCGACGCGTTTGCGAGGTCGCTGGTTACTGCTGCCAATATACTGGAAAACAGCGAGTACAAAAAACTCCGCGAGCAACGTTACCAGTCGTTCAACAGCGCCGAAGCCAAAGCCTTCGAAGCAGGAACGGCCAGCCTGGAACAACTGCGTGACTACGCAGTAAAAAACGGCGAACCAGCCGTTACCAGTGGACGCCAGGAGTACCTGGAAAACATCATCAACAACTACCTGTAACGGTATACATAATAGCTATGAAAAAGGCAGGCCAATATATGGCCCGCCTTTTTGTTGACATAGATCATGTTATTTACATGGAAATCATAGGTATCGATTTACGCTCGCCCGCAGGAGCCGCAGTACCTTTGTTGATCGCCGCTTTAATGCCTGCTTCCGCTTCAGGACTGTAACCCGTGTATTTACTCACGATCTTCCCTTCTCTGTCGATCAGGTAAAGCGTAGGAATACCACTAAACTGGAAATCCGACATCGTTTTATCTTTGTTGTTGCTTAACAACTGCTCCCAGGGCATTTTTTCTTCGCCCATCGCTCTTTCCCAGGCCTTCTTATCAGTGTCGATAGAAATACTCAGTACTTCCAGTCCTTTATCTTTATAGGTGGTGTACAAATCTTTCACTTTAGGGATCGCCTGGCGGCAGGGACCGCACCAGCTTGCCCAGAAGTCGACCAGCACGTACTTGCCTTTGTATTTATCCAGCCCTTGTAAAACACCTGCTGCATCCGGGTAAGAGATGGATGGGGCGGGCTGACCGGGTTTAAGGCGCATGGCCTGTAACCTGTTGTTGGTAATCGTTGTTTTCAGGTTCTTCGCCTCTGTAAGCCATGGATATAACTTAAGTAAACCATCGAGCTGCGCCATGGTAGCATTATACTGGGTTGTATCTTCCGGACTGCCTGCATAACGAAGTGCATAAATCAGCACAGGGCGGTCTTTGTAGATATTGAACAGTAAATCGCGGCGCATCTTCGCATCTTCATCCGCTTTATTGTAACGCGGGCGGGTATTGAGGTAAGTGATCCAGGCACTGTCGCCGCTCTTTTCCTTATATTGTTTAGCGTAGTACTCCTGGTTGTATTCCTCCACACTTCGCCTGTAACTGTTGGTATTGTTCAATTCCATCTGGTTAATGAAATTATTGTCAGAAGAACCCTGCACATAATAGAAGTGTGGGATCTTCATTTTCATTCTTGCCGTATCGTACCCGCGCGACGATACCGTAACATCCGCATCGCTCCAGAACTGGAGATGGTCCCAATGCATGACATTCAACCTGTACACACCCGGGTGGTCTTGTTTAACGCGGAAAGTGTAGGTAAGGTCCTTGCCCAGTTCCACAGAGTCCACCACTTCTGGTTTACCCGTAAAATTATCGCGGCTCAGCCACACCTTTCTGGGCATGCCGGCAGGCACATCAAACTTCACTTTACCCTTTACCGTAAACTGTTTGGTAAGGGGGGCCTTTTGAGCCATTACCGCCGCCGGTGCCAGGGCCAGCGCTATAAGGGCAGTTTTAAACATTGAATTGTTCATCCTGATGGTGGTTTTGATTTCGTTTAGCCATTACGGCAAGTACAGATACCAAATTAAGCGTGACGGAACATAAATGCAGTAAAAACTGTACGTACCGGCGTTTTACAGGTACATTCAGGCAATAGGCAGGTACGAAAAAAAACGGCGCAAATGCAGTTCTATGGCGTACCTTAGCCGAATGGCGCGTACCAGCGGAACATATCGTTACCTGCTCCATCTCCTGCTTTGGATGATGGTCATTTGCCTGTATACATTCCCCATGTTACAGTCGAACTGGGGCAGTGCGTTCGGACTTCGTTACACACTGATACGTTACGGTTTGTACGGCTTCATCAACTTCCAGCTATTTTACCTGCTGGCGTTTTATGTGCTGCCTGCGCACGGCCGGCGTAAACACCTGTATGCGGCAGGCGGAACGGTGGCGGTAGTATTAGTCTTTAGCCTGATCAAGTACGGAGTAGCGCTCATTTTTGCAGATGAAGTATTGCAGGGCGCTGTAGCCATGATCGGCTTTCCCAAAACCTACTTTTCATTTGGCACCTACTTCCGGTTTACACTGGCCACCGGCATTGCCGTAGCCTTTGCAGCCTATGCTTACTATATTTTCCTGGAATGGCGCGCGCGCGACAAAGCCAGTTATCAACTGGAAGTAGAAACCGCCGCAGTGCAACGCCGGTATACGCAGATGCAATTCTCCTCGCAACTGTTACTCCGCAAACTAAAAGCCCTCGAAAGCATGCTGGCCGATGAACAAAAGCGCGATGGCGAAGGCGCAGAAACGATATTACAACTCTCGCAGTTACTGCGGTATATGCTGTATGACAAAGCGGTTCGGTTCGATAAAGCGCCGCTGGGAACAGAGCTGCATTACTTTCATCTTTACCTGCAATTGCACAACCGCCTGTTCCCAAGGCAGGCGGTGAGTGTACAGGTGAACAAATCAGCACAGGGACATTACATTACACCCTTTCAATTACAGGCAGCCGCCGAACAAATACTGGAAAACCAGGAAGCAGAAGCGCCCGTGGTACTACGGATCAATATCGGTACCGATACACTCGCCCTCTCCTCCGGCCCCGGCCCCGGACGACTGCAAAAGCTGCTGACCCGCTTACGTTATTACCAGCACATCAACCATTTAACCATGCCTTTATATGCATCGCCCGCCTGACCACCTGCGCCACTATAAAGAACTGGCACTGCTGCTGGCGGTGTGGATGCTGGTGATGTACGGTATGGGCATACTGGGCATGCCCGGCGAACTTACGTCCGCCAAAATGCGGGCCATACACATCCGCGAAGGCGTATTTGGTTTACTGAATTTCATATTGTTTTATACTGCAGGCCGCTGGCTGTTCCCACAGTTTATCAAACACCGCGAACTGGCCCCCATGCTGGCCAAACTGCTTTTGCTGCTGGTAAGCATTACGCTACTTAAGTACGCCATCGCTTATTTCGTGTTCAGGCAGGATGTGTTGTACATGGGCTACCGCGGCAACTTCGTACCCATCTACCGGAGTTTTAATGCTTATGTCATCAGCCACACCTGGACGCATGCCTGGGTATTATGCGCAGCGCTCGCCTATGTATTGTTCCGCAACTGGCTCGAGGCCGACAAACGCCACCAGCTGCTGATCGCTCAAAAACAGGAGGCCGAACTGGGTATACTTACCACGCAACTGAACGTACACTTTTTGATGAACAGTCTCAACAGCATTTACTCCCTGGCACTGGTACGTTCCCCGCAGGTAATAGATGCAACACGTACACTGTCGCACCTGCTGTCTTATATGACGAACCAGCCGCCTGCCGCTACCTACCGCAGCAAATTGGCCAACGAACTGCGTTACCTGGAAGACTTCATCGCCATGCACCGCCTGCGCACAGGCTGTGATAATTGTGTAATAATGGAGATAGATGGCGCTACATCCGACTACCAGATTGCCCCGCTGCTACTGGTACCATTTGTCGAAAATGCTTTTAAACACGGTGTGGCCAATCAACCTAACCAGCCTGTTACCATCCGCATACAATGCGATGCGCAACAATTTATCTTTAACATTCATAACTTTAAAACCGTTAAACGGAAAGATAAAACAGGCGGTATCGGGCTTGAGAACGTTCGTAAACGCCTCGAACTGGTTTACCCGGAGCAGTATTCATTACGTATTAACGATAGTGAACGGGAATATGATTGCACCTTACAAATTAACTGGTAGTATGGCTATACAATGCATAGTTGTGGATGATGAACCACTGGCGATACAGGTGATCACCGGGTTTATCCGGAAAATGCCGGAGCTGGAACTGGCAGGCAGCTTCACCAATCCACTGGAAGCACTTGCCTTCCTGGCACAATCGCCACAGGTAAAACTGGTGTTCCTCGACATACAAATGCCCGAACTAACCGGCGTGGAATTTATGCAAATGCGGCGTACCGGTGCAGATGTAATCGTGGTATCGGCCTACGACGAGTATGCGCTCGACGGCTTCCGTTACGATGCGGTGGATTACCTGCTTAAACCAGTGCCCTTCCCGATGTTCGTGAATGCCGTACATAAAGTAACACAACGGCAGCAGCCGGCAGCAGCCATCCCCTCACAACCCGACTTTATCTTCATCCGCACCGACAAACGTATCATCCGCGTTAACCTCAGCGACATACTTTTCGTGGAAGCCTTACGTAATTATGTGGCCATCCAGACCAGTACACAGAAAATACTAACCCTGCAGAATTTAAGGAGCTTCGAAGAGGCATTGCCCCCGCAGCAGTTCATCCGCGTACACAAATCGTTTATTATCGCCATCAGTAAAGTAGATAGTGTGGAGAAACAGCGCATTTTTATGGGTCCGCACCTGGTACCCGTTGGCGATACATACGTGAAGCAGTTTTATGAGTCGATGAAGATCGGGGGATGACGCCTGAATTTGTCTAACACCGTAGAATCTGCAACAACTACTCCCGTTTTGCTATCAGGCAGAAAGTTACTATTTTACACCGGAGCCCGGAACAAGGCGTTCAATGGGTGAGCCCGGCATGAAAGATGTACATAGTCAGTGCATTCCCCGAAACACACATTTAATCACTATAGGCAAAAGTCAAATTTATGAAACGTATTCTGGCGACACTTATCTGTATTGCATGCACTTTACCCCTCTTTTCTCAGAACTCCGACGCAAAGGCGGATGTAATCATCAAACTGAATGGTGACGAAATGAAAGGTAAAATACTGGAAATGAATGAGGATGCGGTGAAGTTCACTTACACCGGCGAAACACTGGTATACAACATCAAGAAGTCAGAAATACTGAAGATCACCTTTGCTTCCGGACGCCAGGAGATCATTACCAAACCAGGATTACCGGAGGCCGCACCAGCTGCCAAAACCGCAGGTGCCCCCGCAGCCGTTGCGCCGGAAGATCATCGGAATAAGATCGCCATCCTGCCTTTTGCCTTTATCACCGATGGTCAGCCCGCTGCCGACCAGGTAGGCGAAAAAGCACAGTCAGAATGTTTTGCCATGCTGAGTAAACATGCAGGTCTTAACACCGTACTGGATACACGCACCACCAATGCACTGCTCATTAAGGCCGGTATCAACAATTCCAACATCAAAGGATTTACGATGGACGACATCTGTAATATACTGGGCGTGGAATACGTGATAGAAGCTGTGGTAACGGTAGATAAAACTACTCAAACCGCCTACTCTTCTTCCTCAGGTACCGCCACCACCAAAACAGATCCTAAAAACACCAACAACTCAAAAGATCGTTATAGCGGATCTACCTTCGCTACTAATACCCAGAACTACAAGAACGTGGTACTGCTCAACGTTTACAACGACCAAGGCTCCAATGTGTACTCCCAGGAAAGGCAGTCGTTTTTCAACACCGACGACGCTTACAAAAATGCACTGGAATACCTTTTAAAACGCAGTCCCGTTTACCATAAATAATGATGCAGCTGATGATGATCCGCCATGTAGGGAAAACACTATTGATACTGCTTATATTCTCTACCAGGCTGACGCACGTGGCCGGGCAGGCCAGGGATACAGTCCATACGATTAAAGATAGCACGTTGTCCGTGGCGGACAGCCTGCCTCGTGGTTTTGTACAAAAACTACAGGAGGCCGGACACAAATTAACCGCAAAAAACATTGGCACTCTTAATGCCAACAGAGCCTCCAGGCTACAGCGCACCTTATTTAATGAAATAAGGAAAACGGGCCTGGAGGCTAAACTGTTCCTCGAAAAGGGAATAGACACCCTTTCTATCGCCCGGCATATTGAACAGGCAAAAAAGGATATGGATATATCCCTTGAAGGCGTTTTGCAAAACCCGGGGCCTATCCACACCCTCCGCGATTT
>NZ_CABHOU010000108.1 GCF_902168175.1 uncultured Chitinophaga sp. | reverse complement strand
AATTTAAAAAATATTCAGAGAATGTTTGTTCCCATTTATCACAATTTCCGCTCTATCCACAAAAAAGCCAGGCCGCCAAGTAATGGTATGATCAGCCACCATTCGTACCGGGTCTGTTTACGGGCAATATCTGTTGCCGCAATAACATGAGCAGCAGGCATTTGCTTCCAATCGTCCTTTCCAAAGATGTATAGCCATTGTTCAGAATGAGCTGATCTAAACAACTTCCACCCTTTTTCCCGTGGCCAGTATTTGCCATCCCAACTGCCCGCCCTTAAAGGATGGCCAGCCGGCGCAATCGCCACATCATCCTGCAAAATCCGCGGAATTTCATCAAAACCGCTTTGTAGCGTGACGGTTAAATGTTCATCTGCACGCGTAATGAAGGGCGAAAAACGCCATTGCTCTGCCGGTTTTACAGACCTTGACAAGTGTTGTAATACCAAATTCCAATATTGCTCGTACGACTTTTCCTGCCCGTTAAGTAACCAGCTGTATGTATGATGCAGGCTCGTATGCACCACGCGGCCCTGCCCCTGCAGGTTAACCACAGTATATACACGGCCGGCACTGTCCTTAGCCAGCGGCAACGCATTTTTATCCCGCACCACCGCTAAAGGATCCTGTGGTAATGCCGCCAGGGAAGCATGGCTCCCCAACAACTGCAGTTTGACTGATCCCGCACGGTGACCAGCGCTATCGGTTTTCAGCAGCAGGCCAAGCCCCTCCTGCCGCACCCTGCGATCTGCCTGCACTTTTTCGCCGCCTGTCATCGCATCTTTATCCGCTATCACCACGTCGAAAGTTGCTATGTCCAGCGGTTTTTCAGGCAGGTTCAGGAAACGGGTGACGTATTGATCGCGGCTTACCCGGCTTCTGGCGGCTACAGGGTAGCCATGCTGCCCCAACCAGTCGGCAAGGAAACGATCTTCAAAGTCGGGGGATGACGATAGCAGCAATATCTTCAGAGGCACGGGTTCCTGTACAATCAAGGGGACTGGCTCGCTCATTTGCTCATCATCACCCCTGATCACTTTTATCCTGTAAACGGCCCTGCCTTTGTGGCCGGGCACTGCCTGTAAACGGAAAGGCAAATTGCCTGTTCCATCAAGTGTTACGCTATCCATATCGGTATCGAACCCAGACAGCAACAGCTTTACTGGCTTTTCAGAAGTCTTGCGGAATACTCCGTCCAACGTCAGCGATTCGCCGGATGAAATTTGTAATGGCCAGTAACAATCGATAATACCATCTTCCGGTTTCGATGCTGTTGCTGATTTGGCTGGCACCTGCCGCTCAGTTATCGCGGGAAAAGCCAGCCATACAAGACTCACCACCACTATCACCGTAGCAATAACGCGCGCGGCTAACCTCCCTTTCTGAGGTCTTCGTATTTCCCGCCATAACAGTAATACTGATAATAGTAGCGCTATAATTGGTATGATGTAAGTCCAACCCGTCATTGTTTTTTGTTTTGAAGGTTGGAAAAATACAGCGCTGATAATGCTCCGGATCTGCCTGGGGTAAGTACAGGCAATAACGGCGCCTGTTCATTCATGCGTTGCAGCCCGCGCTGAGCAGCATTAATATCCTTTTCAAGGACCTGGCCTGCATTGATCTTTTTCAATGCCTCCAGCGCAGGAAGGTAAACGGATGGTTCCATCGCAGCTTTATTGGCCACCAGTAACGTAACTTCCTGAAGTAAAACCGCATCTGGTTTTCCTCCCGACTTCAACAATTCAAGTGCTGCCAGCGCTTTTGGAATGGGCGTTTCAGCAGGTGTTGTATTTCTTTGCAAACGTGCCGGATCAATTTTATCCTGTGCGCCTGTTAATCTCTTTTCGGGTTTGAGCGGGGTGGTTTTAGTTCCTGTTTTCCCAACATAAGCGCGCGATTTCTGTTGAAGGTCTTTTAACAAACGAAGTGCTCTGTACTCGAACGGCAGCGCCTCCCGGGGTTTAGCAAGCCTCAGTTGCAACTCCGCCTTCCACATTTCATTCAATACAGCCTTTAATTGTTGTTTAACGGCCGGTTCAAAAAATGTCGCATCTTCTGCGTTATCGTGTTGGTGTGAAAATTCCTCCATTATTGCCTTAGCATCACCAAATGCGGGCGTTTCGTCGTGATCGTGGTCGTGATCTTCACCATAAGTTTCCGACTCTTCGCCCAGGAACTTACCATAACGCAGGCGCAGCAGCTTCTGATCGGTCCCCAGTTCATTGCTATGATCTTTAAACCTGGTGATGGTGATAGTATCTTTTTCGCGTAACAGCTGTTCCGTTTCGATGATGATCTGGCGCTGACTGCGGAAGTACTCCGGTTTAATGTTCACGCCTGCGATCATGCCATCGAACGACATTAGTTCTGTGGTATCGGCGAGGGTAACTATCTGTATATCCGATCGACTCTCCTGTCCGCGAGTATCTGTAGCACGCAGGTAGAAATAAAGTTCGTCGCCTGGCTGCATGTGCAGGGCGGCAAGATCGAGGGTACGCATCAACTGATAGCTGTTACGTTTAGCGGCAAAATCGGCGGGAAACGATAACTGTTCTTCTCTGAACTTTACGCCCTCTCCACTCCCGCTGGCAATGGTAGCATAAACTACGGCGCTACTGATTCCGTAATCATCCGTAACAGCAGCCTGTAACGGCAATTTCAGCGATTCGCCGTATTCCAGTGCTACAAATGGTTTGGGGGCCGACACGCTTACTACGGGCCGGCGGTCGTGTACAACATTCACGGCGTAAAACTCAGAACTGTTGCCGTCAAGCACAACCTGGTAAAAGCCATTTTTGCTGATGCGCCGCGCTGCGCGCCAAACACCGTCGTTATTTTTGAGGTTCACCAAACTCGAATCATTAAACCGCAATTCGACAGACTTCCCTTCGCTCGTAATCTCCCAGGTAACCAGCGCATCTTCTTCCCCCGTAATATTCAGCGATGCCTGTTCCTTAGCGGAAACGCCTGTATAAGCGGGTGGCTCAATCCTTACTTTAACTGATGTAATTCCTGCCGGCAAAGGTTTTTCAAGAGATGCATTAATACCGGTTGTTATCCTTTCTTTCTTTTTTGCATCCACCCAAAAACTGCCAATAGCAAAAATGAATAATGCGCCCAGCAGCAGGAAGGCCGCTTGTTTTACATCCCGGTAAAACCGCCTGGGCAAGCTGACACTATCGATAACAGGCCTGATTTTATCTGCCTGCAAATGTTCCAGCAAATTGAGCGCACCGTCTTCTTTCAAAAATAAACCAGCACTGTTTTCCAGCTCTGGAAACTGTTGATTGAGGTAAATGGCTACATCGCCGGGGCGAAGCTGCCAGGGCCTATATAACAGTAACAACAGCGCAAAAAGTGATATAAATACAAGTACCCCGATAGTTATTGAGAAAATCGCAACCAGTAGCGATAGACCCAACGAAAGCAGCAAATACAACAACACCTGCTTACGCACCCATTTATTCCTGATCTGCTCAATCATGCGCCACCTCCTTCTTTTTACGAAGCGACAACCATCTTTCCAACCCAAAAACAAGGAATAACAATAACCAACAGTGCTTTGCCAGCGGCAATTGTGTATAGTGGTTCGTGGTTGAAAGTTCTCCCCTTACAGGTAGCAATTGTTGCGGATCTATAGCACGTTTGTCATGCAAAGCATCATCCTGCGGCATCAGCAAATCCAGCAGCATGCCCGGAAACGCATCATCCCAAACTAAACTGGTATAAGTGGGATTAAAATGGCTGTAGAAGATATATTCATTGCCCCGATGACCGAGCAGCACGCCGCTCGCGTATTTCCAATCGGCGGTGATTGTATCGGTACTCGTATTTTTTTTATATAGGTGGATGGGGGTATTACCGATTGTAGTATTTACCTGCCTTACCTCTCCTGTATCGTATCGTAATAATTTCTTAAAACCTGGTGGGACAGGCTTCTCCGACAACCAAAACACCCAATCAGACAAAGCATTATTTGTTTCCGTCCAGTTCTCAATGACCACATCCCTGCCAAGGTATTGCCGGATGGCCAGCAAAGCGGCTTCGAGGTAAGCGGCATCATCCTTATAAAGATCAGTGTAGATGGCCAGGCGCAGGGGCCTGGCATCTTTGCCCTTAATATCTTCCAAATTGTAGCGGGTAGCGGCCGGTGAACTCTCCCCCTTTATCAATCGCGTACTGTCCTTATCCATCGCATAACGCAGCGCTTCCCAACGCACTACAGAATCGGCCGGTATATAAGTATGCCAGTGCAGGTCCAGCGCTGTTGCCGGGCGGGCACCTTTTACTTTATCCAGGCGTGCGGGTGTAAAAAGATGGATCGTATAGGAGGATGGTAGTTCTAACTGCAATTGCTGTAAAAGCTGCCAGTAGCCCGAGCTGTCAGGCAGGCGTTCGCTACTCAGCTCGCTGAGCTTTGCTTCTTCAAATCCCGTATCGAAATAATGTAACTCATGCCCCTGGCTTAACAACGAATCTACCTGCGGTTTGAAGTGTTGATAGGTAATATCGGCATCGTGCCCCGGTATCATTACCCAGCCTTTACCTTTATCAGCAGTCATCAGGTTTTCCCAAACCGGTTGCGCCAGCAAACAGGCAAGCAACAGGATAAAAAGACAGCGAAGCAACAGCAGCAACAACTCCGTAAGATTAAAACTCCGTGCATGTTTGATGGAAGACGCCTGCAACAGCATAATACTTCCCACCCGCAACACCTTACCTGGCTTACGTTGCCACAAATGAATGATCACAGGAATAATAACTCCTGCCGTTAAAGTCAGCCATATGGGTTGTAAAAACTGAAGCAAACTATTTTTTATTTTATCTAACCTTGTTACGCTGATTCAAAAAATCGCGTAAGGCCTGATCTAAAGGTTCATTAATTACGATCTGCCGGTAATAAATATGTTTATCCAGCATCTGCCGTTGTATACCCGCCAGCCATTGCCGCAACCGTTCCTTGTAACCGGCGTCGTTCCTGTTGTCAATTTCCACCACCTCTCCTGTTTCCAGGTCTTCCACCGCTGTATAACCTTCGTAATTCTTCTCCAGCTCGTTGCGTGCTGTTAAATGAAATACGATCAGTTCGTGCCGCATGGCACTCAGCGTATCCAGCAAAGCGGTAATCTCTCCATGCTGGTAAAAGTCGCTGACGAATACGGTAAGCTGCCGTGTATGTGCGCCTGAAAAGAGATCGCGGTATTGTTGTGGCCCGGTAAACGTTCCGCCGGGTTGCATTTGTTCAAGCTGATAATAAAAGCGCGCCATGTGCTGCGATTCTTTGCGCGCCGCCAGCGAAAACAGCTGGCCCTGCGATAATACGCCCAGCCCTGTAGCATCGCCCTGCAGGTGCGCCAGGTAACCCAGCGAGGCGGTCAGGTAGCGCGCATATTCCATTTTGCTGATACCATCATCGGTATGCGCCATCGAATTACTGGCGTCTACCAGGAAACGTACGGTAATACCTGTTTCCATCTCTGACTCACGGATGTAATAGCGGTCGGACCGGGCGTACATTTTCCAGTCGAGCGAACGGAGATCGTCGCCTGGCTGATAACTCCTGTACTGGCTGAACTCCATACCACTGCCCTTCAGTTTACCCGGGTGCATACCCGCTAAAAGTCCGTCCACCATGGTTTTAGCAGCCAGGCGAAGGTCTTTTACAGACAGTAGTACTTTTGGATCAAGTAAACGGCTCATATTGGCAGGCGTATCAGGACAAAGGTGTTTTCGTTCTTGCGATTTCTTTCAACAGTGTGTCTGTTACCTCTTGCGGCGTTATTTGTTCCGCTTCTGCACGGAAGTTCATCAGTATACGGTGCCGCAATACAGGATAGGCCATCTTCCTGATATCATCCATCACTACTGCATAACGCCCCTGCAGTAACGCATGGGCTTTGGCAGTAAGTATCAGGGCCTGGCCCGCACGGGGCCCCGCCCCCCATCTTACCCACTCCTTAACATATGCCACTGTAGTGGTTTCGGGACGTGTAGCACGTATAAAACGGCTTACATAATGCACCAGCTCTTCATCAATGCTAACCTGCCTCACCAACTGCTGCAACTCAAGTATCTCCGCTGCGTTCAGCACCGGTTCCACTTTTTCTTTTCTGCTACCGGTAGTGTTACTCAGGATGTTTGTTTCCTCCTGTTCGCTGGGATAGCCGATTTTGATGTACAATAAAAACCTGTCCAGTTGCGCTTCAGGTAAAGGATAGGTGCCAGATTGCTCTATCGGGTTTTGTGTGGCGAGTATAAAAAATGGCCTGTCCAGCGCGTACGTTTGTCCGCCATAGGTTACCTCGAACTCCTGCATGGCTTCCAGCAAGGCCGACTGTGTTTTAGGCGGTGTACGGTTTATTTCGTCGGCCAGTATGATATTGGCGAACAGCGGGCCTTTGTTGAATTTGAAGAATCGTTTGCCGGTAACATGATCTTCTTCCAGCACTTCTGTACCAATAATGTCGGTAGGCATCAGGTCGGGGGTGAACTGGATGCGCCGGAAAGGAAGGTCCAGGGCTTGCGAAAGGGTACGTACCATCAGCGTTTTAGCGAGGCCGGGCACGCCTTCCAGCAAACAATGCCCTCCGGCCAGCAGGGCGGTAAGTATTTCGTCTACCACCACCTCCTGTCCCACAATAACTTTCGCAATCTCTTGTTTTAACCGGGGAAGCTTGCTAAGCAAAGGTTTGATCGTGTTTTCTGTAAGTCCCAAATTCGGGTCGTTTTAAATGATAATGGTTGAATAGGTTTCTTTTTCTCACTGTATTGCAGGAAAATAGAAATAAAAAGAAGAAATTTAGAAAAAAATCTACCGGCGGCACAGGCCCATGATAAACGCATGCAAAGAGGTAATTTCACATTTGTTAGGTTGCGCTACCGCTCGGGCGACTGGGATACAGACCAGCGTATGCCCTCCAATATCCTGAACTCGCTTATCGAATATACGACCATCCCGGTTAATATGCAGGAAGTAGTCGTAGACCTCGCAAGCGATGAGTTATTCAACTATCCTTTCTGCTACCTCAGCGGCCACAAGCTGGTGCAGTTCGACACCCGCGAAGCCGCGAACTTTAAGAAGTATGTACAAAACGGGGGCTTTGTTTTTGTGGATGACTGCAACCATGATATCGACGGCCTCTTCGCCAAATCGTTCGAAACGCAGATGCACAAACTGTTTGGCGCAACATCTTTAAAAAAGATCCCCAATAACCATCATATCTATAACTCCTTCTTCAAATTTGAAAAAGGACCACCTACCACCAATTTCGAACTCAATGGCTGGGGCGACGACCTCGTGCACGATTACCTGAAAGCTATTGAGATTAAAGGACGTATAGGCGTTTTGTACAGTAATAAGGACTACGGCTGCGAGTGGGACTACGATTTCCGTAATAAACGATTCCTGGCGGAGGACAATACAAAGTTTGGAGTAAACATCGTCGTATACGCTATGGGAGGTTAAGGCCGTACCATTTCCTTAAAATATTACCCGCCAACCGGCAATACCGGCTATCAACCGGTCATACTGCTTTTTCCTTTTTAACTGGTTCGAAGAGGCGAAAATTACTATTTTGTGTCCCATCCAAACCCTTACTGGCAGCGGATTAACAAAAATTGTCCATTTCTTAACCACAAATATCCCTGGGTATTTCTACGGCCATTACACCGCGGAGCATCCTTTCATATCTTACCAAAATCACTTGTTGAATGAAAAAAGTATTATTGTTTTCTTTTCTCCTGTTGAGTATGCAGCTGGTGATGGCGCAGGCCCAGCCCGCCACCAAGGCCAATTACCAACTGGCATCGAGGTTTTCGCCTAAAAAACTGGCGAAAATGGCCTTTTCTACTTCCGTAAGCCCGCACTGGTTCAAGAAATCGGACCGTTTCTGGTATGTATATGAAACTACCAGCGGCAGGAAATGGTACATCGTAGATCCCGCAAAGAGAGAGAAGAAGGATATGTTCGATAATGACAAACTGGCCGCAGAACTCACGATGATCGTAAAAGATCCGTTTGATGCGCAGCACCTCACCATCGACAGTCTCCGCCTCACAGAAAGTGAGAACGGGATGAGGTTCGAAGTAAAAAGTACGATGGACGAAGACCGGAAAGACACTACCGTTCGCCGCGGCCAGCCTACTCCGCGTGGCAAAAAAACCTTCTACTTCGAATATACCTTCGCCAGCGGTAAACTCATCGAACTAAAAGACTTTAAAAAACCTGCACGCCGCCCCAATTGGGCATCCATTTCGCCAGACAGCTCCACTGTTGTTTTCGCAAGAAACTACAACCTGTACAAAATGGATAAGGATAACTATGTGAAAGCGCTGAAAAATGAAAGCGATACCACCATCGTGGAAACGCAGATCACGAAAGATGGTATTGAGTTCTTTGCATATGGAGGCGGAGAAAAAGATGAAGATAATGGACATGGCGTAAGCGACAGTGCCAAGGCAAAACCTAAGCGCAGAGCAGCTTACGTGTTATGGTCGCCCGACAGCAAACAGTTTGCAATGGTACGTTCAGACACCCGCAAACTGAAAGAAATGTGGGTGATAAATAGCATTGCCGATCCGCGCCCCACCTTAAAAACATATAAATACCAGCTGCCGGGCGAAAAAGAGGCACCTGAAGAGTACGTGCTGTTGTTTGATGCCGCTACCGGTAACCATAAAACACTCGGCGTGTCCGCCTTTAAAAACCAGGACGTATCCATATCTGCTGCCAGCTTTAAACAAAGCGAAAGAGATGACGACTGGAGGCCGCTAACCTGGTTGGGAACAAAGGACAAGTTCTATCTTACCCGCACAAGCCGGGATCTGAAGCGCATAGACATTATGAGTGTAGACGTAACTACAGGCGCCGCCAAAGTGTTGATCGAAGAAAGGATGAACACGTACGTGGAAACCCGAAAAGTCGGACTGGTAGCAGATGGGAAAGAATTGATACAATGGAGCGAGAGAGATGGCTGGGGCCACTTCTACCTGTATAATGGCGATGGCACTTTAAAAAACCAGATCACGTCAGGCCCGTTTCATTGCGAGGATATCGTAGGGATTGATGAGAAGAAACGCGTACTGTATTTCTCTGCTAACGGTCGTGAAGCCAAAGAAGATCCTTACTACCTGCACCTCTACAAAGTTAACTTTGATGGTAGCGGTCTTACATTGCTTAACAGTGGCGATTTCGACCATACCATGAGCCTGAACGATAACAGTACCTTCTTTGTAGACAACTACTCCCGCGTAAACACCATTCCCAAATCCACACTATACAGCGCCGATGGCCGTAAAGTAATGGATCTCGAAACCGCGGACCTTAAACAACTGTTCGCAGCCGGTTACAAATTCCCGGAAACGTTTGTAGTAAAGGCAGATGATGGAATTACCGACATCTACGGAGTGATGTATAAGCCTTACGATTTCGACAGCACCAAAAAGTACCCGGTGGTAGCTTACGTATATCCAGGCCCGCAAACAGAGGCAGTACTGAAGGCCTTTAGCAAAGGAGCCGACCGTACCGACCGCCTCGCGCAAATCGGTGTAATCGTCGTAACAATGGGTAACAGGGGCGGCAACCCAAGCCGTTCAAAATGGTATCACAATTACGGATACGGCAACCTGCGCGATTACGGCCTTGCAGATAAAAAAGCGGCGATCGAGCAACTGGCCGACCGCTTCTCCTACATCGACATCAATCGCGTTGGTATCCATGGCCACTCTGGTGGCGGGTTTATGTCTACCGCAGCTATGCTTGTATATCCCGACTTTTTTAAAGCAGCCGTATCCTCTTCGGGTAACCACGACAACAGCATTTACAATCGCTGGTGGAGTGAGAAACACCATGGCGTAAAAGAAATTGTCGGTGATAAAGGCGATACCAGCTTTGTATACAACATCGATAAAAACCCTGACCTGGCAAAGAACCTGAAAGGTCACCTGATGCTCACTACCGGTGATGTGGACGATAACGTGAACCCGGCCAATACCATCCGCGTTATCAACGCACTGATAAGGGCGAACAAACGTTTTGATATCATGCTGCTGCCCGGGCAGGCGCACGCCTACGGCGATATGCAGGAATGGTTCTTCTGGGGCCTTGCAGACTATTACAGCAAATGGTTGCTGGGCGACTTCTCACAACCGGTAGATATTATGGAAATGAACAGGGAGGTTGAACAGAAAGGCAGTGCAGCACCACGCACCACTATGGGAGGAAGAAGATAATATATTATTGATACAGAATTAGTAGTCCCGGAGCCCGAAGCTCCGGGATTCTTTTTTATGGTGAGAGTCATAAATATTGCTCCCACTCAACCAATGCTAAGATAAAAAGTTTTTCGTACGAAATATTTCCTACCTTTAATTTATGAAGAAAGAAAACCAGGAATTACAGGAGCCTACCCGTTCCGAACTGGAGATACTGCAGGTACTCTGGAAGTACGGCCCCTCTACCGTACGCACGGTAAATGATAAGCTGAACGAGGAGAAACGGGAAGTACAATACACCTCTACGTTGAAACTGATGCAGATAATGGTGGAGAAAGGCCTGCTCGTACGCGATGAAAGCCAGATGAAACACGTGTACAGTCCCGCCACAGAGGAAAGCAAAACCAAGAGCTTTTTGCTGGATAAGTTCGTGGACACCATGTATAACGGCTCGCCCAGCAGCCTGATGATGCAACTGCTCGGTAATAAAAAAACATCGAAGAAAGAACTGGAAGCGATTAAGGAACTGTTGAAGAAAATGGATAAAGGAAAATAAATCTTTTGCTCATGCACCTCCTTGAACAATGGTTACAAAACAGCACAGTAACCGCCATTGGCTGGACATTACTGCACTCGCTCTGGCAGGGGGCCATCGCCGCCGCTGCCACAGGAATCATCATCCTGCGTACACGCCGCTCCTCTGCCCTGCTGCGTTACAACCTTATTAGCGGCGTGGCAGTTGTGTTTTTGCTGGGTAGTCTTTTTACCCTATTCATCCAACTTACAGCCGCCAGTTCCACAACCGGCAGCACCAATGCGGCCGCCGCCGCTGTATGCCCTCCCGAACCAGGCATGGGCGGCACACTTAGCATACTCTTTAATCAATATGCGGGCTGGATGGTGATGGCATGGGGTACGATATTCTTTTTCAGGATCTGTGGCATGGCCGGCAGCTTAGCTTACATTCGCCGCCTTCGTAGTAAAGAAGCATCATTACCGTCTAACGAATGGCGCAACCGCTTTTACGATATTAAACACGACATGGGCATAAAAAAGGTAGTGAGATTGATGGAGTCGCGGCTGGTAAACGTACCGTTGACTGTTGGTATACTAAAACCTATTGTGCTGATGCCGCTCGGACTACTAGGCAATTTGCCTGTGGCTGAATTGGAAACTATACTGGTGCATGAACTGGCACATATCCGCAGAAACGATTACCTCGTTAATCTCATCCAACAGGTAACCGTTACCATCTTTTTCTTCAACCCTGCCCTGCTTTGGATTTCGGCCCTGCTAAAGGAAGAAAGGGAGGCCTGCTGCGACGAAATTGTAATTCAACATACACAACGAAAGGAAACCTATATGCAGGCGCTCGTTTCGTTCCAGGAATTTACGCTCACTCAAAACAAATACGCTATGACTTTAAAAAATCAGCAGGGAGCATTGTTCTCCCGCATTAAGCGCATGCTTACCAGCGAAAACGAGCAGTTGGGAAGTACAGGTAAACTGATGCTGCTGGCCGGCGCCATTACCATTACCGCACTTTGCTTTTTAAGTGCAACGCCGGTGGCCATAGCCGGGAAATGCGCTGCTCAGCCGGTACAGGATACCGCACCCGTTAAAAAGATAGTAATTATTGATACGGTAATTTCCCCTTCCAAAGCAGATAGAAAGAGTTTTAAGGCAAAAGAGGCCAGGGAAGCGCGCCCAACCAAAGTACACCGGGTAGAAAAAGTGATAATAGACACGGTATGGACGAAACAAAACACAACCACCTGGAAGAAACAAAAACCCACCACCTGGAAGAAACACGAAAAGTTTTCCCGCGACAGCTTACAGCATTACAAATCGCAGCAAACGCAGCATATATCCATTAAACACAACGTAAACGCTTCTCCTAAAGTCCACCGGGAGCAACATAAAATAAAAAACGTAAATGTGGACCTGAAGACGAATGTCAACGTCAACACCAAAGCTAATCTCCATACCAATATAGAGATCAGCAGGAAAAAGATGCAGTTACAAAAGAAACTAATGAGTACCGCTGCAAAATTTAAACAGGACGAAAGACGGATAACGCTAAATGAACGTCAGCTTAAACTTAAAAGCAGGTTAGTCGATCTGGATGCCAGGCAAAACAAGGTAAATCAAAAAGAAAAGAAATTGATGCTGGAAAAAGCGAAGAAACCCCTGGAATCAAGGGGAACTACACCACAATCCAGGAAAGCAAATAAGCCTTTACCAACCACAGATCCCCTGCCAGAAATAGAATCAATGCCATAAGCCAGTTACCAGGTCTTAGTTCCGGAAACGCTGCCAGCTGAACGAGGTAATGCAAAAATTACGGACGAATTGCTCTCCACATAAATTATTACATTTATGTGCTATATGTAGTCTGATTGGAATACTGCACTTTTGTTATAACCTGATATGATTTAAAGCAGGCACCATTTATCCTATGATCATCTACGGTTGGAAAAGTACTCATTTAAAACAGGAGCTGCTGGAGCAGGGCTGCCCCAGTTGCGGTAAGCAAAATACCGTAACGATGGCTGTGTTCCAGCGTTACGCGCATGTATTCTGGATTCCCCTTGTACCAATTGGCAAACAGGGTGTAAGTCGTTGCCAGCATTGTGGTGATACGCTCAATCACACCCAGATGCCCTCATCTCTTAAAAAAACCTATGGAGAGGTTAAAACCAGGTCTAAAGTTCCCGTGTGGACGTTCAGCGGGCTTGCCATTCTTTCGGGGCTTATTGTTGCCGGAGTAGTAAACGGCCGGCAGCAAACCGCCCGTAATGAGGCGATGATCGCGGCTCCTCATAAGGGTGATATCCTGGAAGTGAGAATTAAATCAGACAGTTATACTTTGTATAAGGTAGCAGACATCACACCCGACTCTGCCTACCTGCTGATGAACCAGTATGAAACTAATAAAATAAGCGGCTTATCTGCCATTAAAGGCAAAGGCCAGTCCGCCTTCCTGGCCACACCGGTAGGTTTTGGCAGGAAAGAACTGAAGTCCCTGTTTGACCAGGGAATGATTATAGATATTGAACGTTAGGCTACAATGTTTCGTGAATAGAAGAAGGAGTAGGCTTTTGCTTACTTCTTTTTTCGTTTTTTAGCCTTCATCTCCTTTTCATGCTCGTCGATGAGCAGTTGCCAGTTATCGTTAGGAATATCTTCGGAGAAACTGAGGGTTTCGCGGTATTCGCTATTGTCGATCTTCATAACCACTACCTTTTTACCTATATAGGTTTCGATAGCCTCCAGCAGCGGCTTTTCTTCCTCACTACAGAACGATACAGCCTGTCCGCGCTGAACGCCCCTGCCCGTACGTCCTACACGATGTACATAGTTTTCAGGAACATCCGGTAAATCGTAGTTTACTACGTAGTCTACGTTCGGGATATCGATACCTCTTGCATTTACATCGGTGGTAATCAGCAATTTCACATCACCCTTTTTAAACTCCTCCATTACCTGTAAACGGTCGGATTGCTCCTTACCGCCATGCATGGTAAGCGATTTGATACCAATACGTTCCATAGCAGCAAACACCCTTTCAGCCCGTACTTTCGTACGCACGAAGACCAGTATTTTACCTTCGGGGAATTCTTTCACCAGGCGTTCCAGGAAAAAGCGTTTATCGTCCATTTCCACGAAAGCCACCGCATGATTTACGTTTTTCGATACCGGGTCTTCCGGTGAAATCTGTATACGGATCGGGTTACGAACTACAGAATAAGCGAGGTCTTTAATGTCTTTATCGATGGTAGCGGAAAAGAATAAAGTCTGATGATCCCGCGGGATATGCTTCAGTACATCGCGGATATCGCGGATAAATCCGAGATCCAGCATATGGTCAGCCTCGTCCAGAATGAGGATATCAAGATTACTTAGGTCGATATGTTCCTGGTTGATGAGATCGAACATACGGCCCGGGGTGGCGATCATTACATCTACCCCTTTATCTAATTTCTTCACCTGTGAGGCCTGGTCTACCCCTCCGAAAAGGCCTAATATATTGAGCTTGGTATATTTTCCGAGGCTTTCAAACACTTCCGCGATCTGGATGGCCAGTTCGCGGGTGGGTACCATTACCAGGCAGCGTACTTCTTTGCGGCCTATACGTTTACGTTTTCGCTGCAGCATATGCAGTACGGGAATAGCGAAAGCGGCAGTTTTACCGGTACCGGTTTGAGCGATGGCAAGTACGTCGTCGCCGTTGAGAATAGAGGGAATAGCCTTAAACTGGATATCAGTTGGTCGTTTAAAACCAAGGTCTTCCAGGCTGCGTTTGATTTCCGGGGAAATATTGTATTGTTCGAATTTCATGAGTCAGTAGCGCTTTTTACAAGCTGCGAAAGCAGCGAAGGTACGATTTTAGGGCCATACTGGTGGAAGCTGTTGGCCGCGGCCCGTGTTTTGATTTTTACAATATAAAGAATTGACTATGGCAAAGCAGAGAAAGAAAAACAAGCTGGGCGTGAAAAATTCACTGGTTAACAACATTAACGCCCGTAAGAAGAAAGATAAATCGCGGAGCAAAAAAGCCGGTACCGTGAAGAAATGAAGACTATGATAAAATGAAAAAGAACGACTGGGACTAGCCATTCCTTCAAACTGTCATTACAATCAATTATAATATTACACAAAGATGTGCTTTATTAAACAAAAGTATTTATTACTTTTAGGTTAACTGGCTTAAGCCAAGCTTACTGGTATCATGTGAATTTTACAACGCAGCGAACGATTGTATCCAAACTATTAGTGACCTGGAGTTGCATTACAACCTCTTAATTTCCGATACTTTATAACTATTGGGTATATCTATACAATTAAGAGAAAGCGAATTATTATTAAAATTAACTGTGAATGTTCCAGAATAATAAAATTTTTGCTGTTTGCAATCTGTCCGGGGGGCTAATTACGTATGTCAACGTATATCCTTGCCCGGTAAATAGTGGCAGTGAATTACCATCGACCAATTCAAGTACATTTCCTCAAGCCGATCATGTTAAAAGCATTCTTCAAGATTCTCCTTTGAAGGATTTATTACTCACAAAACATAATATGCAATTTGTTAGTGGTACAGTGATCTATCATGCACCAAATCACCTGTCATGCCGATAGGTAGTTACTTATTCTTTTACTAACGATTAAATATCTCCAATGACCTGTATAGGAGATCGGCAAATTCATTTCTTTATTTTCAAAACCAATAGTATTTTATGAAAAAGCTCAGTTTAATAGTTGCACTGTTCGCAGTTGCATTAGGAACCTTATTTGTATTGAAAGCCAAGGCCGGCAAAAGTGTGAATGTCGTTGGATATTACGATTACACGGGAAACGAATTTGATGCCTTTGAGAGAATAGAGCCGTCAAATTATATATTTGCCGGATCGGCACCCGGCCAAACAGAACAATGCGCCGTAGGAAGCGAGGTACTTTGTGGAATCTATGTAAATGGTAATGGAACTAATCCTTACATCACTCCTAATTCTTCACTGGAAACCGCATTAGAAAATAACTCTTACTGGAACGGGGTTATTTATTATGCACCAATGGAACAATAATCTAAAATTGTCCGAAAGCTATACAGGTCAATTTTTCACGGTTGTTCTGTTAACTCCAAAATATACTGATTTGAGTTAGGTAATAGCTCGTATTGCTTATTATTTAGTTTCCGTACAATGGTATCCCGTAGGCCCTCTTCCAGGTTGAAACGTCTTAAATCGGACCATCTCGCGCTTCTGAACGCAAGTTCTTTTCTTCTTTCATCAATAATGAGTGCTAATGCGGCATATTTATCCCTGATTTCATAGGGCACGTAGGTATCTCGAGCATAGCGCTTGACCAGCAAAGCATTGATGTCGGCCATTGCGGCAGACAATTTATCAAGCCGCACGTTACATTCTGCACTTATTAAATACATCTCATCCACCGCCAACCCGTTAAAAAGAATGTCAGTTCTGGTTCCATTGTAGTTGCCCTTAAAGCGATGGCTGCCGTCTGCATTTCGTTGATAAAAAAGTTTACGCCTGAGATCGTCCCTTCCGTATAAAGCCAATAGTACGGTGTCCACTTTACAGATTGAAGGAAGCATTGGACTACTTCCCCTTATTACAGATTGAAACACTATTTCCGTGTTAGCCTGTGGTATAAATGGCACTGTGGCCAACGTGTCAAGGCTATTATAATCGAGCAAGTAATTATAATAACTTAAACTCGAGTCTGCAGACTGGGCAGCCAACTCATAATTGGCAGTGGCCAGGTAAACCTTAGCCAGCAAGGCCCAAACAGCAGCTCGGCTGGGTCGCGTATTAAAGACTTTTGTTTTGGGGAGAAGGCTTTGTGCTTCAAGACAATCTTTTATTATACGCTCGTAAGTTTCCTCTACTGATGCCCTAACTGAAGGAGCATTTATATCTGAAGCTACCCGTAATACGATCCCCTGATCATTTAACGTACGCGGAGAATATTGGGGAGCAAATAATTCCGCCAGATGATAGAAGCTATAAGATCTTAGAAACAGTGCCGATCCTTTAATCTGATTATACTCTTCCTTGTTGGCTTCTGTTCTCTTAATTTTCTGTAACTCCTCCAGCACAATATTGTGTTCAAAAATCTTTTTATAACAGTAATACCATTCATCGTCGCCTACCGCATCTTCTGACCAAATGTGGAGATTCTTGTCATTGGAGTTAATCATCGAACTCCAATCTGCCGATGTCAGGTAATAGTCATCGCCACCGATTTGGGCGGCAGCAGGATACTCCGCATTATGGGAACTATGGTCCAACAATTTCTGCAAATCGGCCAGGCCGCTAATCGTATTAAGATTGCTGTCCGGCGTAGCTTCCAGGAACCTGCTACAAGAGATGTTAACCGTTGTTACTATTAGTAGCACCAGCAGCAACCTTATCTTATCGTAATCATGAAAGTTGACCATTACAAATTTAAATTTTACATACTCATTTTTACCCCTACACCGATGTTAAGAGGAAGCGGAATGCGGTAAGACGGATCGATTTTAAGACTTGTTTTCTTCCAGATAATACCAATATTATTGGCGTATCCTTTAAGCGAAAAATGTAAATCACCCTTTTTTCGGGCAATATTCTTCAACGGATAATCCAAAACAATATCCTTTAATCTCACATGATCTCCTGGTTGTACATTCACCGCAGAAGAGCTATAGAAACTCTCCCTCCTGCTATTTGCCGGATAAATCATTGATGGCACATTTGTTACCTTTTCATCTCCCGGTTGCTTCCATCTATTCATATAATCATCATAGCCATTATTTTGCCAATTTGAATAAAGAGTAATATAGCTCAAAGCATATGGATTGCGGAAAAAGTACTTGAGTTCGTAAGTGATATTAAACGACAGAGAAAACTTCTTGTACGTAAATGTATTACGGATACTACCGGAAATCTCCGGCCTCGCAGATCCATGAAACACAAGGCCGCCCAAGTCTGTATTTGCAGAGATCCTAACGTAATCACTGCTTTTGTCCATACCCACATATCCCATAGGATCTCCTGTTGCCGGATCGAGCCCTGCCCACTTATAACTAACAATTCCATACAGTAACTGCCCATCAATGGGATTGATACTACCTGCTCCAATATAGCTGCTGGCACTCTTAATTCCCTTCTTGAACTCAGCAAACTTCGTGCGATTATATGAAAAAAGTAACGACGTCCGCCATTCTAAAACTCCGGCTAAATTGATAGTGTTTAATGTAAGATCAACACCATGGCCGCCCAGGGCCGCATTATTCCTGGTCACCGTTTTAAATCCAGAAGTGATGTCCACCGGTGCATACGTAATGAGATCTTCTGAATTTTTACGATAAACATCAATAGTTCCACTTAAACGATTGTCCTTTAATGAAAAATCAATTCCCAAATTAGTTGTCTTAACCTTTTCCCATCTCAGTTCCGGGTTCGGCACATTGTCGATGGTCTGACTAGGCAAATTGCTAAACAAGTTATCGGGAGCTTGTATCAGGGTAAGCACCGCCGCGACGTTCACATTTGAATTACCACTATAGCCATGAGCTAATCTTAGTTTTAAGAACGATAACCAGTTAACATCGTAAAATTTCTCGTTTGAAATTATCCATCCTGCTCCTGCCGACCACAAGGGATTCCATTTGCGGTTAGTTGTAACACCGAAAACGTTCGATGCGTCCCGCCTTAAGCTACCTGACAAAATATATCGCTGGTCATAGTTGTAAGTCAAATTTGAATATGCAGACATAAACCTGTAAAGACGAGATTCCTTTGCAAACGGCCGGGGAAGGTTGTAATTCGAGCCCTGCAAAGAATAATAACTCGGAGCCTGATTAACAGAAGGAACAACAAACCTAACCGGCCCATCTGGATCATAACCAAAAAAGCGACCACTGTTAACGTCACCCTCCCGTTGTTTTACTTCCCCACCTGCTATAAAATCAACTGTATGCTTATCAAAGAAAGATCTAGTATAATTTAGCTGAGCCCTGAAATTATTTGAGTATAATTTCGAGTCGGAATAATCCATGATATCTCCATATGGAACTATAGATTGGCTGGTTGTCCCATCGGTTGGCGTAAATAAATTAATAAGATTTCTTGTAAAATAGCTTTCGACTGAGTGTATGTTCCTGTTTTTTGTCAATGCTTTTTCAAGCTGGTACTTCAAATCCAGACTAAGATAACTGGAGAACTTATACCTGGTACCAAGAAATAAAACAAAGTCATTCAATTTACTGGTATTATCACCATACCGCACTTCATCGATTGGCTTATATTTCCAATCGAGTATCTTTCCGATCCCAACCGTATCTTTAAAGGATGTTCTAAAATCTTTGTCGATTGCGAGAGGCTTGCCATCACCGTCGGCTAATCGCATATAGGGAGGAATATATTTGAACGGCGAGGAAGAGACCGTAATCTCCCCCAAACTATTATTCCTCGTATCCGTCTCTGTAAACGTCAACCCCACTTCCACATCCAGGTTCTTCGTGACTTTGGCATTTGTGAAACTCCTGAAGCTCATTCGTTCTACCTCATCCCCTACCAGGTTGGTGCGGTTCTTATCATAACCGGCGGAAAAGTAGTAGTTAAGGCGAGCGTTTCCTCCGGTTACATTCACAGCGTATTGTTGCTGGACTGATGGTCGGTACAGGTACTTTTCATAGTCCTTACGTACATCCTGCAACTCGAATTCTTTGATTCTTGCATTGGCCTCATCAACCGAAATATCCTCGGAACGGGCAGCAGCCAACAGTTCTACCACAGGCGAAATAACCGGCCGGCTTGCTGTGTTATTCAACTGTGAGTTATAAAATCCCTTGTCAAACAGGAACCTTTCCACTTCTATGAACGCTGCTGATGTAAAGGAAGGCTGATAAAACAAATCCGGCTTCCTGCCAATCATCAGGTTCGCATTCATCGAAAGCTTAGGGGCCTGATTAAACTTACCTCTCTTCGTCGTAATAACGATCACACCATTACCAGCCCTGGCGCCCCATATAGAAGATGAAGCTGCATCCTTTAGAATAGTTACATTTTCAATATCGTTGGGATTGATATTATCCATATTACCATCGTATGGGAAGTTGTCGAGGATAATCAGCGGTTGTGCGTCTTCGCCGTTTGTAGTACCGATGGTGCTTACGCCCCTGATGCTGATATCATTCGGATTATTTTTTCCGAGGTAGCGGTTAAATACCAGACCAGCCACTGTGCCTTCGAGGCGACTGAGTACGTCCGATGACATGGTGCGGTTAAACAGGGCGTTGTTCACCACATCAACCGAACCAGTTGTTTTGCCCTGCTGGAAAAACTGGTAACCATTGCTTACTACTTCCACCGCTTTCATTTCCTGCACGAGTTTCTCCAGTTTAATGGTGATGGTGCCGGTCGGTTTTACATAGATTTCTTTTGTTTTATAACCAATATTACTAACGATAAGAGCGGAACCGGTCTTTATTTCACCAAGTGCAAAATGGCCATTATCATCAGCTACGGCCCTTGTGCTACCTCCCTTTAACAATACGGAAGCCCCTATCAATGGGTTGTCGTTATCATCCGTAATCACTCCGCTTACAAATACAGGTACAGGTGCTGCTACGGTTGTGGGAGACGCGGCACCGGCGCGACGGAGGATAAGGATCAACTTTCCTTCTACCTCATAATACAGCCCGGGTTTAAGCATTTGCTGCATTACGTACGACAATGGTTTATTGATGGCGGAGAAGCGCACTTTGCGCGTGTTGTCCAACACATCAGCGCTATATTGAAAGCGGTAGCCCGTTTCCTTTTCGATTTTTTCCAGTACTTCTTTGATGGTAATATTGCGTGCGGTAACAGAGATATAGGGGGAATCTACCTGCCGGGCCATGGTAGTATTTACCGACAACAAAGCCAGCATAAGTATATGCAGGAACAGGTGTTTTGGTATAAAATACTTCTTCATGAAGGTAGACATGTTTTCATCTAACATGGTTCAGGATACGAGAAACGCTGATTTATCTGACTATAAGCTAACGGGGAAAATTGAGAATACGGACATCATATTGATAGACATACATTTATTAGTTATGCTAACTTTACAAAGTACGAACACTGTTCTCCATATTTCTGTTTGCGACACACTGTCTTCATTATACAACTGCCTGTTTAATGAGCTGTAGTAAGAGGCACACGATTACCGGCGGCTTTATTTAATAGCGGCAGGCGGTTTCATACAGGTCGCATACCTGTAGTGATAAATGAAAGTGATCAGCTGATACCGGAAAGGTTTTCATTCCCGCTGGATGTTGTGTGTTTTAATAATCTCACTGTTAGTACATTCGGCATATTGCTAATAAGGCAAGTTTGTTTGGATGAAAAGGATATTATTAAGGCATCAGCAGGCTGATAAATATTACGATCGTATACAGTTCTTTGAGATTTTTTCGCAGTTTTGACAATGCCACCTTCAGGTGTTTTTTCACGGTACTGGCGGATATGCCCATTTCGGCGGCTGTTTCTTCGTGAGTCTTACCCTGAAAACGAATAGCGAGTACAGCGAGTCGCTGCTGCTCAGTGAGTATACTCATTGCAGCAGCAATTCGTCCACGGATGCTCCATCGCTCACTGTATGTTTCATCCTGGCGGTCCATTAATCCCGCCATATACTCGAGCGACTCCCTCCGCTCGCGTCCCGTTTTCTTCTGATAGTCAAGAAACCTGTTGTATACTGCCTTGTAGAGGTAAGCCTGCGGCTTTTCCATTTGCAGTATTTCCACTGTCTTTCTTTTCTCCCAGATATGGATAAACACGCTGGACACAACTTCATTAGCCTGGTCTTCATCAAGACCAAGCTTCACAACATACAGCACCAGCTGTCCACCAAAACGTTCAAACAACACTCTACAAGCATTCCCGATGGCTCCCGCCTGCTTTTCCATTTCCGATTGATTTTTTGCCTCCTCGGAGGACGAATAACTGTAGTCAGTTAATTTAAAATCATCCATGATAGTTAAAGTTTGTGTTTCTGCCACTCTCCACTAAAAGGTACGGGAAGAAGTCCCCAGTCCATATACCGGAAAATAGCCTGGATAATAAGTTAAATTAATTCTTAAGCTAACGATTGGACAAATAGAACGTAAACGCAACAACTGCAGACCGTACCTTACTTCAATGATCTTCTCTTTCAACTGCCATTCTGTCCTTTTTCATTGATCAGGTAAGGCCGAATATACGATTTTTATTCGTTAACAAGTCGTTATTAATACGTACTGCATCATAGTCGCGTTATCAGAAAACGACCAATTTTGGTTAATCGGTTGTTAACCAAAACAAGAGTGAGCTTACATATTCATTGCTAACAACTTATAACGCGCCGTAAGGTAAAAAACCCCTCTGTAAATAAAGAATATTTACGGACAGTTTTTTACCCACAACAAAAAAACAACCCGCAGGTAACATTACCTGCCGCTTGATGTTGCCATACATTAAAATGCCCCGCAGGCAGATGATACCTACGATCGCTTTTGTCCTAACTAAATAAGAGGGGCCAGCAAAAAACGGACTGGTTTAAATTTTGTCTTAAGCTAAACCAGAGAGGGCTAATCCAATGGACTTATTACTTACTAAAGCTAAACTGGGGGCTAACTCAACGGACATAAGTCTTAAGTTAAAATGAAGGCTTTCATGGATGGTCGAAATATCTTCTACTTAAGCTAAAAAAATGGGAAAACAATGGACGAACAAGCTATTCTATTTAAAAACCGGGTTACAATGGAGTTGTTCGAGTCAAAATCTTACGCTAAACTGGACGGGCTCAATGGACGAATAAGAATAGCTTTTACTGAAAATTAAAGCTTGATAATATAGATCATACAATTACTAATCCGTTCCTTAAAAAAACAGGGAACCCTAAAAAGGTTTCCCTGCGTAACATGGCTATATATTTAGAAATGGAGAAAAGCGAATCCTGCATCAAAGAAAGGGCTATTCGAAACGAACAACTCCATCTTTTAATGTATAATTCAAACCGCCAGACGACAACTTCACTAATCGGTTCAGCGCATTCTCTATCGGTTTTGACTTCTCAATTGTCAGGTTATAGCGTGTTCCCTTCAGGCCGGGCCGGTTAAATACGACATCTACGTCGTACCACCTCGACAGGGTTGCTGAAATGGACTCGAGTGATGCATCTTCAAAGTTCATCACTCCGTTTTTCCAGCTAAATACATTCAGATCATTAAAAGAGCTTATAGTGATACCCGCACCTTCCAGACTACTGGCTTCATCGCCTGGCTTCAGTAAAGTACTTGTATTACCTCCATGTACCCTCACGCTACCATCGCGAAGGCTTGTTCTAATGTCTTTGGGGTTATAAGAGTTAACATTAAAAACAGTACCCAACACTTCTACTTTTGTACCGTGGCTCTTTACTACAAACGGACTGGAAGCGTTTTTCGCAACGTCGAAATATGCTTCGCCTGTCAGCTCCACCTCCCGGTTCCCCTTGCCGAAAGCAACAGGAAAACGTAGACTGGATGCGGAGTTAAGGGTGGCCACTGTACCATCGGGCAACTCAATTGTGTGCTGCTTCCCTGCAGGAACTTCTAAGCTGGCATAACCAGCACCGGCGTTACCGCCGGCCGAAAACCGAAGTTCATCTTTTTCGTTGTCGAGGTTAACAGTTCCCACATTAAAGTGCTGGTCAGACAGGGTTTCATCAAGATTGATGACCCGTCCGCCCGGCATGTTAAGGTGTGTGCTTTTTGTGGCTAACAAAGGATTGGATGTCGGCCGCTCCTCTGGGGTCCTGAACATACTGATACCCATGGCCAGTACAGCTACTGCTGCTACAGCACCAACAAAGCGCTTCAGCAAAACGATACGTCCAGTACGGATATCGGCTGCCGAACGCTGCTCGGGAACATGTTCTTCGTATTTTTTCTTAATCTGCTGCCAGCGTAAATTGTTTACTTCGGGGTCCAGCTGGCGCTTACTTTCGTCAGAATTAAGGTCAAGGTCCCAGTCCGAACATAACGCCCGCAGTTCCTCATCCTCTTTAAGCACGTTCTCCAGGTAAACCAGGTCATCTTCGCTGATGGTGCCGGCTACCTTTTGAACATAAAGCTGTAATATGTAATGACTTTTGTGCTTCATTCTATCCATAAAACGACAAATTGGGTCATGAGGGACCATATAGTGAGAAAAAAAATTTCAAAACAGCAGGGATTTTCTCAAAATAGGGATCTATCATACTGGTTATCAATAGTTGTGCAATTTTGTTCTTTATTCAAAACACGCCGGGAGCGCCGGATATTTAATGTAAAATACTACTCTGCCACAAATGTTAGGGGTTAAATCGTACCAAAAATTACAATCCGGAGAGTTCGCTACTGGTTGTCAATCAGAAAAAATCGGGGGTAATGATGCGAGGCTGCTGCAGTGAGCCATTCCTCCCTCCCTTCGTCCGATACTGTAGCAAAAACCACCCCACTTTCTTACCGCCCGGATAGGCACCTATAGAGGATCCTTCGTGGATCCTTGCTGTATTGTTGCTAAAATTACCCGTCCAGCTTATGTTTCAGCAAGGTTTCAGCAACAAAACAGCAACAAACCGGCTCTTTTAGCAAGGTTTCAGCAACCACACAGCAACAAATCAGCAACAAACAGCTGGTTTACAGCATAGTGACAGCAGGGATCCACGAACGATGCAGCCAGGAACCAGCATTGACCATGGTTTACATATCCATGGTATATCGATCCTATATCGATCCTATATCCCCTGTTCGCACCAGCAAGGGTTTCAGGCGAAACGGGTATAGGATGGGTAAAGGATCAATATAGGATCGCCAGGCGACAAAACGCCTTTTAGCATACATTTATCAACTTTAACCTTTACACACCCGGCATTTGAACCGACGCACCACACGCGCCCTACACTTCACGGCGACTTCCTCCCTAACGATAAACTTCCGCCAAAGGCAGTAACTCACATCTTCAGCAATTAATATCTCTAAATAACTGATTGATAGCTAAACAAATAACCTTTTAAAACAGTGCGTGGTTTGTGGAAAAGTAGGAAGCTCATGATTTTGCTATCTGCCTTAACTGTTGTTTTTTTGCTGGTTGCAATTATACCGAAAACGGACCCCATGCCGTTAAAACCTAATTAGACATTATATGAAATTTTCTCACCTGCACGTGCACACGCAATATTCGCTGCTGGATGGCGCCGCGGATATCAAACAGTTGTACAAAAAGTCGATAGCCGACGGCATGCCCGCGCTGGCCATCACCGACCATGGCAACATGTTTGGAGCGTTCTCGTTCGTTGCAGAGGCTTATAATAATAAGCTGAACCCGGAAGATCCGAAAGACAAACGACTGAAAGTTAAGCCTGTAGTGGGTTGTGAGTTTTATCTCGTAGAAAATCGCCACAAACGCGCTTTTACGAGGGAGGAAAAAGACATTCGGTACCACCAGGTACTGCTGGCCAAAAACGATGAAGGATACCGCAACCTCATCAAACTTTGTTCACTCGGGTACATGGAAGGCCTGTACGGCAAATACCCCCGTATCGATAAAGAACTCATCCTCCAATACCATAAAGGCCTTATCGCCACCACCTGCTGCCTCGGCGCATCGGTACCTAAAACGATCCTTAAAAAAGGAGAAGATGAAGGGGAAAAGGAATTTAGATGGTGGCTGGATATTTTTGGCGAGGACTTCTATGTAGAAATGCAACGCCATGGCATCCCTGAGCAGGATAAAGTGAATGTTTGCCTGGCCCGCTGGGCGGAGAAGTACAATGTGAAAATCATTGCCTCCAACGACTCTCACTACGTAGACCAGGAAGATGCCAATGCACACGACATCCTCTTGTGTATTAACACGGGCGAAAAGAAAAGTACGCCGACCATGAAGGATTTTGACGATGATACGGTGATGAAGAACAGGCGTTTCGCTTTCTACAACGACCAGTTCTATTTCAAATCCACGGCGGAAATGACGAAACTGTTCTCGGACATCCCGGCCGCTATCGACAATACCAACGAAATCGTAGATAAAGTGGAGCTGTTGGACCTGAAAAGAGACATCCTGCTGCCGAACTTCCCCATCCCACCCCAATTCTTTACCCAGGACCAATACCTGCGCCACCTTACCATGGAAGGCGCCCATCAGCGCTACCAGGAAATGACGGCCGAAATTGAGGAACGCCTGAACTTCGAACTGAACGTGATCGAGAACATGGGTTTCGCCGGTTACTTCCTGATCGTATCTGATTTTATCAAAGCGGGGCGCGACTTAGGCGTATTTATTGGCCCGGGACGTGGATCGGCCGCGGGATCGGCGGTGGCCTACTGTGTCGGTATTACTAATATCGACCCGATTAAGTATAACCTGCTGTTCGAAAGGTTCCTTAACCCGGAACGTAAGAGCATGCCGGATATTGATACGGACTTCGATGATGAAGGCCGTCAGAAAGTAATTGATTATGTAGTTGACAAATACGGCAAAAACCAGGTAGCGCAAATCATCACCTACGGTACCATGGCAGCCAAAATGAGTATAAAAGACGTTGCCCGTGTACTCGATCTCCCCCTGCAGGACTCGAATGGGCTGGCCAAACTGGTGCCTGATAAACCAGGCATACAGCTCGACAGGATATTTAATGCGCCGCTGGAAGGTGATAAAAGTCTGGCCGACAAAGAAGGCCTGATGGGCGAAGACATCGAGAACGTAAAAAAACTCCGCGAACTCATTAAAGGCGAAGACCTGCAAGGCGAGGTACTGAGAGAAGCCTGTATATTGGAAGGCTCTGTTCGTAACACGGGCATCCACGCAGCAGGTATCATCATCGCCCCCACCGACCTTTCGGACCTTATTCCGGTTTCTACTGCCAAGGATTCGGACCTGCTGGTAACACAGTTCGAGGGTAGTATTATTGAATCGGCCGGTGTAATCAAGATGGACTTTCTGGGTCTGAAAACCCTTACCATTATCAAAGGTGCGCTTGCGCTGATTAAGCAGAACCACGGCATCGAAATAAGTATTGACGATATTCCGCTGGACGATGACAAAACTTATGAACTGTACCAGAAAGGCGAAACCAACGGTACGTTCCAGTTTGAAAGTCCCGGCATGCAGAAGTACCTCCGTGAACTTCGTCCGGACAGGTTCGATGACCTCATTGCGATGAACGCCTTGTACCGTCCGGGCCCGCTGGAGTACATCCCCTTGTTTATCCGCCGTAAACACGGTTTGGAAGAAACGGTGTACGACCTGCCGGAAATGGAGGAATACATGCGGGATACTTACGGTATCTCGGTTTACCAGGAACAGGTAATGCTACTGAGCCAGAAGCTGGCTAACTTCTCCAAAGGTGATGCGGACGTACTGCGTAAGGCGATGGGTAAAAAGCAGAAGGCAGTACTGGATAAAATGAAGAAACAGTTCATGGACGGTTGTAAAACCAATGGCCATGACCTTAAGATATGTGATAAGATCTGGACCGACTGGGAGGCATTTGCATCCTACGCTTTCAACAAATCGCACTCCACCTGTTATGCCTTTGTGGCTTACCAAACGGCTTACCTGAAAGCTCACTACCCTGCCGAGTACATGGCATCGGTACTGAATAACGCCAGCAACATTGAAAAGATCACCTTCTTTATGGAGGAGTGTAAACGCATGGGCATCGACGTACTGCCGCCGGACGTGAACGAATCGTTCAAAGGTTTTGCGGTGAACAAACAGGGCCAGGTACGTTTTGGTTTGGCGGGCTTAAAAGGTGTGGGCGAAGCAGCCATCGAGAACCTGCTGGAAGAACGTGATAAGGGAGGCAACTACACCTCTGTTTTTGATATGATCAAACGGGTGAACCAACGCGCAGTAAACAAAAAATCGCTGGAGGCCATGTGTATGGCCGGTGCCTTCGATTGTTTCCCGGAACTGCACCGTGCCCAATATTTCCATAAAGGAGATGGCGATAACAGTACCGGGTTGGAAAAGATCGTGAAGTTCGGTCAGCAGGCTTCGGCCGGTACCAGTGGAATGGGCAGTTTGTTCGGCGAGGTAGAAATGCCCGACATTGTACCGCCTAAAATACCGCCCTGCGACCAATGGCCGTTAACCATTAAACTGAACAACGAACGCGATATTACAGGCATCTATATATCCGGACACCCGCTGGACGATTACCGTTTTGAGCTGAAGTATTATAATATGAATACGATCCAGGAAGTGCTGGATTACCAGCAAATACTACAGGCACCCGGTGATAATAAAAAGGGGATGGAACGTTCGTTCCGCCTGGCCATCTATGTTACCTCTGCCATGGAGCGGATTTCGCGTAACAACAAACAGTTTGGCGTAATGGTGATGGAAGATTATACCGGCAAGTTCGAATTTGCTTTATGGAGCGAAGATTACCTGCGGTTTATCAACTATATGAAAGCCGGTATCTGTTTGTTCGTAAATGCCGCGTTTAAACCCCGCCGTTTCAACGAAAACGAGTACGAGTTTAAGGTACAGAGCATCCAGTTGCTACAGGAAGTGAAAAAAACGCACACCCGGCAGATAGCCCTTGTTACCATGCCGAAGTTCCTTACCCGTGAGATGGTTGACTTCCTGATGGACAATGCGGCTAAAAATCCGGGTAAGGCCGAACTGTATGTACAGCTCATCGACCGCGACGCCGATATGAGTATTCGCATGCACACCGTGAACAAACACCTCGAAATGAATGACGATCTGGCACATTACCTGCAAAAACAACCGGATATTGATGTGTATATAGACACTATCAATAAGTAACCTGTCAAAAAAACATTAATTTTACGCCGGTTTAATATTTGCAGCGTTATAACGTAATGATTGAAATTGTGAAAATGCGCTGAAAATCAATAATTATAAACTTTTAAATTCATACACAATGGCTTTAGAATTCACAGACGCGAACTTCCAAACAACGGTGCTGGATTCGGACAAACTCACAGTAGTAGACTTTTGGGCTGAATGGTGTGGTCCTTGTCGCGCGATAGGTCCGGTTATCGAGGAGTTGGCTAAAGATTACGCGGGTAAAGTAAACGTAGGTAAAGTAAACGTGGACCAGAATCCACAGGTTTCTGTAGACTACGGTATTACGAGCATCCCGGCTATCCTGTTCATTAAGAACGGCCAGGTAGTAGACAAACAAGTAGGTGCTGTTCCGAAATCAGTACTGGATAAGAAAATTCAGTCCAACCTTTAATAAACGAATTTTCCTATACAAGGCGCTCCGTAACTACGGGGCGCTTTTTTTATGTGGATAGGTGATACCAGCCACAGGCAATCCATCAACAAAAAAAGTGATTTATACAAATACATGGCAAATGCATCTCCCGGTGACTGTATTTTACCCTTAAATATTGCACATTGATCGATAATTATTGCCGAAAAGCTTATTTTCCGTTTTATTTGTTAAAATCTAAATCTAGAGCCGAATGACGTTTCACTGGGATAACCTGTTGCGTGGTGGAATTGGGATGTTGTTTCTTATAGGGGTTTGTTATTTGCTGAGTAATAACCGGGGCGCCATTAACTGGAAATTGATAGGGATGGGCATTTTTGCCCAGGTGATGTTCGCGATGGGTGTTTTACACGTTACGGTGGCGGGTCAGCCCGCATTCTGGCTGGCATTCGGTATTATACTGCTCTATGTTATTATCAACCGGGTGATAAAAAAACGAGGTACAGGCTACAAACCCGACGCCATCAGTATTTTACTCGCCATAGGCTGGCTGGCAGCCTTTTTTGCCGGTATTATCCGCTCCGGCGCTTATCCCAATCCCCCGATAGCCTTTATCATAGCTCTTGTACCTGTATGTTATTTCATCTGGCTGCTGAGTAAAAGAAGCACCGAAACATTAAAATGGTCGATCCTGGGAGCGCTGGTACTGTTAACGCTTAGCGTTTACATGAAATGGTGCCCGCCCGAGGTGTTCCGCAACATTCTTTCCTCCTGCTCCAACGCCTTTGTAAGCCTCATTAACCTGAGTCATAAAGGAACAGAGTTTATGTTTGGCCGCCTGGCAGATCCATCCGGCTCGTGGGCCTATGTGTTTGCAGTACAGGTGTTACCAAACATTATCTTCTTCGCAGCGTTATCCTCTATATTATACTACCTGGGTATTTTACAGAAGATAGTTTTTGTATTTGCCTACCTGTTAAATAAGCTGAACATCTCCGGTGCGGAAAGCGTATCCACAGCAGCTAACATCTTTTTAGGCCAAACAGAAGCGCCTTTGATGATCAGGCCTTACCTCGACAAAATGACCCGGTCGGAAATACTATGTATCATGATCGGCGGCATGGCCAATACCGCAGGCAGTGTTATGGCGGCTTATGTAGAAATGTTAGGTGGTTCCGACCCTTCGCAGAAGCAGATGTTCGCCCTGCACATGCTTAGTCAGAGTATCATGAGTGCGCCGGCAGCTATCGTGTGTTCTAAAATACTATTCCCCCAGCCAACAGGGTTCGAAATATCCAAGGACCTGAAAGTACCACGGGAGAAACTGGGCGATAACTTCCTCGATGCTTTGTCGATGGGTACCACCGATGGTTTGAAACTGGCCGTAAACGTGGCCGCCATGCTAATCGTATTTACCGCCATGATGTGGGTAGTAAACGAAATGCTGGCCTGGGGAGGTGGTATAACCAACCTTAATCCTCAAATTGACGTACTTACCGGGGGAAGGTATAAAGAGTTAAGCCTGCAGTTTATGCTGGGTTATATATTCTCGCCCGTGGCATGGCTCATAGGTGTGCCTACGCCCGACATAACATCCGTGGGGCAATTGCTGGGCGAAAAGACGATCCTGAACGAATTTGTGGCTTATGGTCACCTGGCAGATATGACACAGGCGGGAATACTCGTTAATCCGAAGTCCATCCTGATATCCACCTATGCCCTTTGCGGATTTGCTAACTTTGCCTCCATAGGCATCCAGATCGGGGGGATTAGTCAACTGGCGCCCAACCAGCGTAAAAACCTTACGGAATTGGGTATAAGAGCCCTGATAGGCGGGACCATTGCGTGCCTGATGTGCGGTTGTATTGCAGGTGCGCTTACTTAAAAAACGAATACCGGGCAGGGGGAACAACCGCTGCCCGCAACGGATATAACCATAGATCGACAAAAAACTGTTCCCTTTGCGTACCGCGACCTTTCTGCTCCTGTTGAGCACCTTTTTCTGGCTACCTGCAACTGCACAACGAAAATGCGGTACTGCCGAAGTATTACAACAAAAAATACAGGCCAATCCAAAATTGCAGTTGCGCATGCAAGTTACAGAGCAGGAATTACAGCGTGTACGCCCCCTGCAGTTCGCTAAAACTGCCGCCACCGTTACTGTTCCCGTGGTAGTACACATCGTTATGCAAAACCCCTCGCTGGTAACCGATGCGCAGGTATATGAGCAACTGCAAATGCTGAATGCCGACTTCTCCGCCAGTAATACCGACATCGCAAATGTGCCCAATGTATGGCAACCCATTATCGGCGATGCACAAATACAGTTTTGTCTGGCTCAGCGCACGCCCAATGGCGATCCCAGCACCGGCATTATACGCAAAGTAACCAGCAGGACAGGCTTCGACGTGCCCGGGGCAGGCAACAGTGCGCAGGACGTGAAGTACAACGCTACCGGTGGCGATGATGCATGGGATTACAGGCGTTACCTGAACATATGGGTTTGTGTGCTGAACGACAGCTATATAGGCGTGGCTACTCCGCCCGGCAACGTGTTTCCGGCAGCAGAAGAAGGCATTGTGGTAACCAGTACCGCATTTGGCTCCAGTGGTTCTGCCCGTTCGCCCTTTAACAAAGGCCGCACCTGTACGCATGAAATAGGCCACTACTTTGGTCTTATCCATATCTGGGGTGATGATAACGGTTGTGCAGGCAGCGATTATGTAGACGATACGCCTAACCAGGCCGGCAATACTTACAATTGTCCCTCGTTCCCTACCACCGACCAATGCTCGCCGGCAGCGCCGGGTAAAATGTTCATGAACTTCATGGACTATACCGACGATGCCTGTATGAGCCTGTTTACCGCAGGCCAGGCCGTGCGCATGCAGAATGCGCTGGCCTCCTCCTCCCGCTCGTCGCTGCTCAGCTCCAATGGATGCAGCCCGGTAAACCAGAAAGCGCTGGACGCCGCCGTGGAAGTAGTAAGCTCCCCCAACGGTAAAATATGCGTGACCGGTCAAACACCGATGGTCCAATTGAAAAACAAGGGTACCAATGTTCTCACCTCCACCATTATCAGGTATAAAATAGATAACGGGCAGGAAGTAAGTTACACCTGGACGGGGTCACTGGCGTCGTTACAAGGCACCACGGTGCAGTTAGCCAACTTCACCGCCTCCGAGGGTCAGCACGTTATTTCCGCCTACTCTACCCTGCCCAACGGCGCCGCCGACCAGGACCAGACCAACGATACGGCCAGGGCCAGCTTTAATTATGATAATGAAGGTACTTTCCCTTATACAGAAGGTTTTGAAAGCGGCGTGTTCCCGCCATATGGCTGGAGCCGTAACAACGCCGACAACAGCTTCACCTGGGAATTAACCACAGAAGCGGCCAGATCAGGCACCAGTTCAGTAGTGATGCGTAACCTGGGTTATGCCTCCAACGGCCCGGTAGACGATCTCCTGTCGCCCGTGTTTGACGGAAGTGCGGGGGACTCCCTGTTCGTGTTCTTTGACCTGGCAGCCGCGGCCCAAACAGCGGCCAGCGAAACAGGCAATGTATGGGATACCCTGGAAGTACTGGTGACGATGGACTGCGGACAAACCTTCATCCCTACCGGGTATAAAAGATGGGGTAAAACGCTGGTGACGCGTACTGTGCCCACCCCCGCAGAGTTCATACCTACGGCCAGTGAGTGGCGGCGCGACAGCGTAGACCTTACGCCCTTTGTGCGTAATTCGAAGTTCCGCGTGGCCTTCCGCAACACCACCAACTATGAAAACAACATCTATCTAGATAATATTAACCTGATCACCCGCAGCGTAAACCCTAACCTGGTGGAAAAGGGCGTACTGATACGTCCAAACCCTTTTTCTTCAATGCTTTATGTAGAGTTCCTGGAGTACCCGGACGAGCTCGAAAGTGTAGGTGTATATAACGTTTCGGGCAGGCTGGTGCGCAGTATGAGGCAAACCGCGCTGGTGAACAACCGCATCACTTTTGATTTGGTAAATGAGCCAAATGGTGTTTACTTTGTGAAGTTATTCTATAAGAACAAGGTAAGGACTTTTAAAATAGTGAAAGCACAATGATGACGAAAGAAACGTATCCTGCCCTGCCAACTATTCTCCAGGAAGCATCGCTCGATAAAAGGTTAAAACAGATTGCAGATAAGGTATTAGCACAGGAAAGACTGACACAGGAAGAAGGCATAATACTGTTTGAGAAGGGAGAACTGGGGTTCGTAGGCGCATTGGCCAACCACGTGAGGGAGAGGATGCATGGCGATAAAACTTATTTTAACAGGAACTTCCATATAGAGCCCACGAACGTTTGCGTGTTTACCTGCAAATTCTGTTCTTACTCAAAACTGTACAAAAACCGCGAAGATGGCTGGGAACTGAGCGTAGACCAGATGATGCACATCGTGCAGAAATACGACAACCAGCCGGTTACAGAAGTACATATCGTAGGTGGCGTACATCCTAAAATGGACCTCGACTTCTTCTGCGAACTGTTACAACGCATCCGCACACATCGCCCGGACCTTCATATTAAAGCCTTTACACCGGTTGAGCTGGACTACATGTTCCGCAAAGCCAAACTGACGGTAGAAGAAGGCATGAAAAAACTGCATGATGCCGGCCTGCAATCTATGCCAGGCGGTGGGGCCGAAATCTTTCATCCCGATGTACGTTCCGAGATTTGCCATGATAAGGTAGATGCAGAAGGCTGGCTGAAAATTCACCGTACGGCCCATGCCCTGGGTATGCATAGCAACTGTACTATGTTGTATGGCCATGTAGAAAAATTCTGGCACCGTGTAGATCATATGGAGCGTTTGCGTAACCTCCAGGATGAAACACACGGCTTTAATACTTTTATTCCGCTGAAGTTCCGCAATAAGGACAATGATATGGCGCACATCCCCGAATCTTCTGTAATAGAAGACCTTCGTTTGTATGCTATCGCCCGTCTTTACATGGATAACATCCCCCACCTGAAAGCCTATTGGCCGATGCTGGGAAGGAACAGCGCCCAGCTCACCCTGTCTTTCGGCGTTAACGACCTGGACGGCACCATTGACGATACTACGAAAATCTATTCTATGGCCGGTTCAGAAGAACAAACACCTTCGATGAACACCGCGCAACTGGCGTTACTAATTCGCCAGGCAGGCAGAAGGCCGGTAGAAAGAGATACCGTGTACAATGAGATCAAAGATTATACGGATGTAGAATTTACCGATACGGAAATCTTATCCAAAAACTAGATATCAGAAAGGCCTGCGCGATGCAGGCCTTTTTGTTTACCAGCTTTTCTTATCTTAAGGTGCAGAAAAATAGTGATTATGGCCATTATACAGAAAATCCTGCTGGGCATTGCCCTGGTAGTAAACGCAGCAGCATGCGGCGACAGGAAAGCACCCGCTAACACCAGTACCGAAACCACTACGGCAAGTGCGCCCGCATTTAACAAACAAGGCGAGTTATCCTTCATTAGTAAAGCCACCGGCGATACGATACGTAGCATAGACGTAGAACTGGCCACCACCAATGAACAACGGGCTACCGGTTTAATGTACCGCAAGTCCATGGATGAATCGCAGGGCATGTTGTTCATCTTCCCCGAAGCCGGACAACAATCATTTTATATGAAGAACACCTACATCTCGCTTGACATCGTATATGTAAATGCTGATAAGGAAATTGTATCAGTGCAGAAGTACGCTACGCCCCTTTCTGAAGAAAGTTTGCCATCTTATAAAGACGCGATGTACGTGGTAGAAGTGAATGCCGGATTTATTGATAAACACAAGATCGTATTTGGCGATAAGATAGCTTTTACAACCAGTAAGTAACTGCCATGTATCCCAATAAAAAAGAGGTTACTCAAAACTGAGCAACCTTTTTTTTATTTATCTGATTAATCTTTTTTTGCTGGTGGTACTGGTGGCGGAGGAGGAGGAACTTCTTTTACTTTAGGAGGAGCTGGCGGAGGCGGAGGTGGCGTTTCCTTTATTTTAGGAGGTGCAAACTTCACCTTCTCCACTTTCGGTGGTGGCGGCGGCGCTTTAGGCGACCCGGACACGGCCGGAGATGGTGCCTTTTTCATTTTGGGTGGAGGTGGTGGCGGCACAGGCCTCTCCTCGTCTTTTTTAATAACAGGCGGTTTAAATTTAACCGGCTCCGTATCCTTTTTTATCACAGGTGGTGTGAACTTCACCTGCTCGGCCTTCTTCTCTTGCGCGGCAACGATGCCTGCAAAACTAAGCGCCATACAAGACAAAATTAGTTTCTTCATATACCAGGAATTTAGGAGGAAGATGCACTCCTCCTCCTTTTCCATATATATTTTCACAATTTTAGAATTTCTTCAATGGTGAAGGCCTTTTGCCTGCCTTTTAAACGTTTACGCACATCCTGGATATCTTTCGCGGTTATCTTCTCCGCGTTATTGCTCCAGGCGTTTCTGATAAAGCTGAGTAGCTGCGCAATGTCTGCATCGGAGAACTCGTCATTATTACCAATACCGGGCATATCGCCACCATATTCAGGCGCCTTATAGAGCTTCCCATTTACTTCCACAGGGCCGGTTAAGCCATGCAATACGATGGCGATCAGCCTTTGCCTTTCGCCGGTAACCCATTGCGATTCGTTTAACGGCGGCGCCAGCGATTGTATACCGTTACCATCCGGGCCATGGCAGGTTTGGCAAACGGTTGTGAATATTTTATAACCGCGCGGATAGTCGTTCAATACCGCGTCACTCAGTTTAGCGTTCTTACTTTCTTCAATATCGCGCATCACTTTCTGCAAACGCTTATTGATGACCAGTGCCGTATCCGGGTTCCAGGCGCGGATATCTTGCAGGAGTTCCTTTTCATGGTTCTGCGAAGCGCTGATGACCGCATCGGCCACGAAACGGTTGTTGGCGTACAGGCGGCTCAACTGCGTAAGTAATGCATCCGCAGCCGGGGCATCATATTTACGCAGGAAAGGCAGCAAATAGCCCAGTAAAGGCGCAGTGCGGGGATCGGTGTCAAAAGTTTTCAACAAGCCGATAATGGCTGCCTGGTTGCCTGCATTTAGTATCGAGGGCAGCGTGGCCATTGCCTGTAGTTTAAGCTGACCATCACCCTGTAGTAACAAAGGTTTTACGATATCGAAGTTCAGCACGTTCATCCCTTCCAGCGTCCACAGCGCGTGCAGGAGGCCAATTGGCTTCGAGGTATTAAGCAGTCGTTCCTTCAATAATGGAACAGCATCGGCCGGATGTTTATCTACCAGCAACTGTTGCGCCTTATCGCGCACCCAGCCATTAGGATGATCTAACAGCGCTACCAAACTACCGGATGGAACGTTGAAATCGGGCACTGTAGCTGTTTTATTCGTCGGTGCAATGCGGTAAATACGGCCACAGTTCAGCGGCAGCGTAAGGTTGCGCATACGTATTTCATTCTTCAGATAGTCTGTGAGGAAGGTTTTATGCTGAATGATCCCGCGGTACATATCTAATACATACATAGCGCCATCGGGACCGGTGAAGAGGTTTACCGGGCGGAAGCGCTCATCTGTACTGGCCACAAACTCACTATCGGCATACGCCTGTTTACCTACTACCGCATAATCACTATCGTGCAGGATATTGCGTTTAATAAGGTTGGCAGAAGGCTCGGCAACAAAGGCGTTTTGGTCATAGTCCTTTCCAAACAGGCCGCCACGGTAGATCATCGGTCCGCAGGCGGCGGTGAAGTTCACCAGGCGCAGGCTGTCACTGAGCGTACCTTTTGAGTAACCACGGTTTACACCCGGTGTAGCACGGATAGGATATACGCGGTTATTTTTTACAATGCGTTCTTTATAACCGGCAACGCTTCGCTGGTTTTCATTGGCAGCACCGAAGCCGGGCGGAAAGAAATCCCCTTCGAGATTTACAGAGTTGTTGTTGACGTACAGCCGGCCATAGTTGTCCTGCGTGATGCCCCATTGTCCGCGGAAATGTGTTTTCTCTATCAGCCACTGGTTACCTTTTTTACGGTAACGTGTGTCCGATTTGGCATTATAAATCCAATTATCCATGGCGCGTAAAAGACCATTGGGTTGATGTTCTACATTGCCATCCGGCGCATACGCGGCGTCTACCAGGGTTTTGCGGCCGGGCTTGTCGCCGTCGCGCTCTACAAACCACAGGTATGGCGGCTCGGCAATGAGTACGCCATTTTCAATAAGACATACGGCGCGGGGCATTACAAGAGAGTCCAGGAATACGGTACGTTTATCCACGCGTCCGTCCTTGTCGGTATCTTCAAGGATCACCACCTTACCATCTTTCAGATCTTCCCCTGTGCCAACAGTATCGGGCATATACCCCGTCATTTCCACCACCCACATGCGTCCGTGTTCGTCGAAGGTCATGGCAACGGGTGCAATTACCTGCGGTTCGGAGGCGACGAGGCCGATGGAAAAACCCTTTTCGATCTGTAAATGCTTCAGGGATTGCTCAGCGGATACCACCGGGGAATTCGCAAATTCCTTTCGGGCGGCCAGGGAGTCGGCCGCTCTTTTATTGTCGGTAGCAGGTGACTGGTTGCAGGCTGTAACGAGGAAACAGGCGGCGGCCAGTAATACGTGAATTTGGCTGTTGTACTTCATTTATTCTATCGATTGCAAAAAACCGCCTTTAGTTATCTAAAGTGCGGTCTGGCGCTAAAATAAAAGGAAATTCAAAACAATCTCCTTAAAAATCGATTAAACGGGAGGAACGGTAAAAATCTGGTTAGTTCAGGCTTCTGAAATCCACCGGCACCAGCTTGCTCACCCCGGGCTCCTGCATGGTTACACCGTAAATAACGTCTACAGAGGCCATTGTTTGCTTGTTGTGCGTAACAATGATGAACTGAGAGTTATCGGAGAATTTGCGGATCATGTTCGTGAATTTACCAACGTTTGCGTCATCCAGCGGTGCGTCCACCTCATCGAGGATACAGAACGGTGCAGGTTTGATCAGGTAAATAGCGAACAATAGTGCCGTAGCGGTGAGTGTTTTTTCACCACCAGACAGCTGGGTGATGGCGGCAGGGCGTTTGCCTTTCGGTTTGGCGATGATCTCGATACCGGTATCCGCCAGGTTGGACGGGTCGTTAAGGATCATATCACACTGGTCTTCTTCAGTAAACAGTGCCTTAAATACGCGAACGAAGTTTTCTTTTACCTGGTTAAAGGTATCGAGGAACTTCTGGTTGGCAGTGGTTTCTACTTCCTGTATTGTGGCGAGGAGTGATTCTTTCGCACTTACAAGGTCGTTTTTCTGTTCGAGGATGAACTCGTAACGTTTGCGCATTTCGGTGTAGGCTTCAATGGCGGTTGGGTTGATCTCCCCCATATTTTCGAGACGTTTTTTCAAACGCTCGGCACTACCCTGCAGTTCGTCGGCAGACAGCGTGCTGCTGCGGGCCTCGTCAAGGATCTCATCCAGGTTTACTTTGAACTCCACGCTCAGGCGCTCTTTCATAGAGGCCAGTTGCAGTTTGAGTTCATTCACCTTGTCTTTGATAAGGGTGAGGGCCTGGTCCATCTGCTCACGGCTGCGTTGTTTGGCACGCAGGGCGGTTTCTCTTTCCTGGAGTCCGTTACGGAAGTTGTAGTATTCCTGGTCTTTCTCGTTCAGCTCTTTCTCTTCTTCTTCTTTCTTACGGAACAGGTCAAGCAGGCCATCTTCCGCAGTACCCAGTTTATCCTCAGCCGCCGACAGGTTAGCTACCGTGTCTTCCAGCTGGGCTTTATTGTTAGTGATCTGAATATGCAGATCGCTCAGTTGTTTACGTTTGAACTCCAGTTCCTGCGCCAGGCCGGCCACTTTGCTTTGCTGACGGGTATGCTGCAGGTTCTGGTTATTAAATTGCACGTTGGCCTGGTTAAACTGCGATTCTGCGTCCTGAGCAGCGCGATCAGCTTCTACGATGCTGTCGTGCAGAACATGTACGCGGTCGTTGAGTGTATCCAGCTCATCACGAACATCAGAAATGCTGTCCTGGTTATCCTGCAGCGATTGCTGCATTTCCGCCAGGCGTTTATCGCCGGTTTCTATCAGGTGATGAAAGTTCTCGATCCTGTTCTGGAGGCCGAACACCTGGTTGTTTAACTGGTTGATACGCTCTTTGGCAGCATTAATATTATTCTCGTTCAGCTGGCTGTTGTAACCCAGCACTTCATTATGTTTCGCCTGGATGGCATCACGAAGGTCGCCCACCGTATTTTCCAGGTCGCGGATTTCCGCTTCCAGTTTTTCCAGGTTCTTTGCACGGCCCAGTTTTTTACCTTCGAAGGCACCTACCGATCCACCGCTGAAGCTGTATTTACCACGATGCATACGGCCGCTTTTCTCAATGATCAGCACATCCTTTTCAGGCAGTTGGTCAAAATCAATAGCAGTAACATCTTCCGAGATAAATACTTTGGCGAGCAGGTAGTTACCCAGTCCCCTGTATTTTTCATCTATCTCCACCACATCAAGTGCGGAAATAGTACCTGGGGGCGTAAACAGCGCGCCCGCCTGGTGATTGAACTGATCGAGGATAAAGAAATTGGCTTTACCCTTTTTATTAGCATCCAGCAGGTGAATAGCCTGTATGGCCTCTGCTGCATTGTTTACTACGTAATAGTTGAGATACGGTTCCAACAGGTTCTCCACGCAGGTGCGGTATTCTTCTTTACAGAAAAACACATCACTGAGGATGGGTGCTTTGTTATTCCACTCGTTATTCTTTTTCAGGAACTTGATGCTCTCCGGATAACCTTCGAGACTATCCACTAGCGATTTTAACAGGTCGTATTCGTTCTTGCGGCTGTCCAGTTTACGGTTTTCGTCCACCAGTTTATCACGCAGTGCTTCAATATCGCCCTGGGTGGCCAGTATCTTGCCTTTCGTTTCTTCCTGGAAACGCACCATTTCTTCCAGTTCGTCTTTGCGGGTATCTACGGTATCCTGGAGAATTTCCTTCTCTTCTTTCAGTTGCTGGATCTGTGTTTCGCGGGCCGTCTTTTCTTCCTGTAACTGTTGAATGCTCCTTTGCAGGTTCTGTACAGATGTATCGGCCACCGCTACTTTCTTTTCCGCTTCAAATTGCTGGCGTTGCCATTGTTGCTGGTCGCGGCGCAGGTTTTCGAGGTTTTGTTTCTTTTGATGGAACTGTTCCTTCTTGCCATCCACCATTTCCTGGAGCGTTTCCAGTTCGTCCTGCATTGATTCGAACACCTCGGCTTCTTCTTCGCCCTGCCTTTGGGTAAAACTGATAGACTCTGTTAAGCCCTGCAGGTTACTTTCCGCATTGTTCAGGAAGTCGCTGAGATTCTTTTCCCTCTCGCGCAGATAAGTGAGTTGCTGCGAGGCAAGGTTCTTATCATTCTCTTTAGTACGGATGGTAGATACCAGTTCGTTGAAGGAGCGCTGCAACACCTGCAGTTCGCGTTCCTTGGCAACAAAGTGCAGTTTGTCCTCTTCCACGGACGCCTCTTCAGTGGCTATTTCCGCTTCCAGGGCCGATTTCTTGTCTATTTCCGCCTGCTGCTGGTCGGTAAGGTCCTTAAACGTTACGTTAAAGCCTTCGAGGGCAGCTTTGGCCAGTTCTATACTGATCTCTTTGTATTCCTTCTTGATTTCGTAGAAGCGTTCCGCCTTACGGGCCTGGCTTTCGAGCGTTTTTAAGTTGTTGTTGATCTCAAACAGCAGGTCCTCGATACGGTTGAGGTCACCTTCGGTGGCATCCAGTTTGGATTTAGCTTCTTTTTTACGGGTTTTGTAGATGGAGATACCAGCGGCCTGCTCCAGCATGCGGCGGCGGCTGTTCTCCTTATCCTTGATGATATCGTCTACCATGCCCAGCTCGATAATGGCGTAGGAGTCAGTGCTTACCCCGGTGTCCATAAAGAGGTTGTGGATGTCTTTAAGGCGGCAGGCCACATCGTTAAGGCGGTATTCGCTATCGCCGTTCTTATAAAATTTACGTGTAATAGTTACCGTAGTAAACTCGGTAGGAAGTACGTTTTTGGTATTTTCGAAGGTAAGGCTCACTTCCGCCATACCACTGGCGGAGCGGGTACGGGAACCGTTAAACACCAGCCCGGCCTGGTTCTCCGAACGCAGGTTGCTGATCTTATGTTCCCCTATCACCCAGCGGATAGAGTCGATGATATTACTTTTGCCGCAGCCGTTAGGCCCGATTACGCCAGTTACACCCTCATCGAAGTGTAACACCGTTTTATCGGCAAAACTTTTAAATCCTTTAATCTCTAGTGTTTTTAAGCGCACTGGTCCTTTTTTAAATAAGCCGTCAAAGATATAATTTTAAACCATATAGCCGGTAAATTTAGCCATCAGCTTGTGAACCAAGGGGTTAGCCAGGTTTGTGAGCCAGATATGGTGCAAAAGGATTCGTAATTTAATTTTCTCTCTTTAATAACCCCCGTTTATTTATACACAGTTGTTGATAAGCGTTGGCCATGGCTGCTTAATCAACTGAGCAACAGCGAAAAAATACAACGCTCCCTATAACAGGCACAGCATTTGACGCTTGCGGATAGTCAGTTAATTGTACCTTTGTAAATAAATCAATTTCATTCGTTTGCAGACAGAACGTTGGCTCAAAGAAGTAAAGGCATTTCTCTACAGTTATCATTTCAGTAATGGCCTGCGCGTTTCCCTGAGTGTGGTGGTACCTTCGGTTATTTTCGCAGCACAGGGACGGCTGGATGTGGGCATTTCCATTTCCATGGGCGCATTATGTACAGCCCTGGCCGATATACCCGGCACCATCATCCATAAACGGAATGGGCTGCTCATTAGTACGGGTTTAATTTTCATTACTGCCCTGGTAACAGGCATTGTAAGCACTAACCCCTGGCTCACTACCGGATGGGTGGCCATTTGCAGCTTTTTTTACGCCATGTTGCTGGTATATGGCAACCGCGGCGGCAATATTGGTATTGGCTGTTTACTGGTCATGGTATCGACCATTGGCGAGCAGTTTCCGATGGCGAAGGCACTGGAAGCCTCTTTCCTCGTATTATCCGGTTGTATCTGGTATTCGCTGCTGGCCTTGTTATTATGGCAAATACGGCCCTATCTCACCATTCAGCAAACCCTGGGCGATTGTATACAGGAAACGGCAGATTACCTGCGGTTAAGGGCTAATTTCTATAAAGATGACATTGATATCACCGAAAATTATAAAGCCGTACTGTCGCAGCAGGTACTGGTAAACGAACGGCAGGAGGCTGTGCGCGAATTATTACTGAAAATGCGTTCTGCGCAACAAGGCACTACGAGTATCAGTAAAAGCATGGTGCTTATCTTCCTGCATATGGTGGATATGCAGGAAGAAATTATGGCCTCCCAGATCGATTACACATCACTCCAGAAGAGCCTGAAAGGCACGCCCCTGCTCACCCAATTGCACAACACCATTTTACAGGTAACCGAGGAACTCGAATCGATCGGTATGTCAGTTGCTTCAGGACAACGGTCGCTGCCCAAAATGAACCTAAAGCTGGAAATAGGAAAACTGGAGAAGGAAATACGGGCGATCGGCGCCACCATTCCCACCCTGAAAGAACGAAGTGTAAGATTAATACCGCTGAACAACATTGTCGACAACCTGCAGCACATTGCCCAGCGTATTTACAACCTGCACCGCCTTACCAGGCTCGAAAGGGTGAAAGACGAAGAAATAGATCCGCAGCTGGAGTTGGCTAAATTCACGACACGCCAGCGTTACGATTTCGAAACATTCCGCAACAACCTGTCTTTCAACTCGCACTTATTCCGCCACGGCGTACGCACCAGCCTGGCCATTGTAACAGGCTACCTGCTTGGCCACGCGCTGGACATCAGCCGTACTTACTGGATACTACTGACCATCGTAGTGATCATGAAACCGGGCTTCAGCCTTACCAAATCGCGCAGTTATCAGCGTATGATAGGCACCATCATAGGGGCTTTGTTCGCGGTAGGCGTACTGTTTGTTACGCAAAACCCAACGGCCATATTCGTCATTATGCTTATCTGCATTATCGGCTCGTACAGCTTTATGACTTACAACTATACGGTGAGCGTGGTTTTTACAACACCATTTATCGTATTCCTGCTACATTACCTCTACCCTGCCGACTTTCAAAACATCAGCCAGCGTGTGCTGGACACGCTCATTGGCGGAGCCATTGCGTTTACCTATAATTACATCTTCTGGCCAAGCTGGGAGTACAAGTTCCTGCCCGACTATATGTTTAAAATGCTGCACACCAACCGGCAATATTTTGAGCAGATCATGAAGTTGTATACCGCACAGGATTTTTCGCTTACAGATTATAAATTATCAAGGAAAGATGTGCATGTAAGTACAGCCAACCTGATGGCGGCTTTCCAGCGAATGTTATCGGAGCCGAAAAACAAACAGAAGAACGGTTCAGAAGTGTATCATTTCGTGGTATTAAGTCATTCCCTATCATCCCACATCGCTCAGTTGGCGCACTATGCGTTGCAGCACCAGATTAAATACCAGCGGCCTGAATATGCGGGCATCGCTCAATATATTACCACCATCATCGACCAGGTAGAACATTTCATGAAAACCGGCGAACACCTGGAAGACATGCCGAAGCTGGGCGCTTTCCAGGAACTGGAATCGCACCTGGACAATGTGGTAGCGCTTCGCCAGGAACAGATTAACCAGGGACAAGGTCACACACCTGCCCGCGAGGAAATGCTGGAAATAAAACACGTACGCGACCAGCTGCACGCGATTTACTCGGTACTAAAAGACATGAAAAAAGCGGCGGTTCACGCCTCGGCTATCACGCAAAACTGATCGGTTACGGGCGTCATGGCTTCCAGTAAACGGTCGAAAAAGGCCGGGCCGAATTGTGCATAGTAAGGCAGGAAGTTCTCGCGACGCTCCTGCAAAGAATTTGAGGGGAATAAACGAGCTTTCAGCTGCCGTATTTGCTCCGTTTGCCATTCAAACTTCTTCTTCTCAGCACGCAGGAATTTATGCTCCACCTTACCGAGCGATTTCATCGCCCGTTTAAGTTCGGCATTTACAGAGGCCACCAGCGTTACGTCTATACTCTTCGCTTTCGTTTCGAGTTGTGCGAACAGTATCTCAATATCCTCATATTCCTTTTTCAGCACCAGGTTATTATTCGTGTTTTTATGCACGTAACTGTTGATCAATAGTTCTGTTTCCTGGAAAAATTCCGTGATGGAGATATTCAGTTTCTGTAGACGTTCTGAAGAAAATTTATCCACCCATAAAAAAGAATTACGCAGTAACAAAATGGGATAGGGTACGCTGTAATGCTCGAACAGGGCCTTTAACTCAATCCAGTAAGCGATTTCGCCACCACCGCCAATGAAGGCAACGTTGGGCAGTATAGTTTCCTGCAGAATACCACGTAAGATCACATTGGGACTAAAACGTTCCGGGTGCTGCTCGATTTCAGCTTTTAAACCCTGTTCGTCGAACACCAACGGAGTGTGCAACACTTTCCACAATTCCCCATCTTTCACGATACGTTCCCTGGAATTTTCCTGCAGGTAGAATAAATTTATCTCCCTGGGCGAAGCCTGCACTTTGTGATGCTGTAATATTTCCTCGGTAGTGCCCGAAACAATTTTATGAGAGGATTGTTGCCAGAGTTCTTCTTTAAGAATATGTTTAATCTGTTTCTTAAACAGCGGCGTGTCGGGAATTAGCACCACGAGGCCATAACGGCCGAAAAGCCGGTTAACGAGGTAAAGTGTCGCCTGCTGAATGGTATCGTGCTGACCGTAAGCCGTTTCAAGTATCTCTTTGACTTCTTCGCCGAAAGGCGCAAAACTCAGCTTTTTAACGATTTCTTCCGTGATTACTTCCAGCCCTTTGGTATTCATGCGACCAACGGCCCCCTGCTGGCCCGTGTTCCAGGTAAGTTTTTTATCATCAAGATAAATACTGCCCAACTCGTCGAGGTCAGCATCTTCGCTGCCCATATAGTAAACAGGTACAAAGTTCTTTTCCGGGAACTGTTGCTTTAGGTCAGCCGCCAATTTAACAGTTTGCAGAATTTTATATACGAAGTACAGGTAACCGGTGAAAATATTAGGCTGATGCGCGGTGCAAATGCTGAATGTATTGCTCTGGCCGAGCAGCCTGATATTATTTTTAACCGTCTCTTCCGGATTTAAAGCTGTATATTGTTCCTCCAGCGCCCGCACTAATAACTCTCTATCCAGCGGCTGTGTACTTTTCGCTCGTATCGCCCCCTCATAATCCGGTTTAACAGGAGAATACTGATAAAAAGGCCTGACTGATGGATGCTCCGACAGAAAATCGATAACTAACTGGCTGAAAAAACCTGTTTCCCGGTAAGGGATATGATGAACGCCCTGCTTCATAATTGCGCTTGTGGTCAAAAATTGAATGCACGAATTTAGGGAATTTGATGGTGGAACGCCCACTTTTTGGTTTAACCGTGCCAATCCGCTGTTTATCGGTTACTTTTTACTCCTGACCTACACTATTCACATCCTGGCCCCGAACGTATTATAAATAAATAAATGGCTGGCTTTTTGAATAATTCACTTTCATCTGAGAAGCGAGAGCCTGCCCCCTTTTGAAAACTTTTTTCTGGCACAACTAGTAAAAAAAACCTTAATTATATGAAGATAGCGTACATAGCCTCGTATCCGCCAAGAGAATGCGGGATTGCCACATTTACCAGGCACCTGGTGCAGTCCATGACAAACAGTCCTAAAGAGGAAGGTAAGAAACAGGAAGTATCTGTTATTGCGATCAACGACAGCGAACAGGTTTACGATTATCCTAAAGAGGTAGAACATGTAATACGCCAGCATCAGCTGGAAGACTATCATGAAGCGGCCCGTTTCATTAACCAGAGCGGCGCGGATATCTGCATTGTTCAACATGAATTCGGCATTTTTGGCGGCGACAACGGCGTTTACCTGCTGCCGTTGCTGCATGCGCTTGAAATTCCCTTCATCGTTACCTTCCACACTGTTCTGAAAGAACCTTCATTCATACAAAAATCCATTATACGCGAGATCGCACAGCGTGCATCTAAGATAGTGGTGATGAGCCAATTGGCCATCGACTTCCTCAGTAATATCTACGGCGTATCGTCCGACAAAATATCATTGATCGAACATGGGGTACCCGACTTCTCCGAACTGACCAATCCGCAGCAATACCTTGTTTCCAATACGTGGAAGCGCAAACTGGTATTCACCTTTGGGTTATTGAGCCGTAATAAGGGCATAGAAACCGTGATACAGGCCATGCCCAAAGTGATTGCCAAACACCCCGAAGTGTTGTACGTTGTGGCGGGTACTACCCACCCTGCGGTAGTAAGGCATGCGGGTGAGGAATACAGGGAGAGCCTGGAAAAGATGGTAGAAGACCTTCAATTGGAAAATCATGTGATATTTCTAAACCACTTTTTATCAGAGCAGGAATTATTTGCGTACCTCACGCAGTGCGACATCTACGTTACGCCGTACTTAAACGAGGCGCAAATCACCAGTGGCACCCTTACTTATGCGCTGGGCGCAGGTTCTGCTGTACTTTCTACTCCATATTGGTATGCAAAGGAATTACTGGCAGATGGGCGTGGAAAATTATTCGACTTCAAGAACAGTAACGAACTGGCAAATACCATGAACAGTTTGCTGGACAACCCTGCCGAACTGAAACAATTGAAGTTCACAGCGGCCGCTTACGGCAGGCAGCTGCAATGGTCGCAGATGGGCGCCCGTTACCGCCAGATGGCGCGTAAAATATTGGCCACTCCCCGCCCTACCGTTGTAAACACTAAACCTGTACCCGACGTATCGAACTTAACACCATTAAACCTTTCGCATGTACGCCGCCTTACCGATAACACCGGTATTGTACAACACGCGAAATTCGGTATTCCTAATCTGAAAGAGGGCTATTGCCTCGATGATAACTCAAGGGCATTGATGATGATGCTGATGGCGCAACAGTACCGCCGTCCTAAAGAATCAATGGACCTCATCACCACCTACCTGAGCTTCATACAATATATGCAACGGGAGGACGGGAACTTCCGCAACTTCCTGAGCTTTAGCAGGCAATACTTAGACGAAATAGGTTCCGAAGATAGCTTTGGACGTACAGTGTGGGCTCTGGGGTACCTGGTTCGTTACGCGCCTAACAACTCCTACCGCGAATTTGCACAGGAATTGTTCCAGCGCAGCACCCAGCACTTTGCCACACTTGAACATATGCGTGGTCGCGCCAATGCAGCCATCGGCGTTAGCCATTACCTGGCTTACCACCCTACCGACGAAGGCATGTTCAAACTGTTAAACGTACTAATAGAGCCGCTGCTGGCAGGTTTTGAACAGAACAGCACCAAAGACTGGCAGTGGTTCGAATACAATATGAGTTACGATAATGGTATACTTCCGCTGGCATTATTACATGCCTACGAAGTTACCGGTGATGAAAGAACATACGACGTAGCAATGAAAACACTTGCCTTCCTGGAAGAAATTACTATGTGTGACGGGCACCTTACACCAGTTGGAAACGATGGCTGGCACCAGCCTGGCAAATGCAGTCCGAAGTACGACCAGCAGGCGATAGAAACCATGGCAATGGTACTATTGTACCAACAGGCTTACGAGGTAAGCAAAGAGCGTCATCATCTTGAAAAAATGTATACCGCTTACCGCTGGTTCCTAGGCGACAACTCACTGCGTGTGCCCCTGTACGATAGTGAAACGCATGGTTGCTGCGATGGCCTTCAGCAAGGCAGCATAAATCGCAACCAGGGCGCGGAAAGTACGCTGGCATACCTTATCTCCCATCTGGCTGTATTAAAAGAAGCAGATGTAATAAGACAGGAGAAGCCGGTGCAAACCACGCTTATTTCTACCAGCGTGTTAAGCAGTAAAATCAGTTAAGCGAAATAATAGATGAAAATAGCCATACTTGCGCCGGTAGCCTGGCGCACCCCTCCGCAACATTACGGACCCTGGGAACAGGTAGCCTCCAATGTTGCGGAAGGGCTGGTGGCAAGAGGGTTTGAAGTAAGCCTCTTCGCCACCGGTGATTCCCAGACTAACGGAACATTACGTTCCATTTGCCCGAAAGGTTATGAAGAAGATCGAAGCCAGGACGCGAAAGTGCTGGAGTGTATGCATATCAGTTACTTTATGCAGCATGCCCGCGAGTTCGACATTCTTCACAACCATTTCGACTTTCTGCCCCTCACCTATACTCCCTTTATTAAAACACCCATGGTAACCACGATACATGGCTTTTCCTCAGAAAAGATAATCCCTGTTTACCAGCGTTTTAACAACAGCAATCACTACGTATCTATCAGTAATAGTGATCGCCACCCGTCGCTGCATTATGCAGCAACGGTGTATAATGGGCTCGACACCTCCCAGTTCAGTTTTACTTCGCAGCCAGACGGTGATTACCTGCTTTATTTCGGTCGCATCCATCCGCATAAAGGCACAGCCGATGCGATCCGGATAGCGAAAGCAAGCGGGCACCAGATCATAATAGCTGGCATTGTGCAGGATGAGGCTTATTTCCGCGAGCAGGTAGAGCCGTTCATTGATGACGGGCAGGTGCAATACGTTGGTCCTGCAGGACCGGAGGTACGCAATAAACTACTGGGTAATGCGAAAGCCCTACTGCACCCTATCCACTTCGACGAACCATTTGGACTTAGCGTGGCGGAAGCCATGATGTGCGGTACGCCTGTAATTGCTTACAAGCGTGGTTCAATGGAAGAACTAATTATAGATGGCAGCACGGGTTACCTCGTTAACTCCGAACAGGAAGCGGTTGAAAAAGTAGCCATGCTCAGCAACCTACCGCGCAGCAACTGCCGGGAGCATGCCGTGCAGAAGTTTAGTCGCGAGAAAATGGTGGAAGACTATATCACTGTTTATGAGCAGATGTTGAGCCATTAATATACATTGACTGAAAGAAACAATAGCCGGCTGAGTAAGTTCAGCCGGCTATTGTTTTATCATGAAATCGTTTTTAGTCAGACAAAAATGCTATCTATCACTATCCAAGGCCATCCTCTTTAATCTTATTCAGCAATTTACTTAGGGGAACATTAGCAAAACCCGAAGCATAGTCGGACAGGCCGTACGGGATGATAAGCACATCGTTGTTCACCATAGAACCGCATGAATACAGCACATTGGGCACATACCCTTCCCTTTCATCTTTATTAGGTAATATCAGCGGCTGCCGCAGGCGACCAATTTCTTTCTGCGGATTATCGAGGTCGAACAGGCTGGCGCCAATGCAGTATGTGCGCATTGGACCAACACCGTGAGTGATCAGCAACCACCCCTCCTCCGTTTCGATGGGCGAACCGCAGTTGCCTATCTGCACAAATTCCCACGGGTAACGGGGCGTTTGCAATATCTGCGGCTTTTCCCAGATATTGATCTTATCGGAGTACATGATATAGTTGTTAATTCCGTCTATGCGCGACAACATAGCATATTTGCCGTTTATCTTTCTCGGGAACAGCGCCAGGTTCTTATTCGCAGCGCCCTCACCATAAAGGGGCATAATGTTGAAATGATAGAAATCACGTGTTTCCAGCAGTTTTGGCTGAATGGTGATACCATCGAAAGCTGTGTACGTAGCATAAAAGCGTACCTCTCCTTTTTCATTCGTATACCTTACGAAACGTGCGTCTTCAATACCACGGCTTTCAGCGTCTGAATAAGGAAAAATTACACGGTCCGAAATATCTGTATCAAGCGAAAAATTGATCTCATAGTAGGAATCCGCCAGCCACAACAGGCGTTCGAGGCCTTTCTTCAGCAAATGATCAATCTGGTAGCGCTGCTGCATTTCACGGATCACTTGCTTGAGGGCAACGTACTCGAAGTTATCGGGCAATTTGTCCTGCACTTCCTTCATTACTGCATCGGGCAGTTTGATCGAAACAGCGTTCTGGAAAAAAATGCTTTTCTGGTAGATGGAGTTGCGTATAATATCCGGTTCATCCACATAACTACCCGAAGGAACAAAGGAAACAATATTGTTTTTATCGATCAGACCGCGCCGGAATACGATGGACGACACGTGCCCTTCCCCTACGGCACGAAAGCTGATGATCACCCGCTTTTCCCCTTCTTCCAGCCCGCTCTGGTCAACATCTTCCACGATGGAAGGATTGAAAAAAGCGGCAGATTCTATGGAGTATTCATTGGTGAAGTAAGATCCGATGAGCAGCCGGCGTTTGTACGACAGGCTGCTCATATCGATCTTCATTGAAGTAAAGAGGTTCTTAAGTTTATCGCAATGTCGTTCGAAGATGCGTGTAATATTACGGTGCCGTTTCGAGAACTCCCTCAGGATGGGCGTTATGATAATGTCTGCTTCCGCATCTGTCATATCTAACACCTGCTGAATAATTCCTTTAGCCCTTGGTTCGCCGTTATAGAAGAAACGTGCAACTACACGTTTCATGTCAGGGTAAATCTTGGTACTCTGGCGCTCTATGGAGAGTCTCATAAGCTACTGTTTTAAAATCCTTCAACTTTTAAACCAATCTGGTCACCTTATTCCGGTTTGGATTTTATAAACCATTACTATTGGTGATGCATTCGGTTGGGATTGCCTAAATAGTGAACCCATCCGGCAATACCGACCCTTTCTTCACAACTACAATGCCATCTTTCACAGTGTATTTTTCAAACTCCCCGTCTGTCATATGGTCGCCACCATTGATGCGTACGTTGTTGCCGATGCAGGCGTTTTTATCGATAATCGCGTTATTGATCTCACAATTTTCCCCGATACCGATCGGCGGTACGCCCTTCTCCTTAAAGGCCGCAATTTCCTCCAGCGTCTGGAAAAAGTCGTTACCCATAATATACGTATTGGTTACGATAGTCCCTTTACCAATACGAGAGCGGATACCAAGCACACAGCGCTCGAGTTTGGTGGCCTGCACAATGCAACCATCGGAAATGAGCGTACGTTCCATGCTGGCTACCGATACCTTGGCCGGTGGCAGCATACGGGCGCGGGAGAAGATGGTTTGCGTTTCATCAAACAGGTTGAATTGTGGAATTTCGTCCGTAAGGCCCAGGTTAGCTTCGAAGAACGATCCGATGTTACCGATATCAGTCCAGTAGCCGGTGTATTGGAAACTAAGTACTTTATGGTGGTTGATGGAATAAGGAAGTATTTCCTTACCGAAGTCTGCCGCACCGGCCTGGTCCTGCAACAGCAGATCGAACAGCAGTTTACGGTTGAAAATATAAATCCCCATCGAGGCCAGGTATTTGCGACCTAGTGCATCCATTTCGTCGCTTACCGGCGAAGTCCAATCTTCGAGGCCCGTTTTAGGCTTTTCGATGAACGAAGTAATGAATCCCTTGTCGTCTGTTTTAAGAATACCGAAGTCCGTAGCATCTTTGGCATTAACAGGGATGGTAGCGATAGAGATATCAGCCCCCTGTGCAATGTGATGGTCTATCATCTCGCAGAAGTCCATCTGGTAAAGCTGGTCGCCCGAAAGGATGAGTACATACTCAAAATCGAAGTTTTCCAGGTGGTGCAGGCTTTGGCGCACCGCATCAGCCGTTCCCTGATACCAGGTAGGATTATCCGGGGTTTGTTCCGCCGCCAGAATATCTACGAAGGCTTTACTGAAGTTGGAGAAGTAGTAAGTGTTTTTGATGTGTTTGTTCAGTGACGCCGAGTTGAACTGCGTAAGCACAAATATGCGGTGCAGGTCTGCGTTGAGACAGTTGGAAATAGGAATATCCACCAAACGGTATTTGCCTCCAACCGGTACTGCCGGTTTCGAGCGTTTGCGGGTGAGGGGATACAAACGTGTTCCGGCTCCACCGCCGAGAATAACTGAAATAACCTGGTTCGACATACTTTAACTTTTAAGACTGGTGTAGAGATCTATGTATTCCTGCGCGGACTTGTTCCAGGAGTGATCGAGTTTGAGTATCGTTTTTCTGATCCTGTTAAACGTGGTCCTGTTTTCAAATAATTCTAATGCTCTTCTTACCGCATGGCAAGTATCCCATATCGAGGCATGTACAAATCGGATACCGAAACCACCCTTATCACCATAATCGATTACGGTATCTTTGAGCCCACCTGTAACACGCACCATCGGGATGGTGCCGTATCGGAGGGCATACATCTGGTTCAGCCCACAGGGTTCTACCCTCGAAGGCATCAGCAGGAAGTCAGCCCCGGCGTACAACTGGTGCGCCAGCGCTTCATTGTAGCCAATGTAGAGCGCCAGTCCGGAGGGGGCGAAATTCCGCGTCTGTTCCAATCTCCATTCAATATGCTTATCGCCGCTGCCCAGTACCAGGAAACTCACTTTGTTCCCCGTTTCGTGGAGAGAACGGCCGATGATTTCTGGCAGCAGATCGGCGCCTTTATCATCAACAAGCCTGCCAATAAAAATGATTAGCGGCAGTGCGGGGTCCAGGTTAAACTTTTCGCATAAACGCAGTTTCGTTTCCTTTTTGCCTTTTTCAACCGTGGTAGCCGTGTAGTTAACGTCCAGCATCGGGTCTGAGGAAGGGTCCCAAACCTTTGTATCAATTCCGTTTAGTATACCCGAGGTTTTGCCCACCTCATAGTTAAGCAGTGCTTCCAGCCCGTTGGCATTAGACAGCAGTTCCTGCATATAACTGGGCGATACGGTGGTTACTCTCCAGGCGCATTTGATAGCAGCGGCCAATGGATTGATAGCCCCGTTCCAGTCCAGCATACCCACTTTCCACAAGTCGAATGAGGGCAGCAGGTACAATTTATCCCATCCAAACTGCCCCTGGTATTGCGCATTATGAATAGTAAGCACGGTAGGCGTAGTGGCCAGCCGGGAGTATTTGTATCCATATTTCAGCAAAAAGGGGATCATGCCCGTATGATGATCATGGCAATGCATCACGTCGGGCTGGTGTTGCCATTCGTTCACCCAATCGCAAACGGCCACCTGGAAGCCCAGGAAACGTTCTGTATCGTTGTAATGACCGTAAACCCCTTCTTTGTCAAGCAGCCCGGGTATGTCTACCAGGTACAGGTCGAACCCCAGTACATTCTCCGTTTCCTTAAGAACATTGAAGTGGTACCAGTCGTGACCCAGCCACATGCCTGCCTGGTGAACAAGTTCAAAGGAGTTTTCGCTAAGGAATTTGTTCCTGTAAGCCGGCATCACCACCTTGGCCACATGACCTTCATCATGTTGATATTTGGGCAACGCCCCTACGACATCGGCTAGTCCGCCGACTTTTGCTACCGGGTAACATTCCGCGCTAACGTGTAATATTTCCATGCCTATGATTGAGAATGATATAAGTTAAAGAGGAAAATCCATAAAACAAAGGGCTTGCCAAAAAGCCCTTACTTATTTAAGAGCAATTTAAGTCGTTAAAGCCCAGTTACCAAACCAGAATGTGTAATAGACTTACTAAAAGCGAAAGAATACAAACGCACAGGGGCTGCCCCGTTAGCGAAGCAGCCCCTGTTTGATATGATAAATAAAGACGTTAAGGAACGTATGATACCGAATTAATGGTAAATGTGCTGGTGATGTTAGGATTTACAATAACCCCGTTGATGCTTGTCCACAGCGTAAAATTGAACTGGAACAGGTTATTGTTAGCAGAATCTTTCACCCAGCAATCGCCTGTTTCCGTAGCGTAGTATTGGGAAATATAACTGGTGCCGTAAGGGTAAAATGCCGTAGTTGAACCAGTATAATAGAATGTGCGTGGTGATATCGAGATCGTCGATATACCTCCATAAGTTCCATAATTCACCACCGTTACGGCCGCAGTATAGCTACCGGTAATAGTACCGCCAACGATGGGTACTGTGTTGGAAGATGTAAAGCTTTTGTAGTAAGTAGTGTAGGTAGCACCTCCAAATGTGTGCTGTACCTGGTTAAGCTGAGGAATCAATTCGAAAATGGTGCGGTTTCCGGCCTTTGCGGAAACGGACAGGGTAGCGCACAGGAATACGATGAGCAATCTTGATACAATTCTCATGGGTTTGAATTTTTTAAATGTTTAAAATAAGATAGCGGCGCGCCTTTACATGGGGCCGGGCACGGGTTACAACAGCTACAGAAAGAATGAGCTCATTCAATTATCTAAATGTAGTTCAGTAAAGCAACTATATGTTTGCAAGAATTACCAAGGGCTGGACATATTTTACCCGAACACAGGATTACATTTCGCTAACAGGCATGGTTAGGAATGCAGGCAATAGTGATATTATTATCGCCAACCAGATGCGGAATAAAGATATCATTGAGTGCCTGGGTTATGAACGAGCCCTTAAGGCGCAAGTATCAGAATTTAAATTTTTCGTAATGTAACATTCCTTCCTCCCCCTCGTTTCATATATATAAACACCCCAGCCCCGACACTGGTAAACGGCCTTCTTTCGACCATGCAGCGCTAACATTTTAAACCTATTTAACATGAAACATGGTTATTTAAAAGCTGCATGCCTGCTGGTACTAACAATCACATCCTGCAAAAAGGAAGAAGGACAAACACCATCAAAGCCCCATCCCGTACAAACTGCCCCGCAGTTCCTCTTAAAAAAGATCGAATACAAATCTGGCATTAATGGGTGGCTAACCTATAATACAGACAGTTCAATCAAAACAATTATTTACGAGAACGGCAGTGCCGGCCAGGAAACCTTTTTCGATTACCAGGATAAAAAGCTGGTGAAGACGGGTTATGTAGGCTCCCTGCACACCACACTCTACACGTACGACAATAATAACCGGGTAATTAAAATGCACATCAAACAGGTCGAAACCATACCTGGCACTTCGTACTCCCTGGAATATACCTATAACAGCAAGGGCCAGGTAGCGGAACAAAAGTTCTATGTAATTAATGAAGCCGGTACTAAACACAGGGGCACCTCCACGTATCAGTACAATGCCCAGAACCTCATTACCCGTGTCGTAACGCTGGATGGCCAGCATAAATACACCTGGGACATTGAAGCCTACTCCGATGAATATAGCGTTAGCCCATGGGTATTTGTGAATACTTACCTCTCCGAGTTTTACGCTATTTACAACTACCCGGTTATCAGCAGCATGAATAGGTTGCCTGCTAAACTTCGCAGAACAGCGCAGTTAAACGGAGGCACGCCCAAAGTCGACAGGATAGACCAGCAGAAATATGAAATTACAGGAAAGAAGATCAATAAACTGATAGCTATAGTCGATTTCCCCGGACATCCGGAGCTCCACGCTACAGATACTGCCTTCTTTAAATACTAGTATTTTATACCGCACCGCCCCTGTCTGCGCCCTGTTGACAGTAGCGGTGCGGTAGTGTTAGTGCTCATACCCGGATGCCTGCTGTCGATACCCGGCAGCCAACTGGCAGCTGCCGGATGCCTTGCCCCGATGACGTATTATCAACCTCAATCCCTAAATTGCAGTCATAAAACACCGCATTATGGATTTTGGACGCGTAGACGAAACCCTGCTCGATGAAATTGACTTCAAACTGTCTGCAGAACCGCTGTTTAACAAACAGGTACTGAAAGGCAAACCCGTAAAGAAGCCGGAAATCTACCTTGGCTGTGCTAAATGGGGCCGTAAGGAATGGATAGGGAAAATCTATCCCAAAGGCACCAAGGAAAAAGACTTCCTGGAACAGTACGTACACCATTATAATAGTATAGAACTTAACGCCACACATTATAAAATCTACTCCCCCGCCGATATCCGGAAATGGGGAGAAAAGGCAAAGGGTAAGAACTTTAAGTTTTGCCCGAAAGTGCCGCAGTCGATCAGCCACTATAGCACCCTGGTGAACGCCGATGTACAAACCACTGCATTCCTGGAGGGAGTAATGGCACTGGAAGACCAGCTGGGACCGATTTTTCTGCAGGTAAGCGATAAATACAGCCCCAACCGTAAAGACAACCTTTTTAAATACCTCGACTCCCTGCCCAAAGACCTCAGTTTTTACCTGGAAGTAAGGCATCCCGAATGGTTTGCTGATGCTGCGATAAGCAAAGAACTCTTCGGTACGCTGCGCGAACTCAACGTGGGCGCAGTAATTACCGATACGGCCGGCCGCCGCGATGTTTGTCATATGCACCTGCCCACCAGCGGAGCATTTATCCGATACGTAGGTAACAGTTTACACCCGACAGACTATACCCGTATCGACGACTGGATTAACCGCATTAAATTCTGGCTGGACCATGGGCTAAAAGAACTTTATTTCTTTATGCACATGCACGACGAGGCCTTTTCGCCTGAGCTGACCGTTTATATGGTGGACAAACTGAACGCAGCCTGCGGCCTGAAGCTGCAAAAGCCCGCATTTGTGAACGGTAATACCTTATTTTAGTAATCGTTTCACATTTCGGGATTAACATTATAATTTCGCCTTCTCACAATTGTACGGACGACATGATGAAGCGTGAAAAACTGCAGGAACTGGCCAGCCAACTGGACGGGACCTTTTACGATGACCTTACTACAAGGACGCTCTATGCCACGGATGCTTCCGCCTATCGCGAAATGCCCCTGGCCGTGGCCATCCCCGAAAATACTAGCGACATTAAAAAGCTGATCGCCTTTGCGCGCCGCGAAAAGACATCCCTGATTCCCCGTACCGCTGGCACCTCGCTGGCCGGACAGGTAGTGGGTAACGGCATTATCGTGGATGTGTCCAAGAAATTCACTAAAATACTGGAACTCAATAAAGAAGAACATTGGGTACGCGTGCAGCCCGGCGTAATCCGCGATGAGCTGAACATGTTCCTGAAACCTCATGGTCTTTATTTCGGCCCGGAAACTTCCACCGCCAACCGGGCCATGATCGGCGGCATGGTGGGCAATAACTCCTGTGGCTCCAATTCTGTTGTATACGGCAGCACACGCGAACACCTGCTGGAAGTAAAAGCCCTTTTGAGTGATGGCTCTGAAGCGCACTTCAAAAGCATGAACATCGATGAGTTCCACGCGAAGTGTGAAGCGAACGATAACTCCATGGAAACCACGGTGTATAAACAAATCCGCGGATTATTAAGTAATACTTCTAACCAGGACGAGATCCGCCGCGAATTTCCCCGTAAGAGCATCCTTCGCAGAAATACCGGTTATGCGGTAGATATGCTGCTGGAAACAGCTCCGTTTACACTGGGTGCCGAGGACTTCAACTTTTGCAAACTGATTGCCGGCTCCGAAGGTACCCTGGCTTTCCTTACTGAAATAAAACTGAACGTATCGCCCATCCCCCCTAAAGAAGCGGGCCTGATGTGCGTACATTTTAATACGATCGACGAATCGCTGCGGGCAAATATTATCGCGATGCGCTTTAAACCCAGCGCCAGTGAACTGATTGACCACTTCATCCTGGAGTGTACCAAGGATAATATTGAACAACGTAAGAACCGCTTTTTCGTAAAAGGTGACCCAGGCGCCATACTGGTGGTGGAGTTTTGCCGCAATACCCGCGAAGAAATTGAAGCCATTGCCTCGCAAATGCAACAGGCGATGGAAGCGGCAGGACTGGGTTATCACTTCCCCCTCCTGTTCGGCGAGGATACCAAGAAGATATGGACGTTGCGTAAAGCCGGCCTTGGCCTGTTAAGTAACCTGCCCGGCGATGAAAAGGCCGTTCCGGTAATTGAGGATACTGCGGTAGATGTGGAAGACCTGCCAGCGTATATTGCTGAGTTTAATGAGATCCTCAAAAAATATGGCCTTTACTCTGTTCACTATGCCCATGCAGGTAGCGGTGAAATACACCTGAGGCCTATCATCAACCTGAAAACTGCCGAAGGCAATATGTTGTTCAGGAAGATTGCGGAGGAAATTGCCACCCTCGTGAAGAAATTCCAGGGCTCCCTGAGCGGCGAACATGGCGATGGCCGCCTGCGCGGCGAGTTTATCCGCCAGATGGTGGGCGAAAAGAACTACCAGCTGATGCGGACCCTGAAATATACATGGGACCCGGAAAACATCTTTAACCCGCATAAAATCGTGGACACCCCGTCTATGAACAGTATGCTGCGTTACGAGCCCGACAAACCCGCACCAAACCTTAAAACCATCTTTCACTTTCCCGACCAGACGCTTTTACAGCACGCCGAACAATGTAACGGGTCTGGCGACTGCCGTAAAACGCAGCTGAGCGGCGGTACCATGTGCCCCAGCTACATGGCCACACGCGATGAGAAGGATACCACACGCGCCCGGGCGAACATCCTCCGCGAGTTCCTCACGAATTCCACCAAAGAAAACAAGTTTGATCATAAAGAAATTTACGAAGTACTCGACCTCTGCCTTGCCTGCAAAGGCTGTAAATCAGAGTGCCCGTCTAACGTAGATATGGCCAAACTGAAAATGGAGTTCCTCCAGCATTATTATGATGCCAACGGCGTGCCCTTCCGCAACCGCCTGATCGGCAATTACGCGATGATGAACAACCTGGCGGCTATTGCACCAGGCGTGTACAACTGGATGGTGAACACCAAAGTTACCAGCGGCCTTATTAAACGTATTGCCGGCTTTGCGGCCAACCGCTCTATGCCTACGTTACAGGATACAACCTGGAGGAAATGGTTTGATAAAAACAAACCCACACTCGGCCAGCACGGCGGCGGGAAAAAGACGGTTTATATTTTCTGCGACGAGTTCACGAACTTCAACGATACGCACATTGGTATAAAAGCAGTGGAGCTTCTCCGGAAACTTGGGTACACCGTAGTGATGACCGAACACCCCGAAAGCGCCCGCGCTTATATGTCTAAAGGTATGCTGCGCAAAGCCCGCACCATTGCAGAGAAAAATGTGCGGTTGTTTAAAGATATCATCACCAACGATATACCGTTACTAGGTGTAGAACCGTCCGCCATTCTGAGCTTCCGCGACGAATACCCTGACCTGGTAAGCGCAGAATTACGTGAAACGGCGAAACTACTGGCACGTAACGTATACATGGTTGACGAATTCCTTTCTATAGAGGCAGAACAGGGACATATACATAAAGATATGTTCTCCCGCGAGCCACGTAAGGTAAAACTCCACGGCCATTGCCAGCAAAAGTCCCTCTCGTCGGTTTTGCACAGTAAAAAAATACTCTCCCTGCCTGAAAACTACAGCGTAGAGGTCATCCCTTCCGGCTGCTGTGGCATGGCAGGCTCCTTCGGGTACGAGAAAGAACACTATGACCTTTCTATGCAGATAGGTGAAATGGTGTTGTTCCCTGCTGTACGTAATGCCAGTGAAGATACACTGATTGCCGCGCCGGGCACCAGTTGCAGGCACCAGATAAAAGATGGAACGGGCAAACATGCTTTGCACCCGGTAGAGATTTTATTTGATGCATTGGCTTAAGTTTCATAACATCATCATACAAAATCCCTGTTCGTTTTAATGGACAGGGATTTTTTTATCCCGCACAGCAGCAACCACCCGGTAAGATAAGAACACCATCATTCATTCTAAAACAACTTCAACTGCACATCCTCCTTCACCGGAGCCTTCGCTTTTCCCATAACCGTACGCCCGCCGTACAGGTAAGATGTATCACGCTCGTGCTGTACCCATTCATCGAACTGGTTATTAGGTTCGAAATCTTTCTCCAGTGAGGCTGCGAAATCAGATAATTTACGAATAGCATCGTGTTTGTCCTGCTGGCCGATTTTGGCTTTGTAGACAGCGCCTTTAAGGATACCGATAGTTTCGTCGTATACGTTAACAGGTACGGGAAAAGGATGACCGTCTTTACCACCATGCGCAAATGAAAAGCGGGCAGGGTCTGTAAAACGGGATGGGGTACCATGAATTACCTCGCTCACCAGCGTTAAAGATTGCAGGGTGCGCGGTCCTACCCCTTCGAGCAGCAGCAGGCTTTCAAAATCTTCAGGCGGCCGCTCGTAAGCCAACGCTAGTACAGCGCCCAGGCGTTTCAGTTGCACGTCCTTCGCCCTTACTTCGTGGTGATCAGGCATTACCAGCTCCCGGTATACCGGTAATATCTGTGAAGGATCGCGCTGCACCATGTTTACGATACTGTTACGCGTTACATCCGCCTGCTGATGTACCAGGTTCATGATCATCCCCTGGTTCGGGCCGTAGATGCCTGCATGCGGCGCATCTACAAAAGACCTGACCATCGGCGCATGCCAGTGATAACGCCGGGCCATACGGGATTGCTCGTTCATGCCCTGCTGCACCACCGCCCACTCCCCTTCGTCTGTTACAATAAAGTTATGGAGATACAACTGGAAACCATCCTGGATAGCTGTATTATCTACTTTGGCCGCCAACCGGCTATGATGCACCATGGCCTTACCGTCTATGCCATTTCTGTCGCCAAGCCGAAGCAGTTCCTCCGGTGTTTTACGCGAATGCGTTCCGCGGCCGCCACATACATAAATGCCCAGCGCCCCGGACATTGGGTTAATCGCCCTTTTGAGCGCGCCCATTACCGAGGTGGTGATCCCGGAAGAATGCCAATCCATTCCCATTACACAACCTAACGCCTGAAACCAGCAGGGATCACTAAGGCGCTGCAGTACGGCGGACTTTCCGTAATCCATCACGATCGCCTCTACAATAGCCCCGCCCAACGCGGTCATTCGTTCGGCCAGCCATTTTGGGACGTGGCCATAATGTAAAGGAAGGTCTGCATGTCCGGATCTATTCATACTAACAAATTTAGCATTTTTGCTAATTTATTTGTCAACAAATTTTTATCCTTAACAAAAAGCCGCTTCCTGTGTTGTAAGAAATATCCTTTAAAACAACCGGACAAACGAATGAAGTTAAGCTTACTGACCCGCCACCTTTTCTTTTTATCTCTTTGCTCTTCGCAGCTTGTTGCGCAGCCGGGCACCCGGCTGGATGAATGTTTACGGCTAGCGCGCGAGCGTAATATCAGTATAGAACAGGCGCGTCGTTCACTCACTGCCCGGCAATACCAGCTCAGGGCCGAAGAAGTAAGTTATCTTCCTAAACTCGACCTGCTGGCCGGCTATAATTACCTTGGCAAACCGCTGGAAATAAACCTGCAAACAGTACGGAATGGCATCGTTAACGGCTCCTCCGCCCAAAGTACAGCCGCTGCAGGCGAAGTTTTCAAAGAGATCACCGGCAATGATATGCCCCAGAATGTACGGGACCGTATACAGCAAATCTCCAAAGATGCTATTAACGGCATCTACCCAAACTATAACCCTCCCCTTAGCAAACAACAATACTTTACAGCGGCACTGGGCTTACGCCAGCCAATTTACCTTGGCGGCAAACTCAACACGGCACGCGATATTGCGAAGGCCACCTACGAATCGGGCGTGGTGAATGTAGAACTGGTGCAAAAGGAGCTGGACTTCCTGGTGGCGGCCACTTACATCCGCATCCTTTACCTAAATACAATTTTGAGGTCACAGGCTGCTATTGTAGAAGCGATGAGCAAAAACGAACAGTACGCGGCCGCTATGGTGAAGCAGGAGTTAATACCGCCCTACCTCCGGAACTGGGCTACGGTGGCTTTGGCCCAGGCCATTACCCGGCAACACAACCAGGAACTGGAAAAAACAAATGCGCTCATCGAAATGCGGCGACTGTTGCAGTTGCCGCAGGACTCAGCACTTGAAATAAATGACACGCTTCGCTATGCAGTCAAATCGGCTGTAACTGTTACTGACAACTTCTGGTTACAGAACGCTACCTACAAATCGATCAACAGTAAAACGGCACTGGCCGAATCGGCCGTGAAAGCCAGCAAGTCATTATCGATGCCCAACATATTCGGCATTGCCAGCCTTAACCTGTACCAGAACGACTTACCCGTCACCATTCCACCGTGGCTCGTGGGTGTAGAGGCTCAATGGACCATCTTCAGCGGCCTTTCCAACTACCGGAAACGGAAAGCCACCGAGCAATTGGTGGAAGAAGCGCGGCTGGCCGCAGAGAACACCAAATACCTTTTGCAGGCGGGTGCGGCCATGGCTCATAACAAAGTAACTGCCCTTGAAAAAGATATTGAAGTACTTAACATGGCGCGTGTGCAGGCGCAAACATCTACCAGTCTTATACAACAAAGAGTGAAAGAAGAACTCTCGTCCGTAAAAGACGTAAACGAATCATTACTGGTAGAAGAAGAAATAGGAAAAACATATTACACCGCCGTGCTGGGCTACTACCTGGCACTGGCCGAATATTACAACATTATCGGAACGCCTGAAAAAATTGCATCTGTTATACAATGAAAGATTTTCTGAAACAATACTGGGCATTGCTCATCCCCGTCGTAATACTGCTGGCTGCATTGTTATTCCTCATACGCGGCAACCGCCCAAACAACGAGCTGCCACTGGGTATGGTAGATGCTGCTTACATAGATGTAGCCGCTGAATTTCCCGGTCGCCTCGATTCGCTGCTGGTACACCAGGGCGACACGGTGCATAAAGGCCAGCTTTTAGGGGTTTTAAGGACCACCGAGATCAATGCCGTACGCGAACAGGCCCGCGCCGCCATCGACGCCGCACAGGGCCAGTTAAAGCTGTTACAGAAAGGTGCCAGGCCAGAGATGGTACAATCGGCCGGTAACATTTATAAGATCGCGCAGGACCAGTACGACCTCGCCAGGAAAACCTACGAACGGCTGGAAAGCCTTTACCAGGACAGTGTTGTATCCGGCACGGAGCGCGACCTGATTCACTTTAAGTACCAGGCGGCCAGAAAGGAAATGGAAATCGCCCGCCTCAACCAGCAAATGTTGGAGAAAGGAACACAACCCGAACTGCTGCAAACCGCTACTGCTATACTGCGCCAGGCCGAGCAGGGTTACGAACTGACAAAGGCATTAACCGATAATACCCGCATCTACGCTCCTGCCGATGGTATCATTTCTTCTCTCATCATTCATGAAGGTGAAATCGTATCGATCGGTTATCCGATGATGACCCTTCAGAAAAACAATTCGTTTATGGCCAGGTTTAACATACGGCAGGATAAAGCGGCCAAACTGACGCCTGGCACCAAAGTACGACTGCAAATACCAGGCTGCGAACCCGAACAGTTTGATGCGGAAGTAAGTAGCGTAGCACCCGCACTGGAATATGCTAACTGGGTACCTGCGAAAGAAAAAGGCAGCTTCGAACTCAGGACATTCACCATTGAAGTTACCCCACAAAACCTGAACGCTATCAGCGGTTTGCGTGCAGGAATGACAGCCGCCCTGATACCATGATGAAAGCGATTTTCCAGATCACTTGGCGCGAATGGAAACGCATTTTCTCGCGGCCGGAATACTACCTCGTACTGGTAGTGTTGCCCCCGCTGCTTTTTTTCTTTTACGCCAACATTTACCGCGAACAGAAAATCGCCGATCTGCCGGTGGCGATCTGGGATGAAGATCGTGGCCCACTTTCGCGGCAGTTGACGTTTATGCTCGAACAGGCCGAAAGTATTCACATCACCCAACAGGTGCAGAGCATTACGGAGCTCAGGCAACAGGTGCGTGAAGGCCATATTCTTGGCGCCATACACTTCGCCAAGGGTATGGAAAGCGATATCAAAAGCCACCACCCAGTGCGCATTACGCTTTATACCAACACCGCCTCGCTGGTGCCAGGCAAACTGATTTATAAAGATGCCGTCCAGGTGATTATTACTGCCGGCTCGGGTGTGATACTGCAAAAGCTGATCAAAACAGGTATGCCGGCTGCAAAGGCTATGGCACTGGTGATGCCGGTGCAGATGGTAACCTACCCGCTTTACAATCCCGATTATAACTACCAGCAATACCTCGTGCCGGGATTAGTAACGGTGGCCCTGCAAATGATGATCATTATGGTGGCGGTGTTGCTCATCAACATAGAATGGAAGGATGGCACCATGCAAGAATTAAGAAGACTGGCGAACGATAATGCAGGCGCTGTGATTGCCGGTAAAACGCTCGCGCACCTGGGTGTTGCCTGGATCAATTTTGTGCTGGTGGCGGGTATCGTATTCCCGATATTTGGACTTAACCGGACAGGCAGCACTTTCAACCTGTTCATCCTCTTTAATTTCCTTGTCCTGGCATGCATAGGCATCGGGTTAATGATTTCGGTACTGGCAAAAGATGTAATGCTGGCATGTGACGTAGCGCTCTTTTACACCTCGCCCGCTTTCGTATTCAGCGGTTTCACGTTCCCACGCTGGGCAATGCCATGGTACGATCAGTATTATGCGAACCTGATGCCCTACACCTTTTTCCTGGATGCGTTCTTTAAAGTTCATTTTATGCAATTACCACTGCATTACGCATTTCCGGAAATCACTAAACTGATGCTCTTTATCGGCTTCACGTTCTTCGTCGCGGTATTCTTTTTACGCCTTCAATTTAAACGACAGCCTGCCTATGCCGCTAAGTAATATCATACGGGTACTGCTCCGCGAGGTCAAACTAGTAGCTACCGACCATAGCCTGCTGCTTACGCTGCTTATAGCCCCGCTGCTGTACGCCTTTTTCTATGGCAGCATTTATTCTTATAAACTGGAAGAAAAAGTTCCTTTATCGGTGGTAGATGACGACCGTTCGGCACTTTCACGACAACTGGTGGAACAGATCGGACTTACGCAGATGGTACAGATCACTTATGTGCCCGACCTGCAAACGGCACAGGAGAACATTAAAGCGGGCGTAAGCCAGGGACTTCTATACATCGAAAAGGGCATGGAACGAAAGGTGATGTCGATGCAGCAGGCACATATGGTGGTGGCGCTTAACGCCGCCCGTTTCCTGCCCTCCAGCGATTTACTGGCGGCCATTACGCGGGTGGGACTTACTGTGGGTGCAGGCGTAAGATTAAAATATAGCCAGATGGGCGGCCTGAATAATGAAATGGCTATGCAGGAAACACAACCTGTTATTCTCGATTACCGGCCGCTGTTTAATGAGCAGGCAAGCTATGGGGCCTTTCTGCTGCCGGGTTTACTGGCATTAATTCTTCAACAGACTTTATTGATAGGCATTTCAGGAGGAGCGGCTGCCGAAAGGGGGCGCGGTACATTTAACGGGCTGATGCAGTCTGCCGGTTACAACATATCTGCTGCCCTTTGGGGAAAGGGTTTGTTTTACCTGGTACTCTTCTGCTGTTATGCGTTCTTTTTTACGCAGGTGAACTTTAACATCCTGCATATCGATATGCGCGGCAGTGGCTGGCAGCTGGCTGTTGTAATGTTGCTTTTCCTGCTCACCCTAATTCCCATGGGGCTTTTTATAGGGTGGATGTTCCGTTCGCAACTGCTCTGCACACAGATCATGGCATTTTCTACCTATCCTTTTTTCCTGGTAACAGGTTATACCTGGCCGCTGGAGAAGCTGCCGCCTGCTTTAAAAGCCTTTTCCGCCCTGCTGCCCACCACGCCCTTCCTGGAACTTTATCAGGGCATCGTACAGCAGGGCGCGGACATAAGCGACAGGGCGCCGGCGCTGGTTCACCTGGCCATTTTATGGCTGTCTTATACCTTAATTTGTTTATGGAAGATGAAGCGCCTCACCGTAATTTCCGATAAAGCCGTAACTTTCGGACCAGGATAATATTTGAACGAATGTATAAACAAGGACCGATAGGCGTATTTGATTCCGGTTATGGTGGCCTCACCGTTATGAAGGAACTGGTAAAAAAGCTCCCGCAGTACGATTATATTTATCTGGGCGATAACGCCCGCGCCCCTTATGGTACGCGTTCGTTCGATACCGTTTACCACTACACGCTGGAGTGTGTGCAACACCTGTTCGATATGGGCTGCAGACTGGTAGTACTTGCCTGCAATACGGCTTCGGCTAAAGCACTACGCAGCATCCAGCAAAATGACCTGCCGCGCATTGATCCAGACAGAAGGGTACTCGGCGTGATAAGACCTACCGCCGAAATAGTAGGCAACTACAGCAAAAGCCGCAAAGTGGGCGTAATGGGTACTGCCGGCACTATCGCTTCCGAATCGTACCCTATAGAAATTGAAAAGTTCTTTCCTGATATTACCGTTCACCAGCAGGCATGCCCCATGTGGGTACCACTGGTAGAAAATAATGAGTGGAACGATGCCGGTGCTGATTATTTCATCCGCAAGTACATTGGACAACTTCTCTCCCGTTCACCTGACATTGACACGATCGTGCTGGGCTGCACACATTACCCCTTGTTGCTTAACAAGATAAAACGCTTTGTTCCGGAGGGAATGACTATCCTTTCGCAAGGTACAATTGTTGCTGAAAGCCTGGCGGATTATTTACAACGTCACCCGGAAATAGAGGCCGTATGCAGTAAGAATAGTACGCGCACCTTCTACACCACCGATGCTCCGGAGGGTTTCGACAAACAGGCATCTGTATTTTTTGATGCGCCTGTAACGTCAAAACACCTGAGTTTATAATGATACAAAAACGTATATTTAACTAAAACCGCTGATACTTATGCTTAGCAAAACATTACAAGAAGCACTGAACAAACAACTGGCGCTGGAAGCTGCTTCTTCACAAGCTTACCTCGCCATGCACTCCTGGGCAGATATTCAGCCAGGCTTACAGGGTGTGGCCGACTTTTTCGACAAACAGGCCGAAGAAGAGCGTGTGCACATGCTGAAGCTGCTGAAGTACATTAACGAACGTGGCGGTTTTGCTGTGGTACCTGCACTTGAGCAACCTATCATCACTTACCAGTCCCTGAAAAGAGTGTTTGAAGAGTTCCTGCGTCACGAACTGCAGGTTTCTGAAAGCATTAACGACCTGGTAGACCTGGCCCTGAAAGAAAAGGATTATGCCACTTATAACTTCCTGCAATGGTACGTATCTGAGCAGATCGAAGAAGAAAGACTGGCGCGTACGCTGAACGATAAACTGGAACTGATCGGGGAAGACAAAAGTGGTCTGTACCTGTTCGACCGTGATATCATGTTCTACCGCAACCAGCAAGGTGCTGGCGGTGGCAAAAAACACTAAGTCAGGATATTTTTATAAAGCTGTCAGCAATTTCATCAGGGTCTTCCAAAAAGTAATCCTTCGGGCTGAAACCGGAAAACTCCCTGAACTCACGGATAAAATGAGACTGATCAAAGTAGCCACTTTCATAGGCAATATCGGTCAGCCTTTTACCCGGTTCTCTTTCCTGCACATGCAGTGTACTTTGAAACCGGATGATCCGCGAGCACAGTTTGGGCGATAAACCCAGACCCTGTTGAAACCTGCGCTCCAGCTGCCGCCCCGAAACAAACAACATATCTGCCATCGACCCAATATCTGTAGCCCCCTTTGTATGTATTAGCTGCCATATACAAGCCTGCAAACCTTTATCGGGTTCGGCCGCACTCCTGAAAGTACTCAGCAAATAATCACTAAACACTTTTATCCGCGCCTGATCACTCCCCGCTTCCGACATTCGTGCTGCCACATCATTGCTGCCCATGTCCATTACCCGGTTGCTCATTTCCGAAGCAGGCATACCTGTTAACGCTTTTACCGCGTATGGATATAAGTATGCGCCCGCAATGCCATATTCTCCTGCCACCATCGTTTCTCTATACTCCTGGGTTTGCCCGTACAAATGCACCAGCGGCGAAAGAGAACTTTGCCCATGCCGGTCAAAATCGGTGAAACGGTTGCGGTATTGCACCACCAGTTCGGGACAACTCGAAGCGAACAGCCGGTACAAAGACGGATCTCCGTTTCCACCATTGCCTTCCATGATCCAGAAGCAGCGGACAAAGGCGGCTAACGCCGGAGGTGGTGGATATTTGTGGTATCGCATACTACAAGGTAAAGAAAAAAGCCGCGTAAAAATACGCGGCCATAGTCTTTGTTTAACCCCGATATAGATGTTGTCAACGCACTGCGGGGCTAGCCTGGAAAGGCCATCGCTAAACCAAAAACGCAACCCGCCATAGGGCGGACGCATTATCGTGAACACTCCCGCTCCGAATGACGGTAAGCAACAGGAGTGCGTCATGGATGATTCAATCATAATGCCACATAACAACTACATGATTATCAGTACAAAACATTTAGTTTCCATGTTCGGGGCCGTACAATATCGGGCAATGTTGTGCGAATGCGGACATTTCGCGCTGTACGTCACGCGGAGTTTTCATTTCATCAAAGTTGCCGGGAACGGGCCTTTTAAAAGCATTGCTTTGTATCGTAATTCTTAACCAAAAACTGATTTATATGCAACGTTTTATGCTAAAGATGAATGCCATCGCGGTACTGCTCATCTCCCTGTTCTCTCTTTCCGCCAAAGCCGGGGCTGGTGGTGAATACTACCGCATTTTCCTGAACAACAAACTTATCCTCGAACGCAATGTACTGGAACCACTGAGCATGAAGGACCTGCCACTGGACAATGTGACCGCTACCGACCATCTGGTGGTGTATTACAGCCATTGCGGCAGCGTGGGCAAGGGCCGGTCTATTACCATACGCGATGAAAATGGCAAAGTGTTAAAAGAGTGGAATTTCGCGGATACCGATGATAAAAAGGCGGGCATGACCATCCCTGTTAAGGAACTGCTGGCTGTTAAAAAGGCGAATAATGGCGTACTTAACCTCCATTATGCCGCGAAGGAACTGCCTAAGGGCCGTATGCTGGCAGGCATTAGTTCCAAATCCCGGACTACGGGTTTTAACGAGGATACTAAAAAAGAAAGCACAGCCATCACGACTGTGCTTCGATAACTTAGCTCCCAGGACGTGGGAATGCTGAATATTGAAAATCCCCGGTAGTCTTACCTGGGATTTTTGTATTTCGGGCTCAGGTCAAGCAATTCTACGCGACGAAAGTCGATAGGCTGGCCTTCGCTCTGCAGGGCGATGAAACCCTTGTTCAATATCTTTCCATCCTGTTTTTCTTTGGGGTCGTAACGGTTGGCTACATCGCCGCCGATTTGCGGTTTTGAGTACTGCATAACCGTATCACCATTAATAATATGGGTGATCAGCGAATCGCCGAGTACGATCAGTTCTGCCTTTACCCACTGGTCGCCTTCGTACGTTTTAGAGGTAGAATTGATACAGTGCCGTGTGTCCAGTTTACCTTCGTACACAATGTGGGTGCCGGGCGAACACATATTACCTGTGGTACGCTCTTTCCCATCTCCTAAACCACCCAGGAACTGCATTTCGATAGAAATAGGCCAGTCCTGTTCTTTCGGCATGGTACGCGGATCTTGTGAGTGGTACATAACGCCGCTGTTACGTAGGGTGTAACTCGGGGCGCCACGGTGTAATTCGCCAACAAAACGGTATTCAAGCTTCAGGTGATAATAGGAATAAGGTACTTTATAATAAAGATGGCCGAACTGGTCGTTGAACGATCCGTACTGGTCGTACCGCACTTTGATCATACTATCTTCTACCCGGAACGTCTGCCCATAGTTCTCGCCCACTTCATGGTGATGGATCTTTACGAACCAGTCATTGATATCTTTCCCGTTAAATAATTTTATCCATTGCCCGTTTGCGGAGGCAGTCGGTTTTGCGCTTTTGCAGGCGGTGCAGAACAGCACTAACAGAAGGCCATATACTGTATATTTCATAACTTGCGGTGTACGTTTAATGATCGGCGTACAAGATATAATAATCCACGAAACTTTATGCGTGATATCGACCAATATTTCCATTACAAAGAAGAGCCGGTAAAAAGCTGTCTGCTGGCAATGCGCAACTACCTGCTTCATTATAACCCCAATATCACCGAGGCCTGGAAATACAGGATGCCTATGTATTGCTATAACGGCAAAATGTGCTGCTATTTATGGATTCATAAAAAATGGGGGCAACCTTATTTGGGCGTGGTGGAAGGTAAACTTATAGAGCACCCCGATCTGCTGGAAGAAAAGCGGGCACGCATGAAGATCTTTTTACTCGACCCATCAAAAGATCTTCCCATTAAAGAACTGAATAAGATATTAAAACAGATGGTAAAGATTTATCAGTAGCTGCGCCTGCTAAGCCGCATTCATGACTTAATTTTAGAGGAATCCTGAAAACGGACCACCATGGCAACGATAACCACAGACCGTAATGTACATTTCTGAAGAAGGGCAGGAAGAAGTAATGAGGGAGAAAGGGATGTTATAACTGCACGATACTCTGTTCGGCCAAACGTTTAATTTGTGGAAGTGATTTTTCCCAGCTTTCCACTGCTCCGGGGTAGCAGGCCATATGTTCGGGCGTATCGCCAAAATCGCCTACAGATACGTATAAAGTGGTATCACACTCCGTTTCTTCCAGTTTGTACGTAATGTCTTCCTGCTTCTCCATATCCGGCACATTCACTTTAAAACTGAAACTTAGCATCACCGGCGGACTGGATATAAACACTTTACCCTCTGCTCCTGTTTCCCCGTCTTCAGTTATCCAGGTTACGGGCCCGGCGGTTTTCCATTCTGATTTTACTTCCTTAATTTCCGGCCACCATTCCCGGATCCACTGCACGTTCAGCCCGGGGTGTGTAAGTACCTCCCAAACGATGGCCGCCGGGGCATTAATAACGATGGATTGTTCTACGAAAAGTTTTTCCATAAGCTTGTATTTTTAGTTAAACTTCTTCCAACACCGAATGGCCCTCACTGCCATCGCCGCTTGTCCAGCGCCAATGTTCGTACAGCCGTATTTTACCGTCGGGTTGTACTTCGGGCGTTGACCTGCATATGCCCGTCATCAGTTCCCCATGGTCGTTTACCTGGTGGTAGCGCATATCGATGTTGCCCTGTTCATCTACAATTCCTATCAGGTGCCCTGCAATGATCCTGCCACCCGCATAAGAGGAAGTTAAAATGTTATTTTTCTGTTGATACAGGAACAATGTTTCCGCAGAGGTCTCGCCATTTTCCGTATTACTTACCGGGCGAAATGTTTTATTATGATAATTGATCATTACTCGGGAAATTTGATGATGCCGGGCCTTATGATTTTAACCCAGCCTCGTTTGTCCAGTTTACTGATATCGATCCCTTCTACTTTATTAAAAATACCTAAAAACGGTGTAAGTTTTACCTGTCGCGTACTTCCGCCTGCCATTGCCCCTAAATCCGTTACCTGTTCGGCCACCCGCACCTGGCGGTTATCGCGCAATTCCCAGCTACTGCCTGTGTCGGCCCAGTTAGCAAAATCCGGTGATATGGATATAAGCATCGTAAACAGGGCGAACACCGCAGCGGCCATCGTAACAACCAGCATAAAGGTATTTCTGCCAGTACCAAATCTTTCGCGGATAGTCACGGTCATTGTAGCCAGTATGGCCACCGGCAACATCCAGGTCATATTGGAAAAGTAGAGCCTTCGCCACCTGAGGTCCCGGAACTCATAAGGTACATCCTGCCCTATGGTGATGGAGAAAATGGCAGAAACGGTATAAAGTAAGGCGATAGTGAAAATTAACCAACGAAGAAATGTCATGGGTTATTGGTTTAGCGGCACAGGTAATGGCCCATCGTGAGCGGCCACTACTAATATAAGCAACGTTCACAATTTCCCGGATGAGCGTTCCTGTTAATGTTTTTATAAAAAGCCGTATCTATGTGGTATATTTATTGAACAGAGTGGTCCGACATCTGGCGTATAAGCACCCCAAAATATTGTCCAACTAACAACTACGAGTAAAGGTAATTTATTATGAAAAATATACTGCTGGTAGCAGTCCTGGCTGTTTTCCAACTTATTATGCCAGGGCGTACTGCTGCCCATTCAGCACCCCGGTACGAGGCAGACATCATTATTTATGGTGGTACTTCCGCCGCTGTTACAGCCGCAGTGCAGGCCCACAGGATGGGGAAATCCGTCATCATTGTTTCTCCCGACAAACACCTCGGCGGCTTATCGTCTGGCGGACTCGGGTTCACCGACACCGGGAACAAATCGGCCATAGGAGGCCTAGCCAGGGAGTTCTATCACAGGGTGTACATGCACTACCAAAACTCCTCCTCCTGGGTGTGGCAGGAGAAAGATGATTACGGCAACAAAGGACAGGGCACACCTGCTATGGATGGCTCCGAACGTACCATGTGGATATTTGAACCGCATGTTGCTGAAAAGATATTCGAGGACTTTGTGGAGGAAAACAACCTGTACGTGTACCGCAACGAATGGCTCGACAGGAAAAACGGGGTGGAGAAATCCAAAGGCCGTATTGTTTCCATTAAGATGTTAAGCGGCGCTACATTCAAAGGAAAGATGTTTATCGACGCTACTTACGAAGGCGACCTGATGGCCGCAGCGGGCGTAAAGTACCATGTAGGCCGTGAGGCTAACAGCGTGTATGACGAAACATGGAATGGCATACAGGTAGGTGTTTTACATCATGGTCATAATTTCAGTAAAAAGATAAGCCCATATGTGGTGCCCGGCGATCCCAAAAGCGGTTTACTGCCGCGAATATCAGCTGCCAACCCTGGTAAACGTGGTGATGGCGACAAAAGGATACAGGCTTATTGTTTCAGGCTTTGCCTCACAAAAGAGCCCGCCAACAAAATAACTTTCCAGAAACCACCTGGCTACGATCCCCGCCAGTACGAACTGTTACTACGTGTATTCGACTCCGGCTGGCGCGAAACTTTTAACAAGTTCGATCCCATCCCCAATCTTAAAACGGATGTAAACAACCATGGTCCATTTAGTTTCGATAACATCGGCATGAACTACGATTATCCGGAAGCTGATTACCCACGCAGGCGTGAGATCATTAAGGAACATGAGAACTATCAGAAAGGCTGGTTGTACTTCGTAGCCTACGATCCCCGCGTACCCCGCGATGTTAAGTACCAGATGCAGAAATGGGGTTTGGCCAAAGATGAATTTAAGGACAACGGCAACTGGCCTCACCAGCTTTACATCCGCGAAGCCCGCCGAATGATAGGCATGCACGTAATGACCGAACATGAAACCCTCAGCAAACGTGCAGTCAATCAATCCGTCGGGATGGGCTCTTATACCCTCGACTCCCACAATGCGCAGCGTTACGTAAAACCCGACGGATATGTGCAAAACGAGGGTGATATTGGAATAGGTGCGCCTACTCCCTACCGCATTTCCTACGGCTCTATCGTTCCCAAAAAAGCTGAGTGCGAGAACCTGCTGGTACCGGTATGTGTATCCAGTTCACACATCGCTTACGGCTCTATACGCATGGAACCCGTATTTATGATACTGGGGCAAAGCGCCGCCACTGCAGCAGCACAGGCCATCGATACTAAAAAGGCCATACAGGATATTGATTACAATAAACTAAAGGCTAAGTTAATTCAGGATAAACAGCGGTTGGAACTTTCACAGACGTTATAAAGATCACAGGTTTTACCACTAAACATTAATATGCCCTGGTGCGCCCAATATAAATATTACGCGCTTTCAGGTACGTATCGGCAGTTGGGCCAGGGGTTCCGCTGGAACCTTCCATCTGCATATTAATGATCACGTACATCGGTTTGCCAACAAAATTGGCGGTGTGCTGGGCCTTCCATACACCATCAATGTAATAGTGTATAATTACATCCGTGGCGGTGGATTTCGAAATCCATACGCGGTAGGTATGCCAGTTGGCCGGACTGGATACTGCGGTGATCGTGCTGCTTACATCGGAAGAAGTACGGAAAGTATTCTGCCAGTTATTGGCATTTCCTTTAAACTCCATAATGTCGCTTTCCGGCGGCCAGCTGTTTACGCCGGTCAGCCAGAAGGCAGGCCAGGAGCCTTTTACAGAGGGCGCCTGAAATTCGCCCTTCACTTCCCAGTTAGGGAACTGGTCGTTTACCAATACATGTAATTTTGTGTTGACGGCGCCGGAATGGTATTTAATGGCATAGTATGGCGTAGAGGTACTATTACCTTCATTCCAGGTGATCTTTGTGGCTTTGATCGTAAGCACGCTGCCACTCAGGTACACGTGATTATGATCGGTAGTGCTGGCGTACATACGTGCGCTGCCATTGTGGTCAGAACCCCATGGATACAGGTAGTTCCAGGCCGCTTCGAAGGCAGTGTAACTCGCAAAACTCGATGCATCCAGCACCGTTTCCCAGGTAGCTGCCGCCACTGCGGCTTTTTGATCGTCGAGGGTAATTGTTTCCTGTTGCTCAGGCGTGCGTTCCTTTTCTTTGTTACAGGAAAGCATAAAAAGGGCCATGATAGCGGGTAAGACTCTTAGAATCAGTTTCATAATGTGGGTTTGGAATTAGATAATTAACAATGTGGAAAAATGATAAAACCTGTGACCTGTGGAATTGACTAAAATTTGCTGACTAGCTTACAAACGGTTAACGGTTCTTCTGGTAGTATTAAGATAGGAAAAATGAATGTAAAATTGACATTTAATTTTATGCTGCTATTTCACCGCATAAACCAGGTATAAAAAAAGCGGCGATAGCGTTTGCTATCGCCGCTTTACGCTATTGCTTAACTTGTTGTGCGCCTTCTTTTAACTTTACCGTTCTGCCCTTCCAAACAAATGCTCCCGTTACTCCTTTGGGCAATATGATGTCGGCCGTTATGCCGCCTGCCCCATTTCGTTTCAGTGCTACCGACACCTCTCCCGCCGGTATGGGCATTTTGCCTGTGGCGGCAGACAGGCCGCCCAGCGCCGGTTCTATACGCACCGTGGCAAAACCCGGACTCCCAGGCATGATACCGCATATGGTGGCCAGGAAATCATAATTAGGACTGGCGCTCCAGGCATGACAATCAGAGCGTGTAGGCTCATCTTTTTCCGCAAAAGTAGTGAGCCCCAGTTTCAGCATTTCCCGCCACGGTTGCAACTGTTCATAATACATATCGGCCAAACCCGCTTTCTTCAATGCCCGCATCAGGTAAAAGCGATAATAAGCAGTAGCCTGGCTCAGCGAAGCATCGCCCATCACTGTTTTTAATACCTGTTGCTGTTGCGCAGCGGGGATAGCCCCCGACAATACGGCAATGATACCCGCATGCTGACTGTATGTATTCTTCAACGGCGTGTTGGCCATGGCGTTACGGCTGGCATTAAAGCAAAGTGTATATACCGCTTTATTGATAATGGCCGCATTATTACGCGCGGCCAGTGCTGCAGCCGGGTTGCCAAACGCCTGGTACAGATCGGCAGCCTGTTGCAAGGTATAAGCATATTGCAGACTGATAATACTGCTATTCCCATCTTCTGCTCCATCGGGCGTGCCCATAGGAAACGCGTTATTCCAGTCGGTAAAGTTCCACCATTTCATGGGGCCTAACATTTGTTTCGAACTGTCCATCCGCGCGGCGTACCAGTTCAGTATACCAGTCATCGCTGTGAGGTATTGACTGATAAACTGGTCGTCTTTGCGGTGCATGTAGTAATCATGCAGCATAGAAATGAAATAGAGCGAGAAAGGCGGTATTACCTGCAGCCTGTTACTCGGGTAACGGCCCTGTGTAAGTCCTTCCGGTACTCGGGAACAATAGAAGTCGTGAATAGCTTTGCGCATCAGGCGGTCGTCGCCGGTTACGTAGAGGCTGATCAATGATTGTATGCGGGTATCGCCTTCGTACTGCAACTGCTCGTAGTAAGGGCAGTCGTAGTACGTTTCTCCTGCGCACAGCCTCGCCGTGCGCCAACCCACTTCCCATATCCCGGTTAACGAAGGGTCGCTCGAAGTGAACGAGGCCTTTTCTTCGAAAGGATAACCGGTGTACATACCGTAAAGATCGTTGATCACTAACGGCTGAGCCCCCGTGGTAATATCCAGTTGCAGGTACCGGAAAGTACGCAGCCATAAAGGACGGAACATGCGTTGCTCGCCCCCGTCGGGCGCAAAAATATCATAGTTGCCCATGATCTCCATGCCCTCCAGCTTATCGCGATGCGCTTTCTGGTGGTTGTTGTACAGTGCTTCTGCATAAGTGATTTTTATGCTGCTGCCCGCCCCTTTGCTCACCAACAGCTGCGGGTAAGCCACGGTATTAAAACTTTGATCGAGCAGGATGGTGACGGTGGCATTGGCGGGAATGGTGAGCGGGTGTTTACCGTCGAGGAAGGCACTAGCAGCTTCCACTCCTTTTGCCCTTGCAACTTTGGGAATACGTTGCAGCGTTTCTTCCATTAAAGGGATATTACGCGGCACTAATGTCCAGCGGTTATCGGTGCCGTAACCTGCCACAGGCGCGCCACCCATCCCTTTGGCGTTGTGCCATTTGCTATCGTCGTACGCAGGTTTTTCCCAGTTCCAGGGATAGGCACTCCCGTTCACTTTATCGCCGGGGCCTATCACCATATAAGTACGTAAGCGTGTTCCATTGTCTTGCGAACAGGGAGCGTAAGCCGTATCGTGCAGTACTCTCCATGTATTATCGGTGTTCACTATCTTCTCCTGTTCCCCATTGCCCTGTAATACAAAACCAGTTTGATTACTCACCTGGGCCACGGGCGCGTCGGTACCCATATTCCAAACTAAAGCCGCAATTACGTTTTTACCAGGTTGCAGGTAAGGCGCGATGTCCAGCGTTTCGAAGTACCAGTTATATAAATCGCCGCGCGCGGGACCGCTGCAAACAGGTGTACCGTTTACAAACAGGCGATAGCGGTTATCGGCCGATACATTAATGACGAAGGAGGATGGGCGGGCAGGCAGTTCGAATGTTTTACGGAAATGAAAGATGCCATAATCACGCGCAGGCGCTGAAGCATCATAAATCCAGTTAGCAGGCCACTGCCCCGAAAGCAGTTTGGGATTAACCTGTTGAGCCATAACGGTAAAGGCCCAGAGCGCAAAAAAAATGGACGTGAACAGCTTTTTCATAACGTATTTAATCTAATCTGTGTAAACAACATGCTCGTACCCGCGATACCTTAACATACAATCCGCAGGCTATCCGCAACTATATCCCAATCATCAAACGGATATCCACGGCCATATAGAGAAACACATCCACAAAGGAAATGGCAAACAATATGCGCATACACACCTCTAAAGGCGTGGAAGTAATATACAAAACAGAACTAAAAAGTACCAGTTGTGATACAAGAACGGCGTAAGTAAGCAACACACGACTCTCCCCCGGCAACTGGCGGGCGTTGGCCGGCAAAAACAGCAACTAGGCCATCATCTCCCCCCTTTCCCAGCCTGGCACCCATTACCGAAACAATAACGACTTACGTACTTAGCGTGTTATCTTTAATAATTTTCCAGGATATTCGTGCTATTAAAATATGCAACATGCAGGGCTTAGACACGCTTCGCCAGGGTATTAAACAGTTTGCCGGTATGGACGACCAGGCTTTTGACCTTTCGCTGCCCTACTGGCAGGAGAAACATTATAAGAAGGGCGAATTTTATAACGAATACCGCAACGTGTGCAAACACCTCGGTTTTATACTGGACGGCGTGTTCCGTACCTACTACGTGAACACTGAGAACGGGGAAGAAAAGAACCTCTTGTTCTCTACCAGCAACCAGATCATCGTTTCGTACAAGAGTTTTGTAAACCAACAGCCCTGCAATTACCAAACGGAATCGATGACCGAATCATCAATCCTCTACATTCATATTACCGACCTGTACCGGCTCTACCAGCAATCGCACCATTGGGAACATTTTGGCCGGCTGGTGGCCGAAATGGCCTTTAACCTGATCATGAACCGCATGGAGGATTTTCTCTGGCAAACACCAGAGGAGCGGTATCGTTTAATGCTCCAGCAGCACCCCGACATTTTCAATGCCATCCCACTGTATCACATCGCCTCTTACCTGGGCATACAGGGGCCATCGCTCAGCCGCATCAGGAAGCGGATGACCCTTAAGTAGGCTAATTGGAATTACAGTTCCAATATCTTAATTTTAGGTAAATTCCCGTTTATGGTAAGAACGAAAAAGTTTGATGAAGATGCCGTGCTTGACAAAGCCGTAGAGCTTTTCCGGAGGCAGGGTTACCAGGGCACCTCGCCCCGCGAACTTACCGAGCAACTCGGCATCAGCCGTTCCAGCCTCTACGACACTTATGGCGATAAACGCTCGCTGTTCATCAAGGTATTAAAACGGTACAAACGGAACACCGCGGCTAACCTTAAAAACGTACAACAACAATCTGTAAATGCGCTTCAGTCTATCAGAAAGATCTTCAACATGACCGTAGATGAATGTTTTATAGACATTCATCCCAAAGGCTGTTTCATGGTGAATTCCATCATAGAACTGGCTCCGCGTGAAACGGAGTTGATCAACCTGGTGTCGGAGTGTATGAAAGACCATGAAGATGTGTTTTACCAATTGTTGAAACAAGGTGTGGCCGACCGCCAGATCAACAAAATTGTACATCCAAGAGCGGCAGCGCGTTACCTGGTAAATTGCCTGTACGGCATTAGTATTTCTGTAAAAGCAGGTGCCGACAGGAAGTTGTGTAACGAGATCATTAAAAATACGACTGCGGCTATGGAGCCGTAACGCAGCTTGCAGTGCCCGGACCTCCTACTGCTCCTCCGCCAATGCTTTAATAGCTTCCACGATCGGCTGCCATCCACCTTCGGCAGTAGTGTGTTTATACCGCGCTTCCCCGTTCGCTACTTTGTTATAGTCGCCCTGGGTAACCGTAAAAGTGGTGCTTCCGGCCTGCTCTTCCAGGTCGTACGTTACCACCAGGTAGTTTTCCGGCACATCAGGTATTTCCGGGTTATTGGGGTCGATAACAGTATAAGAAAGATGCTGCCCCGGCCTAATACGCACCACATCGCCCTTCACAGCCGTAATTTCCACTCCGTCGAACACGCCCTTCCAAAGCACCTGGTGACCAGGCTGCCAGTCGGTTTCGGGGATGCAGCCAAACATATATTTCTTTGTTTGTTCGGGGTTAACCAGTATATCCCAAACCTTCGCAGCCGGGGCATTAATGTTGACGGTGTTTTTCACTATAAGCGGAGTACTCATATCATTGTGTTTTTAAAGTGATCACACAATATTACCACCTGTTTGGGAGGGACGATTGCGTTTTACGGATTATTTCTCACCGCATTGGGCGTCAGGCCAAAACGTTTGCGGAATGCGTTATTGAAGTGCTGCGGCGTTGCGTAGCCCAGTTCATAGGAGATATCGGCCGCGGTTTTCTGTGTATCGTTCAGGTAACGCCGGGCCAGGTGCAGGCGCTGTTCGGTAAGATAGCCGAATACAGTAGTATTAAATATCTCTTTAAACCCACGTTTCAGTTTGTATTCATTAAGCCCAACACTACGGGCAATTTCAGAAAGATTAGGCGGGCTTGTTACCTTATCATTGATAAGATCACGCACGGCGATGAGCTTTTCCTTATCGGCTTTACTTTTAATAAACAGTTCACCACGCTGTGTGGCAGCATCGTACGCGTCGGCGCACAATACCAGCAGTTCTAAGCTTTTAGACAGCAGGAACATCGTTTTCAGATCGCCTCCGTAACGACAGTGAATAACCTGGTCTATTACCGCCTGAATATTAGCGTCGATACTGCCCCAATGCTCAGACAACATTACATTTTTTCCTTCCATCACCTGCTCCGCAAAACGTTTAAGCGTATCGCTGGCGTTTTGTGTATAAGCAAGGAATTGACCGCGGGGAAACTGCACACCGAAGGTTTCTATTTCCAGGGTTTTATTGTACACAGTAATCTCAAAATCCTTCGTGTACATGATGTTATGATGGCTCCCTACGAGGTCGTAAGAGCGGTCCATTTGTTTGTAGTCGAAGCGGTAATCGCCTTTAAGCCCGAAATGCAGTCGCACTACATCTTTACTGCTGCCTCCGCTGGTAAAGCTGGTCAGTTTATTAAACGTAGAAACAGAATGGCCGATTTCCAAACCATCACAATGCCATGAAAGGCCGTTGAGTTCACCATCGTCGTTTTTACGGTGCAGCTTCGTTTCCATACCTTAAAGTTAAGGGATCATTCAAATATCTCGAGTTCGTCGCGGGTAAGTGCGTGGTAAAGGTTCTGGAGTTGATGAACGTGTACGATGGGCCTGCCGTACGGGTGTTGCAATTGCTCTACCAGCACCAGGGGCTGAAACGTTTCGTTCCTGTAAAGGATGTGGACGCTATCCTTATAACTGTATTTCAACGAATAAACCTCCGGACTTTCCCCATACTCCGGATCGCCCTTTATAAAACCGAACTGGTGCAGCAGGTTGAGGTCGAGGATAAGTGGGTGGACTTTATCAGCGGGCAACTTACTCAGCGGCAGCAGGCTGTTGTAGATATAGCCTTCATAAATGGCCTCCACCTGGAAGGCGGTTTCTTCCATATTCCGGTCGTAATACCAGACGTAATTACCTATTCGAATGTCTGCAAGGTCTATCATTGCCGGCAAATATAATGGAATATGTGAATGTAGGGATGCAATGGCGGGAAACGGGGGGTAGTTCGTACGTGTCCAAAGCGTATGCTAGTCGTTTGCACACCTTGTCCTCGCATTGTCTTATTCTAATGTTATTCTAATGCTATTCTAATGTTTTCCTAGTGTTTTCCTAATGCGATCCTAATCCGACTTTGTGGTAATAGTGTGGTTATAGTATGCTGACAGGCTCCCTATATCATAGAAAGTTACTCTCAGGCTGTATTATTGAAGCCGACCAGGAGTATGGCGAAGCGGAGGGTTCAGGCATGTTTTAGCGTACGCGGGGGGTATTGCGACAGGAGCTTATACTTACTCCCGGGGGCATTATTCAGGTTGATGGGAGCAGCTTTTAATGGGGAAGCAAGCGGGGTATACATAGTTAGGGAAGCAGTGCAACCCCGCCGGGGATGGTTACGGAGGCTGAAGGGAGCGTCGCAACGGCGGCCGGGAGCTATTCCGATGCTGGTGCCACCATTACACCAAACGCCGCAAAAGACCCTTTAATTGACGTAGAAGGCCATGTTTCGACTGGTGAATATTCGGGAGTTTTGGAGAAATGATCAGCTGATGGAAATTAATACTTGCACTATTACGGAGGATATCCTCACTTTTTACGTCGGTACGTTATGTGATCCACAGGAGAAGATTGGCGAGGCGTTCGACCAGCTGGAGCATGCGATTGGCAGTTTCGATGGGCGTAAGATCTATGGCGTGGCGCAGCTGGAAGGTACCGAAATGACCTATAAGGCCTGTGTAAAGGAAAGTCGGCCAGGCGAGGGTGCAGAACTTGGTTTGCCTTATCATACCATTCCGAAAGGAGATTATCTATACACCGTCCTTAACAACTGGCAAAGCAACATGCAACTGTTCCGCCCTTACTTTCAACAACTGATGGAGCATCCGGACGCCAAACCTTATAGTTTCACACTGGAAGATTACTTCAGCAGTGATGACGTGAAACTGCTTTTGCTGCATAAATAACTAACATTCCTGTAGCCTGCACTTCTCACCCGGACGTTCAATTTCCAGGGTGGGATGTTGTATGTTTTTTACCGCCATGAGCTTTTGGGCGTCCTGCTTCAATGTATACACCTCTGTGGCGTTTAATTCGGCGTCTACAACCAGGTGAACGGTGAGTACGTTCTTTTCCCCGTCCATCGTCCATACATGCAGGTCGTGAATACCAACCACGCCAGGCAGCTCAGTAAGGGATTTGCGCAGGTCATCTTCGTTAAAGTCGTTGGGCACTGCCTGCAGGAATATCTTAAGCACTGATATGATGTTTGGGATAGCGTTGTAGAGGATGAATGCGGCGATACCCAACGACAGTAAGGGATCGATCCAGTACCACTTTGTGAAATACATGATAACACCGCCGATCAGTACGGCCACCCATCCCAACACATCTTCCACCAGGTGCAGCATAACGGCCCGCTGGTTCAGCGATTTACTATTGCCGGACTTCAGTCTTAGTACGGCCAGACCATTAAAGACCAGGCCCGCTACGGCCAGCCACAATACGCCCTGTACCTTTACCGGTTCTATATGAAAGAAGCGGGGAATGGCTTCAAAAATGATCACTGTGGCGCCTATCACTAACACCAGCGAGGTAATGAACGCGGCCAGTATGGAGAATCGGCGTTTTCCGTACGTAAATTCAGGCGTACGACCTTTCGCCGCCTGCCGCTCCAGCAACAACGAAGCGCCGATCGCCGCACTATCTCCCAGATCGTGAATAGCATCCGAAAGGATAGCCACCGAGTTGGTGAGGAAGCCGCCCACAAACTCGACAATCGAAAAGCCGAGGTTAAGCGCGAATGCGAAACGCAGGTTTTTCACTACCGGGTGGACGTGCATTATACCGCCATGATCGTGATCATGTTCATCGTGATGATGCGTGCAACCTTTATGTTCGTGATGTTCCATGTGATGTTGTTTTTATTTCCAGAATCCGGCTACTTTAATCCTTCCTTCAAAACCTCCGGCTTTAATAGCTTTTCGTAGCGCGATGCAGGTGTACATATGGCCTGCCACATATATCGTTCCATTTCCGGGCTGATGTTGCTGCCACCATTGCAGCAGCGCTGCTTCGCCTCCTTTATCATGCTGCAACACATGAGTAACGCCGGAGAACTTCTCTAGATATTCGCGGTGCATTGGCTCTTTGGCGGCTATTACAGTAGTTACCGGCGATTGGGCCAGTTGTGCCAGTGCCAGGAAGTGGCCAAGGGCGCTCAGATCGCCCAGCGCATACATAGCACCGGTGGTTTCGGGGCGGTGTAAAGCTGAGCCTACGCCGACGTGCGTTATTACATCTCCTGCTTTCAGGTTACGCGCCCAATTGGCCCCAGGACCATCCTGCACGGCATCTACCAGTAAAGTACACACTTTTGCGGCGGCATCCCAGCAGGCAGGGGTATAATCACGGTAAACACCTTCGGCTACTTTTACTTTCATATGTTGCGCCACCGTCCATTTGTCCATGGACATTTCAGGGAAATGCGCTTCAATTTCGAAGAAGGTGGCTGGTTGCCAGCTGCGGACACTAAGTACCGTCCCGGTTTTGCCCAAGGCATTCTCTAACAGTGATATTGCGGCTCTTTTAACGAGATTCATACTGCAAAGCAACGACAAAGCCAGGTGCCTGGCAATGACCGAAAGGCAGTAAAGCTTGGACTATTTGCGGTAATCTTTCCGAAACTGCTGGGGAGAGCTGCCGGCTGCTTTGGTAAACAAACGGGTAAAATAGGCAGGGTCCTCGTAACCAAGTGCCCAGGCTATTTCCTTTACGTTATTGTCGGTGTAATAGAGCATGCGGCGGGCTTCCATCGTTATTTCGCGGTGAATCCAGTAGCTAACGGGAAAGCCGGTGTTATCCTTTACCGCCTCATTGAGGTAAGAGGGTGAAATATTAAGCGCAGCGGCATAAGCGGCCGGACTTTTCAGGGTTTTATATTCCTTTGCCACCAGTTTCCGGAACTGCCTGGTAATGCTGCGCGGGCGCGATTCGGCATTTTCTGTACTTTGATCTTTTTCGAGGTATGCCGCAGCGAAGAGGCCAATGCACGTATTGGCCAGGTTACGAATGATGTGTGAGGACAGAGGAAACGCACCTGCCCTTTCAGTTACCCGGCTAAATAGCTGCATCGCATCCCGCAACACCGACGCTTCCCCTTCATTCAATGCTAAAGGCCTCAACTGGCTTACCTGCGCCTCCAGCACATCGAGGTATATTTCATTGACCCATGATATCTCGGCCGCTATCATCCAGCCCTCACCATCGGCCGATTGGCCCAGGCGATGCACCTGCCCGGGCAGGATACAGAAAATCGTGCTGCCTTCCAGCACCAGTTCCTCAAAGTCGAGCATCAACCGGGTAGTCCCTTTTTCGTGGAATACAAACAGATAGTGATCATCGCGGTGAGCAGTTTCTGAGGCGCTTTCCTCGTGCATGGTCACCCGGTTCACCTTCCGTACTTCCAACCCCAGTTCACTCCTGTCGCTTATAGAGTGGACAGGTATACTTGTTTTCCTTGCCATCAGCCGCTAACGATGTCAAATTTATCCGTGCCGGGCACCCTTTCCAGTTCGGTACCCACTGGCAAATTCAGGTAAGGAATGATGGCTTTATCGAAGTTAGCAATGGTGTTCACATCATAAATCTCAGAATTCCCCGCATCGTCTAGGTACTCCTGGGTTTCAGTGCCTGAGTAGAACTGCCAGCCACTGTCCATGTCGTTGTAAGGCTCGCCGCGGTACATCACAATTACAGGCAGGCCATCCACCGTAATTTTATCCGTTGCAATGCAGCCTCCCATCGGTGGGATCAGTTCCTCTATATCCTCTTCGTTCAGTTTAAAGTTCTTCTCTCTGCGCATACTCAAGTGTTTTTAAAGGGTGCGTTCACCGAAAATATTAAATAATTAGCGAAAGGGGATTGCTAAGGGGAGAATTTAATATTGCGTATAAATTATCAAGCCATATTTAAGTACGGCGACTGTGGGTTATTCTTTTATTTTTGATTCATGATTAAAAGACTGCTTCCCCTATTGTTTTTAGCGACCAGCCAGCTGCTACATGCGCAGCAGAACGATCAGGAACTGAAGGCGCTTATCCTCGAAAAAGACAGCCTGTTCTGGCAGGCGTATAATCATTGTGATATAGAAAAAATGATGAGTTACTTTGACCCTGGCGTTGAGTTTTATCATGATAAAGGAGGTATTACGCTGGGCACGGCGGATGTGGCGAAGTCGTTCAAAGACGGCGTTTGTAGTCATACCGATAGTTTCAGGCTGCGCAGGGAACCGATGCCCGCTACCTGCAAGGTGTTCCCAATGCGCAAAGCCGGCATTATATATGGGGCTGTACTTTCAGGCGACCACCTGTTTTACGTGCAGGAAAAGGGGAAGAAAGAACGGGCGGAAGGATTGGCCAGGTTCACACACCTGTGGCTGTTAAAAGATGGATTATGGAAGATGACACGGGTAGTGAGTTACGATCATGGTCCTGCGCCTTACATCAATCAAAGAACCGTGACGGTGTTACCTGCTTCGGTGTTAAAAAGTTACGCGGGCAGCTATAAAGGTCCGCAAACAACGGAGATGGTGATAAAGCCGGAGAAAGCGATATTGCTGATGGAGATTGGCGGTAAACGTTTCGAATTGTATCCTGAAAAGGAAGGTTTTTTCTTTTCAAAGGAGCGTGATTTGACGTTTGAGTTTTTGAGGGGTGGTAAGCTTGTTATTCGGGAGAGGGACGAGGTGGCGGAAGAGTTGGAAGTGATTAGAAGATAGCTTAGGCTGTTGTAATCCCTGGTATTTCGAGCCAGGAGCGGGTTACTGCTTCTTATAATTTACATTCAAAGAAAAAGCCCAAATCCTTTATTACAAAGAATCTGGGCTTTTTGTGACCCCGCTCGGGTTCGAACCGAGGGCCCACAGATTAAGAGTCTGTTGCTCTACCAACTGAGCTACGGAGTCGTGGCAGGCAAAGTACGGCAAAAATGATTAATTACAAAATTGTTAAGCCTTATAACACTAGCTGTTCGTGCAATCTGTCGAGTGTATGATCCAGGTCGTCGGTAAGACCCGGATGTACTTTGGACGATTGTACCACGGTGCTTCGTGTAGCGGTGATCCAGCGGAAGCGGGTAGACATGTCCAGCTTTGCGATGGGGCCACCGGTGGTAGCATTACCGAGGCAAATGTTTTCTATTACTGCCAGGTACTCACGCAGTTCTGCACAATCGGTTTGTGAGCAGAACACCTGTAGTTTGGCATCGATGAGTGAGAACCTGGCCTTCAGGTATTTTTGTTTTTTACAGTAAACGATGATGCCGACGTTGATAAATTCTTCACGTTCCACCCTTGGTACAACGCGGATAACGGCGTACTCAAATAAGTGTTTTTCTTGCATTTTGCGCTTCTTTTACAAAGATTTCGGAAGAATTGATTCGTGTGATAAGGAAATTGGCGTACACTTCGCGGCGTTCTTCCGGCGGGGCCTCTATACCGTTGCCGGTAAGCCACTCATCCGGCACCAGTGCGACGATACTGCGTATTAATTCGGGATTGAGTATCGCTTTAAATTCCTTATCGGCTTCTTCGATATGTGCTGCCCAGGGTAGTAATACATGATCTTTCACCTGCACGAACGGGCGGCGCGACTGCTCTTCCCAGTTATCCCAGGAATGATGGAAGTACAGCGATGCCCCATGATCTATCAGCCAGAGTTCGCGGTTCCAGCTGAGCATATTCGTGTTGCGGGCGGTACGGTCAACGTTGGTGAGCAGGCAGTCGAGCCATACTATCCGGGACGATAGTTGCTCGCCCAGCTTAGTTACTGCCGGTTCGAAGGTAATGGCCCCCGAAAGGTAATGCAGCGCGAGATTCAAACCTTCACTGGCCCTTAACAGGTCCTGGATCTCTTCATCCGGCTCGGTACGGCCGAATGAGCTATCGAGGTTAGCAAATACGATTTCGGGCACTTTAAAGCCCAGTACGCGGGCCAGTTCTCCGCCAATAAGGTCGGCAATCAGGGACTTCACACCCTGCCCGGCACCCCTGAACTTTAATACATATAAAAAACCGTCGTCTGCTTCCACGATAGCAGGAAGCGAACCTCCTTCGCGCAAGGGCGTTACATAACGCACTACATTTACGCTCCGGAGCACTGGTATTTGTGTTGTCATATCCTCTCCTAAATTTACATCTCCAATATTCCGCAGGTGACTGCGGGTGCTAATGCTGCGAAATTTAGCCCATTTTTTGAAATAGGTGCGTTATTTTTAATCCGAATATGGAAATCAAATCCCTCAAAATCTACCAGACATGAAATATCTGTTATCCCTGGCGACGCTTTTTCTTTTTATCCATCCTCATGCATTTGCGCAAAAGGACACATTGAAAGAACAAGTATTTTCAGAATACATTCCCCGCTTTCCCGGTGGAGATCCCGGACTAATGAAATATCTGCGCGAACATCTGTACATACCAGACAGCATAAAAGATTTACCTATTAAAAGAATCAATCTATCGTTCGTAATAAACGAGCAGGGCGATGTTTTAATGGCAAGCGCCAAACTTGATAATAAAAAGCTGGACACGACATTGGCATATGATAAAATGAGTTACCGGCTACTACTGAAAATGCCTAAATGGATACCGGCGAGACAAGGAGGGAGGGGTGTAAAGTATCTTTACCACCTACCTGTAAACCTATGCAACAGACAGGAGTAGAAATTACAACGCTCTCATTCGTCTGGTATAATTTACTCACGATATTCTCTAAACGCCCTCACCCCTTCTCCGTCAACCGTCCCCAATAACGCCTCGGCACATGCTGAAGATGTAGCTTCATATTTTTTCGCTCACTAATATTTATATACCGGAAGTAATCCTTCCAAAGATCCTGGTACAGCTGTTCGCTTTCATGGAATACAGCATGTACTGCACTGCCCTTATTAAGACCTTCCGAAAATGCCACCGACACTTCTTCTACGGTGTTTAAATCGTAATAAATCCCGTACTTTCTCTTAAGATCATATATCAGCCAACGCTGATCGGCATACCTATCACGAAAGTGATCGATTATTAGTGGCAATACGTTAAAGTCTGGCTCTACACCGGCGTAGTACACGTCATCGTCCACACGCTGGAAACGTATAAAGGCTTTCATCCTGTGTCGTTCACGATCTACCGATTTCGCCAGCTGCGTAATGCGTAGTACATCGTTATTGGCATAAGCGAGATGCGGATCTTTAACGCCTGAAAAGTAAAATTGTATGCAAGATAAAATCACCCTTTCAACCCCTCCCTGTTCAGAGAGATAACAGCAATAAAGATGTCGGCTGGCAGCAGCAGGCACTTTGCACTGCAGGCCTTTCCATACCCTGGCGGCTTTTACCGGATCGGTAATCACTTCAGTTTCCTGCGTAAACACGTCCTGCTGACCGGGCTTATCATAAGAACGAATTGCTTTTACATCCCAGCGGTGTTCGTAGGTTTCGAAAACGGTGGTCAGCAGGCCGGCCCAGGTCCCGTCATATATCACATTTACATCCATGCACGTCTTTGACATATTAATCAAGCCTTGTCAGGGCTTTGGTCATTTACTAATTTGGAATCAGGACCTTAGTGAACAGCCCCGTACTACCAACTCCCGGCATCCCATAATTAAGGATCTTTAATTCCTTTCTTCATGATAATATATTTCAGGTCGGGGAAAGCCGCAAAACATTCAGGCGACCAACGACTTTCTAACCCATGATTTCGGCTCTTTAATTCTTGTCTTTAAAAGCAACCTTTCAAACCAGAAACATGACAAACAGCCTAAGCCACCTGTTCCTTCTCACCCATAATCATATATTAGTATAGCTGAAATGCACAGACAAAGCCAGGATGTCCCAATCATCCATCCGAAGTACCCAACGGAGCAACGCCATCAAAACAAACTCCCCTGCTGCACTGCACCCCGCTCGTACTTGCTCTTCGACTCGTTCAAAATAAACTGCCTTATCCTCTCCTGCGGATGATCACGATGGTAATTACCGCCATCGCAGCTTATGAAATACCTGGCCCGGTTCACTGCCACCCCGATCCTCTTTAAATGCTCCAGGCTTAACCGGTTGAACCTGCGGGCAGTTACGATCTTGTGTGCAGATTGTACGCCTATTCCCGGTACCCGAAGAATCATATGCAGATCATGGCTATTCACATCTACCGGGAACACGTGCATATTTCTCAATGCCCAGCTGAGTTTGGGATCGATATCCATTTCGAGCTGCGGGTTGGCATCGTTCAGCAGCTCCCTGATATCGAAGCCATAGAAGCGCATCAGCCAGTCGGTCTGGTAAAGGCGATTCTCCCGCATTATGGGCACTTTACTTTGCAGGGCCGGTAAACGAGCATCCTCACTCACAGGTACATAACCTGAGTAATACACGCGTTTCAGTTTATAGCCTTTGTAAAACTGGTGCGCTGTGTACATAATCTCTTTGTCGGATTCGCCTGTAGCGCCGATGATCATTTGCGTACTCTGCCCGGCCGGGGCAAACAGTCGCCCGGGCCTGGCAGTTTTCTCCTTCTGCTCTTCCTCGCGCTGTTCGATGGCCCCTTTCAGGTAATTCATCGGTCTGATCATATCCCGGCGATCCTTATCAGGCGCTAACAGCTTCAGGCCAGTTTCGGTGGGTATCTCAATATTCACACTCAGCCTGTCCGCATACAATCCCGCCTCGTGCATCAGTTCGTCGCTGGCACCAGGGATGGATTTAAGATGGATATAACCGTTAAACTTATGTTCTGTGCGCAGCTTCTTCGCGACCTGCACCAAGCGCTCCATCGTATAGTCAGCGTTCTTAAATATTCCCGAACTGAGGAACAAGCCCTCGATGTAGTTACGGCGGTAAAAATTTATGGTGAGGTCAACTACTTCCTGAACGGTAAAGGCTACCCGTTTGATATCACTACTCTTGCGCGTTACACAATAAGCACAATCGTAAATACAGAAATTGGTTAACAGTATTTTTAACAACGATACGCAACGCCCGTCTTCGGTATAAGTATGGCAAATACCACTTCCCCAGGCATCTCCCAGTCCCTTATTCTCGTTTTTCCGTTTACTGCCGCTCGACGAGCAGGAAACATCGTATTTGGCGGCGTCCGCCAGTATTTGCAGTTTCTCACGTATTCTGTCCGACATATCTACACTAAATTACTAAATATTTTAGCAAAATAACATTTCAACAAAAAACTTTTTTCCTACTGACATACTGCTGTCACAACCCCATATTTTCTTTGTATCATAAATCAGTACGTTATGTTACAGCTCATAAAATCCGACACGACGCTTAATGCAGCAGCACTGCTCCGCGACTATGCAGCCTTTAATCAATGGGCTACCCAGCGCCTCATTAAGTGGCTTAAAAGTAAGCCGGCACACATTATAGAAGCCAAAACGGAGTCCAGCTTTTACAGCCTGCGTAATACACTGCTACACATATGGGCAACGGAAGCACATTGGTTTTCGTGGATGGTGGCCGGCAGAGAATGTGTAAATATCCAGCAGACCTTTGACGGTACGCTCGAAGAGTTGTATGACGGGGTATTGGAGCAGGCGGAGGTATTGAGTGAGTATGTGGAATCGCTGGACGAGGAAACGCTTGCGGAGCCTTGTAACTTCACGGAATCGCATGGTATGACGCCGGCCAGGCCGAGGGCGGAAATGCTGATGCATACCATGCATCATAGCATGTACCACCGCGGACAACTTACTTCCATGGGCCACCAGGTGGGTTTACACGATGCACCTATGACGGATTACATGTTCTATATATTGATGGGAAGGCGTTAGCCGCCGGACAAACCGGACTGGTATTCATCTTTCAGGTTTACACCGGACAATTGCAGCCTGAACGCTTCTTTCAGCAGGTACATAATAGTGCCGGCCGCCATTTGCGGTGTTAATCCCCCGGGCCTGATATTGGAGATGCAATTCCTCGCATCGTCAGTAAGCCCGGGTTGCGGAGAATAGGTAAGATAGGCGCCAAGACTATCGGCAGCACTAAGTCCCGGCCGTTCACCGATTAGTACGATCACCGCCCTGGCACGTTGCAAGGCCCCGACCTCATCTCCCACTGCCACTCTTCCCTGTTGCACAAGGTTAAAATCACCCAAACCAAAGCCTGCGGCTTTTATTAAAGGCAACAATTCACCCAGTAAAGGAAGTACCTGCTCGTTAATGGCTGTAGCTGAAAGTCCATCAGTGATCACAAAACAAATGTCTTTATCCTTATTTGCCTCCTTCAATGTTTCCTCAGCATGTTTATCGAGGCGGCGGCCTTTATCCGGGCGTTGCAGGTATTCGTAACGATCGGCCGCCATGCTGTGCAGCAAATGCACGGTGTGCCCATTGCTCCGCAGTGCATTTGTTAGCATATCTGTTTCCATCGCAGAATACACTGCATCGCGGGCATGAGCGTGTGCGAGCCGGAAATTAAGCACCTCCTTTAACGGCACTGCCTGCCCCGTACGCCCTAAAGCAATCCGCGCACTGGTAAACGCTTTTAACGCCTCCCAGGGATCTTCCTGTACGCCGGGTATATAGTGCTGCAACTCACTCATATCCACGATTTCAATAGTTTATGACTTTGATGAACGGGCAAAAGATCACCTGTTTCGCTGATGATACCCTGCTTTAACAACCAGGCCTCAAACTCGGGCGCAGGCCGCAAATTCAATACTTTGCGAACATACAGCGCGTCGTGAAAGGAGGTAGACTGGTAACTGAGCATGATATCATCGGAACCGGGCACACCCATGATGTAATTACAACCGGCTACACCCAAAAGCGTGAGCAGGTTATCCATATCGTCCTGGTCGGCTTCGGCGTGGTTCGTGTAACATACATCTACGCCCATTGGCAAACCTAACAGCTTGCCGCAGCAGTGATCTTCAAGCGCTGCACGTATGATCTGCTTACCATCAAATAAATATTCGGGGCCAATGAAACCTACCACTGTATTTACCAATAATGGTTTAAACTGTCGGGCTACTGCGTAGGCACGGGTTTCACAGGTTTGCTGGTCTGCGCCGTGATGGGCATTGGCAGACAGCGAGCTACCCTGCCCCGTTTCAAAATACATCACATTATTGCCCTTTGTGCCCCGGCCTAATGCCAGCACGGCTTCGTGTGCTTCTTTTAATATAGATAGATTTACCCCGAAGCTGCTGTTTGTTTTCTCTGTACCGCCTATCGACTGAAATACCAAATCTACCGGGGCTTTATCGATGATCTTTAATGCCGTGGTTACATGACTCAGCACACATGATTGTGTCGGAATATCGAACCGTTCGATCATCTGACTGATCATATTGATAAGCGTGATACTGGCCGCTGGACTATCTGTAGCGGGATTAATCCCTATCACCGCATCGCCGCTGCCATACAATAGACCGTCGATAATACTGGCGGCAATACCTTTAGGATCGTCGGTGGTGTGATTGGGTTGTAAACGCACCGCCATACGGCCTTTCAGCCCAAGGGTGTTTCGGAAACGGGTTACCACCTCGCATTTCTTCGCTACTGCTATCAGGTCCTGGTTGCGCATCAGTTTAGAAACGGCGGCAATCATTTCGGGGGTGAAAGCTGGTGCGAGTTGTTGTAGTGTAAGGGTATCCGCATCATCCCCCAATAACCAGTTACGCAACTCCCCTACCGTGAAATGAGATATGGGCGAAAAGGCTGCAGCATCGTGCGTATCAATTATCAATCTTGTTATTTCATCCTCTTCGTACGGCACCACCGCTTCGCTCAGGAACGTTTTGAGCGGTACATCTGCCAGGGCAATCTGCGCGGCTACGCGTTCTTCATACGAAGCCGCTGTTACGCCCGCCAACACATCACCGGAACGCAAAGGGGAAGCTTTTGCGAGCAACTGTTTCAGATCGTTAAACTGGTAAGTATGGTTCCGTATGGTTGTTTTATAAGCCATATCTATGCTCTTTCTACATGAAGTACTTCATCCGCCGCCTGCTGTTCGCGGTGTTTACCCGATATAATAAATACGGCCAACACCGCCACCAGGCCAGCCAGGAAAATAAGTGCCAGCCAGGGATTGTAATATACAATGGCCACCAGCGCTACCACCGACAACAGCAATGCGATCGCGGGAAACCAGGGATAAAAAGGTACTTTAAAAGGCCTGGGCAACGCAGGTTCCCGTTTTCTTAATATGAATAAACTGATCATACTTAAAATGTACATCACCACCGCGCCCAGTACCGATAAAATGACGAGCTGGTCGGTTTTGCCAAGGAACAGGGCAGCAATGCCTATCACCGCCCCCAGCAACAACGCCGGACCGGGCGTTTGCCGCCTGCGGCCTACTTTGGCCAACACCACCGGCAGGTAACCACTGCGGGCCAGTGCATATAATTGTCTTGAATATCCAAGTATAATTCCATTCAGCGATGCAATAAGTCCGAAAAGCCCTATACCGGCGAAGAATTTAGTGGCGCTGCTATCCTTTCCCAATACAACACCTACCGATTCAGGCAACGGATAATCGATATTCGCAAGCAGCTGCCAGTCTGTTATCCCACCGGTAAGCACCATTACACCAATGGCCAGCAGCATCAAGGTAAGAATGCCGGAGATATAACCTTTGGGGATGTTGCGGGCCGGATCTTTCACTTCTTCCGCCACCATGGCCACACCTTCGATACAAACGTATAACCACATGGCAAAAGGTAATGCAGCAAACACGCCTGTCCAGCCAAAGGGCATGGAATTATGCAGGAAGTTCTCCATTTTAAAGGCGGGCGCCACAATGCCCATGTACACCAGTAATTCGCCCACGGCCAGCAGCGTAATAATAAGGGCAAACACTGCCGACTCCTTAATACCGGCAAAGTTCAATAACGTTAGGGCTATGTAAAAACCAATGCCTGTCCATATAACAGGCAATGAAGGATAAAGAAAGTGCATATAATTGCCCAATGCCAGTGCAATAGCGGGCGTGGCCAGCATAAACTCTACCAGGGTAGCATATCCTGCAATGGCTCCGCCTATCGGCCCCAAGGCTTTATAGGAATAGGCGAAAGGCCCTCCCGCATGCGGAATTGCCGTGGTTAACTCGGTAAAACTGAAAATGAAAGTGATGTACAATACGGTAACTATCAGGGTGGCAATCAGGAAACCTACGGTACCGGCCACTCCCCAGCCATAGTTCCAGCCAAAGTACTCACCGGATATTACAAGGCCTACTGCAATGGCCCACAAATGAATAGGACGAATAGCTTTCTTCAGGCTTACCTGCGCTTCGGGCATACGATTCTGGTTGATTTTAATTAAAACGGACTAACTCCGTTAATTTACTCAAATACGCCGAAGATTTACAGTAGGTGGAAACAAAAAGGCAGAAGCTTTACACTTCTGCCTTCCCGGTTATTTTTGCTGTGCGGTAATTCTCTGTTGAATGTCACGCCAGTCGTAGTAATGAAACACTTTCCCATTGCTCATGGCTACAAAAAGACCATTGGGAAATTTGGGACTAAGCGGTACAGCGGTTACTTCGGAACCATCGCTTTCGTCGGTAGATACGGGCACTTCCGCCACCTGTGCATTATCGCCCTCTCTCTTAAACACTACAAATGTATTGTTCTGCTGATTGGATACCAGTATGTAACCTGTTGTATCGCTGAGCGGATAAATTGATATGCCTTCGTGATCGGACGCAAAACCGGTCTTACCAAAGAAGTTTAACTCCTGGTCGTTACCGGGATTGGCATTGTATTTACGAATACCAACGGTTTCGTCGGAATAATAAACGTATCCCAGTTGCTGGTCTACCGCGATCGCTTCTATTTCCTTTTTACCGCTGTAGGCGCCGAACTTACGCACTACTGTAGCTTTGATGCTGCCATTATTGCCATCTTCCAGCCTGTACTGCCACAGGTAACCCTGTGCAGGGCCGGATTTGCGGCCCACGATAGCAAATACTGCCGAGTCGGACGGACGTTTATAAAGCGCAATACCCATCGGGCCACGTTCTGTTTCGCCATCAAATACGGAGATGCCTCCATTATCAAGCGGTTCCAGGCCGGGCAGGGAAAATATACGAATGGTATTGGTTTCTCTTTCCGTCACCACCGCAATATCTACCGGTTTGCCATTAAACATGAAACCATAAGTGATATCCACGTTGTTCGGCCGTTTTAACGCTACTTTCTTCTGCACTTTACCTGCAAGGTCGAAGGTGTACAAACCGCCGTCGGTATCTTTATCGGTACCCACGATCAGGCTGTGGGCGGTATCGGCGGCATTGATCCAGATAGCCGGATCATCAGTATCAAACCCTGTTTGTTCTGTTACCAGTACTGGCTTTACAGCATCGGCATGAACGGGTAATTTCTTTTCGCCGCAGGCTGCCAAAGCCATAAAAGCCAGGTATGCAGCGTATTTTAATTTTGCTCTAAACATTCAACAGTGATTATAAGTCAAATTTCACCCCGAAGTTGTAACGGGGACGATAGTACTCGTCCTGCATGGTGCGGGACGATACGCCCTGGTAGTAACGTAACGACTGGTTTGTAAGATTGTTCGCCTCGGCGAAAATACGCCAATGGTTAGCAATTTTGTAGGATGCGTTGGCATCCAGGAAGAATTGCTTGTCGTAGTAACGGTCGCTGAAGTCGTCGCCGCCCAGTTCATCGAGGTACGATGCAGTATAGTTTCCTGAAACCCTCGCGGTGAAACGTTTGTTCTCAAAGCTGAGTGACAGGTTAAACATATGCGGAGCGGTACCTGGCAAGGTTACACCGGTACGTTTATCGCCATCGGCATTGTATACACCGCTGGCTTCTGATTTGGTGTAGGTATAGTTGGCATATACACCGAGACCTTTCAATACACCTGGCAGGAAGTCGAGCTGACGTTGCAGGGCTACCTCAAAACCATATACGTTTACGTTATCACCGTTGCGTGACTGTTTATATACCCAGTTGTCGCCTGCCGGAATAGGATTTGCCAGGCCCGGGTAAGCGGCTGCATACTTTTCGGTAGTGTAAGCCTGGTCGCGGTATACGTAGATAAAGTCTTTGATGCTTTTGTAGAAAACACCGCCAGACAGGATACCCACTGATTTAAAGTAGTACTCTCCCATCAGGTCAAAGTTCCAGGCGTAAGCGGCTTTCAGATCGGGGTTACCGGCTGCAGCTTCTTCATCGTCGGCAATGGTGCTAACGTACGGCGCAAGGTCATAGTAGTTCGGACGGGCAATGGAAGTTGTGGCGGCTGCGCGCAGTACGAAGTCGCTATTTACATTGTATTTGAAGCTCAGGTTAGGCAGTATGTTCAGGTAACTGTTGGTGATATTACGTTCGCCGGACAGGTTTTCTTCATCTTCTACCACATTACCGGTGTAATCGATGCTGGTGTTCTCGAAACGTACACCCAGGATCATAGACAGTTTGCTGGTAAGGTCCTGGTCGAAACGCAGGTAACCGGCAACGATCGTTTCTTTCGCTTTGTAGTTGATAGCGAGGTATTCAGACGGCACATCGCTTTGCTCGAACAGGCTGGTGTTAGTCAGCTGCTGGTTGCCAAGGAATTGTTTAGAGATGAAAGAACCACGCTGGTATTGGGTGCCTGGCTCATACTTACCGCTGAAAGCAGTGGTATTCATCGTATTGAGGTTACCAAATTCGGTAACGGGCTCGTACTCGAAGAACTTATTGTCCCTCTTTTTGTCTTTCAGGCGAAGTCTTGCACCAAAGCGCAGGCGGCCTTTCTGAGCAGGAACTACGCTAAGGGGCACACGGAAATTGAGGCGCAGGCCTAATTCATTTTCGCGGGTGTAATCGTGGTTTTCGGAAAGGGAATTGAATTCAAACTGGTCGTTGGTTGCCGAAGGTGCATTCACAACCGGGAACTTAGGATTGCGAAGATCGGCAGTTAACGCTTGGTCTTCCAGTTCATATTCGATATAACGTTCGTTGGGACGGTCTTCGCTGGCGGTAGAGAAAGATGCACCCCAGTCGAGGTTGACTTTGCTACCCAGCAGGTGTTCGCCACGCAGGGAGTAGTTCTGCACACGCTGATCTTCCAGCCTGCGGCCTTTGTTGCGATCGTTATTAATACCACCTTTGGTTTCGCGGGCAATAGTGCCGGTATAACCAGTGATGTTGTCGTTCGCGTCGTATTCCGGTTCAATATCTTTATAACGCAGACGGAAACGGTTTTCGCGATCGTCGCGCCAGTTATACATGGCGTTGGCGAAAATCACGTTACGGTTATTAAACTGGTAATCCAGCGCCAGTGAGCCGCTGCGACGAATACGCTGTACATTATAGGTACGCACTTCTGATTCTTCTACATAAGCATTGCCGAAATCATCTTTCGCCCAGGTAGCTTCCACATCGTCAGAACCGTAGTCGTTGTTATTATAAGAGGCACTTAATACTGCACCCAGTTTGTTTTTCAGGAAACGGTTACCCAGCACCAGCGAACCGGTGTACAGCGCTTTTTCGCGGATCGGGTTAAAACCACCGGAAAGTGTGGCAGATACACGCGGACCGTTTGGAGCGGCACGGGTTACCAGGTTTACAGAACCGCCGATGGCATCGGCATCCATATCTGGTGTAAGTGTTTTATTTACCTCTATGGTTTGCACCATGTCTGATGGAATAAGGTCCATCTGCACACGACGGTTATCGCCTTCAGCAGAAGGAATACGGTCACCGTTAAGGGTAACAGAGTTCAGTTCCGGTGCCAAACCGCGGATGATGATGTTACGCGCCTCGCCCTGGTCGTTCTGCATGGTTACACCTGGTATACGTTTAATCGCATCACCAATATTTGCATCGGGGAAACGGCCAATCTGGTCGGCCGATACGATGTTACTGATGTTCGGTTTGTTTTTCTGCTGGTTCAATGCCTTGGCCTGACCACGAAGGCGGTCGCCCAGTACTACTACTTCTTTACCCGCAACCCCGCCGCTTTCGAGCAGCAGTTTCACATTGGCCGCTTCATTTTCTTTAACGGTAACCGGCTGGCTGGCCGGCTGATAACCAATATAGGTAACAGTAAGTGTGTATTCACCGACAGGAACTTTCAGGAATTCGAATTTGCCAAACTGGTTAGATACAGTGTAATGGTTACCCGGTGTCAGTTTTAATGTAGCTCCGGGAAGAGAGAGGTTCTGCACCTTATCGATAACGATACCGGTTAGCAGGCCATTCTGTGCAAAGGTTTGAAGGCCCGAAAGCACAATCAACACAAGCAGTAAAATTTTGCGCATATAGGTTCACTAATTTGAGTGCAAGATTAGTTGTTGGTGTTGGTAATACCCATCAACTTAGGTTAAGGAACCATTAAGGAATTGTAACTGCATTATTAACACTGCGGTATAAATGCTGCAATAATGCAGCCCCTTGCCCTAATATTGCAAAGTGTACATTCATTTCTGTTACGACCCCTTATGCGCAACTAATCAAACATCCATTCTCACCTTCCATAAAGGTTTCCCATGAATTTCAGGATCCGTCAATGTAATAAACTACAGCACCTTTACCAGCTTAAAGACCCAAAACAAAGGGAGCAATACCAGGAAAAACTTATACCCAATGCGCAGGTTTACGTGCCGCCGGTGCCATTCGGGAAACTACTTATTCAGCGCGTCAGCTTGTTGAATATGATTTTCTGGCACTTCGATCTTACGGTAGAGCAAACGTCACAGTTCGAGTTTTATCCCGATACGCCCGCTACGGCATTCCATTACATGCTTATCAACAGCATGGAGTTCCAGCTCAATGGCGACTCACGCATGTTAAAGGAAGGCGAAACCTCCCTGCTCTACCTTCGGAATATTAATTACGATATCACGCTGGAGCCGGGTAACTATGTGTTCATTCACATCGATCCCTCTTTTGTGGTATGGCAGCAGTTATATGAGTTGTACCCGGGCGTAAGAAAGGATGTAGAGGCGGCCAGCCAGACTATGGGAACCTTTTTAAACAATGGGCCCTGCGAGATAGGAAATGAAGAAAAGCGCCTGATAGAAGATATCAGTACGCAGCCTGCAACAAAGGGAAGGTCGGCACTGCAGCGGACCTCTATCGAACTGATAAAGATGTTCCTGGAGAAGTGTAAGCCCGCCACGGAAGCAACTAAAATAACACAATAACAAGTCGTTAACTAAATGCTGGAGGATTTATTCTAATTTGTTAAAGTATTCTAAAGAGCATCCGAGAGTTAATTCATTCGATTAGTTATGACCACTATTTCCTCAGGTACAGATTCCTTTATCTTTAACAATGATCAGAAGGGCGGGGTTGACTTCAACGCCGTTTGCAAAACAGTGGCGGAGCAATTGAAATTACCCGAAGCGTTTATCTGTTACATGTTATTTGAAAAGCTGTATCACCTCGGTCCCCGCCAGGCGATTAGTTTTTTAATAGATAGCGCGTTGGTGCGTTACCTCTATAACAACAAAGGTAAATTTGAACTGGAGCCAACCGGCAACCACATAACCGTAATGTTTGAAGATGGCAGCACCCTCGGTACTGAGGATGCCGATATCACCTGGCTGGAGTTATTTGAACTTGGCTACATTGATTGCAGCCCACAGCAATTACAGGCGGTGAGCAGAACCTTATCCGAGGAACTCTTTGAAGTTGTCGGAAGGCTCAGTAACTAATCCACTTAATACTTATTATTTCTTAACAGCTGCTTTGGCTTTCTTCTTAGCTACAGCCTGTTTTACTTTAGCCACTTTTGCTTTGGCCGCTTTTGCCTTTGCTTTGGGCGCTTTTACTGCTTTTTCCGACTTTGGTGTAACGTCAGCTTCCGGTTTGGGTGCTTTCTCTTTTTTTGGCTTCTCAGCAGCTTTCTCATCCTCCAAACCTTCAGCTATCAGTTTAGCGGCTTTCTCTATACGTTTGGCAAACTTCTTTTCACCTAATTCGGGTTTCAGTTCTGCTAATGCATTTTCGAGCAGCAGGGCAACCTTTTTACGGGTTTCTTTTCTATCAGACATATCTTCCTTTGTTTACAATTTGATAATATAAAAATAACACTCCTGCCGCTAATACAATGTTAAGTTTTTAGCAGGGTACGGTTTATAACCGGACCAGCATTTAATCCTCACCCAGCCCCCGTTGTGTCACTCCCTTCAGCGGCAACGCTCTCCCCGTCATCGCGAGGAACGAAGCGATCCTCTTGTGTAGTCATTAAAACTATCAGCTTACCTGCATGATAGGCTGTGCCTTGCGAAATCCCGACTCCTTTGCCCGTACTAATATACGCTGCCCCACACTGTTTTACTGATGCGAAGACTGCACACGAGGATCGCTTCGTTCCTCGCGATGACGGTCAGGGTGATGCCCGCTAACGCGGGCACACAATAGAATAATCAGGCATCCTTAGGGGGCTTTCGCTGTAATAACATGTGGTACCAGGTACAAACCTAGAGGTCACTCCCTTCAGCGACCGTAACAATATGGGCAAATGTTCAACGCCTCCATCCCGGCGGTGTATACACCGCACTATAAACCTGGAAACCACACCCGTCAGCAGCCTTTAACCCGACTCTACCTAAGGGTTTACTATTACCCGGATGGTTCAGTGATGGTTGGGTGATGGTTCAGTGATGGTTCAGTAACATTGTTTAAGCGCCGGTCAACCCGACTCAGCTTAAGGGTTTACTATTACCCGGATGGTTCAGTGATGGTCCAGTACCGTCATCAAAATGGCTGAACGCTTAGGGCTGCCTTACTAAATAAGCCTGTCAAACCGGTTGAGTTTCCTGCCAGGACTCTACAAACGCTTCGACATGTCAACCACATGCACCATCCGGGGGCTTATTACCCCAAAACGGCACAACTTTAAAGCCGCACTTTCGCACGGCCTTATCAACAGTAATATCAGGAGAAGGAGTTCAGGCTGCTTACGGGCATGGTGCCACCACAGGTCCTGCTAAAGAATTATTGGGCTTTTTTCTGGCCGCTGTTGCCATTGTTGCGGTTGCCGGAAAACTTGCGGTTACCGCCTCCACCGCTACCTCCACGGTTGCCACCACCACCGCCACGGTTACCACCGCCGCCGCCATTACCGCCACCACCACGATTACCACCGCCACCACCACGGGATGCAGGCTGATAAGCTGGCACAGGACCAAATTGCTCTGGCACCTGGGCTTTTTCCACCTCACGACCAAGCAATTGCTCTATACGGCGGAATTTGCCCTGTTCTTTGGGACTTATAAAAGTGAAGGCAGTACCTTCAGCAGCAGCGCGGGCCGTACGACCAATACGGTGTACGTAATCCTCGCCGTCGTTCGGTACATCATAGTTGATAACCAGGTCAATATCTTCGATATCAATACCGCGGCTCAGGATGTCTGTAGCCACCAGTATCTTCAATTTTTTACTGCGGAAGTCCATCAATACCTGTTCGCGGGTATCCTGCTCCAGGTCGGAGTGGATCTCTTCCACCGAAAAGCGGGCGCGTTTGAGTTCGTTGGTTAACTGTTTTACATTCTGCTTACGGGAGCAAAACACCACCACACTGTTAAAATCGCGCTGGCGTAATACATCCTTTATCAGGGGTATCTTTTGTTCCTCATATACCACAAACGCAAACTGTTTGATCTTTTCCGGCGGTTTGCTAATGGCAATGTTGATCTCAACCGGGTTGCGGAGGATCGACATAGCCAGCTTACGCATCTTGTCGGGCATGGTAGCCGAAAACAGCAGGTTCTGCCGCTCTTTGGGCAGGTAAGAGATAATCTTTACAATATCGTCATGAAAACCCATGTCCAGCATACGGTCGGCCTCGTCCAGCACCAGGTAACGCAGTTCGTCTACCTTCACATATCCCATGTTCAGGTGGGCAATCATACGGCCGGGCGTACAAATCACCATATCTACGCCCGAAGCCAGTGCTTTCTTCTCAATAGCGAAGTTAGCGCCGCCGCTGCCGCCGTAAACGGCAATGGAGCTAATATTGGTAAAATAGCTGATACCTTCCAGCGTCTGGGAAATTTGCACGGCCAGTTCGCGGGTAGGTACTATCACCATGGAGTTGATCTTATGGGGATGATGGTCCTCGCTGAGCAGTTTGTGCATAACTGGAAGCAGGAAAGCTGCAGTTTTACCGGTACCTGTTTGGGCGCAGGCCATGATGTCCCGGCCATCTACTATAGGGGGTATTACTTGTTCCTGTATGGGAGTTGCCTTGTCGTAGCGCATCGCGTCAATGCCATCAAGCAACCTGTCGTCGAAACCAAATTCTGTAAACTTCAAAATAGTCCGTATTAATTAATAACATTCTCGTTATACGGTAAAGATAACAAAAACTAGCTATTGACCGGCAAAAGCTCCTTCAAGTGGATCCTCCACCTTTTCGCGCTCCCCGGCGAGGTGTACATTGTTCAATTCCTCAAAGAACTGCCCATCCTCGTAACCAACAGACACAAAAACGGAAAGCAGCTGCCTGCCAGCGCCTTTAAAGGTGCCTTTAATCGGGCTGCAATCCTGGAAATAGCGGCCTACGGAGAGTTTTACGTGTTTATTAGTTACCCACACATTATTGGTGGGGTCTATACCTGCCCAGCCAAAACCGGGAATATAGGCTTCCACCCAGGCATGCGTGGCCCCTTCGCCCCTCATTCCGCTCTTGTTTGGACAAATATACCCGCTCACATAACGGCATGGCACCCCGATCGTCCGCAGTATATGCAGCATCAGGTGTGCAAAGTCCTGGCAAACACCGGCACGATGCACCAATATCTCATCTACCGTGGTTTCGATATTGGTAATGCCTTTAATGTATTTGAAGTTTTTGAAGATGTATTCACAACATTTCTCCACTAAAGTGGCCACTTCGTTACCGGTCGATTTGATGACCCTGGCAATGTCGTTGATCTCTGATTGCGAGGCGATCCTGTCGGGACTGGCCAGTTCCAGCAGCTGCAGGTTATGGTCCATTTCCGAAGCCAGCTCGTCCAGCCCGCTGTGGAAGTTGATTTTTAGTTGGGAAGATGCGGTGGTGCGCACCAGCAGGCGACTTTCGATGGTAAGCACTTTATGCGGCAGCAGCAGGTTAAAAATGCCTGTTTTGTTACCCCAGTAATCGGTGAACTTCAGCACATCGGGCTGGTCGGTAATTACCAGGTCGTGCTGCAGCACTTCCTGTTCCGCACACTGGAACGGGAATATGCGCACTTCGTTCATGCTTTCTTTTACCGGTTTGTCGTAGCTGTATTTTGTAACGTGATGTATCCTGAATATCGGCATGTGCTGAATTTTAAGAGTAAGAGAAAAAGTGCTGGCTAAACTGACCGATGAACGAAAGCAGGTCGGAGCGTAGCCCGTTCAGGTAAGGCTGAAGATTGTCGTTGTTCAGCGTTTCCAGGTCGGTGTAACGCACTTTGCTGTCCAGGCGGCCGAAGCAGCGCATCAGGGCTGCATTTTCCTCAGAGCGGGGATTACGTTTAAACGTTTCTTCCAGGTGCCTGTCTACACGCCCCAGCGAATAAACCATCGAATGCGGGAACTCCTCATTAAACAGTACCTGGTGCAGCACATTATAGTTGTAATTGGCCGTCCGGTATTGTTTCAGATGTGTTTCATAACCCGATAGCGGCTGTAGCAAATAACGCCAGTGCATAATATCCTGCGGATCGTCGATGCAGTAACCGATTTGCTCGTATTGTTTACGGGTGAGGGTAATTGTACTCAGCGACCGTTCAATGTATTTACCCAGGTTCATGAATATCCAGCCGCTGCCGCGCGACATGGTAATATCTGTTACGCCGGTATATTGTACGCAGTGTTTGATAAACAGTTCCAGCACTTCTACCACCTCGTAGCTTTGCAGCATTTTGTTCAGTGTTTGCTGGTTCATGAGGTGGTACATGGCATTTACTTCTTCCCACACTTCTTTGGTAATATGGTCCTGCACGCCGCGGGCATTTTCGCGGGCACGGCCTACCAGGTTACGGAGCGAGTTGGAATTATCGGGATCGGTGAGTAGTTTCTTCAGCGATGCGATGGTATCGTGTTCGATATTAGCGATCAGTTCGGGTGGCAGTGCCGTGTACATTTCGAGTACAGGCTTCCAGGTTAAGCTCCCGTTCACGTCTTTGTCGAGCGAAAGGATGTAATGTGTGGAAGCAACGCGGAGCAGGGAATCCGCCCTTTCCATATAACGATTGAGCCAGAATAACGAGTCGGCAATTCTACTAAGCATGCAATACTTTTCTTAATTTAATAAATGATCATCCTCAATCTACTACCCAGGTATCTTTACTGCCACCACCCTGCGATGAATTCACCACCAGCGATCCGGCTCTTAAAGCTACCCTAGTAAGGCCACCCGGCACAATCTGCACGCCCTGTGGGCCGCAAAGCGCGTATGGGCGTAAGTCCACGTGCCTTGGCTGGAATATACCATCGATAAAACAAGGCACGGTAGATAGTTTGATGATCGGCTGGGCGATGAAGCTGCGGGAATCTCTCTCGATTTCCACTTTCGCTTTTGCCCAATCTTCCTCTGTTACTGTATTTCCCATCACCATACCATAACCACCGCTCTGGTTGGTACGCTTTACCACCATATTTCCGATGTTACCAAATACATGCTCCCTCGCCTCAGCATCACTTAGCTGATAAGTAGGCACGTTATTGAGAATGGGCTCTTCGTTCAGGTAATATTTGATCATGGCCGGCACATAGGCGTACACCGCCTTATCATCTGCCACGCCATTACCTACTGCATTTACAATAGCCACGTTGCCTTTGCGGTAAGCGCTCATCAGGCCCGGTACGCCCAGCGCACTGTCCGAGCGAAATAGCAACGGGTCCAGGAACTCGTCATCGATACGGCGGTAGATAACATGCACCTGCTCAAGACCATTGGTGGTTTTCATATATACTTTATGATTATCCACCACCAAATCACGGCCTTCAACCAGCGAAATACCCATCTGGCGTGCCAGGAAGGTGTGTTCGTAGTAAGCTGCGTTGTAAATACCGGGCGTAAGCAACACCACGTTTGGATTAGATATCTGGGCCGGGGCCATCTGCTTAAGGATGTCGTGCAGCAGTAAAGGGTAGTTGCTCACACGACGCACTTTGTTGGATGCCAGCAGGTCGGGGAAAATACGTTTGGTCACTTCCCTGTTTTCCAGCATATAACTCACGCCCGACGGGGTGCGCAGGTTATCTTCCAATATATAAAACTTGCCGTCTTCCCCTCTGATAAGGTCGATACCGGAGATGTGTACATAAATATCGTGCGGCACTTTAATGCCAAATACTTCGCGGGTGTAGTGCGGACAGGAAGCTATCAGCGATGCCGGCACCACCCTGTCTTTTAATATCTGCTGATCGTTGTAAACGTCTTTCAGGAAGAGGTTCAGGGCCTTCAGGCGCTGGGTAATGCCTTTTTCCACATGCTCCCACTCCAAACCGGTAATAATACGGGGGATAATATCGAAAGGGAAAATGCGTTCGATACCGGCATCGTCGGCGTACACTGTAAAGGTAATACCCTGGTTCATAAAAAGTTCTCCGGCCAGGCGGTCTTTTTGCTGGAGCGCAGTAACATCCAGTTCTTTCAGGGAGGTAAAAACCTTGCTGTAATGGTCGCGGATCTGTCTTACATCCAACATCTCGTCCCAGATTCCGTTGGTACTGCTGTACTCATGTAATAAATTTTCCAGGCTCATTGTCGTTGGTTTAATGATTAAATATCCCGGCGGTAAGTGGACCGATAATATTCTGTTAATGAGATATACACTAAAAAAGAAGTCGAAAAACCAACAGAAACAAATCTACTACTAGTTAAATCAAATAAATAAACTCCAATTTTAATTAAGATAGACAAAAATCCAATCTTTTTAAAACATTAAAAATAAATATATTTAGACATAAATACGTATAACCCTGCTACTATTTGGCCCCAAAGTTGTGTTTATGGTAACAAAAAGGAACGGTATGTCAGTAATTCACCAGTTCCCTGCGCGTATTAACGATAAGTTATACCAGCTTACGGTTGAAGAAACGAGTATTGAGGGTTGGAAAGCGTATCATATCTTACACAATGATGCTGCTAAGTTGTTCGGAGACTTTATCCCTAATGACCTTACGCTTGTAGAAAAAGATACGGGAATCGAATTTGTGCCTGCCGTGGCTACGGAAGAGGGCAGGTACATTGCGCAGGAGATCTACATCGCTATTAAGGGCCAGCAAACTGGCCGTCAGTCGAATGTTCAGCCAGACGGCCCCGCACTGGGCTAACGGGCACTAATACTAATGCCGGTCGGGTACCCCGGTCCTGTGAAACGGAAGTGAAACAAATCGTCCGTTCCGCATCTGTTTGAACTAAAATACCCGGTGTACCCATCTTTATTAACCAACACCCCAAAGTCATCCTTTGAAGAATTAAGCGGATAACCCATATTTTCAGATTTGCCTGAAGGCATACTGTTTTGCAGTTTCATACAAAAGATGTCCATTCCGCCCAATCCTCCCCGTCCATCACTGGAAAAGTATAACGTGCCTTCTCTGCTGATGTAAGGGAACATCTCATTTCCCTTTGTATTGATGGATGGCCCCGCATTTTCGGGTTTGCTCCAGCCTTCGGGGGTTTTGTGGCAAAACCAGATATCGCTGCCGCCTCTGCCGCCCGGCATGTCCGATACGAAATACAGTATATCGCCTCCCGGATTTAAAGCCGGATGCCCTACCGAATAATCATGGCTGTTATAGGGAAATTCCCTAAAATCTTTCCAATCGCCATAACGGTAGATGGCAGCATAGATCTTCAGTTTATTCACGCCTTTTTTATCTTTCCCCACCTTTCCTTTAAAAATATTGTTCCTGCTTAGATAAATGCTGTCACCAACGGCGTTAAAAGTAACGGGGCCTTCATGGTATTTGGTTTCCAGCTGTTTATTAAAAGGCAGCACAGACTCCTTCGGTACGGGGGGTAAGTCCAGCGGCAATTTTGATTCAACAGCCGGGGCAGAAACCTTACGGTTATCATTCGCCGTTGGGCGGTACACGCCACGGTAACTGGAAATATCCACCGGCACTTCCGCTGGCGGAGGCACCGTTTTGATGATACTGGTATCATCTACATGGTAAAGGTTCAGAAACGGCGAGCGGTCCCACTCGAAGGTATGCTGTACTATGCGCGTACGCGGGCGGTTACTTACAAACAGCAGTCCGCCGTCGAACCAGGAAGGGCTGAATTCATCGTAACCTGTATTGATATTCAGGTAAGTGATAGTCCAGCGTGAAGAGTCGAGGAAGCGATCGAGGTGCATGTAAGTATCCAGGAAGGCTTTGGCTGTTTCATCGTCTCCATGTTTATCGAGGTATTTCTCGTACCATATGGCAGCTTTGGCGTATTGACCATTGGCTGCCAGTAGCTGTGCGTAAGGCAGTACCAGGCGAGGGTTGTCCGGGTCCATGGCAATGGACTTATCATACCAGGTCATCGCATTTTGATAATCCTTTATTTTATACAGGCAGTCGGCCAGTTTTTCAGTAATCTCCACATTGGCCGTATCCTTTTTAAGGGCCCGCAGGTAAACAGGGATAGCATTTCTATAACGAAGGGCTGCGTATTCTCTGTCGGCGTTCTTTACCTCCCGTTGTGCCTTTGTGCTGTAGCTGACGAGCACCAGCATCAGTCCTAATATTCCTGAAAAAAATCTCATAACCGGTCTTTTAAAAATACCTTGGTGAAAGAATGTCTCCCCTCTCCCATCCAAACTCGAAGCGCAGCATAATTTCATGCGTACCCTGGTTGTATTTAACCAGTTTTGATACACTATGATCGTAGGCATACCCCAACCTGAACTGCGGTCCCAGCTGCAATTCCAGCAGTCCCGATATCGCATCACCGGTACGGTAAGAAGCGCCTATCGCCACCACATCCTTAATCCACAGGTTCGCATTAATATCCGCCTCTATGGGGGCACCTTTAACTGCCTTCATCAGCAGGGATGGTTTCAGCTTGTAATCTTCATTCAGGTCGAATACATACCCTGTCATGAAAAACAAGTGCATGTAACGGTGGGCCACCACATCGGTCGTGTACAGGTATTGGTCCTTACGCAAATACGTGCGCACAATATTCGGGATTGAAAATCCTGCATAAAAGCGGCTATTATGATAATAGATGCCCGATCCGAAGCTGGGCATCAGTACATTTACGTTCTGCATAAACGCGGGGTCTCCCGCCTGGTCTATCAGGCTAACTTTTGTAAGATTAGCCCTGTAGTTGGTGAAGCCGCCCTGCAAACCAACAGCCAGCGAACTCTCGTCGTCGCCGAAGTTGATGCGGTAGGCGTAAGTAAGATAAAACCCGGTGGACTTAGTAATCCCAATCTTATCATTAAACGCCTGCAGCCCCAGCCCGATTTTCTTATCACGCGTGCCCATATCCAGCGATACCGTTTGTGTTTCCGGCGCGCCTTCCACTCCTATCCACTGCCGTCTGTACATAGCCGTGGCATTCAGCGTGCCCCGGCTGCCCGCATACCCGGGGTTAATGGCCAGGGTATTGAACATGTATTGCGTGTACATCGCATCCTGCTGCCCGTTTACGGTCATAACCAATAGCAGCAATCCTTGTAACAATAGCAGTTTTTTCATCGGATTAGCGCATTATAGTGATGTAACTAACAAATTTTTCTCCTGTAGTAAGATTGCGCAGGATGTAGTAGTAAGTACCATCCGGCACATCTTCGCCGTAACGAATGCCTGTATTACACTTGCCATTCCAGTTGTTCTGGTAAGCGTCACTGCGGTACACCACGTTACCCCAACGGTTGTAAACCTCCAGCGCAATCCTGTCTGTACCCGCATTACCGATCACGAAGAAATCATTCTTTCCGTCCCCGTTCGGCGAGAAGCCTTCCGGTATGCGTAGTTTGATTTCTATCAGTCCAATCGGCGTCACGTCGTTTTCTGAAGGCAGACCATCATTGTTCGTATCCGGGTTCAGGCCAACTGTAGACAAATCGCTTACCGTGCCGCCCACCGGTGTTGCACCTGTAACCGTAGCCTTGTTATTGAAGGTGCCGAATGTTTTGTTCGGGAACACCTGCAGGGTAAGGCGTAGGGTATCAGTTACGCCTGCGGCCAGCGTACTTGTAGTATTCAGCAATTCGATATTACCGCGGCCATTGAACTGCTGGTTAGCCACCAACGTGCCCATTCCCGTAACTGACACCACCCTGGCTTCCATTGGTGATGGGAAGGTGGTTGTAAGATCGTCGGTAAGCGAGATGTTGGTAAGTGCGTTGTTACCCATATTACGCAGCACAAAGGTGTAGGTGAACTGGTAAGAACCGTCTTGCAGCAATATTGGTTCAGACGCCGCTTTGGCTACACCAATCGATGATCTTGGGACATCCGCGATCACTACGAAAATTGCCGCCGTGTCGCAAAGCGCCGGTGTTCCGTTATCACATACTTTGTAATAAGCGGTATCCATTCCATAATAACCGGTATTCGCGGTATAGGTAACCGAGCCGTTGGCGTTGATCACCAGCGTACCGTTACGCGGACCTTGTACCAGACTTGTGGTAAGACCAGTATTACTGTTTGGATCACGGTCGTTGGTAAGCACATTACCCGATACAGGCGATGAGCCGGTAACGCGGAGCGTATCATCGTTTGACACAGGCGGCAGGTTAGGCGTTACCACGAAAGTAATGCGGCCCGTATCGCAAAGCGATGGCGTACCGTTGTCACATACTTTGTAGTCGGCTCCGTCTGTACCTGCAAAACCTGCGTTTGGTGTATAAGTAAACACCCCGTTGGCACCTAAGGTAATCGTACCATTCGCAGGCTGGCCAATCAGGGTAGCCGTCAGTGTATTACCATCTGGGTCGCTGTCATTGGCTAAGGCGTTAACTGTCACCGGCTGCGGACTGTTAGTGCGCACCGTATCGTCCGTTGCGAGTGGTGCCCGGTTACCCTGCCCAACGATAAATACTACCCTTGCCGTGTCGCAAAGCGGAGGCGTACCGTTATCACACACACTGTACTCGATGAATTCAGTACCCACAAATCCGGCTGCCGGCGTGTAAGTGAAGCTGCCGTTGCCATTAAGTGTTATAGTACCATTCGCAGGTGCAGTGATCATAGTCGCCGTCAGCGTCCCTCCATCAGGATCTATATCGTTCGTCAGTACATTACCAGTTACAGGAGTGAGCGTATTCGTAAGCACCGTATCGTTATTAGCCACTGGAGCGCGGTTGCCCTGGTTTACGGCGAAGAATATCCTGGCCGTATCACAAAGTGACGGTGTACCATTGTCGCACAGCCTGTAGTCGGCAAAGTCGGTTCCTGTGAAGCCGGGATCTGCAATGTACGTGAAGCTGCCATCGGCATTCAGTTCCATCGTACCGTTAGCCGGAGCCGTCAATATGGCTGGCGTAAGTACGCCGTTTTCCGGATCGCGGTCGTTCGTTAACACATTACCACTGGCAGGCTGCGTATTATTGATGATCACGGTATCGTTTATCGCTATTGGCGGAAGGTTACCCTGTGTCACCACAAATACCACGCGGGCGGTATCACAAAGCGATGGCGTACCGTTATCACAAACCTGGTAAACCAGTATATCTGTTCCGGTGAAGCTGCCGTTAGCCGTGTAAGTGAGACCTCCATCGGCATTTAACACCACTGTACCATTGGCCGGTGCAGTTACCAGTGAAGCAGTCAGCGTATTACCATCAGGATCATTGTCATTACCCAGCACATTGATAGTCGCAGGTTGCAGATTATTCACCCTCACCGTGTCATCCACCGCTATTGGTGCCCGGCTAACCTGCCCGACATTAATCAACACCTTCGCTGTGTCGCAGCGGGATGGTAAACCATTGTCACAAAGCTGGTAGTAAAGGCTATCGCGGCCCGTAAATCCAGTTGCAGGCGTATAGGTAAAGCTGCCATCCGGCAATGCTGACACTGTGCCATTCGCTGGTTGTACAATTATCAATACAGATAATGTGTTGTTATCAGGATCACGATCATTGGCCATTAAGTTTGCGTTTACCGGAGCAGACGCTATTGTATTAAGCGTGTCATCCACAGCCACAGGCGCCAGGTTACCCGGGCCTACAGTAATAAATACCCAGGCCGTATCACAGCGCGATGGCGTACCATTATCACATACCTTGTACTGTGCGCTATCCAGACCGGTGAAGCCTGCATCCGGCATATAGGTGGCACTGCCGAAGCCATTGATCACTATCTGTCCGTGTTTCGGAGCCTGGAGAACAGTTGCATTCAAAACTGTATTTCCATTAGGATCACTGTCATTAGCGAAAAGATCGCCTGTTACCATCTGCTGTTCGAGCGTCCGCAGCGTATCGTTATTTGCAACTGGGGGCTGATTAGGCACAACGAATACAATACTGGCCGTATCACAAAGAGCTGGCGTAGCATTATCGCAAACCTGGTAGCGCAGCACATGCACACCTGTGAACGTCGCATCCGGCGTATATGTATAGCTGCCGTTGCCATTTGCCTGCAGCGAGCCATTTGCCAGAGTGCCCAGGATCGTCACCGTAAGCGGATCACCATTCGGATCATTGTCGTTCGTCAGAATACTAAACATGACAGGTTGAGGTACGATCACGTTTACCGTATCGTTTACAGCAAGCGGTGCCTGATTCCGGATCGTCAACAGTACTCTTGCTGTATCACAAAGATTACCGGTATCGCACACTTTGTACACAATGCTATCCGCTCCTTTGTAGGCCACATCAGGTGTATAGGTAAAGCTGCCATCAGCGTTCAGTACAACTGTGCCATGTAACGGTGCCGTTACTAACGACGCTGAAAGGTTATCCCCGTCAGGGTCTGTATCATTATCTGTTACATTACCATTAGTTACAGTTCCTCCAGCAATAGTGAGCGAATCGTTCACCGCTACCGGCCCATCATTAACACCGGCAATAGTAAACCTCAATACAGCAGTATCGCAAAGCCCGTCCGTATTACAAGCCTGGTAGCTGATACTGTCGAGTCCATTGTAATTCGCATCAGGGGTATAGGTAAAGCTGCCGTCGGCATTCAGCACAACCGTACCATTTACAGGCGCTGTTACCAAAGATGCCGTCAGCGCATCGCCATCGGGATCGCTGTCATTGGTCAACACGTTACCTGTAGCAGGAGTATCTTCCGTCACAGCAACAACATCGTCAACAGCTACTGGCTTGTCATTTACAGCAGATACCGTAAATCTTACAACACCTGTATCACAAAGGCCTGCATCACAAACCTGGTACACAAGACTATCTGCCGCATTATAGTTAGCGTTAGGCGTATAAGTAAAGCTGCCGTCAGCATTCAGCACAACCGTACCATTTACAGGTGTAGTTACCAAAGATGCGGTCAACGCATCGCCTTCCACATCCGTATCATTAGTCAATACATTGCCTGTAGCAGGAGTATCTTCCGTCACAGCAACAGCATCATCAACAGCCACCGGGCTGTCATTTATGGCAGATACCGTAAATCTTACAACACCTGTATCACAAAGACCTGCATCACAAACCTGGTAAACAAGACTATCTGCCCCATTATAGTTAGCATTAGGCGTATAAGTAAAGCTGCCGTCGGCGTTCAGCACTACCGTACCATTTACAGGCGCGGTTACCAAAGATGCAGTCAACGCATCCCCTTCCACATCCGTATCATTAGTCAATACATTGCCCGTAGCAGGAGTATCTTCCGTCGCAGCAACAACATCGTCAACAGCCACCGGTCTGTCATTCACGGCAGATACCGTAAATCTTACAACACCTGTATCACAAAGGCCTGCATCACAAACCTGGTAAACAAGACTATCTGCCCCATTGTAGTTAGCATTAGGCGTATAAGTAAAGCTGCCGTCAGCATTCAACACAACCGTACCATTTACAGGTGCAGTCACCAAAGATGCGGTCAACGCATCGCCTTCCACATCCGTATCATTAGTCAATACATTGCCTGTAGCAGGAGTATCTTCCGTTACAGCAAAAGCATCATCAACAGCCACTGGCCTATCATTCACGGCAGATACCGTAAATCTTACAACACCTGTATCACAAAGACCTGCATCACAAACCTGGTAAACAAGACTATCTGCCCCATTATAGTTAGCATTAGGCGTGTAAGTAAAGCTGCCGTCGGCATTGAGTACCACCGTACCATTTACAGGTGCGGTTACCAAAGATGCAGTTAACGCATCCCCTTCCACATCTGTATCATTAGTCAATACATTGCCTGTAGCAGGAGTATCTTCTGTCACAGCAACAACATCGTCAACGGCTACTGGCCTGTCATTCACGGCAGATACCGTAAATCTCACAACACCTGTATCACAAAGGCCTGCATCACAAACCTGGTAAACAAGACTATCCGCCCCATTGTAGTTAGCATTAGGCGTATAAGTAAAGCTGCCGTCGGAATTGAGCACAACCGTACCATTTACAGGCGCTGTCACCAAAGATGCAGTTAACGCATCGCCTTCCACATCCGTATCATTAGTCAACACGTTACCTGTAGCAGGAGTATCCTCCGTCACAGCAACGGCATCGTCAACGGCCACTGGCCTGTCATTCACGGCAGACACAGTAAACCTTACTACCGCCGTATCACAGAGCGAAGGCGTTCCATTATCACAAACCTGGTAAACAAGACTATCTGCCCCATTATAGTTAGCATTAGGCGTGTAAGTAAAGCTGCCGTCGGCATTCAGCACCACCGTACCATTTACAGGTGCGGTCACCAAAGATGCGGTCAACGCATCCCCTTCCACATCCGTATCATTAGTCAATACGTTACCTGTAGCAGGAGTATCCTCCGTCACAGCAACAGCATCGTCAACGGCCACTGGCCTGTCATTCACGGCAGACACAGTAAACCTTACTACCGCCGTATCGCAGAGCGAGGGCGTTCCATTATCACAAACCTGGTAAACAAGACTATCTGCCCCATTGTAGTTAGCATTAGGCGTATAAGTAAAGCTGCCGTCGGCATTGAGTACCACTGTACCATTTACAGGTGCGGTTACCAAAGATGCAGTCAACGCATCGCCATCGGGATCGCTGTCATTGGTCAATACGTTACCGGTGGCCGGGGTGTCTTCTACCAGGTTCAGCGTATCGTCCACGGCTACTGGCTGGTCATTAACCGGTGCTACTGTAAATATTACTACGGCGGTGTCGCAAAGCACAGGGACTCCGTTGTCGCAAATCCCGTATACAAGGCTGTCCAAACCGTTGTAATTGGCGTTTGGCGTATAGGTAAAGCTGCCGTCGGCGTTGAATACCAGTGTACCGTTGATAGTTCCGGTCAGCAGGGTTGCTGTGAAGGCATCGCCATCGGGATCACTGTCGTTAGTTAGTGCATTGCCGGTAGCAGGTGTATCTTCTGTTACACTCACATTGTCGTTTGCGGCTATCGGCTGGTCGTTCACGTTTTGCACGTTGAAGGTGACAACAGCGGTATCACAAAGTCCGCCCGGATCGCAAACCATATACGTGATGGCATCTATCCCTATAAAAGTGGAATTGGGAGAATAGGTGAAGGTGCCGTTTGCATTGAAATTGATGTTGCCATTGGCCGGAGGAGTGATCATAGTGGCGGTCAGCGGATCGTTATCAGGGTCGCTGTCGTTGGTTAACATGTTATCGCTGACTGTTGTACGCTCATCCAGCGTATAAACGTTATCTGCGGCAATTGGTGCATCATTCACGGAATTGACGGTTATAAGTACTGTACCGGTATCGCGCAGGCCTGCGGCATCGTATACCACGTACAGGAAGGTATCTACTCCATTATAGTTACGATCGGGCGTATAAAGGAATGAATTATTACTGTTCACCTGCAATATACCGTGCGAAGGATTACGCAAAATGGTCACATTCAACAGGTCATTGTCGTCCACATCGGTATCATTGGCCAGCACACCGGGACCCGGCACACTGAGTGCAATATCCTCATCTGTTGCGTAGGCATCATCCACGGCTACCGGCGTGTCGTTGCGTGGCACTATGATCAAACGGATAAGACCGGTGTCACAAAGTCCTCCCGGATCGCATACTTCGTACTGAATACTATCTACGCCATTGAAGTTCGGGAGCGGACTGTAAGTATAGGTACCATCAGGATTGGCAGTAAAGGTACCTTTGGTGAGGGAACCGAACGGATGCCCTGTCAATACATCCCCATCCACATCAATATCATTGATCAGCACCACGCTCGGCGGGAAGGTGATTACGGTATCTTCTGCACGGGTAAACAGATCGTCTACCGCAACAGGCCTGTCGTTAACAGGGGTTATGGTAATATAGATTTTCGCGGTGTCGCAAAGACCGTTTGCTTTACAGAGGCGGTACACGGCACTATCGGCGCCATTGTAGTTGAGGGCCGGACGATAAACGAGATTACCACCACCATCAAGCGTCAGCTGACCATGAAGCGGGTCCGTTACGATACTGGCAGTAAGTACGTCGCCATCCATATTGACATCGTTAGCCAGGATACCGGGAGCTGGTACATTCAGTACGATGTCCTCAGCTGTGGCAAGGGAGTCGCTGTTGGCAACAGGCGTATCGTCTACAGCAGTAATATTCAGTGTAACAGTGATAGGCACACAGGATTGCGGAGTGCCGTTGTCGCATACGTTCACCGTAAAGGCATCCTGACCATTATAGTTGTCATCCGGTGTATATGTGAAACTGCCATCTGCATTCAAGGTAAGGGTACCATGTAAAGGTGCATCTATAAGCGTGGCAGTGAGCGCATCGCCGTCCGGATCGCTGCTGTTCACCATTACACCGGGAGCTGCAATCGTGAGCGGCGTATCTTCCGCAGCAGTGTAAGTAACGCCCGACACTACCGGAAGATCGTTCACAGGCGTGACAACAAAGTATATATATGCCGTATCGCAGGCACCCTGTATATCGCAGAGTGAATAGACAAGGCTATCCCGCCCATTATAGTTTCGATCAGGCACATAGGTGAAACCACCGTCGGCATTAAGAGAAATTGTGCCATGCAGCGGAGCAGTTACGATAGTGGCTACGATATCCTCCCCATCCGGGTCTTTATCATCCCCTATTATACCAGGAGCACTTTCACTTAACGGTGTATCTTCGGTTACCGTATAGGTAACCGGGTTAGCTACCGGCGCATCATTAACCGGGGTAATGGTCAGTTTGATCAGACCTGTATCACACAATCCGCCCGGATCGCAGACTACATAATAAATACTATCTATCCCGTTAAAATCTTTCAGCGGTGCGTACGTATAAGTACCATCCGGATTGGTGGTAAAGGTACCTTTAGTCAGATTTCCCAGCGGATAACCTGTCAGCACGTCCCCATCCACATCAATATCATTCACCAGTATCACAGATGCCGGGAAGGTAATCACGGTATCCTCGGAGCGGGTAAATGCATCGTCTACTGCTATCGGGGCATCGTTCACCGGCGCTACATTGATTTTCACTATGGCCGTATCGCATACGCCGGCTACGTCGCAGGCACGGTAGGTGAAGGAATCTACCCCGTTGAAGTTTAAATTCGGTCGAAACGCAAACGAGCCATTGGTATTTAAGGTAAGCGCACCATTGCTGGTATTCACAATAACTGACGTCAGCGCTTCTCCATCAGGGTCAGTATCATTTTTGAGTACACCATTGGCTGCATCCATATTCAGCAAACCGTCCTCGTCCATCGAATAAACGTCGCCAAGCGCTACAGGTGCGTCGTTCCTCGATTGTATGATCAGTACGATATGGCCTGTATCACAAAGCGAAGGATTGCCATTATCGCATACAACGTAATCGATATAGTCGGTACCATTAAAGTTCGGCGCAGGTGTATAGGTATATGTTCCATCCGGGTTGGCCACGAAGGAGCCATTACTGAGCGAACCTATCGGGTAACCGGAAAGTAGATCTCCATCCACATCTACATCATTGATCAACACCACAGCGGGCGGAAAGGTGACTACGGTATCTTCCGCACGATAGAAGGTATCTGTTACTGCTACAGGCGCATCGTTCACTGGCAATACGGTAATATAGGCCCGGCCCGGCGCACAGGCATTACTAACATCGCAAACCCTGTAAGTAAAACTGTCGATGCCGTTAAAATTAAGCCTTGGCGTGTAGGTAAAGGTGCCATCCAGGTTCAGGCTCAGCTGACCCAATGGTGGAACTGTTACGACTGCCACTGTCGGCTCGCCATCTTTATCAGCGTCATTGCTAAGCACACCGGTATTTTGTACTACCAGCGTATTGTCTTCATTTACAGTATAGTTTTCATTCTCTACTACCGGCACGTCGTTCACCGGCGTTACAGTGATGTTTAACCTCCCGGTATCACAAAGTGATGGTGTTCCGTTATCGCAGACACTATACACCAGCTGATCTGTACCATTGAAGTCCGCATTAGGGGTGTAAGTATAAGTGCCATTGGGATTTAGGGTGATGGTGCCGAACGTAGGTGGTGTTACCACAGCGTAAGCAAGCGTATTACCTTCAATATCTGTATCGCCGGTAATGGTGGCACTAAGTGGTGTATCCTCGGCAGTCGTAGCGCTGCTAACACCAGCTACAGGCACATCGTTCACAGACCTCACCGTAATCGTTACCAAACCGACATCGCAAAGATTACCTGCATCGCACACATTATAGGTAAACTGGTCGGTGCCATTAAAGTCAGCATTGGGAATATAGGTAAATGAGCCATCGGCATTGAGTGTAACCGTACCATTAGCAGGCGGTGTTGCGAGCGATGCTGAAACCGTCACGTTATCAGGATCGGTATCGTTGGCAAGCACCCCTATAGAAGCTGGAATGTTCAGGATACTATCTTCTCCTACTGCGTATTCCGGACGACTATCGTCTACTGCCACCGGCGGATCGTTCTCCTCACCCACATTGATAATGATGTTGGCCGTATCACAGGCACCATTAGATTCGCATACACGGTATTCCACCGTAACCGTACCATTATAATCCAGCGCTGGCGTGAACGTAAAGCCTCCGTTGGTGCCGAATGCCGTAAATGTTCCCTGGGCAGGCGATACAGCGCCTATCAGGGTGGCGGTGAGGGCATCCCCCTCTTTGTCAATATCGTTTTGTAAAACGCCGGGAGCCGCTATCACCAGCACCACATCTTCGTCTGTATTGTATTCGTCATCACGCGCCTGTACCGTATCGTTCACCGGTGTAATATTGAGTACCACTGTTCCGATGGCGCAGGCACCGCCTGGGTCGCATATGTTGTATTTAAAGCTATCAACCCCGTTTACATCAGCATTAGGGATGTAAATGAAACTGCCGTTGGCATTGAGTGTAAGTTCTCCTTTAGTCGGCTGCGTATTCACAGACACGGTCAGTGAGTCTGCATCCACATCGGTATCGTTTGCTATTACACCGGGAGCAGCTATGTTAAGCGGCGTATCTTCCAATAGGGTGTAACTGTCGTTCACTGCCACAGGCACATCGTTCCCCGGACTAACGACTATCCTCACCTTGCCCGGCGTACAGTTACCAGAGGCATCGCAGGCGCGGTAGCTGAAACTATCAAGACCATTGAAGTTAGGATCAGGCGTATAAGTAAATCCACCATCGGCTGCCACTACTACTGTACCGTGTGTTGCCTGTGTAAGCAGCAAGGCCGTCATTGTTTCTCCATCTGCCTCAAAATCATTTAATAACACACCACTGGCCGGAACGGTTAATACTGCATCTTCTTCTGCAGTATAGTTATCATCACGTATTACCGGCGCATCGTTTACGGCGGTTACCGTAATCGTTACGGTAGCGGTATCGCAAAGTGAAGGAGCACCGTTATCGCAAACCCGGTACACGAAACGATCGGTACCATTGAAGTTCGCATTGGGCGTGTATACAAAGTTCCCAGCGCCATTTACGCTGAGCGTACCATTGGCCGGCTGGGCGTAAATACTAACAGTGAGCGTTTGACCCACATCCGCATCTGTATCGTTGGCCAGCAGGCTTTGTGGTGTGATGGTCAGTGGCACATCCTCATTGGTGGCCAGATTGTCGTCGCCTGCTATCGGTGCATCTGCCTCTGGTGTTACGGTAAGTACAACAATGGCGGTATCGCAAAGCGAAGGTGTTCCGTTGTCGCAGGCACGGTAAATAAAGGTATCGAGGCCGTTGTAGTTGGCATTAGGGGTATAAGTAAAGCTGCCGTTTGTATTCAACGCTAGCGTGCCATACAGCGGCAAACGCACTACGCTGGCTGTCATAGGGTCATTATCGATATCCACATCATTGAACAGTACACCGGGCGTGGCGATAGTCAGCACCCTATCCTCTCCTACGGTATAGGCATCGTCGCCCGATAATGGAGCATCATTGGCGGCCGTTACGGTAAGGTTCACCGTACCGGTTACGCAGGCGCCTGAAGCATCGCAGACCTGGTAAGTAAATACGTCAGGACCATTATAGTTCGAAGCCGGTGTATATACGAAGCTGCCATTGCCGTTAATCACGATCGTACCCTGCTGTGGTGCGGTGAGCAGACTGGCATTCAGTACATCACCATCGGCATCTGTATCGTTTGCCAGCAAACCAGGAGCCGCTATGGTAAGTGGTATATCCTCTGTTACGGTGTAGGTGTCGTTAGCGGCCACTGGCACGTCGTTCACTGCTGTTACGGTGATGGTAGCGGTATTGGTATCGCAAAGCGCTCCACCGTCGCACACGCGGTAAACAAAACTGGTAACACCGTTGTAGTTGGCATTCGGTACAAAGCTGAGACTGCCGTTCGCATTTAAGGTAAGTGTTCCATTGGCCGCCGTGCTAACCAGGCTCACCGTCAGCGCATCACCGTCTACGTCCCTGTCGTTAAACATCACACCCGGCGCGGCTACCGTCAGGGTATTATCCTCACTGGTCGTATAGCTGTCCGGTGCCGAAAGCGGCCGATCGTTTACGGCGGTCACTGTAATATTCGCGGTGGCTGTATCGCAGGCTCCGCCGTTATCGCATACACGGTAGATAAACAGATCGGTACCGTTATAGTTAGCCGCAGGAACATACCTGAAACTACCGTCGGCATTCAGGGTAAGCGTACCATTCAGCGGACCGGTAATTACGGAGGCCGTCAGAACATTGCCATCGGGATCGGTATCGTTGACCAATACTCCGGCTGCAGTCACGTTCAGCGTGCCGTCTTCAGCCATGGTATAAGTATCGTCAGTGGCGACAGGTACATCGTTCACCGGATTTACCGTGAGGGTAACCAGACCTGTATCGCATAACTGCGGTGTACCATTATCACAAACACGGTAGCTGAACTGGTCGGTACCGTTATAGTTGGAATTAGGCACGTAGGTGAAGCTACCATTGGCATTTAATGTAAGTGTACCATGCAGCGGCGCTACCGCAACGGTTACAGTAAGGGCATTACCGTCGATATCTGTATCATTACTCAACACACCGGGTGCTGCAATCGTTAAGGTAACGTCCTCATTTAAGGTGTAACTGTCGTCTATGCCTACCGGCGCGTCGTTTACGGCTGTAACGGTAATGTTGACCGTACCAACCCTGCATGCACCAGCCCCATCGCAGGCGCGGTAGGTGTAGCTGTCGGCCCCATTATAGTTAGCGGCGGGCGTGTATACAAAACTGCCGTTCGCATTAAAGGTAAGCGTACCACGAGCTGGCTGCGTTACCACGGTAGCGGTTAACGCATCGCCATCCGGATCAACATCGTTGCCCAGTACACCGGGCGCTCCCACACTAAGTGCCACGTCTTCAGCGGTGGTATAAGTATCGTTCGTAATAATTACCGTATCGTTTACCGGGCTAACTGTAATAGTTACCAGGCCCGTATCGCACAATTGCGGCGTTCCATTGTCGCACAGGCGGTAAGTAAAGTTATCGATGCCATTGTAGTTGGCAGCCGGAGTATACACAAAATTACCTGCAGCGTTAAGGGTAACAGTACCATGAGCCGGCGCGGTAATTATTGTGGCTGTCAGTACATCATTATCCGGATCGGAATCGTTGGTGATCACACCTGCGCCGCCTACCGTGAGCGCCACGTCTTCATTGGTATTGTACGCATCGTCTACTGCGAGCGGTTTATCGTTTACCGCGGTAATATTGATGGTAACGGTCGCGGATGAGCAGGCACCACTCGCATCGCAGGCGTTGTAGGTAAAGCTGTCGGGACCATTCGCATTGGCATTGGGTGTATATACGAACGAGCCATTGCTGTTAAGTGTAAGTGTTCCTTTTGCGGGGGCCGTAATTACTGTTGCCGATAACTGATCTCCATCGGCATCTGTATCGTTGCCTAACACGCCAGCCGCTGCTACGGTCAGCACGTTATCTTCCAATACGGTGTAAGTATCTGCATTGGCAACGGGCACATCGTTCACATTACCAATATCTATCGTTACCGTACCCGTATCGCAGGTGTTGGAGGCATCACACACTTTGTAGCTAAATACGTCCTGGCCAACATAACCGGCCCTTGGTGTATAGGTAAGTGAACCGTCTGAGTTGATAACAAGCGTACCGTTTGCAGGGAAAGTCACTACGCTGGCCGACAACTGCTCTCCATCGGGATCTACATCATTGGCGAGCAGGCCGGGAGGAGGAAGATTCAGTACCTGGTCCTGCAGGTCGTTAATTTTATCATCTCCTGCTACCGGTACATCATTTACAGGTGTTACTGTGATGGTTACGGTCGCGGTGTTGGAAACGGTATTGAGATTATCTTTTATGGTGTAACTGAAATTATCGCTGCCATTATAATTTGGTGCGGGCACATATGTAACGGTGTTATTGCTGTTCACCGTAAGTGTACCATATGTTGGCTGGGTAACGATAACTACACTACCTGCCAGCAGCGTACCATCTGCATCATTGTCGTTCGCGGCTACGTTAATCGCCACCTGTGTATCTTCATTGGTGGTAGCTACATCATTCTGGGCCACAGGCGCGGCGTTACGGATAATCGTCACATCGTCGGCCGAAGCCGCACAGGGTGAATTACTGATAGTCCAACGGAATACATACGTACCTGCAGCCAAACCGCTAACGCTGGTACCTGGTAATGAAGGGTTTTGAATATTAGCGGTATTAGGGCCTGATACTTGCGTCCAGGAACCGGTTCCGACTGTTGGCGTGTTACCGGCAAGTGTAACGGAAGTTGCGTTCAGCGGCCCCTGGTCCGGACCCGCATTAGCTGTAGTAGGCGCCGCGGTAACAGATATTTGTATAATATTACTGGCTACTTCGCCACAGGCAGCTGAACTAACGATCCTCCTGTAAATAGTGGCCTGTGTAAGGGCGCCGGGCGTATAATTCTGTGTTGTAGCAGTACCGCTGGCAGTAACAAAACCAGCAGCGCCGGTGGTGCTGCTTTCCCAACGGTACGTGTAAGTTCCGCTGCCACCTGTTGGCAACGTGCCGCTAAGCGCGGCAGGCGTACTGCCCGAACAGATGGTCTGGTTAACTGCGACGCTATTATTGCTGATAGCTGGATTGATGGTCACTGTAAGTACATTACTAATCCCTTCTGCACAGGCGTCTGAACGAACGATCCGCCGGAAGTAAGTAGTCACCGATAAGGAAGGCGCGTCGTAGGTGGCGGCAGTTGCCCCGCTTATGTCGGCAAATCCGCTACTGGCACTTGTAACAGAACTCTGCCACTGATAACTGTAAACGCCGTTACCGCCAGTGGGGGCCGTAGTTTGGGTAAAAACGGCAGGATCACCGCTGGCACAGAACGACTGTGAAGCCGCTACTGCTCCCGGGGTAAGCCCTGGCGTTACTACTACGGTAATAACCGCACTGGTAGCATCACTACAACCAACGGAACTCACCACCCGGCGATAATAACTCGTTACAGAAATAACCGGGGCATCATAAGTAGCCGCCGTAGCGCCACTGATATCGGCAAAACCAGCGGAACTGCTGGTGGTGGAAACCTGCCACTGGTAAGTATAGGTGCCATTCCCTCCTGTTGGTGCGGATGTTTGCGTAAATGCAGCAGGGTCGCCGCTTATACAGAACGTTTGATTGCTGCCCACCGAACCTGCTGTGAGCGCGGGGTTAACGGTAATGGTAATGGTATTGCTGATGCTGGCCGATGTACAGGTGCCGGAAGTAACCAAACGCCGGTAGTACACAGTTACACCAACCGATACCGGGTCATATGCTTGTGCAGTAGCTCCACTCAGGTTGCTCCAGTTGCTGTTATCAAGACTGCTTTGCCATTGGTAAGAGTAAGCACCGTTACCTCCTGTTGGTACGGTACCCGTAATAATATCTGCATTACCGCTACCACAAAATACCGTAGTGGCAGGCGCTGTAACTGTATTATTGGCCAGTGCTGGCTGTATGGTGATCGTTACGGCATTACTGTTCAATGGCGTACTGCAGCCGCCAGAAGTTACCTGCCTGCGATAAAACGTTGTAACTGTAGCACCCGGTGGATCGTAAGTGGCACCGGTAGCGCCGGAGATATTCGTGTAGGTAATGTTATCGGTGGAGCTTTGCCATTGATAGGTATATGTTCCCGTGCCTCCGGTAGGTGTACTGCCGGTAATAACAGCCGCATCGCCGGACCCGCAAAAGGTAATGGTGGCAGGCGCGGTGATGGAGTTGCCCGCAAGCGCCGGTAACACCGTCACCAGTATTTCATCTGTACTAACGGCACAAATGCCACTACTGATAGTCCACCGGAAATTGTAGGTACCGGTAGCGAGGTTACTAACAGTTGTATTAAACGTGCCGGCACTGGCGAATGTAGCGGTTGTAGGGCCGCTAACCTGCGTCCATACCCCTGTGCCCGTTGTTGGATTATTACCTGCCAGCGTGGTACTTGTCAGGGCACACAACGACTGGTCGGGCCCGGCGTTGGAGGTACTGGGTACAGGACTCACCACCAGGGAAGATATTTTTATATTGTTACAACCTACACCCGAAGGCGCGCTATCGCACTCGCCCTGCGGATCAGTAGGGGCCGCAGCATCAGGGTTAGTCGCATCCGGATCGGTGTAATCTGCTGCGCGCATAATGCTGGCTGTTACAGGCAACGTGCCCCCTGAAGGAAATGACGATACGGTACCTGTTACGGTAAACGTAACTGTACCACCGTTGTTCATTGTCATCGTTGCGTCGAGCTGGGTAGCGGTGGTAGATGATGCGGTGATAGTGGTACCAGAGGTTGACGGTGTTCCAAAACTAATATTGGTAAGGGATGCAGGAAATGTAAGCCTGCCCTGCGCACCGGTAATAGCGGCAGGACCGTTATTACGCATCAGTATGGTGTAGGTTACCGTTTGCCCAACGCATAATGCACTTGTGCTCGGCGTAATACTCACCGTTTCAAGGTCCGATTCCTGTATAACGATAGTAGCCGTATTAGTTAACGCCGAACTCTGTACGTACGCCCATGTGTCGAGTAATACTTCATTACCGAAGTCTGTACCGCTGTAGGAAGTGGAGCCCCATTTATGGCCATTAACAGCGCTGCTAATGCCGTCGATACCTGTTTTAATCGGGTTCGAAGGCGTGGTACCGGCCGTGCTGATGCCGCTATCGTCCCAGTTCACGATATTTCCGGCATTATCACCATTCGTTCGGGTAATGATTATACCGTTCACGTTATTCTCCACATCAATAAATGGAAAGTGTACTTCGCCTCCGAACAGTATTACGCGAACGTTTACACTGGCTGTACCCGAGGTGGTGGTCACTTTTGCCCCTGTGCCGTCCAGGCCGTCCCAGAATACACTGTTAACACCTGCAGACGCTGTACCGGTAAGCCTGCGGTCTACCGCGTCGGAATAAACACCGTTCCTGTTCACGTCTACATCCAACGCATAATTGGAGCCTACATTGGCCGTAAACCCGAAATAACCGCCAGCCGGATTCGTACCGGCCGTATTAGCAGTACCCTCCGCCCCTGTAAACGTGTAGGCGCTTGCAACAGGCGTGGTAGGCGTCGTTACAAGCCAGGTAGTACCCGAAGGAGTGGGCGCGGATGCTGGAAGATCCGCGGCAGGTGTGTTATAGAATATCTTATGCGTTATGTTCGTAGCATCATCTGTGCTACGGGGATCTTTTAAGTTAACAAGCGCAAGATCGTCAATGCTTTTGTAAGAAGGCGCACCGGTAGAAGTTCTGGAACCTTTATTATTCACGAAGAACGAAAAACCGAAACCGGCCTGACCATTATTATTTACAGTATAACGATATCCATCTTTGGTAAGGATATAAAATAGTGCATTGAACGGTTGATTAGCAGCGCCAAGGTTACCGGTAAACACGTCCGCATAAGTACGCCCCGTCACTACATTACCATCGGTACCGCGCACTGTTACGTCCCATGCAGCAACATATGCAGAGGAAGGCTGCGTCCAACTGCCGCTGGCGGAAATAGGGGGCGGATTAGCGGCATTACTTTGGTTGGGTGAAATGAAATCGATCTCCCATATACCCGCCTGTGCCGCAGTAACAGTATAAGTTATCGCATTGTATCCCGACAGGTTCAGCAATCCGATCGGACCATTAATTTCCTGTGTACGATTGGCGATTCTCCCCGTAGCACCGCGGTTAGCGGTATTAACGGTGGTACCGTTAGGCATCCTGATGACCATATAACCATTACCGATACCCTGGGCACTGGAGCCCAGGTAAACGGTTTCGCCTGCTTTTACAAATACATTTACGGTACCTAATGTCGGGAAAGGATTTGTTGTAGAAACAGTTGTAGTACTAAGCATGTACGCCCGGCCGCCACCGTGGGCGTTCAGTTCTTTACTACCCTCTGCACGCAATTGCCTGCATGGAAAAGTAGCCAACGTGAATAAAAAAAGTAGAGGCAATAAAAGTCCCTCCAATTTACATGCTTTGTAAAATTGAGCCATTACGTCAGGAATATGGTTATAAATCGGTCTTACTATTTGGTTTCCCTTATCCGTTCAATTAGCTAAGCTTTTAGTGGGGGCTTCGGTTGTAGAATGCTCCAGGTTATGCTTTGAGGATTAAGGTCATTCAGTTTTTAGATTGTTATTCTCTCTTGTTTCTGTATCTGTGAAATTATTTCGGTTAACTATTTAGTATATCCATTGCTGTTAAAATTATGGCAAAAATATACAGCAACAAATGAATGCGCGGTGCAACAGGTAATTGCTATTATTATTATTTTTGATACCACAATTAATTATTATAACTGCAATTACAATATCCTACACTCAACAAGCACTTCTACTGAAGAGCCGGTATCACAGGTGTTTCAGTATTATTTTACGAATTTAATTTCGCACTTTTTCAGCGCTTCAATGGGAATAAAAATGTTAACCGACTGTTATTCGGACTCCTTCCAATACTAACGGTTATGCATATGCCGGGCTGATGTATAATACCTTTCGATTCATTCATTACAAAGGTACAACCACATCATGCCGATATCGTTAGTCAAATTGTTGATTTTATATGCCTGATTGTTGACGCTATTAAATTTATTACGATATGAGGACAACAATACGCTTCCATACCTGTTCGTAAGGGCGAAGGTATATCGATCCTATATCGATCCTATACCCGCCGTGTGCACCAGCCTGCGTTTCAGCGGAAATGGATATAGGATAGGTAAAGGATCGATATAGGATCGGTACAGGTGGACGTTTTACTTATGCATGCAGGAAATTCCCAATAAATGATAACGCATTTACGGATGATGGTTTTTACAGGCAGCATTGAAGCAACAACTAACTGAAGGGAACGATCCGGTAAACGCAGCGTTGGGCACCGGAAAGCAGGTGGTCTGTTCTTTCAACCGAAGCGTGTTCGCCGAAAATGCGGTGAAAGGTTTTAAGTTCAGACTGGCAGATGCTGCCGCAAACACGGGCGGCGGAGCAGATGGGGCAATGGTGTTCTATAAACAGGAAAGCGTCGCCGTCGGCACGCCACTCGGCGAGGTAACCTTCGCGGTGACGCATTTCGGCCAGGCGGGCCAGTTTTTCAGAAAGATTAGGTAACGGTGCCAGGGCCTGGTAGTAGCGGTCGCTATTATCCTGCTCACGGGCTATTATTACATTATTAAGTGCCTCGGCGCCTAATACTTCTTCTATTTTCTGGATCAGCTGAACGGTAAGATCGGAGTGAGAATCGGGAAAACGGCGGTTACCACGTTCGGTAAGCGACCATATTTGCTGTGGTCTTCCTACTCCTTTGGGTTCGGTTACAGCCTCCACCAGCCCCTCCTCCTGGAGTTTCAGCAGGTGCAGGCGGGCCCCCTCGCCGGTTATGCTCAATTCCCTCGCCATACCGGCCGCAGTCTGCGGCCCGCCGGTTTTCAGCAGTGTTAAAAAACGGTCTGCTGCGGTAGTTATTTGAGCTTTATAATTTTCCAAGTTCTTACTTGTATTAATAGCAAATGTCGTAACTTTGACCCATATTTCAATCAATCCAGGAAATAAATTCCCGATATGATTATTGGGCACACCTTCCCGGGATGGTTCAATAAACTATTAAAATACAAGGACTTATGATAACAGTTTCCGAACAGGCAAAGACGTATATAGATCAGCTGATGGTATCAGAACACCATGCGCCAGGTACATTCGTACGCGTGGGTGTAAAAGGAGGCGGCTGTTCAGGTCTGGAGTACCAGATGAAATTCGATACAGAGGAGAAACCGCACGACCAGACATTTGAAGATAAAGGCGTGAAAATAGTAGTAGACACCAAAAGCCTGCTGTACCTTTACGGCACAGAACTGGACTATACCGGCGGGCTGAACGGTAAAGGACTGACTTTCAATAATCCGAACGCGTCGCGCACCTGCTCATGCGGGGAAAGCTTCGCGGTTTAGCTTATTTTTGCAGCTGGTCGTAAATTTTGACAAGAAGAAGAAGAATATATACACAAGGTATGAGTACGGACAACGAAATATTACAAGAGATAGCGGAACGGGAGTATGAGTTCGGCTTTGAAACGGATATCAACATGGACATTGCCCCCCCGGGCTTAAGTGAAGATATTATCCGTTTTATCTCTCAAAAGAAAAATGAACCGGAGTGGATGCTGGAGTGGAGGCTGAAAGGATATCAGACTTTCAAGAAGCTGCGTATGCCGGAGTGGCAGAACTTTGATCTTCCGGAAATAGATTTCCAGAAACTCTCTTATTACGCTGCCCCTAAAAACGTGAAGAAATATGAGAGCCTGGACGAAATAGACCCTGAACTGCTGGCTACTTTCGAGAAACTTGGTATTCCCCTCAACGAACAGAAAATCTTATCCGGCGTAGCCGTAGATGCGGTATTTGATAGCGTATCTGTTGCTACTACGTTTAAAAAACAACTGGGCGAACTCGGTATCATCTTCTGCTCTTTCAGCGAAGCCGTACAGGAACATCCTGACCTTGTAAGAAAATACGTTGGCTCTGTAGTGCCTCATTCCGATAACATATTCTCTGCGCTTAACACCGCCGTATTCTCCGACGGTTCCTTTGTATATATTCCTAAGGGAGTACGTTGCCCGATGGAACTGAGCACCTATTTCCGCATCAATGCGAAAAATACCGGTCAGTTCGAACGTACGCTCATTATTGCCGATGAAGGCAGCTACGTTAGCTACCTCGAAGGCTGTACAGCTCCTATGCGCGATGAGAACCAACTGCACGCTGCAGTAGTGGAAATCATTGTGCTGGACGATGCCGAGGTTAAGTATTCAACCGTTCAAAACTGGTATCCTGGTGATAAAGACGGTAAAGGCGGCATCTTTAATTTTGTGACTAAACGCGGCATCTGCAAAGGCAAGAACTCTAAGATCTCCTGGACACAGGTAGAAACCGGTTCGGCTATCACCTGGAAATATCCGGGTGTAATTCTGGCGGGCGACAACTCCATCGGAGAATTCTATTCTGTAGCGGTAACCTCTAAAAAACAGATTGCCGATACAGGTACCAAAATGATCCACCTGGGTAAAAACACCCGCAGCAGGATCATCTCTAAAGGTATTTCTGCCATCAACGGTCATAACACTTACCGCGGACTGGTGAAAATAGGCCCCCGTGCCGATAATGCGCGCAACTTTACGCAATGTGACTCGCTGCTCATCGGCGACCGTTGCGGTGCGCATACCTTCCCCTACATCGAAAGCAAAAACGCATCTGCGATGGTGGAGCATGAAGCTACTACCTCCAAGATCGGGGAAGACCAGGTATTTTACCTGAATGCCCGTGGCATAGACTCTGAAAAAGCAGTAGCTATGATCATTAACGGGTATGCAAAGGAAGTATTAAACCAACTGCCGATGGAATTTGCGGTAGAAGCACAGAAATTATTGTCCATCACGCTGGAAGGCAGTGTGGGCTGATTTATAAAAATTAAAGTAAGACATGCTTAACATTAAGAACCTGCAAGCAGGAGTAGAAGGCAAAGAAATTCTGAAAGGTATTGATTTGAAAGTCAACGCAGGCGAAATACATGCCATCATGGGACCTAACGGTTCAGGCAAAAGCTCCCTGGCGTCCGTACTCAGCGGCCGTCCACAATATGAAGTAACAGGTGGAGAAGTGAGCTTCGAAGGTAAAGACCTGCTGGATATGTCGCCCGAAGACCGGGCGCGTGAAGGCCTTTTCCTCGCTTTCCAGTACCCGGTAGAAATACCCGGTGTTTCTAACATCAACTTCCTGAAAACAGCGGTGAACGAAGTGCGCACTTACCACAATCAGCCACCCCTTACCGCAAAAGAGTTCCTGGCACTTACCAGGGAAAAACAGGCATTGGTTGAATTTGATGCTAAACTGATGAACCGCTCGCTGAACGAAGGTTTCTCAGGTGGCGAAAAGAAACGTAACGAGATCTTCCAACTCGCTATGCTCAACCCTAAATTGTCTATCCTCGACGAAACTGACTCCGGCCTTGATATCGACGCCCTCCGCATCGTATCTAACGGGGTTAACAAACTGCGCAGCAAAGACAACGCATTTATTATCATCACCCACTATCAACGTTTGCTCGACTATATCGTTCCTGATTTCGTTCACGTACTTTGGAATGGCCGCATTATCAAATCCGGCACCAAAGAACTGGCGCTCGAACTGGAAGAAAAAGGTTATGACTGGCTGAAAGAAGAAGCGTCTACCATTGAGATTTAATAAGCAAACATGACGACACAAGTACAAAACATACCATTATACGAAAGCCTTTCCAAAAGCTTCGAGGGCTTTATCAGCCAGCGAAGCAACGAGGAAGCGGCCGACCTTATAGAAATACGTAAAGCCGCATTTGCCCAATTCCAGGTAATGGGTTTTCCGACCACTCAATCTGAAGAGTGGAAATACACTAACGTACTTCCCTATCTGAAAGACCAGTTCGACACGAATACGGGCAATAAGTTCGATTCGGCCGATGGACTTTCACTGCCGGAAGAGGCGATCATTCCAGCCCTGGAGGCTTACCGCCTGGTGCTGTTAAATGGTCAGCTGATACCCAGCCTTTCTTCCCTGCCGCCTGCTGATCAGATGATCATCAGCCGCCTCAGCGAAGCAAGAGAGCAGGAAGCTTACAAAGAATACTTTAACACGAACGAGATACTCGGCAAACAGCACTTCGGTAACCTGAACACTGCGATGTTTTCCGATGGCCTGTTTTTCGAAGTTAAGGCAAAGGCGATGGTGGAGAAACCACTTCACATCATCCACCTTTACCACACTTCGCAAAACGCTTTTATGCAGCCCCGCCACCTGTGGGTAGGCCGCAAAAGCAGCAACGCTGTTCTTATCGAATCGGCCGTATGCCTGGATACTAAAAGCACTTTGCTGCTGAACAGTGTAACAGAAGTAGTAACAGAAGCGGCTGCCAACCTTACCCATTATCACCTGCAGAGCGGCGGCAACAAAGCCAGGCTCATAAACAACGTGGTAGTGCGCCAGGAGCGCGACAGCGTATACAGCAATTATACGCTCACCATTTCCGATGCGGACCTGGTACGTAATAACCTGCAGGTACGCCACGAAGGCCAGCACCTGGAAACAAACCTCTTCGGTTTGTACCTGGTAAGCGGCAATCAACTGGTAGATAACCACACCTTAATGGACCACCGTATTCCTAATTGTAACAGCAATGAGCATTATAAAGGCGTATTGTCGGGCAAGGGAACAGGTGTGTTCAATGGTAAAGTATATGTGCATGTAGACGCGCAAAAGACCAATGCTTTCCAGCAGAACAACAACCTGCTGCTCAGCGATGAAGCTACCGTTTACAGCAAACCACAGCTGGAAATTTTTGCAGATGATGTGAAATGCAGCCACGGTATGACCGTAGGCCAGTTCGACGAGGAATCGTTGTTCTACCTGCGTTCACGCGGTATTGGCGAAGCAGCTGCACGTACCATGCTGGTACATGCATTTGCCTACGACATTACCGAGAAAATCAAGATCCCCGCACTCCGTGCACACGTGGATGAGCTGATTGCCAGCCACCTTCCAGGTTAAGCCACGGGCAAATTGAAAGAGTTATGAAGGTAGTAGAAACGATGGTACAGATACCGCTGGATTTAGAAAAGATAAGACTGGATTTTCCCATTCTTCATACCACTGTAAACGGCAAACCGCTGGTGTATTTCGATAACGGAGCCACCACACAGAAGCCGCTGGCAGTTACACGCGCGATCGAAACTTATTATAACACCTATAATAGTAACGTACACCGCGGTGTACATACGCTTAGCCAGAAGGCGACTATCGCTTACGAGGAATCGCGTACCACCGTGGCAGGTTTCATCAATGCCAAACCTGAAGAGCTGATCTTCACCAAAGGCACCACCGATGCTATTAACCTGCTGGCTTACACCTTCGGCAAACAATTCATTAAAGAAGGCGACGAGATCATCATTTCGGCCATGGAGCATCACTCTAACATAGTGCCCTGGCAGTTATGCTGTGAAGACCGGAAGGCTGTCCTTAAAGTAGTTCCTATCAACGATAAGGGCGAACTGGAGATGGGCGAGTACGAGAAAATGCTGTCCGATAAAACCAAACTGGTAGCCATCACCTACGTGTCTAACACACTCGGTACGGTAAACCCGGTTAAAGATATCATTGCACTGGCGCATGCCCGCAACATCCCGGTAATGCTGGATGCTGCGCAGGCGGTGCAACACATCGCCATTGATGTAAAGGAACTGGACGTAGACTTTATGGCTTTTTCAGGTCATAAACTCTACGGCCCTACCGGCATCGGTGCTTTATATGGTAAAGAAAGCTGGCTCGAACAACTGCCTCCCTACCAGGGTGGCGGCGATATGATCAAGACCGTTTCTTTCGATAAAACCGTGTATGCCGATCCGCCGCTGCGTTTCGAGGCAGGTACACCTAACATTGCAGGTGCCATTGGTATGGCTGCCGGCGTGAAGTACCTGATCGGGATAGGTCTTGATAAAATAGCCACTACAGAACGTGTACTCACGGAATATGCACTGGAACAACTGTCTTCTATCGATGGTTTAAGGCTGATAGGCACTGCAGAACACCGCGGCCCTACCTTCTCTTTCATCATCGGCAATTCGCACCCTACAGATGTAGGTGAGCTGCTGGACATGCAGGGCATTGCGGTACGCACCGGCCACCATTGCACCCAGCCGCTGATGGACCTGTTCTGCATCCCTGGTACCGCCAGGGCCTCCCTCTCCTTCTACAACACTCCGGAGGAAATAGACCGCCTTGTGGACGGTATCCACAAAGCCATGAAATTGCTGAAAAAGTAAGGTATGACGATTAAGGAAAGCCAGGATAGGATCATTGAAGATTTCGCCGCATTTGAAGAGTGGACGGACAAATACGAGTACATCATCCAGTCGGGCGAAGATCTGCCCCCCATGGACCCGCAATACAAAACAGACGATAACCTGATCCGCGGCTGCCAGTCGAGGGTATGGCTGCACGCCGACTTTAAGGACGGTTTGCTGCATTTCACCGCCGACAGCGACGCGCAGATCACCAAAGGCCTTGTATCGCTTGTTACCACTGTATTATCGGGCCAGTCGCCAGCCGACATCGCCGACGCCGAGCTGTTTTTCATTGATGCCATCGGACTTCGCAGCCACCTGTCCCCCACGCGGGCCAATGGTTTGCTGGCCATGCTCAAACAGATCAAGATGTACGCGTTAGGATATAAAGTTCAACAGGCTCAAAAAAACTAAAGTATGGACGCAGCACAGATAAGAGATAAAGTGGATGAAGCGCTGAGTACCGTGTTTGACCCGGAAATACCGGTAAACATCGTGGAACTTGGCCTCGTGTATAAAACCGAGATACAGGATGGCGGCCGCGTAATGGTCATCATGACCCTCACTGCCCCCGGTTGCCCTGTAGCAGGCAGTATTATTGAAGAAGTAACGCAAAAAATAGAAGCCATCGAAGGCGTAACTACCGCCGATGTACGACTCACTTTCGACCCACCATGGTCGAAGGACATGATGTCTGAAGAGGCGAAGCTCGAGTTGGGTTTTTTGTAAGCGTTTTATAGGATATTGCGAAGAGGCTGTTCAATTTTGAGCGGCCTTTTTTATTTGGGTTTGATGCTATTTGTGATTTGCAACTCAGCACATTAACTGGCTAATATTTATAGTAACAGCGCTCAAACCGACACCATTTCGCAGTGCATAAAATCCCTCATCTCCACTAACATAAATATTTTTCACCCAGCTAAAACCCGCTATGGAACAGCCGTTGCGTCGCACTCTTCAACAGCAGTAAGGCTATCAGACGACTAAAAAATATTTGGCAGAAATGAGATATTGCCTATATTTGCATTACTAAAATAATTAGTAAAACGAATGCAAATGTTCATCATTGTTAATCCTGATTTTATGTAAAACCATTGTGTCTCCATACAACACAGTTAGCCCGTTAATCAGTTAATCACCAATTTTTTAAACCCTCATTTTAACATTAAAATGAAAACAAATTTTGTTGCCCAGGTGGCACTGGCATTGCTTATTCTAATATTAAGCAACTGCACTACTACACACAAAAAACAGCAGGTAAGCAGCAGGCCCTCTTTATCTACGTTAGCCAAAGCCGATCCATTACAGCTTGGTTACCATGAAATGAGCGCCGGGGAATTACTTGGCAGTCATTCTATCAGGCTGTTGCCTGAAGGCAGAGAAGCCGCCGTAACCGCGTCTTTCCTGCAAAACTTCATCGTATACCGGAACGATGAAAACCAGACGATTTACATCCGCCGCAGGCACCAGTCGCCTACAGAGGCGTACAGTTACCTGATGCGTTCATTTGATTACGCCGGCAACGGCACAAAGCCCCTGGCATCATCGCCAGGCCTTATTTTCGAATGCCACGAAACCCGTAACTACGGAGCCATTGGCACCACCTACCTTTCTCACGCCATAGGCGAGGCAGGCGGCACACTCATCATCCGCAACGAGGGTAAGCACAGCTACCTCGCAGGCGAAGAATTAGAGTGCGCATTAAGCCTGAGCGAGTCTGCGAACGAGGGTTTGGTACGTGCGTCGAATAGCGAGCCTACGGGGTGGTTGAGGTCATTTTAGGAGGGCTTCTGTTTCCGGCCGATCATTCGTTGTTTGTAAGGGCAGGCGGCTGTGGGTTCGATGCAACTACCAGTGAGATAATTTCGGCGGTTGTAATTGTAATAAGTTCCAGGCCCGCATCCAGGGATTATTACTTGTAACTATCTGTGGTACTGCATTTGGTGGCCATCGGCCGCAATCATCCTTCGTTATATAAACTTTCGACAGTCATTTAAAATTCAAAGTTGATAATTGGAAAGGATAGACGACAGGGCCGTGTTTTTTACACGGCCCTTATTCTTTTGAATCATGGCACATATGACGAAACAACGCTTTCATCTATCGTCCTTGCGAAGAATGACGCAATCCTCGTGCGCAGTCTTCGCCAGAGTAAAAGCGTTGTATTTCAATTAGGCAAAGTGTAACGGCACACCTCACCGCTATTGCAACCGACCAACATCCAATCACTTCGGCAAATCCGGCCTGTTAATTCGATAAGAAGTAGTCCCCAGCGTATGCAAAAAAGCCACGATCGCCTCCTTCTCTACCTCCGTTAAATCCAGCTTCTTCAGCATTGCAGAAGTAGTAGGGAACAACGGATCATTCGCCACATGCGGCCTTGGTTTAGGACGGGAACCGCCTGCATTATACAGGTTAATAATACCACCCAGGTCGTCGAACAGACCGTTGTGCATCCATGGACGGGTAATAGCAACGTCGCGTAGCGTAGGGGTTTTAAACTTGCCTACATCTTCCTTTTTATGGGTGATATTGTAACGGCCAAAGTCTTCGTATTTATCGCGGCCATAATAGTGCAGGCCGAGGTTATGAAACTCACTGTCCGTAAAATAAGGCCCGTTATGACAGTTCATGCAACGTGCCTTCGTACGGAACAAGTGCATACCCAATATCTCCTGGTCGCTCATCGCTTTATAGTTGCCCGACATGAACGCATCAAAACGTCCGCGGCGGCTGGATATGGTACGCTGAAAGTCAGCGAGTGCATCACTCACCTGTTCCATCGTAATTTCTTTGGTGTTAAATGCTTTGCGGAACAAGTCGCGGTAACCTTTGATAGCACCCAGTTTTTCAGGCAACTGGCCGGGCAGCATATGCATTTCAATATCGTTGGAGATCGGTGCCATGGCCTGTGTTTCGAGACTGTTCACACGCCCGTCCCAGAAAAAACTCTTGGCAGCCCAGGCGTTCACCAATGTAGGTACATTACGCGCCCCCACCTGATGATCGTGTCCTACAGCGGTCGACCGGCCATTACTCCAGCCCATTTCAGGCTCATGACAGGTACCACAGGATATCTGATTAGAACCGGAAAGCCTGGGATCAAAGAACAGCATTTTACCCAGTTCCACGCGGGCAGCAAACACACTGTCCGTACGCGCCCTGTCGAAATACGGCGATTCCGGCAGCATAGCGATCTCGTGGTAGGCAACAGAATCGTCTACATCGGCTTTAGGCCATAGTGAAGGATTTTGACTGTATGCTATGCGGAGCGAGTCAGCAAGGTTAGCATAATAATTATTCCCTCCCTGGTGAATAAAATATATGTTAGTGTAGGCTATCGCGATAATAGCGCCTACGATCCAGACCTTTTTCATTGCTTCCTTATTAAAAAACTGCCCTAAACTAGTAAAATAACGACACTTTCGCCTGCAGGTTAACGCGGCGACCTTCTAAATCTGCTGCTTTCTCATAACGCGCATCTGCACCAAATTTCAGCATCTGCTTCTTCCAGGGTGTTTGCCAGGCGATGCCGCCCTGGATGCTGGCGGCGTTGCGGGCGTAGTAGGCGGTATTCGGCATCAGTACGTCGGTCGTAAAAAACGTCTGCTGCGCGGTTGGCGCCGTTAAGTAATGATCTATGCCCTTACGGTATGCAGGGTGGGCATTAAACACCCAGAAGCGCTTATCTGCATTCGGCCTGGTATAATAACTGAAATCCACTCCTATAGTTGCGTAGCTGTTGCTCCAGCGATGACTGGTAGTGCCGTCAGCCTTGTACGTTTTATCGTAGTACCCTTTCAGGAACAGTTCGTACTGCGGGCGTGATTGTGTATAGTGCACGTAACCGATGTGAGCGTTGATGTTGTCGTTGTTGTAGATGTAATTATTGCCAGCCAGTTCGTTATTGTAGTCACTTCCTTCGCCGGAGTTGTAACGGATGCGCAGTTGTAACAGATCGCTTCCTTTATGCTTTTCCATGAATAAATCTATCCACTGCTGTTCCAGGTCGAAAGACGCAATAGGCATATCATTTCGGCTGTCTGCAGTTGCTGCCGCCGGCTTCACATAAGTTCTCCTGCTTGTTTGAAACTTATATAACAAAGAAGTATGAAATCCCATCCATTTACCATCGTAATAGCCACCGGCACGGTATCCTTTGTCATCCTCCCTCATCCTTCTCACATCACCACTGCGCTGGACAAGTACATTGCCGAAGCCTTTGGACAAGAAAGTCTGGTATTCCCGGTAAGCGTCGCCTGCAGCATTTAGCATCACACTGCTGTAACCCACATTAGTGGTTTCTATACCGTAAGCATACCCTGCCCAGGCACCAATAGTATGTTTCGGGGTAATGCGGTAACCTACTCCCCAGTTCAGTGCCAGCGCATATTTTGAAATCTCCGGACGGGGATCTGAATTTCGGGTGTTACTTGACAAATCGAAGTCTGCTCCGACTGATAGCAACAGCTTGTCATTCAACACCGCCGTACTAGCCTGCGCCCCTAACTCGTAATGCAGTCTGTCCCAATGTCCCTGTTTAATTGCCAGCAGGTAATAAGGCGTTGGATCTTCGGGTTTGGCACTGTGCATGTAACCAATACTGTCTTCCCAACTGCGTGTAAATCCAAAATATCCCTGTAGGGTAATCTTTTTCACCTTTCTTAATCCCTCTGACCGTAACGAAGCAACATTCACTTTATCGGCCTCCTGCCGTGCCCGAAGTCCGCCCTGAAGGTAGCTGTAACCTAAAGTTATGCTTCCAAGACGTTCTATTGGCGCATGTTGCAGCAGTAAACCCTGCTGCGTATAATACGCGTACTCGTAATCACGGAAACGATAAGACACAAGACGGGGCTCCAGTTGAGATGTGTCCGCCTGCTTCTGTGCTGCTGCAGGTTGCAGGCAGCACAGAAGCGATACGGATATCAATATTAAATAGATGATGTTCCTCATTATTTAAAGCCAAAAGGCACGGATAAATCTATATTCTCAAAATCGTTGCTGGAATTGTTGGTATCCTGCAATATCTTTCTTGTACCCACGGTTTTCGCCACTTTGCGGATTACAGCCTGGCTGGTGTAAGGGCCTTTGGGCAGATAAGTAAAGCCTGCATCCAGGTTATTATCCAGCTTTTTAGGCACCTGTCCAGTAAGGCCTGGCTGTGTTTCCACTCCGTCGATTACCTGCGCCTTAGGCATCTGTATATACATAGTAGTGCTGCCGGAAACTATAGTAGTGGAAGGGTCCGGATAGGCCGGCCAGTCCTTTGGATTCTGGCTTGTTTGAAATATAACCCAGGCATTACGGCCCGTATTATCCAATACCCAGTCGTTACCGTTAGAGGAAAGAATTTCCATGTTTGGTACGCCGGCAACATCAATATCGGATGCAAATCCTTTACCGAGGAATACTTCGAAATTAGCAGTGCTAAGGTCGATGGTGAGCGACGGATCGAGTACAGTAACCACTACACCGTTAGCGTTGGTGAACGGCGCTTTATGGTTCAGCGCATTCTGCGCAATCACAATGCTTTTGCCTGGTGCAACAGGATAGGTACGACCGTTACCTGGAACACGATACAAAGATTTTGCATAGAGGAAATCATCATTGGCTTTTGTGCCGGCAGGCATACCAATAGATTTTGTCCAGTCATACTGGCCCGCTGGAAGGTAGTACCCTTTCGACTGATCGGGAGTTGGCGATGTAGAGTTATACACATCAGCAATACATAGGCTGTCTGCATAAAGCGTATCCGAAGAGTTATTGTAGATTTCCATGAACTGATCGCGGAACAGCGCACCATTGGCACGGTGTGAACCACCATAGTTTACCTGTTTGATCACCCAGTTACCTATACGACCACTAGTAAGTTCCAACGTTACCTCACCACCTACTGCCTGGTTGATCAATTTATTTTTGATGCTCGCCTGAAACACTACATCTGCCTCTGTTTCAATACCGGTAATCTGCTCATATTGTGCAGCGGTAATAGTGATTGTTGCATCAATATCATAACTGCCGGCACTGGTTGCAGGAAAGGTATACGTACCATTTGCACTTGTTTTACCTTCTTGCACCTTACTGTTACGCAGGTTGGTTATCTTAAGCGATACATCACTCACCGGAAACGTATATGCCTGAAATTTAGCAGCGTAACTGATCGTCAAATCCAGGTCTACAGGCTGCACAGCCGGATCTGTTTCCTTACGGCAGGAAGCAAAAGCGACTACTGCCAGCAACAATAAAAAGTAATTCTTCATCATATCTTAAAAATTAAAACTTGAATGTTAGTTCCGCCCCGTATGATGGTGGCGCGTTAAATACTATTAATGAATTGCTTAGTTCGTTGAAGTAAGTCGGCCTGTAATTAAACACATTGTTGATGTTAAAGGAGAACCGGATATTACGGGTAATTTCCTTGCTCAAACGCAGGTGATAATTGGTGTACATCCGTGGACGATCTGTAAGGCTGAATTTTGAATTACGTTGCACATCGGTCAGATGCGCAAACTGGGGAGATTGTCGCTTGTCCTCCGGAATGTCGTGATACTGCATGGTTGAATCATAATATCCAACAGCATATTCGTCCTGGCCGTAGTTAACAGTTCGCTGCTGCCAGAATACTTCCATCACCATACTTGCAACCATGCCTAAGGCCTGGATATGTGTATTGGCAGACAATGTAGATTTGGTTTGCGAAGACCGCCGCGCACTCGATTCGTACACCCCAAACCATTCAGGTTTATCCCAGTTTACATTCGAGCGGTCAATAAAAGCGATGCTCCGCCCGCTGTTCCTGTAATAGGTACTATTAAATGCCGTACTCAGGTCGAATGAGGTCTGGATAAACTTTATTTTCCTGGTACTGACCATTAACTCCATCCCCATCGTATTGCTATTGAGATTATTGACGGCTTTATCATATGACAGCGGATACCTCCTCATTAACCCCGTTTCAAAATACGTAGTGGGAGCACCTGGGTTTGCTGTATAACCATACACCGGTAATGTAACCGGCGCCGCGATTACTGTAGTACCAAACCCATCCCGCACTGTTTTGTAATAACCGAACACGGAGGCACTGAACAATCGGTCGTCGTAACTGAACCCAGCCTCCCAACTGCGGCTGTGCATAGGCTTAAGATCATTGTTATTAACACGCATTACTTCTGTATGCACCAGGTATAACGCTTCCACCGCATTATCGGCGAAGCGGTTTACAAGTGGCATATCGAAGTAAACCGGACCCGGATTTCGCATAGAAAGTGAAGCCGATTTGCTAGCGGTGCCGTAAGCAAGGTTAAACTTCCATTTTTTACTCAGCTCATAGTTCATGTTAATGCGGGGAGATACACTAAAACCTCCATTCTGCCAGTCGGCGCGCACACCAGCATTCATTCGCACAAGGCGATCAAATACCTGGAACCTAAAACGATCTTCTACATACGCACCGGTATTTACTTCGGCCGGTACATACTTGAAGGTAAATGGACGCTCGCCCATTGTAAACAGGCCAGTAACACCTCCTGAGGCCTGGAATCGCGGTTTGGCGGGATCTACTATCTGCCCTTTGCCCAGGTTATCGGCGTAAGCCATGTTCACCCCTGCCACCACTTCATGCTCCAGCCTCCCCGTGTGCAGCAGCAGAGTATTCTCCTGTCTTAAGGCCGCAGATACCGGCTTGCCCAACACCCGGCGGGCAGCCGCAAAGTTGCCTGCCGTCCAATACCCCTCGTAAGTGCCGGTAGTCATACCATCAGCCACCGGGAAGGGTGCCTTGTTAACGTACCACTCGTCAAAACTGTCGTTTTCGGAGATACTGAAACTAAGATTCAATGAGCTTTGTTTAAACCAGGCGCTTTTCCACTTGGCGCTGGTACGGTTACTCATAGAGATGCCCGTATAATTAAAGCGTGACTGGCGTTTATCATCATCGTCCGGATCAACACGTTGCTTATCCAGGTTCTTGGAGAAGTCGAAAGACAAGGTATTTTTTATGAAATCTTTTTTTCCGAAGTAGCGCGACCACATCAGGCCTGCAGAAAGCCGCGTATAAGACTTCAAATTATCACGCGGATCGTCGTTGGCATTCAGAATGTTAAAACTATAGTTAATAGCACCGTTCTTTCCTTTCAGGTTAAAGCCTTGACCTGCACTGGCGTTTGTAGTAGCGCCCCTGAGCCGTACGCTCACCTGCAACGGTGTTCGACCCGCCTGCCGTAATACATTCACCATACCGTCGGTAAGATCACCATACCGTGCAGAGGGCACGCCGCTTACCACCTCTATGCTTTCCACGTTATCAACAGGTATTTGCCTCAAATCGATACCTGCATTGGCAAAATCTCCCGACCCGGCTGCCTCGGACACAATAGCGCCGGTACCTCCCAATCCCCACCTGCCGATACTGAGATGTTGCATATTCGCATTGTTGCTCATCTGGATATCATCAATAATAATCGCAGTACCAAAAGCATTATTCCTGGCGGTAGCCCCATCCCCCTCCGTCCGCAACGTCAACTGATTAGGACTCTGCAACGACGGATTCGTAATCGTCTTCCCCGGCAAAAACTTCAACACATCCGCAATGCTCGTCGCCTGCAGCTGCTCAATCAGTTCCCGGTCAAAGAAAATAGAAGAGTTGGAAACGGCGTCGGGTTTGCGGCGTACGTTCACCTCCACCATATTGAGGCGAAGGCTCAGTTCCTGCATCACAATGCGTATATTTTGATGTAAGTCAGCCCTGTTAGCCGGGATAACACGTTTGGTGGTTTGCATGCCGGCACTGGCTACCATTAACTGAATAACAGCATCGCCTGGCGTTACTTCCAGGATAAATTGTCCGGCGGAATTAGTAGTGGTGCGGTAAATACTGCCTTCGATGCCTACCATCGCAAAAGGCAGGGCTCTTCCTGCGGTATCGTTCACTGACCCTGATAAAACGATCTTCTCTAATGGCTTCGCAACTGACTGACCTACACCCCTCGCTACAAAAAACACCGATAAAAAAAATAAAATGAGGCTCTTAGTTCGCATGGAAGTGCAAAACTACCATCGCATTACAAGGTAAGGTGATCGCATCCGGAATTTGATTTACCAATTCGGGAATCTTTTTAAATAAATTGAGAAAGTGGGCCAGGCAGTAGTTCAGCTATTCCTGTCGCTGGCTCAACTGCCGCAATTCCCCCATTCACCTTAAAACCGTCGCAAAAGCTTAGCGGTTAACTTCTTATATTAGCCGCTCTAAAACACACATCCTTATGCAGGAAATGGAAGAACTGGTACTAGGCATTGGCTCCCGCGTGCAGCATACGCAGTACGGGCCCGGGGTTATTATCGGCGTAAAGTACGCCCAGTACGTTGTTACGTTTATGAACGACGGCATCAAAGAAGTAGACAAAACGGACCCGCGTTTCGAGGTATTATATGCAGAAAACAAAACCGTAGAGGTGGAAACGGTGTCGGAAGTGGAACGCTCCCTGCTGAAAATACTCCGTTTATGGGGCGGCATCACGGAAACAGTGCACCTCGGCGACCGCTGGACGGGCGGCACGATGGTATTACAACCGAAAGACACGAACCTGAAAGGCAAAGAAATACCCATCGAGGCTTTCTTTCACAAAATTGTGATGGTGCGCGACAGGCTTCGTGTGCTGGAACAACAGGTGAATGCACATAAACTGCTGAGCGACGAGGATAAAGTAAATATGCAACAATATATTACGCGCATTTATGGCTCTCTAACCACGTTCAACGTGCTTTTCCGCGATAAAGAACATTGGTTTACAGGCGAAAAGGGCGGTAAAGAAGACTAAACCACCACCAAATTGGAACATGTTTTGTTGTTGATGGCAGAGTTTAAACAAAATACGTTGCATGAGTACAAGACATACCTATCAGACTGGCATTATTGGAAACTGCGCTTTCCTGGCGCACATTAACCGAAACACGAACGTAGATTGGCTCTGCTGGCCCAGAATGGACAGCTCCTTTGTATTCGGCGGCCTTTTGGATAAGCAAAAAGGTGGCGAGTTTTCAATACTGCCGGAAGGTGACTACACCTCCAAACAATACTACCTCGATAACACCAACATCCTGTGCACGGAGGTAATACAGGGCGACAGCAGTTACCGTATTACGGACTTTGCCCCGCGTTTCCTGCAATTCGAACGGTTCTTTAAACCACTGATGTTCATACGCAAAATAGAGCCACTCACAAGTTCCGCCCGCATCAGGGTGAAATGTAAACCGGTTTGCGACTATGGCGGCCGGCAGCTAGAAATGATGCGGGGCAGTAACCACATTGAGTTCCAGGGTTGCGAAGAAAGGATCAGGGTGACCACTAATATTCCCATCAATTACCTGATAGAGGAACAATACTTTGTACTCAACGAAACCAAGTACATCGTAATGACCTATGGCAAACCGCTGGAAGCTCCGCTGAACAGCACTGCCGAACACTTCCTTCGCGAAACCACAGCTTACTGGCGCACCTGGATCAAACATTCGTCTATCGCCAGTTTCTACCAGACTTACGTAATCCGCTCGGCCTTAACCCTCAAAATCCACCAGTACGAAGATACCGGGGCGATTATAGCCGCCAGTACCACCAGCCTGCCTGAATCGCCGGGCAGCGGCCGTACCTGGGATTACCGCTACTGCTGGCTGCGCGATACGTATTACGTACTGACCGCGCTGAACCACATCGGTCACTTCGAGGAAATGGAGCATTACTTTAACTATGTAACAGATATATCACTGTCGGAAGATTTCCGTTACCAGCCATTATATGGTATTACCGGCCAAAAGGCGCTCACAGAAACCATTCTCCCCCACCTGGATGGTTATGAAGGCAACCAGCCGGTGCGCATCGGCAACCAGGCTTACGAACATATACAAAACGACATTTACGGTCAGGTACTGATCTCCATGTTACCGCTGTACACCGACCACCGTTTCATTTTTGCAGAACGGAAAGACAGTGAGCGCTGGATATCTTTTATCCTGAACAAGATCGAACGCACGATCGATGAGAAGGACGCCGGCATATGGGAGTTCCGTAACATTGCCAATATCCACTGTTACAGTAACCTGTTTCAGTGGGCAGGCTGCGCCGCAGCAGAGAAAATGGCGAAAACGATCGGTAATAAGGAACTGGAAGAAAGGGCGGTGAAGCTGAAGGACCAGGCGGCGGCACACATCGAAAGCTGTTATGACCCGGCGCGCAAAGTATACACCAATGCGGCAGGTGGGCTTAACTTAGACGCCAGCACGCTGCAGCTCATTATGATGAACTACCTCGATCCGGCATCGGAGCGGGCACGCGACCATCTGGCAGCCGTAGAAAAAGAATTAAAAGCCTCTAACGGGTTGTTTTACCGCTATCTGCATTCAGATGATTTCGGGAAACCTAAAACTACATTTTTGGTATGTGCCTTCTGGTATGTAGAAGCACTGGCTTGTGTGGGACGGGTAGAGGATGCGAAGCGGGAGTTTGAGCACTTACTGCAGTATTCTAATCACCTGCTATTGTTTAGTGAAGATGTAGATGAGGAAGACGGCAGCCAGTGGGGCAATTTCCCACAGGCTTACAGTCACGTAGGACTAATGAACGCCGCCTACCGCATCTCCATGAAGCTTGACAGGCCTATTTTTTTATAGGTACACCACCTGCTTTGGCCAACATTTTCAGTACATGACGTACTTCCTGGTGGCTGCGCAGGTAAAAACGGGCAGCACTCATATAGCTACCCACTTTAATAGTGATGGCCTCTTCCGGTAAGGCTTTGAAAATATCCTCATCGGTGAGGTCATCCCCAAGGGCCATAATATAATCGTAATCGGGCGAGCGCAGCCAATTCAGTGCTGCCTTGCCCTTATTTATTTCCACGTTCTTCACTTCTATTACCTTATCGCCTGCCAGCAATTGTAGTGCTTTATCGCTGGTGTAATAACGCAGGGTGTTCATTAACTCGTTGGCACGCAGCTCACCCAGCCCCTCTTCCACCTTGCGGTAATGCCACACCAGGGAGTAACTCTTTTCTTCGATGAACGAGCCCGGTGTACGGTCGGTAAAGGTTTCGAGGATGGGCTGGATGTCTTTTTTCCACTGGTCGTGCAGGCCAGGTTGCTGTTTCCATTCCGTATCCTTCAGTTTTACCCAGGCGCCGTGTTCCGCTATCAGGTCGATGGGCAGGCGTCCGAACCATTGTTCCATCGTTTCGTATTTACGGCCGCTGATCATTACAAGACTATTAGCAGGATCGGCCGCCAGTTCTTCCAGCAAGGCATATAATTCATCATCCGGACTTGCCTGGTCGATATTCACTTTAAAACCGACAAGGGTACCGTCGTAATCGAGGAATATGGCACGTTTATCCGAGGCGGCGTAACGCACGGTAAGCTGTTGTGCCATCTCCGTATTAATACGTTTGGCCAGCATCGACTGCTGGTTCACTTTCACATCCTTTAATGTATCCATAAATAGTTTTACCCAGTGATGAATGTTAAATTTTTCCACGATCTGCCGCATCGGCAGCATACGTTTGCGCTGTTCAATAACAGGCATGTTGATGGCTTCATCTATCGCGCGGGCAATAGCTCCGATGTTATTAGGATTCACAATGATCGCATCGATCAGTTCCTTGGACGCACCGGCCATTTCGCTTAATATCAGCACACCATCGTGATGTATACGGCTGGCCACATACTCCTTGCTTACGAGGTTCATACCATCGCGCATGGGTGACACCAGGCAGATGTCGGCCAGGTTATAGAGAGCCGATAATATTTCTAATGGGAACGAGCGATAGAAGTATTGGATAGGCGCCCAACCCATGGTACGGTACCGTGAATTGATGTTACCCACCAGCTTATCTATCTCATCGCGCAGCTGACTGTATTGCTGCACATTGTCGCGGGAGGGCACAACGATCATACACATCCCTATCTTTTCAATATACTCCGGGTGCATTTGCAGCAGTAATTCGAAAGCCTGCAGGCGTTGCAATATACCTTTACTGTAATCAAGCCTGTCGATCGTTAGCACTATATGCTGCAATTGAAACCTTTCCCGCAGGTGCCGCACCTGGTTTGCCACAGTGGGCGTACCCGCCAGCGATTCATACTTCTTATAATCAATCCCCATAGGGAATGTTTCAACCATCACCGATCGGTCGTTAATGGTAATCATATTTGATGAAGTAAGTACGGAAAGCAGGCGGCTCGTGGCCTGTAGAAAATGCCGGGCATCGTCGAATGTATGGAAGCCCAGCAGGTCGGCACCTAACATACCTTCCAGCAACTCTGTACGCCATGGAATGAGGCGGAACAGTTCGTAAGATGGGAACGGAATGTGCTGGAAGAACCCAATGGTCGCATCGGGCTGCACATCACGTATCATTTGCGGCAACAGCAGTAACTGATAATCGTGGATCCAGATGATATCACCTGGCTCCGCCACTTCCAGTATAATGTCGCGGAACTTCTGGTTCACCTTTACATAACAATCCCAGTACTGTTGTTCGTACCGGGCGTAAGTGGACATATAGTGGAACACGGGCCACAATACTTCATTGGAAAATCCTTCATAGAAGTTGTTGATTTCCTCCTGTGTAAGGAATACTGGTTTGAGGTTCTGCGATTTCAGGCTTTGTTCTATCGCCGCGTAGTTCTCCTCTCCCGTTACTAATCCGGGCCAGCCAATCCAAACGTTTTCGCCTTGCCTGTAAATTGATCCAAGCCCGGTTGCGAGGCCTCCTTCGCTGGGCATGGGAATAAACTCCCCATCTTTCTCTTTCATCTTTACCGGCAGGCGGTTCGATACTATAATTGTCTTCATAGGCCAATTGTTCGTTTTATAAGTGAGCGTCTAATCTAATTCCTATAGTCAGGTATTTATATGTTACGTAATAATGATACGAGGTTGCATACATTAACATAAGTACCGCAAAAATCGTCCCAAACTTGCCCGTATAAATTTTATAATACATACATTATCAATTATTAAACATCATATTAATAAAAAAGACCGGGTATAAGTACACTGGTATGGGGTATGATAAGTCCTCCTCTTACAGCTTCCCGACCGACCCCAGGCATTATGACAAAAGGGTATACATTTGTCATTTCTTACAAAACCCTACTATTTTTATAGACTTTATAGATTTGTATTAAAAAAGTGCCTATCTTTGAAGTGAAATCACAATCTAACCAACAGTAAAAAAAATCGCATGACGAATCAAAAACCAACCATGCTTTTTCTTCAAAGGCAACATGTACCTACAAACAAGTCGTTCTTAAGCGCTGATCCTTCGTGTTGTGTCATGCGATGCATGTAACATTTTTACAGATACCTGCAACATCTATCATCACATCCCCTTTTTTGACAATCAAAACCGATCGAACATGTCAAGCAACAATCATAAATACGGCGATTACATTACTTACGCTTTACCAGAACGTTTTGTAAGATATTATAAGAACAGCGGCGAGTTAGTACCCGCGGCTGTGGCAGGCGACAAACTGCCTCCCCTTTTCTTTCACGAGAACGAGATTATTCAGCATGCAGACCTGTCAGCAGCCAATACACAAGGCTTCGTTGCCCTGGTAGAATTGCTGGAACGTCCGCTGGTGCTCAGCTTCTTTTCCATTCACTGGAACGATTATGGCATCGGTCACCTGAAAGCATTACAGGCTTTACACCAGTCGATCCGCGAAACCGGTGGCACCCTGCTGCTGCTTACTTCCGAGGATAAGAAATTCATACAGCCATTAATCGAAGAGTACGGACTGACGTTCGACATTATTCATGACAAGGATAATGCAGTGGCGGAGAAACTGGGCCTTTACCATGAATCGGCCCCGTTGTGGGACAGGGTTTCTGGTATTAACGAAAATGTGCCGGCACCAGCCACCTATGTAGTAAACCAGGCAAAGAACGTGGTTTACGGCAGTACCGACAGTTTTTTACAACAAAGGCTTAACAGCACCGAGTTACTCGAAGCGCTGGCTTATGCTGCCGGCAGCAACAGGCTGGTAGCCAGAATACATAATTGACCTTAACAGCAGATATACATAGAGATATAAAAAGGGCGCCTTCATTTGCAGGCGCCCTTGTATTTTTATAGTGATAATGCATGAAATACTAACTAATCTTCCCTCCTGCTACCTTTTCCACAGCATCCGCATAGGCAGCGCCTATACTAATAGGGAACTGGTTTACATACAGATAGTTTCGATCGATGCGTTGCACTTTGCTGTTGGCTACTATGTAAGAGCGGTGTACTCGGGTAAACTTAGCCGGAGGCAGCAATGCCAGCGCTTCCTGCATATTAAGACGTGAGAGGACCTTACGGTCGGCGAACACGAAGTTCACATAATTGCCGGCGCTTTCCAGGTATAATATCTCATCCAGCTCCACCCGCAATTGTTCATATCCGCTTTTTATAAAGATGTAGTTGGTGGTAAAGGCCGGCTGCACTACTTTTTCCTGCTTAAACTGCGACAGTGCGTAAGCTTTGTTGCAGGCCTTCAGGAAACGTGCAAGGGAGAAGGGTTTCAACAGGTAATCGATCGCATCTAACTCAAAGCTTTGCACTGCATGTTCGGAATAAGCGGTGGTGAATATGACCATTGGCGGTTCGGGCAGGCTCGTGAGGAAGTCGATACCATTGATATCAGGCATTTTTATGTCCAGGAAAAGCAGGTCTGTTTTTTCTTTACGCAGGAAGTCTGCTGCTTCGAAGGCATTGGTAAAAAAGCCCTTCACTTCCAGGAAAGGTACCTTGGCGGCGTGGGAGCGTATCACTTCCAGCGCTACCGGTTCATCGTCTATGGCAATAGCGGTGAGCTTCATATATTGTTTTCAGCAACTCAAGTTAAGGATAAAATACTTACCAGGTACGGTGCAGCATCAGCATCTTACGGGCCCTGGTCCATAGTGCCGGGTACTTCTTACCATCCTGCTCTTTCCACTCCTGCACCAGATCTTCAGCATGCCTGCGGCGGGTTTCGCGGGTAAGGTCGAATATATGGTCCATTGTTTCCTGGTCGGCCGCGGTGGCAGCGTCGTGGTAGTGTTCCTGCAGTTCCTTACTTTTTTCCAGTCCCAGTTTGGCATCGGCGATGCTCTGAGCGGTAAGCGCGGCCAGTTTTTCATCATATTCACCTTTGGGCATCAGCAGTTTGCTTAATAACGGCATTACTTCTATCAGGGTGATGATGAATACAATGAGGCGGTAACGTTGCTTCAGCGGAGGATGTTCGGCGGTAAGGTCGTTAAGCGCTTCCGTTTGCGCGAGGAAGCCATCAGCAAGTGTTACCGCATAGGCCTGCTCTTTAATGCTATCTTCCTTCAGCATGGCTGCTATTTGCGTTTCACGCTCCAGCAGTTTAGGCCCCATTGTTTTACGGAGTTTGATCAGTTCTTCTTCCGCCTTCAGGTATTCACTTTTCTTCACCCTCGCTATGGCCGATTCCCCTATCCTTCCCGAACCGCCGGTACCGTCGGTTTCGCGGATGTACGCATCTTTATAATCTTTTACCTGCTCTTCCTTTGCTGCTACTTCCGCCTTTACCTGGTCCAGCGCGCCCTGCAACTCACTTTTACGTGCGGCATTCAACGTTACCAGCTCTTTCCGGAATGTATCCAGCTTTGTTTGTTTATTCAAAGCAATTTGTGCCTGTATATCCTTCTGGAACAACATCAGCACGACAGGCTGGGAAATAAATAAGCCGATAGTTACTGCCAGCAGCAAACGAAAAGCAACCGGTACAAATTTGTTCTTATTATCGTTCCGCGACATTGCCGCTATCAGGCTGCGGTCGATAGAAAGGACCGCGAAACCAAAGAACAGGGCCAGGCCGGCAATGATCATATCGTCATTTACCACCGTAGAAAAGAAATAGCCCCATGCCAGGGTGGCGAACATCCAGGTAACCAGTACCGCAATGCCTACAATACGGTAACGTTCTTTATCTGCTTTACAGTCTTTCAATATCTCCGCATCAGCAGCAGCCAGCCACCAGAGGAAACGGCTTAATCCGTCTACAGGTGTATCGGTCACAGGTGTTTGTTTCTCTGTCATCGGTTTTATTTTGTTACATGTATAGTAAGGTGTACAAAGAATGCGGTGGCCGTTTGCCGGATGCTCAGCTCATGTTTTTTAGGGTACATAAGTTCCAGCCGCTGTTTCACATTATTAAGCCCAATACCCAGACTATTCCGTTCGGGGTCATTATCAGGCCGTGGGTGTACGGTGTTATGCACATCAAAGTAAATCTTACTGCTATCGCAATACAAAGAGATAGAGATATGCGAGCGGTTGCGCAAGCTGATGCCATGTTTAAAAGCATTCTCCACAAAAGGGATCAGCAGCATGGGTGCTATGTAATGATCACAGTACGCTTCATCGATGTTCACTTCAATTTGTATATCGGGCGACTGCTGTACACGCAGGCTTTGCAATGAAATATAATTGTGGAGATAAGCCAGTTCTTTGCCAAGTTTTATTTCCGCCTCATTGTTCTCGTGCAACATAAACCGCATCATATCGCCCAGCTTTTGAATGCCCTCGCTGGTGCGGGAGGCATTTTCCTGCAACGCAGTACCATACAGCGTATTAAGCGCATTAAACAGGAAGTGCGGGTTGATTTGAGAACGAAGGAAACCGAGGTTGGCATCGGATTTACCCAACGCAGTTTGCAGGTTTTTTACCTTTTTATCCTGCGATAACCGGTTGTAATAGTTGACCCACACGATCGGCAGCAATATACATAGTAATAGTATGGGGGTAATAGATACTACTGTAACGGCTCTGCTACTGCTGCGCAATAAACCGGCGGCAGCCATCATCAGTACGCACAGCGAGCCTATTACTGCCGACACCAGCAAAAACTCCAGGAAGAACGGCCACTTCTTTCTGCCCCCCTCATAAAACCTTGGCAACAAGCGATATTGCAGGTGAAAGTAAGCCACTATAAAAATCGGAGACATAAAAAGGAAGTAGTTGGCTATCGGGTACCAGCTTAACTGCATGAATATGATCACGATCAACACCCAGGCTGTTACGGCCACCGCTATTTCTATTACCTTTTTCCGTAAATCCCTGTTCGTCCGCAACCTTTCCTCGAATAGCTGGAAATATGCGGTTTGCAGCAGTACATAAACAACGTACAACACACACAGGAACGATACATTCAGGAAGGCCTTTTTGGCAAAGTGCATATGAGCGCCACGCACGGTTCTGAATACACCCAGCAGCCAGCCGTCGAGATAAGAGTAGCACACCATCGTCAAAGAGAACAAAGCAATAGCAAAACCAATTGCCAGCAATATGGCTATCACATACCGGCCGGTAGCGAGGAATTTAGGCGCCACCCATTGCCCCAGGCCTACAAATACCAGGTACCGCCCTGCCAGCAGGAATAGCGTAGGTAACAGATAATGGATGTGATAGTCGAATATCATCCCCTCCTCATGAAACCGCCAGCCGTACTCGCGTTGCAGGGTAAATATTCCCCGTACCTCGCTGTTATACAACGCTATAAACAATAGCAACAACGTTAAGGCCGTGGCTACCCAAAACTCTATCTTACGGAACTTTATCATCTTACTGCGGTAATATTTACTGCAATGATAATAAACACCCCGAAGCAGGAGTACTAAATGTGATTAAACGGGATGAATGTGGGACGAAACTATCAGAGCAGGAACACCGTCATACTTTTCGAGCCATGCGCCCCCAACACCAGCGATTGTTCGATATCGGCAGTTTTGGAAGGGCCGGCGATGAAGGTGCCAAAGCCGTAAGAAGCGTTGCCGATACGGTCGTATGCGTGGTGCATAGTAGCCACCAGGTTCTCTTTCGGCAGTATAACGGCCAGGTTTTGTGTGATAAAAGGCAACACCCGCTGCTGCAACAGCTCCTCCGTAACCCATACCGCTCCGTTCTCCGCCACACCAAAATGCGCCGGCACTATCGCCAGTTCCACATTCTCAAACTGGTGCGGATCTGTTTCGCCGGCTATCTCCGCCAGGTCTTGCAAGCCAGGTACTGTAGATACGATACGGCCTTTGCCCATCCACATCTCCTTTAAATAGTGTGTTACTTCGGCCATAGTATTCACGATTACGGCAGTGCCACCGATGGCCTGCAACACCGTGCTATATTGCTGGAGCAGGTCTTCTTCCCGCTCTGGTTGTGTATAGGTTGCCATGACCTCCAGCGCGGGCTGGTTCTTTTTCACGGCGGCTAATATCTTTTCCCTGCTGCTCATTGTTTCCTGTTTTGTTTGTACCACTCTCCAAATGACTGCTGAGGTGCTTCCGGCATGTCACGCTGTTTGTACCAGGGGTTCAGCGGATTGTTGACCACGAACGGTACGTTACGTAAAAACCAGCGGCCGGCCTTGCCTGCGGTGCGGTAAACACCCGGCGACGATAAAGTGAAGTTCATCACTTTCATCGAAGCGGTTTTCATAGCGCCCCCCTGCCCGTCTTTCATTAACACCTGCCGCCATTTATACAACTGATCGTGGATATCGATTTTAACCGGGCATACGTTGGAGCAGGAGCCACAAAGCGTGGATGCGAACGGGAGGTCGGCATACTGCTTCATGTCGAGGTTAGGTGCCAGTATAGCACCAATAGGGCCGGCAATGGCAGTATGATAACTGTGCCCGCCGCTGCGGCGATATACGGGGCAGGTGTTCATACAGGCCCCGCAGCGGATGCATTTCAAAGAATTGCGGAACTCCTCGCGGCCCAGCTGGGTACTGCGCCCGTTATCTACCAGCACAATGTGCATTTGCTGGCCAGGGCGCGGACTCCGGAAGTGGCTGGAATAAGTGGTTTGTGGCTGCCCCGTAGCACTGCGGGTAAGAAGTCGCAGGTAAATGCCGAGGTGCTGCCTTAGTGGGATCAGTTTTTCGATGCCCATGCAGGCGATGTGTACGTCGGCCAGGTGAGCCCCCATATCTGCATTACCTTCATTGGTGCAAACCACGAACTCGCCCGTTTCGGCAATCGCGAAGTTCACGCCGGTAAGCGCACCACGGCGCGTCAGGAAAGTTTCACGAAGGTGTAACCTCGCAGCAGCCGTAAGTACCTGCGGATCGGCTTCGCCTTTTGCAGTGCCCAGGTGCTCATGGAACAGCTCTCCTATTTCCTCTTTCTTTTTATGGATACATGGGAGTACGATGTGGCTTGGTGGCTCGTCTGCCAACTGCACAATACGTTCGCCCAGGTCGGTATCTATTACTTCAATACCATTTTCCGCCAGGTAAGGGTTCAGGTGACATTCTTCCGTGAGCATCGATTTGCTCTTTACAATACGTTTGATGCCCTGTTCCTTTAATATCGTGCATACGATATGGTTATGTTCCGCTGCATCGGCTGCCCAGTGTACGGTAATGCCATTACGGTGCGCATTGGCTTCGAACTGTTGCAGGTATTCGCTGAGATTGGATAATGTATGATATTTAACAGCGGATGCGGCCTCGCGCAACTCTTCCCACTCAGGTAGCGTATTGGCAGCCTTGTCGCGCTTCTGGCGTATCCACCAGAGTGTTTCGTCGTGCCAGTTTACGCGCGGTTCATTAGCGTTAAAATCGGCTGATAATTGTGCGTGGTCCTTCTTCATGATCCGGCGTTGAGTATTTCTGCGATGTGCATCACTTTAACATTACTGTTCTTACGGCGTAATATGCCTTCCATGTGCATGAGGCACGACATGTCGGTGCCGGTTATGTATTCCGCGCCATGTTCGAGGTGGTCTTCCACACGGTCTTTACCCATCTTAACTGATACTGCTTCTTCCGTTACGCAAAAGGTACCGCCAAAACCGCAGCACTCATCTTCGCGTTTCAGGGGAATCAGTTCGAGCCCCTCCACCATATTTAAAAGCTGTAGCGGTTTAGAGAACTTCGGTGCTACCAGTTCGCTCATGGAAGCCAGCTTTAAGCCACGCTGTCCGTGGCAGCTTTGGTGTAAACCTACTTTATGCGGGAAACGGCCGGGCAGTTTTTCTACTTTCAGCACATCGGTAAGAAATGCGGTGATCTCCCAAACCTTACTGCGCACAACCGTGGCTTCCGCCTCACGATCGTGCAGGTGCAAGTGGTCTTTTACATGCAGCACACAACTGCCCGAAGGAGATACGATGTAATCAAAATCCCCGAACTGGTCAACGAACAGGCGGTTACAACCTTCCGTCAGGTGTTCGTAACCCGAGTTAGCCATTGGCTGTCCGCAACAGGTTTGATTAGCGGGATATACCACTTCTACCCCCAGTTTTTCGAGCAGTTGCAAGGTGGCAATGCCGGCGTTAGGATAGAATTGATCTACATAACAAGGAATAAATAATCCTACTCTCATAAGCTCGTTATCAATAGGAAGCCATACTTCCTGTTTGTAAAATTAGGCGCTTCCCGGTTGTCATTTTTACCCAAAGCTGATATTATATTGCCTCATTTAAAAACCGGAAAGTGGCTTTCATGCCATTATGTGATCAGAAATTGGCTGTTTTTTCATAACGACCGTTAAAAATAATCAAGCCACAGAGTATTGGCATCCTGTACCATCCTCCTTAATTTTTACCGTTGCTCAAACAAGATTTGGGTTTTACCCGGGTTTTTATACTTTTATGTGTCCTCCGGTGCTTTTCGTTTTTGTTTTATTATTTGTGTGATCTGCGCTTCCGTATACACGGCGGTGTTGTTATTCCTGCGCTTCTACGTTTTTCCATTCACATCATGCCAGAGATTATGAGAAAGTTGCTATCAGGTATCCTGATTTTTTTAAGCGCCGCTTCAGCACAGGCGCAAACCAGTAAAACGATCCGTTTTGCTTTTCTTACTGATATACATGTATCGCCGGGCATACCCAGCGAAAAGGCGTTAGCCGGGATTGTGCAGGAAATCAATACCCAGGATCTTGATTTCGTGGTGCTGACGGGCGATCTGACCAATACCGGCACAGATGCAGAACTGAAGGCTGTTCACGCTATTGTTAAAGACCTCAGATACCCGCTTTACGTTATTCCGGGAAACCATGAAACCAACTGGTCGGAAAGTGCTGCTCAAACTTTTATTTCCCTCTGGGGCAACGACCGGTTTTATTTTGAAAAGGACAAGTACATATTTGTGGGCTATAACAGCGGCCCCTATATGAAAATGGGCGATGGTCATATAAAGGAAGAAGATATCCACTGGCTGAAGAAAACGCTGGCACAGAAGGTAACACCTGGCAAAACCGTAATATCCCTTTGCCACTACCCGCTCGGCGACGGACTGGACAACTGGCAGGATGTTACCGGTTTTCTGAAATCAAAGAATACACGCCTGGCGCTTTGCGGCCATGGTCACCGCCTTTCTGTACATAACTTCGACGGCATTCCGGGTATTATGGGCCGCTCTTCCCTACCGTACAAAGGCACTGAGCTGCCAGGCTACAACATTGTAAACATCCGCAACGACAGTGCTTTCTTTTTCGAGAAAACGCTTACACAGGCCCCTGTGCCCTTTAAAGCCTTTAGCCTGTTAAATGCTGATATTCTGAAAGATGTGAAGTCGATGAGTCCACCAGACTATAGCATTAACAACACCTACCCGAACGTAAAACCGGGCTTTAATTTCCAGGATACCTCAGCCTCCTTTACCGGCCCGTTACCATCAGATGGTCAGATTATTCACGGCAACTCACAGGGCGAGGTGATTGCCCTTAATGCTGCTAACAAGAAAGTTAACTGGCGCAGGAAGTTTACCGGTTCTATTTACGCCACACCTGTTACGGGCAAAGGCATTGTAACCGTAGGCACGGTAGATGGATTTATCTATGGCCTCGACGTTAAAACCGGTAAAGACAAATGGAAACTTGCTGTAACCGAACCTGTTATCGCCGAAGGGTTGGTGGAAAACAACCTGCTGTATATCGGTGTGGGCAGCCACGCCTTTTACTGTATTAATATCGAAAACGGGCAGATAATATGGAAAAATACCTCTATGGACGGACAAATGCAGGGGAAACCAGCCAGTACGGCTAAAGAGATTGTATTCGGCGCCTGGGACAGGCACCTATACTGCCTCGACAAAGCTACCGGCGATCTGAAATGGAAGTGGAACAACGGCAGTATGCAGAAACTGTACTCTCCAGGCAACGTTGAACCAGCTATCGTGAATGGCAAAGTGTTCATCGTAGCGCCCGATCGATATATGACAGCCATCGACCTTACCACAGGCCAAACTGTATGGCGGAATAACCGTTACCGGGTGCGCGAGTCGATGGAGATTTCGGCGGACGGGAGTGCGATATACGCTAAACTGATGGAAGATACCGTAATAGCCGTTTCCACTACTGCACCCGACTTCCAGCTGCTTTGGTATACGGATGCTAAATATGGCTACGAACACAATCCCTGCCCGTTGTTAGAGAGCAATGGCGTGTTATATGCCGGTACAAAAAACGGGTTACTCATCGCTATTGATGTAAAAACGCACGCGCTTAAATGGGTGCATAAAGCGGGCAATTCATCCATTAATAAGATTACGGCCGATAAAGCCGGGGATATTTGGATAAGCCTGATAGAAGGGAAAGTTATGAAGGTCGGGAAAAAGGTATAAGCCTTTCCCGGCCTACATCATCATAATATATTAAAGCAACTCCAGGTCGAGGTGCTGGTAAGACGACAAGAAATGATTATCGGGCGCCAGTTCGGTAATCAGATAGTCGACCTGCGTAATATCACACACCTTCATCCGCTGGGTAGAATTCAATTTTTCGGCAATGCTCATGACCGCCATTTTTTTGGAGGCACGGAGCATTGCCTTTTTTACCTGCACTACTTCCCAGTCCGAATCCGTCATTCCCTCCTGCAGCGAAAGGCCGTTAGTGCCTACCAGGCAGAGGTCCACCTTGATATCCGCCAATTGATTAATAACGCTGGCGCCTACGTGTACATTCGAACTTTTGCTTAGCTGGCCGCCTATTGTAATTACCGTCAGATCTGCATGCTCGGCCAGTTGAATGGCCACCAGCGGACTGATGGTAAAAAATGTAGCCCGCAGGTTTTCAGGTATCTTTTTGGCAAACTCGATCATCGTGGTACCGCCACCGGTGAGAATGAACATATCATCCTTCAGGAGTTTGATCGCCTTTGCGGCTATTTGCTGTTTTGCCTCTAATGCGTATACTTCGTTATTGCCGTTAAACGGGTAATGGAACGACTTACCAATAGCACCGCCGTGTACCTTTAATACCTTACCTTCTTCGGCAAGTTCTTTCAGGTCGCGCCTAACTGTGTCCTCGGAAACGCCGAGCATAGCGCTGAGATCGGCCGACAACACTTTGTTGTGCAGGTTGATCTGACGCATGATTAATGTTTGCCTTTCTTCTTTTAGCATATTTTAAAGGAATGTGCAAAATTAAAAATTAAGTTGGATTGCTACTCTATCAGTTTCTTGCATCTTTCCTTAACCCAATTTACATTTCTTGCAGGAATTTGCGTTATTTTTCCATGAATCCTTTTTTATTTTCGATTTTATCCCTAAATTGACGCTGTAAAAACGCACAAACACGCAAATACCTTAAAAAACATCAACCAAGAAAATCACCGGCGGACTACAAACAGGCCAAGGACAGGCTTCATAGGACAAATTCAATTGTAATCAACTTAATTATCTATTCCGAGTTATTGTTTTCGCTTCGCTAAACACAAACTATTTATGAAAAAAAAGTTACTCAGCACTTTGCTGCTGTTGCTGGTTTTTGCAGCATCATGGGCGCAAAGGAAGATTACGGGAGAGGTATTGGACCAGGCCTCGCGCGAACCGGTAATCGGTGCGACCGTGCAAGCCGGCCCGTCAATTGGTACCACTACGGGCGCAGATGGTAAGTTCAGCCTCACTGTTCCAGAGGGAACAAAAACACTTACCGTTTCATTTATCGGTTACAAAAACCAACTCATTACCATTGGCACTGCAGATAACTATAAGATATCTATCGCCGTGGACGACCGTTCTTTGGAACAAGTGATAGTGGTGGGTTACGGTACCCAGAAAAGGGCGAACCTTACCGGTGCGGTAGCCACTGTAGACGTTGCCAAAACGTTGCAGGCCCGTTCGATTACAGATGCGGGTCGTGCATTACAGGGTACGGTTCCCGGCCTTACTATTACCACTACCAGTGGTGATATTGGCACCAATCCCAGCATCAGGTTGCGCGGCATGACCGGTTCCACGAATGCAAGCGGGGGCGCTCAGCCACTCATCCTGCTCGATAACGTGGAAATTCAGAGCCTGCTGATGGTGAATCCCGATGACATTGAATCTATTTCCGTATTAAAAGATGCGGCATCCACGTCAATTTATGGTAGCCGCGCTGCATTCGGCGTTGTGCTTATCACTTCCAAATCGGGTAAAAAGAACACCCAGAACAAGATCAGTTATTCCAATAACTTTTCCTGGTCTAAACCTACTACATTGCCTAGCCCGGCTGATGAAGACGGATTAAATTACTCCCTGGCCGCGGCCATCCGTACCAATCCGGCTACTAAATTCTCCAGCTCTATTGGTATGCGTTTTGACTCGGCCAGTATTGAAAAAATCAAGCAGTGGAAGAAAACATATGGCGGTCAGAACCTCGGCATGGAGATGGTGGAAGGACGCGACTTCGAAATAAAAGACGGGGCACTGTACTTCTACCGGCCATGGGATGTAAACGACCTGTTCATACGTGACTGGACTCCCCAGCAAAACCACAACCTGAACTTCACTGGCGGCAACGACAAAACGGCTTATAACCTGAGTCTGGGTTACATGGGTCAGGAAGGTTTGATGAAAGTACAAACGGACAAATTCCAGCGCCTGAACGCCAACCTCGGCATCAACTCCAGCGTTACCAAATGGCTGGATCTCCGTAGCCGTGTAATGCTTAGCCGTACCAGCCAGGAAACACCGTTCTCCTTTGCATCAGTGCAATACGATCCGCTGTACTATCTGTACCGCTGGAGCGCATTGTACCCTTATGGTACTTACCAGGACAAACCTTTCCGAAATGTAGTGTCTGAAATGCAGGCGGCGCAAATGTCTACCACCAAAGTAAACTACTCTCGTTTTGCGCTGGGCGGTACATTTAAGATACTTCCCGGTCTTACTTTAGACGCTGACTATACTTACACTAACAACCAGGCACACATCCGCGAAGTAGGTGGTCCGCTTACCGCGTGGAACAACTGGAGCGGCGCACCGCTGAAGTATGAAACTTATACTACTTCGTACGACTACGCACAGTATTACTCCAGCTGGTACGACAACCATACTTTTAAAAGTTTTGCCACCTACCAGAAAGAACTGGGGGACCACTCCCTGAAAATAATGGGTGGTATGGACGTAGAAACACAACTGAATACCAGCCAGACCACCCGCAGGAACAACGTAATAGACCCGGGTATAGGCGAGCCCAACCTGTCTACAGGCGACCAAACTGCAACCAGCAGCCGTGGCGACTGGGCTACAATGGGCTTCTTCGGCCGTATCAACTACGCTTATAAAAACAAGTACCTACTCGAAGTAAATGGCCGTTACGATGGTTCTTCTTACTTCCCTTCTAACAACCAATGGGCCTTCTTCCCTTCTGTTTCCGCAGGTTACATCCTCACAGAAGAAGAATTCATGAAGGACGTAAAACCAGTACTGTCATACTTCAAAGTACGCGGGTCCTACGGTTCAATCGGTAACACAGATGTAGGTTCCGCCACCTTCCGTCCGTCAATGAGTACCTATAACTCTGCATGGTGGATTGGCAGCACTAACCTGCTCACCGTAAACCCGCCCAGGATCGTTCCGCCATTGTTGAAATGGGAAACCATTAACAGCATCGACTTTGGCTTTGATTCAAGGTTCTGGAACGATAAGATCGGCGTTACGTTTGACTGGTACAGAAGGACCACTAAAGATATGATTACAGGTGGTATTCAATTGCCCAGCACCTTCGGTGCCGGCGCTCCGGCCCGTAACTATGGTGAGATGCAGACTACCGGTTGGGAAATCAGCCTCGATGGTAACCACACATTCGACAACGAACTTTCTATCAACGCTACCTTGTCTCTCTCCGACTTCCGTGAGAAACTTACCAAGTTCTCCGGCTCCACCATTACTGGTTTTTACCAGGGTAAATACCTCGGAGAAATATGGGGATATGAAACCGACCGTTTCTTTACAGAAAATGATTTCCAGAAAGATGCTACCGGTAAATTAATCACCGATGCTTCCGGCAAGTACATACTGAAAGAAGGTATTGCCAGCCAGAAATTCCTGGAAGGCCAAACTTCTGCATGGTTCTGGTATGGCCCCGGCGATGTGAAATTCAAAGACCTGAATGGCGATACCGCTATTAACAACGGCCGTAACACCGTTACCGACCATGGCGATATGCGCGTGATCGGCAACTCTACCCCCCGGTACCAATACGGTGTAAGACTGGGTGCTAACTGGAAAGGAGTTGACTTTAACATCTTCTTCCAGGGTGTTGGCAAACGTAACCTCTGGGCACCAAGTATGATGACCATCCCCGGCTTCAACCCAGGCGATGCCATGTACGAACACCAGATGGATTACTGGTCGCCAGCCAATACCGATGCGTTTTATCCCAGACCATCCAATACCGGCCAGGCTGCTAACCAAAACTTCTATCCACAAAGCAAATACCTGCTGGACATGTCTTACCTCCGCCTGAAAAACGTTTCCCTTGGTTATACATTACCAAAGAAACTGGTGGAAAAAGCAAGATTACAGAGCCTTCGTGTATACGTGAGCGGTGAAAATCTTTGGGAAAAAGACAACCTTTTCGTGCCGATCGATCCTGAGGTTGACTTCCGTTACTCCGGTATTGCTACCGCTACGTTCGGAAGAAACTATCCTTATCGCAGATCTTTCGCCTTCGGCTTACAGGTTTCACTCTAAACATTAAAGCGAGCTACAATGAAAAAAATACTCTATATACTTTCTCTGGCCGCCCTGGCAATTACCGGGTGTAAAAAAGACTTCATCACGCGTCCACCGCTGGATGACCTTTCTGACCTTACCTACTGGACCACGGAGCGTAACGTACGCATCTACTCATGGCGCTTCTACCCAACCTATTTTGCAGGATATGGAAGCGGCAATACCTGGGGTACTTACTTCTCGATCCAGAGCCTTAACGACGATTTTGCACCTACGACGCCAACAGCTTTCACCAAACAATCACCTAACAGCGGTGGCGGCTGGAGCTTTACAAACGTGCGCAACATCAATCTCTTTATCGACAGGATCAAACGTGTACCAATGCCTGCAGAAGCCACCAATCACTGGCTGGGTATAGCACGCTTCTTCCGCGCCATGGAATATTCCGAGCTGGTACGTCAGTTCGGTGATGTACCCTGGTACAGCGAACCGCTGACGGAAACCGATTTTGATCAACTTTACAAATCACGCGACCCACGTACAATGGTGGTAGACAGCATCCTGGCCGACCTTACCTATGCTGCGGCGAATGTGAGGATCAATGACGCTACTGGTACAGGCGAAACAGGACTGATAGTAAACAGGGCCGTAGTAAATGCCTATATGTCGCGCATTATGCTGCACGAAGGCACCTGGTATAAATACCATGGCCTCAACGCAGGCAAGTCTACCGAATACCTGAACGCTGCTAAAACTGCCGCAGAAGCAGTAATGGCAACCGGTGCTTACAACGTTAATGAAGAATATCGTTCGGTGTTTAGTTCCATGACACTCGCAGCATCTAAAGAGGTGCTGTTATTCAGGAAATACGAAACCAACCAGATTACACATGCGTTGATGAGTTATAATAACAAAGAACCACAAACCGGCGCTTCCAAGAACGCGATTGAATCTTACCTCGCCAATGATGGTTTACCAGTCGCGATTTCTCCTAAATACAAAGGCGACAAAACTGTTGCAGATGTATTTACAGACCGTGATGGCCGCCTGTCTGCTACTTTCGTAAAACAATACCGTGTTATTAAAGTTGCGTCCAACTACAGCACCAGCGGTTATTCAAGCCAAAAGTTCCTGAACGATGCCGTTAAGGACGTAGCTGAAGGCAACAACGCACTCAACCAAACTGATGCTCCTATCATCCGTTATGGCGAAGTATTGCTTAACTATGCTGAAGCTGTAATGGAACTGGGTACGCTTACACAGGCCGACCTCGATAAATCTATTAACCTGCTGCGTAAGAGAACCGGTGTGGGTATGCCTAACCTGCAAATTATAGGTGGCCTGCCTGCTGTTAACGGAGTTAATTATGACGACCCGGCACGCGACCAAACTGTATCATCCATGTTGTGGGAAATACGCCGTGAACGCCGTGTAGAGATGATGTTCGAAGGAAATCGCCTTATCGACCTGAAACGCTGGAAAAAACTGGGCTATACCGATACCCAGGTAAATACGGATATCAACCGCGGCGCATGGATCAAAAAGGCCGACTTCCCAACTACGGATGTTACGCTTACTAACGGCGCCGAAGGTTATATCATCCCCGCACCAAAGGTGGAAACTGCGAGACCATTCACGAACGACCGACTTTATCTGAACCCATTACCGCTGGACCAGATCACACTTTATAAAACAAATGGTAAAGAACTGATCCAAAATACCGGTTGGGAACAGTAAGAATAGTAATAACCTAAACCAGTTTATGAGAAAACGGTCCCCTTTTGGGGGCCGTTTTTTTATTTAATATGACTGCACCCCCAGCGCAGCCATAACGCTATCAATTACAACTACTTACCACTGCGGTAAAAACGCGCAACGTAATAACGAACCATTAGGATAAAGTCATGAACTTTTTATTTAATTATGCTGTTCTAAAGAAACAACAATCACTAACCTAACAAACGAAAGGGCGTAAATCCCGCGAGATATGACCTACACAAACGTGACGGAAAAAAAGATCTATTTAAGGTTCCCATCATCACACTTTTTGCCGGGTGCGGATTTAAGGCCGTTTTTCGTTGTATTGCAGATCCACGGAGTGAACGAGGACTTCTCCTCACTGCTGCTGGGCACACCGGACGAAGAACAATACCGCAATGAAAAGATAGCACCAACCCTGCAACGTTTTGGCATGTACCATGAACTGACGATGCTGGACGAAAAGCGCTATCCAATGCCGGTTGAACATCTGATGTACCTGATGGTAGAAACACAGGTAGTAAAAAGAGTGAGAACGAGAACTGCTGCTACTACGTAGCAAATACACAATGTGCGTATTGCGCCAACGTACACAATAACTATGTATACACGCTGAAATACACCAAAATAAATTCCCTGCAACAGCCAGGCCGCGCAGGGAACAGATAATATGGTTTTAGTTAATATCAGAAGTTCAGGCTGGCACGTAAGCCCAGGAAGCCGGAGGTACCATCTTTAAACCAGGCCTCATATTTCCCCTGGATGTCGAACATCAGCAGCCTGACACCGATACCGGGCGACAGTATAAATGCTGCGCCGTTATTATCACCTGTAAAGTTTGCGGAACCGGCTTCTAGTTTGGCATACAGCACAGATACCAGCTTGTATTTAAGCCCTACCCTTACCGGAATGGCAGAAAAGTTCGCATATTCTGCCTCAGCGCCTTCAGTGGTTTCAAAAGTCTTCCCGGAGAAGTGCATGTACCCCACCGAACCGGTGGCGGTAAATCCTGCCAGCAATTTAATGTCGGCCGTAAGGCCCGCACCGATCCCCGTTTTGTGGGTTTCGCTGAAGTCGCCCGTTGGGAAACCTGCTTCTACGTACGGACCGATACTAAAACGCTTCAACTGTGCGCTGGCCTTACTGGCCGCAAACAACAGGCATACAAAGGCCACAAGGGGCAAAATGGTTCTTTTCATCAGTAGGATATTTGTAGTCAACAATTAATGTATTAAATACCATACGCTCAAATGCAACCCTCCGGCATCGTTTGCGTAAAATTGAATGAGATAATTGCGGTAAAGCGCTAATTTGATCGCCTAATCATTCACGTTATCCATGAAAAAAAAGGTGGCCGCTTTATGGCTTTCGGGCTTAGTCCTCTTGTTCTCATCATTTATCATTCCAAAAAAGAAAATAAAAGTGTACCTGGCGGGTGATTCTACCATTTCGATAAAAGAAACGAAGTATTACCCCGAAACTGGTTGGGGTATGCCCTTTGCCTGGTTCTTTGATTCTACCGTTACAGTCGACAACCGTGCGAAGAATGGCCGCAGTACCGGCACTTTTATTACCGAGGGGTTATGGGAGAAAATTGAGAAAGAGCTTCAGGAGGGCGATTATGTATTGATACAGTTTGGTCATAACGATGAAGTTGTGACGAAAAAAAGCTTCACTACGCCCGAGCAGTACAAAGCCAATCTTTCCCGCTTTATTCGCGAAACGAGGGCTAAAAAAGCCATTCCTGTACTTTTAACACCTGTTAGCCGCAGAAGGTTCGACAGTACCGGCATTGTGCCCGAAACGCACGATTACACGCCTTATGTACTGGAAGTGGCCGCAAAGGAAAAGGTGCCGCTTATCGACCTCGATACCAAAAGCCGCGAACTGTACCGGCAAATGGGCGAAGAAACGTCTAAACTGCTGTTCCTGCAGCTTAAAGCGGGCGAACATCCTAATTACCCCGGTGGTAAGGACGATAATACACACTTCTCCGAACTGGGAGCTAGACTGGTGGCACAAATCGTATTGAAGGAAATAAAGGAATTACACCTTGAACTGGCAGACAGGGTGGTAAAGCGGTAAGGTTAACAAAACACGGTTTTCTTTTTCTTCCCCACCTTTCCCGCCGCCTCGGCCTTTTCTATATAGGGCAGGGCGCCGGGCACCTTACATTCAGTGTTGCCCATATCAACGGTTACAACGCCCATTTTAACAGCGGTAGCCTTAGCCTTTGCGAGCAATGGTGCCACATATGTTCCGGTGGCTATAACGAAGTTATTCATCGTGTACTTTACCCGCTCTTCTTCACCGTGTATTTCCTTTATGATCCGGTTAAGGAGGGATTCGATTTCTTTGATATCCAGTTCCTCATCTTTTTTCAGGGATAACACGGCAGCGTAGGTGTTCCAGCCGGTCGCCCTTAAACGGGGATCTGCGTCATCTATCCATGTTAAGGCCAGCTCTCTTCCAAAACGGCTTTCGGAAGCTGCCCAGGGCACGGTGTATTCGCTGACCATCGCCCAGGAAGCCTGATCGGCCCATTCCTGCAAATCCTCCTTAGTCATTTTCATCGGGTCAGAGATAAGACCGGCCAGGTACATGGCGTCGCCCACCCCACTGCGGTAAAGATCCAGCGATAGTAAATAATCTTTTTTAATCCTTTTCTGGATCGTTTTCATATCCTGCACCTTTACCCCGTAAATGGGTTCCCGGGCTCCGTGGTTTAGCCAGGTTTTCTTCGTTTGGGCGGTGCCCATTTTCTCCAGTTCGCTAAGGATGGAAGCAACAGCGCTCATCGGTAAAGTGGTTTGGTATGCTCAATATAATACAATCTGGTCATTTACAGACGGATACGCACCAGTAGCCGGTTTACAAGCTCCGAAAAGTTCGTTAATGAGGTGTTAACATCTGTCAAATTGCTACGTTTACCAACAAAAACAATGCGTTCACGAACTGGCAATATGCGGTGCAAAACCACCGGGGTATATTTGCATTAGGTTTTTCATAAGATATGGTTAAAATTATTTGAGGGCGGTATTCTTACCGCCCTTTTCTTTTGTCCTACCCCTCCCCCACTGGTTAAATTTCTGTTAACAACACTGTATTTCCGTCATTCACCAAGTAAAAATATGCGTTCACGAAACGGGCCTTTGCATTGTGGCATACCTGCCTATCTTTGCATCGGTTTTTCATAGGATATGGTTAAAATAACTGAGGGTGGTATTCTTACCGCCCTTTCTTTTTTCCTCCCGGTTTAAATGTTTATTTTACCCTTCCGAACAGCAACGTTATGAAAAACATCTTCTGTCTTTTAGTATTCCTGTTTCCTTTATGCCTGCACGCTCAGCAAACAGCGCCCAAACCTTTGTACCGCGATCCGGTTTATGACGGTGCAGCCGATCCCGTGGTCATTTGGAACGCAAAGGAAAAGAAGTGGTTTATGTTTTATACGAACCGCCGCGCCAGCGACGCTAACGCAAAGGGTGTAAGCTGGTGCCACGGTACACGCATCGGTATTGCCGAATCGGTTAACGGCCGCAACTGGACTTACCGCGACACGGCGAATATCAATTACCGCCCTGATAGTGGTTATACCTTCTGGGCGCCGGAGGTGACGGAACATAATGGAACGTATCATATGTACCTCACTTATGTACCTGGTATATTTAACGACTGGGGCCATCCACGTAACATCGTACACCTTACCAGTAGCGACCTGCTGAACTGGCACTACCAGTCGGTACTTAAGCTATCGTCAAACAAAGTACTCGATGCCTGTGTAAGTCGCCTGCCCGATGGCAACTGGCGCATGTGGTACAACGATGAGCCAACGGGTAAATCGATCTTTTACGCCGACAGTCCCGACCTGTACAACTGGACGGACAAAGGCAAGGCTATCAGCGACCAGCGCGGCGAAGGCCCTAAAGTATTTTACTGGAAGGGCAGGTACCGGATGATCGTAGACAATTGGGCGGGGATGAGTATTTACAGCTCCTCCGATATGGTTAACTGGACACGGCAACCCAACCGCATCCTCGAAGAACCAGGCACCGGGGCCGAAGACGCAGCGATTGGCGGGCATGCTGATGTACTGGTAAACGAAGGCCGTGCATACGTGTTTTATTTCATTCACCCAGGCCGCACCAAAACCAACGGCGCAGCCAACGATTCGTTCAACTCCCGCAGAACGCTCATACAACTAACGGAGCTGGAAGTAAAGGATGGTATCATCACCTGCGACCGTAACAAACCCGTACAGATCAATCTTAAAAAACCAAAAAGCTAACCGCATAAAACCCGAAGCTTTATGCGTGTATATTCATACCAGTAAATAAGCAATTGGCATAAATTTTTACACCTGAATGTACGCGCTGATATGTGGAACAATATCTACAGGCAACATCATTCCTTATATCATGAACCAATCACTACGCCCGCAACAAGCTATTTTTAAATAACAGATTACATATTAAAACAAGAAATATTTACCACATATTTGATAAAAAAGGCAGACTTAAATTAGCTTTAGCCATTACTGTTAATGTAATATTTAACGGGCTGTTAAAATTTAGCCGATATACCTATTCCGGCAAAGGTTTTTTCCAATTGCTTAAAATCCCATATTTTTAATTGAACGCCATTTAAGATAGTTTAAGACAGAGAAAAATAAACAGTACTTATGAACAAGCAGCACGTTAAAATATTACTGGCTGACGATGATCCGGAAGACCGCTCTATCATGCAGATCGTATTTGATGAGCTGGCACTTTCCTCTAATATCTTTTTTGTGGAAGATGGAACAGGCGTTATCGAGTATCTGCAGCAGGTGGAACCAGAGTCCATGCTGCCAGACCTTATAATACTGGACCTCAACATGCCCAAATTATCGGGTACAGAAACGCTGAAGATCCTGAAAACGCACGACCGCTACAAAAACATCCCTATCATTATTTTCTCTACATCACTTAACGAGATACAAATGCGGGAATGTATGTCGATGGGGGCTAGCTCGTACGTCATTAAACCTAATACTTTCGAAGAATGCCTTACCACAGGCAGGCGTTTTTACGAATTCAGCCGCAAGCAATACACCTTTCCGGCCCTCATGAGTTCCTGATCAAATTCATTATAAAAAAGAAACCGGCTGCACCATGTGATGCAGCCGGTTTCTTTTTTTGACGCTGATATTGCTGAAGGCTTAAATTACTGCTGGTTCCTTTACTGCGGGAATAACCCTTGCTTTAGGCATTGGCTGCGCCTTTTTGGCGATTGGCTTTTTCTTTCGCCTGCCCCACCATACCAGGAAGCCGGTTACGGGCAGCGTTGCACAAATAAGGGAGGCGAAAAATGCTATTACCTTACCGGTGAGCCCCCCAATGGCACCCACGTGAATATCGTAGTTCATACGGTACAGCTTGTCCGCGAAAGATCCTTTTTCGTACGCCTGACTGTATAGCGCCTTGCTAGGCATTTCTTTCAACGAGTAACGGTCGAAGTAATGGAACTGTCTGCGGTAATAAGTACCCGCATCCGGGTTAAAGTTAACCACTATAGGGTCGGCCTTTGCACCGGGGAATGATACAGAAAGATAAGCGTACTGCCCTGCGTAATGTTTTGCCATGTCCGAAAACACTTTATCTTCTGCCTGGGCAACATGCACGATATTGGTGGTATCCGAAAACAGTTTTTCCCGTACGATGGGCCTTGATTTACCACCGGATGTAACGAAGTAACTGCCTTTGGCAAACCATTCAAATCCCCATACGAGGCCGGTTAATGCGAGTACAAGCGCCAGCAGCATTACGTAAAAACCCAGTACGTTGTGCAGGTCGTAGTTTACGCGCTTAAAGCTGGCACCCCACTTAATTTTGAAACTCTTTTCCCTGTTCGCCTTTTTCAGGTTCTTAGGCCACCACATTACCAAACCGGTAATGAGCAGGATCACGAAAATGAGAATGGCGCTGGCCACTACCACGTGCCCGATTTCAGCAGGCAGCCAGAGGTAAAAGTGGCCTTTTAGTATAAAGGCGAAGAAGTCTTTGTTAAAATCTTTTTTGCCCAGCAATTGGCCGGTGTAAGGATTGAGGTAAAGGGCGAAGAAGCCGTCTTTACGGTTGCCGTAGTTCAGCACTGCTGCTTTACCCGGACCATAGGCCACGCCGGTAATGCGCTGTTTCTCTGTTTCACCCTTTTCACCAAAGGCATATTTGGTGGCCAGCGCCTTTAATTCAGAAGGCGCCATGTAAGGTTTATCCTGCACTTCTACGAACTGGTAGGGCTGCGTAACATTGGTGATTTCACGCTGGAAGGCGTAAATACAGCCCGTAACGCTCACGATAAATACGATGATACCGCTTACCAGCCCCAGCCAGAGGTGCAGCCAGGCATTTGCGCGACCGGCCAGCGATTTACCCTGTTTCTTCTTAACAGGTTGTTTATTAGCACCTTGTGTTATTTGATTCCCTTTTCCCAATTGCATAGTTATATCAGATTATCAAAAATACTGCGGACAATCGGCCCCGCTATGTCGGATCGGGAAATTATTTTACGAAAACGGGAAAACCGCTGCCAATATGATCGACAGCGGTTTCCGGAATATAATCAGCATATTGGTTCAGGAAAGGGAAAACTGGCCAGACAGCCTGCGTACCACGGGGCCGCGTTTTTCCAGCAATTCCATGATGTATTTTTCGCAAAGCTGGTAGGTATCGTAGTTGGCGAACTCCTCGGCCAGGCGCACCACGTTATCACGGTACTCCTCTCCTTTCAGCACCTTTTCTACGCCCTGTTTCAACTGCTGTACCGTAGGCTTTTCGGTATTGAGGTTCTCTCCCAGCCCAAAATACCCGGCTCTGGCAGTAATCTCGTTTTTACCTTCGTGCAAGCCGGCCAGCACCATTGGCAAACCATGGCTGATGGCAAGCATCACCCCGCCGTAACCACCGTTGGTTACGTATACATCGGCCAGGGGCATTACCTCGTTAAAGTTGATGAAATCTTCGATCATCAGGTTCTCATACGGGAAACGCTCACGCAGTTCCTGGGTTTTTGATCCCGCAGTGGTGGCTATTACGAGGTAACGACTGTTCTTGTAGGCCTCCAGTACCGGTACGATCAGCTTTTCAACATCACGTTCGGCGGTACCCTGCGTGACCAGTATTACTTTATTGTATTGCTTCAGTTTATGCGCCAGGCTAAAGTTGCCTGCCTTCTTCAAATGTTCGGGCAGCAAAGCCCCCACAAAACGAACGTTGGAAGGCATATCGCTACGCTGATACTCAAAACCGGGTACCCCGCTCTGCAATAACAGGTCGCCCTTCTCCATCCAGCCATCGAACAGCAGGCCTTTGTAGGGCGGAATGCCGTAACGTACATACACGTCGTTCATGAAATTGCCCACTTCTTTGAAAAGAATGTTACGTGCCACCCAGCGCAGCATACGGTGTTTGGTGCGGCCGAGTACGGAATTGGCCGGGGTAAGTCCCAGGCCGGTTGGCGCCCAGTCTTTCGAGCTGGACATTAACGGGCAAATACCGATCAGTACCACCGGTACCTTCAGCGCTTCTTTAATAAGCGGCGCGCCAACAAACAGGATGTCGGCCACCAGCACGTCAAAGTCGAATTCCTCGTAAATCTCTTTAATATCTTCCGCAAACTCCGGCCCACGTAAAATGAAGATGTTCTTCATATCGTACTTCAGTTTGGCCAGTTTGCTGGTGTTTGCTTCACGGTCGGGGAATAACTCGTCCACATTTTCGATGTTCATTTCCAGCGCTCTTTTAAAGCGGTACATGGGAATGCCCATCTTCTGTATCTTTTCTTCATACTGTTTACTGGTGTACCAGCGCACATCGTGGCCCTGTTCAAGCAGGTGGGCAGCAATACCGGTAAGCGGATTAAAGTGACCATCGGCGGCCATGTTGGCAAAGAGGATCTTTTTTTTGTTTGTGTTTTGGGGTTGCATATTAGTTAACGTTTAACGGGTACAAAATAAGCACGTAAAATCCGCCTCACACTCAGTTGTGTTGACGATTTACTGGATTACGTGTTTGTACTTAGCTTTGCTTTTATAACTTTGCTGTCCATGAATATCAGACCCGTTCAGGAAAGGGATTTCCCTGCGATCATTACCTTACTCAACGACTTTGCGGCCTTCCAGAAAGTGCCGGGGGCCGTCCACAATTCGGTGGAGCAGATGCAGCGCGAGCAGGAGCATTTTAAATGTTTCGTGGCCGAAGATGAGCAGGGCGGCATTGCAGGCATCGCCTCCTACTTCATTGCCTATTATACCTGGGCAGGTAAATCGCTGTACCTCGACGATCTTTATGTAGCCCCGGCCTTCCGCGGCCAGCACATCGGGAGCCGCCTGCTCAATGCTGTTTTCGACGTGGCCCGCCAGCAACAATGCAACCGCGTGCGCTGGCAGGTAAGTAACTGGAACCACGATGCCATCGTCTTTTACCAAAAATGTGGCGCTCATATCGAAGATGGTATCCTCAATTGCGACTCCGGCCCCGATGTAATCGCGAATTTCAATTTAACCATTTAACCAGCTTCATTTCCCCTGACCCGCCCCCCGTTGTGTCACTCCCTTCAGCGGCCGTATCACTTATGGGCGTTTTACACTATTGTCGCAAACACACCCGCAGGTACTAAAACATGCCTCACCGTCCGCTCACCGTCCGCTCACCGTCCGCTCAGGTGCCGCTCAGGTTATATCCACGTTACATCTATCCTCCATGTTAGTACCTACATAAGTAGTGGCCAAACACTGCTTTCAAACGTCATTTGCGGTGCATGAGATCCACGCGATGTACCTGCTGTTACCGTGGTGTACACGCCGTACCGCAAATCTAAAGGTCACTCCCTTCAGCAGTCAGGCTATTGAACCCGTTGCGTCCCGGTATTTTAGCCCGAACAGCCCGCATACTCTAATACCATGCGTTAATAAACCATCATAGTAGGTATAATAAAGCCGCATGCCTTGGGGTATGCTGTCGTCTTACTGTTATCATACTGTTGTAACGCTGTTATAATGCACCGGCACCAGGAGTACACCAGGAAAACATTAGGAAAACACCAGGATAACATTAGGATAAGCATGTGTCAGCAAAATACCTGCAAGCCATGTGCAAAGGATGTAGCAATGCTTTTACGAACTAAGAAAACACATCGATACATCACACTCAAGTATGTATACATACCTTTTATAAAACAATTTGTTTATTAGTATGCTGATGCTGCGTTAGTGGTAGAGACCGGGGCCACCAAAGGCTGATCAGTAGCGTGTTGCAGTTGAAGGGAGTGACACAACGGGGGCTTGTTAGTATTACTGATGCTGGTCCCTGATTACCTGTTTAAACACCTAAAAGAATTATAGACTTGCCGTTGGTATTATCATCAAATACACTAAATTAGTTGTACTAACTATTAAACCATATACAACTATGATTGCTTTCACTTCATTGCTCGTGCTCGCGATAGTATTTTTCGTGGCACACGTTGCTCTCCTTTTTACATCTTTCGGTAAAACCGGTTTTAACAGGAAAAAGTATTTCTGGTCGCACCTGACGCTTTGGATTACTGGTATTATTGCTTACCTGGTGACTGTATTGTACGCAGGTAAAGGCATGAACGAAACTGTGGACCTTTTTGATACGGGCGGCAAACAGGCGCTGTTGCTGCTGGCAACGGTGGTACTGTCTGTAGTGGCCCATACCATTGTGAAACTGTTTATTCTGCCAAAGTATGTTCCGCAAAAATCTTAGTTTTCTCACATCACCACAATCAGGGGGCGTAACTTAGGTTACGCCCTTTTTGTATACTTTTGTACCGTCATCCCTAATTGTATGCCTTTGAACAGCATTCGTAAATTCTTCTCCAAGCCTTATAACTGGCTGCTTATATGCAGCCTGATACTGGTAGCGTGGCCCTTCAGCGGAAACAATGTGGCTGTACATTTCGCAGACACTTACTTCGTACTGTCTGCAGGATATTTTTTTATACCTATCGCTATTCTCATTATTGTATTGTGGCTGATGTACAGGCTCACGAACAGGCTGATGTTCAGTAAAATACTTAGTTATGCCTCCATCTTCATGGTGTTTTGTTTCTTCGGCATACTATTTTCTGTGTGGCTGGTTGATAGTATGAGAATCCTCATCAATCCGGAACTGGCTGTACTTTTTTCGATATACCTGTTGCTGGCGGCGCAACTGGTATTTATTCTTAATCTCTTGCTTGGTGTAATAAAAGGGAAACGATAATTTATGCGAAACTTCTTGTCCAAACCGCACAATTGTTTACTGTTGACTATCCCGGTACTGCTTGTAATACAGGTGTTGGGAATATTGAAAGTCATATTATACCCTCCGCCCTCCGCGAGCATGTGGTGCATCTGTTTGTTCCTGCTGCTTTGGCTAATAGCCAGTAGAACAAGTCCGTTTATGTTCAGTCAAACACTTAGCTGGATATCGGTGGGGACGTTAGTTGTGTCTATCTTTATATTCCTTCTTCTTACATTCACATCGAATGCCGGCATGTATACGCCATTACACATTAACCTGATGTATGCAAGCATTTTTTACCTTCCTGGAGTGGCGCTGCTTATAACTATCCTGAACCTCGCCATGGGGCTTCCTGGAAGAAAAAAACATCCCGAAAAAGGAATTTAAAAATCCACCGTATATAACTTCTCAAACTGCTTCATTCTTACCGATTCGGGTAAAGAACTTAACACCATGTTGCGCATGGCGATGAGCCAACTGTTTTCCAGTTGTGCGGCACGGCCTACCTGCCTCGATTGTTTGATGATATCATTGGTACGCTGCAGCCTGCGTTTTTCGAACGCAGGGAATGCAGCTTCATAGTTCCGGTGTTTAGCCATTTCTTCGGCCAGCACTACCGCATCTTCAATGGCCTGACAGGCACCCTGGCCCATGTTTGGCGTGGTGGCATGCGCGGCATCGCCGAGCAATAACACATTACCGTAAGCAAATTGTTTTAAGGGGCGCAGGTCGTAGATGTCGTTGTGCAGTAACTGTGCATCTTTAGTTTGCGCGAGAATAGATGGAATTGGATTGTGATAATGGCGGAAATGGAAATAGATGTCCTCCACTTTAAACGCGGTGTACTTAGCATCGTCGGCGTGGGCATTAATGCAGGCGAACCAGTAAATGCGGTTGTTGCTGAGCGGGATAATACCCACGCGGCCTTTAGCGCCCCAGGTTTCAGTAGCCCCCAATGGTGCCTCGCCGGCATTGTCGATTACGGCACGCCAGCAGGTGTAACCGGAGTAACGCAGTTTAGCCCCGGGCACTATCCTGTTACGTACTACCGAGTTGATACCGTCGGCCACGATAAGGCAGGCCGTGTTGTGGTAACTGCCATCGGCAAACTGCAGGCGGATGTTTTTGCCAGTGCGTGTAATATCAATGGCCCGTTTGCCGGTGAATATACATTTCGGATCGAGTTCAGACAGTAAAGCCAGGTGCAGTTCTGCACGATGAATAGTGAAATTGTCGAGGCCATACTTATCACCGATAACGGCACTATCGTTTTTAGAAATAACTTTACCCTGCTGGTTAAGAATGCTGAAAAAGGGCCATTTAGCGCCGAGGGAGATCACTTTTTCTGCTATACCCAGTTGCTGGAAAGCTTTGATGGCATTGGGGGCTAATCCGAGGCCAGCGCCTACGGCTTTAATTTCGGGGGCGGCTTCAAATACTTCAGTGTTAAAGCCTGCTTTTTGAAGTGCGATGGCGGTGGTGAGTCCTGCTATTCCTCCGCCCAGAATCGTAATTTTCATGTTGAGGTTATTGATAACGACGCAAAGGTGACACAAACAAAACTAATTCTACTTTACATATGATAATTAATCCATCGTAGCACGCAAACGGCTTAAACTCACCGGTGTAATACCTAAATAAGATGCCACGTACTTGAGGGGAGCGCGGTTTAGCAGGCCGGGGTACTTTTTATCGAGTTCCTGGTAACGTTCTTTGGCTTCGTGGAAGCGGATAGACTGAATACGCTGCTGCCCTTCCAGGAAACCGTAAACGGCCATTTTTCGCCCGGCACGTTCTATATCGTGGTGTTCATAACTCAATCGTTCGAGTGCCTCCACTGAAATGCTATATACCTCGCTGTTTTCGAGCAGCTGGATAGCTTTTTGGGACGACTGGCCTGTGAACAGGCTTTCCACACCACCTATAAACTGCTGATCGATAGCGAAATAATCGGTAACGTCCAGTCCTTTGTGGTAATAATATACCCGGGCCAGGCCCTGCCGGATAAAATACAGGTGTCGCGATACGCTGCCAATTTCCAGCAAATGTGTTTGGCGTTGCCCACGTATTTTTACTACCTCTGCATCTAAAGCAGCAAGGGAGGCGGGTGATAGCGGGCTTATGAAATGAATGGCTGCAGTTAACGGGGTCATTGCATCATCGGTTAGGCCGCAAATATATAAAATATACCCGTGAAGGTTTAACGAGTTTTAACGTTATTACTGCACTATACAAGCAATAAAATTTATATCTTTCCGTGTAACAAATTCCCTACGTTTATGTTAAAACCGTACAGACTGTTCGACGCCGTTGCATTTCAACTGGAAAAGTTCCCTAAGCAGGAAATGATCGCTGCAAAAATTGATGGCGTTTGGAAACCTTACAGCACAGCGGCTGTAAGTGATATCACGAACAGGTTAAGTGCGGGCCTTCTGCAACTGGGCGTAAGCGGTAACGATTTTACCCCCGAAGGGGCCGATAAGATCGCGATTATTAGTAATAACCGTCCGGAGTGGCTGCTTACCGACATTGCGGTGCAGCAAACAGGCGCCATATTAGTGCCCATCTATCCTACCTGCAGCGCGCAGGAACTGGAATTTATATTTAACGATGCCAGCATAAAATACGTATTCGTAAGCAGCGAAGAGTTGTTATTAAAGGTGCGCAGCATCAGCAATAACGTGCCCAGTTTACGTAACATTTATACATTCGACGAAACGCCGCAGGCCGACCATTGGACGAAGGTGTTAGCCGCCTCCACGCCCGAACTGCTGGCGAAAGTAGAAGAAGTAAAAGCAAAAATAGACTGGGAGCACCTGGCAACCATCATCTATACCTCCGGCACCACCGGTCAGCCGAAAGGCGTAATGCTTACGCACCATAACATTATCAGCAACATCTTCTTTTCCAAAGAAAGTTTTCCGTTCGAAGATTCACCGGAGTCGAAAGTGCTTAGCTTTCTGCCGTTAAACCACATCTTCGAAAAAACAGTTACTTACATCTACCTGTTTAGCGGCATTAGTATTTATTACGCCGAAAGCATGGATAAGATAGCCGATAACCTGCGCGAGATAAAACCCGATGGCTTTACCACGGTGCCACGGCTGCTGGAAAAGGTGTTCGAAAAGATTATGAGTAAGGGCAATGAGTTAACCGGCATTAAACGCAAACTGTTTTTCTGGTCGGTATCGCTGGCCGGCAAATACGATAATAAAAAGGATTTTGGCGCCTGGTACAACTTCAAACTGAAGCTGGCCAACAAACTGGTATTTTCCAAATGGCGCGAAGCACTCGGCGGCAATATCAGCTTTATTGTAACCGGCGGAGCGGCCTGTAACGAAAAGCTGTTACGCATTTTTAACGCCGCGCAAATACCCGTGTTCGAGGGGTATGGTCCTACGGAAAACAGTCCCGTTATCAGCGTAAACCGTAAAATACCTAAAGAAGATAAGTACTTTGGCACTACGGGCCCCATTATTAACGGGCTGGCAGTAAAACTGGCCGAAGATGGGGAAATACTGGTGAAAGGGCCCACCGTCATGAAAGGCTATTACAAACGCCCCGACCTCACCGCCGAAACTGTGATTGATGGCTGGTTACATACAGGTGATATTGGTGTGTTTATAGACAACCGCTTCCTGAAAATCACCGACCGTAAAAAAGAACTGTTTAAAACCAGCGGAGGCAAATACGTAGCGCCGCAGCCCATCGAGAATAAATTAAAAGAAAGTCCTTTTGTAGAGCAGGTGATCGTAGTAGGCTCCGAACGTAAGTTCGTTGGCGCACTCATCGTTCCCTCCTTCTCCATGTTAAAACAGTGGATGCCGCAGAACGGGTTAACCTTTACCACCAACGAAGCCGCCATCCGGGAACAAAAGGTGCTGGACATGTATAAAGACCTGGTTGAAAACTTCAATAAGTACTTTAACCACGTAGAACAAATCAAAAGGTTTGAGCTGCTGCCGAGGGAATGGAGCATCGAAACCGGGGAAATGACACCAAAACTGAGCCTGAAGCGAAAAATAGTAATGGAAAAGTACCGCGACTTCATTGAGCGCATCTATAACCTTTAATCCTAATTTAATTTCCGTTAACAATTTGAAGTATCAATTTGCCATGTGGAGTCATTAACTTTCCAATGAAGTAATGAGACCCCTGGCGTACGTGTATAAAGACAAAACTGAGGTCCGCGTTGTAGAAAGTGGCAATAACCCGCTACAGCATTGTATTTGAACCACCCACACGGGCCTGGCGTTGTAGCCGGAAGCTAAGATATCAACCGTTGTTCACTTTAGTATACACCTGCCATCTGGCATGAAAACATAGTTTAAGACAATACAAACAGTATAGTACAATACTAAATAAGTAAATTTTTAGTATTTAATCATACCAATTAAAATATTAACTACCTTTAATTATGAATTATGCATTGCTTAATTCCCTGGTCGCTCAACTCGAAGCTTTCGAAAAGGAGCATCAAGCTGGCGCACAGACCGACATTGCAGATTTTGCAGCATGGCTGGGGAATAGAGTGTTGAGGGAACGGAAGGGTGTGAAGCAGGCCGACAATACCGAATTAGACGTTAGCATCGAAACCGAGATCGGCAGGAAGGTGATTAAGTTGAACAGGTACGTCAGGCTCTATTCCAGGAATGCGCTGCAGCATACACAGATCCAGAGTTCCGAGGAATTCAGTTACCTGGCTACATTGCTAAAGCATGGCCAGTTGAAGAAAACGGAACTGATCACCAAGAATATACACGAGAAGCCTACCGGCATGGAGATCATCCGCCGTCTGTTAAATGCGGAGTTGATAGACCAGCAGGACGATCCGGCTGACCAGCGTAGTAAAATACTGAAACTGACGCCCAAAGGTCGGGGTGTATTATTCCAGGTGTTTAAAAAAATGGAGAAGGTAAGCACCCTGGCATCAGGCAACCTTTCCAGGGAAGAAAAACACGACCTGTTGTACCTGCTTAGTAAACTGGACGATTTTCACGACCACTTGTTTACGACAGACCGTAAAAACATTTATGCAGACCTGAGAGGCGAAGGCCCGGGCAGTCCTGACGTATAGCGGCGGGGCTGGCGGGGGATGTTTTGCCCTGGTCGCCAACCCGATCGCATCATGCAAAAGGAAAATATAATCATTATTGGTAGCGGATTTGCCGGTTTATCGGCCGCCTGCTTTCTTGCCCGTAGCGGAGCATCCGTTACCGTGCTGGAACAGCATCATCAGCCGGGAGGAAGGGCCCGGCGACTGGAGGAAGAAGGCTTCCGGTTCGACATGGGGCCGAGCTGGTATTGGATGCCCGACGTGTTCGACCGCTTTTTTGCCGCCTTTGGTAAAAAAACATCCGATTACTACGCATTAGAACGCCTCTCTCCCTCGTACGATATTTATTGGGCCGATGGCCCCGTATCAGTTCCGGCCGACTACGCCGGTTTACGTAACTTATTCGAAAGCCTTGAAAAAGGCAGTGCAGCCAAACTGGATGCATACCTCGAAGGTGCCGCCTTTAAGTACAAAACAGGCATGCAACAGCTAGCCTATAAACCAGGCCGCTCGCTACTCGAGTTTGCAGACATGGGTATGCTGAAAGCCATGCTGGGCATGGATATGTTCAGCTCCATGAAAAGCCATATCGGCAAATACTTCCAACATCCCCGCCTCCGGCAATTGCTGGAGTTTCCCATACTCTTTTTAGGCGCACTGGCAGAACACATTCCGGCGCTTTACAGTTTCATGAACTATGCCGACATACAACTAGGCACCTGGTACCCCAAGGGCGGTATGTACAGCGTGGTGGAAGCCATGTATACACTCGCATTAGAACTGGGGGTTGATTTCCGCTTCTCAGAACAGGTGAAAGCTATTGAAATGGAGAATAACGGCCGCGCAGGAAAAGTGAGAACGGCAGCTAACTGCTACAATGCTGATGTGATAGTAGGCGCGGCCGATTATCATTTTATCGAAACGCAATTATTGCCCGAAGCTGCACGTTCCTATAGTACGTTATACTGGGAGCGAAGAGTGATGGCCCCCTCCTGCCTTATCTACTATGTAGGCATCAATAAAAAGCTGAAAAATGTCAGGCATCACTCCCTGTTTTTCGATGTACCGTTCGATGCACATGCAGCGGAAATTTATACGCAACCTCAGTGGCCGACAGACCCGTTGTTTTACCTGAGTATAACTTCGCAAACCGACAACACCGTGGCTCCGCCCGGCCATGAAAACCTGTTTTTGCTCATTCCTGTTGCGGCGGGCCTTACCGGCGATGATGAAGCCCTGCGCAAACGATACTTCGATAAAGTGATAGGCCGGCTCGAACAACAACTGGGTGAGCCCATAGCACCGCATATCGTGTACTATAAAAGTTACGCGGGTTCCAACTTTATGCAGGACTACAATGCCTTTAAAGGCAATGCTTACGGGCTGGCCAATACCATCAGGCAAACCGCGCTACTCAAACCTTCGATGCACAGCCGTAAAGTACCCAACCTGTTTTATACCGGGCAGCTTACTGTGCCCGGCCCTGGCGTTCCACCAGCTATCATATCCGGCGAAATAGTGGCCGCCGAAGTACAAAAATACCTTAGCCGCAAACCAATCGCTCAACGTAAAGCAACTGTATGAACACCGTAGCCATATACACCAACTCATCACTGGCCTGCAGCGAAATCATTACCCGGAAATACAGCACCTCGTTTTCCTGGGCTATTAAATTACTGCACCGTCAATTCCAGCCGCATATACATGCCATATATGGTTTTGTAAGACTGGCCGATGAAATTGTAGACACCTTTCACAGCTTTAACAAAACAGCCCTGCTGCACAAATTCCGCGACGATACTTTCGCCGCCATCAGCGATAATATTAGCCTGAACCCGGTGCTGCAAAGCTTTCAGAACACGGTAAACACTTACAACATCGACCATCACCTGATCACAGCATTTCTTGAAAGTATGGAAATGGACCTGGACCAGCAGGTGTATACACGTGAGCAGGAGCTTAATCACTATATCTACGGATCGGCCGAAGTAGTGGGACTCATGTGCCTGAAGATATTTTGCGAAGGCAGGCAACAGCAATACGAAGAACTGGCACCGTACGCCCGGTTATTGGGCGCCGCATTCCAGAAAGTAAACTTCCTGCGCGACCTCAACGACGACTGTGCGGGCCTTCAACGCACCTACTTCCCGGGCTTTAATTTCGAGCAGTTCGACGAGGTGACTAAAAAGGCAATAGAAGCCAGCATAGACAAGGACTTCAGGGAAGCCCTGGCCGGCATAAAAATGCTGCCGGTAAAGGCTCGTTTCGGTGTATATGTGGCGTACCGTTACTACTTATCCCTGTTTAATAAAATTAAACGCCAGCCACCCTCACTCATATTGCAGCAGCGGGTACGCGTGCATAACATGGTGAAGATTGGTATTATACTTAACGCCGGTGTACGCAACCGGCTCAATATGATTTAACTTTACGCGCAATGCAGATAGCATTTTATATATTCCTGGTGGCGGCCACCTTCTGTTTTATGGAAGGGGTGGCCTGGTTTACGCACAAGTACATTATGCACGGATGGTTGTGGTATTTGCACAAAGATCATCATCAACCCGCACCTGGCTTCTTCGAAAAGAACGATGCCTTTTTCCTGATCTTTGCACTGCCCAGCTTTTTCCTGTTCCTGTTTGGTGTAAAAGACGGGCTTAACTGGATGTTCTTTGTAGCGTTGGGCATCTTTCTGTACGGAGCAGCCTACTTTATTGTACATGATGTTATTATCCACCAGCGTTTCAAGTGGTTTACCCGCAGCAACAACAGTTATGTAAGAACCATCCGCTGGGCACACAAAATGCACCATAAACACCTGGGACCCGAAGATGGGGAATCGTTCGGCATGTTATACGTAGCACGCAAGTATTGGGAAAAAGTTAAAAAAGATAATGCAAGGCAGCACGCCATATGATTATATAGTTGCAGGCGGCGGGCTGGCCGGCCGCAGTTTGCTGTCGCACGCCATGTGGGCGGGAGCGCTGAAGGGCAAAAGGGTGTTGATGGTAGATAAAGAGGAGAAGCAGGCCAACGACCATACCTGGTGTTTCTGGGAAACAGGTGCCGGCCCTTTTGAGCCACTGGTACATCATCGCTGGGAACAGCTTCACTTTCACGATGGTAATGCAGGCTGGTTGCTGCAACTGTCCCCCCTGCAGTACAAAATGCTGAGGGCCGACGATTTTTATCAGTATACAGATACATTGCTTCGCACTTCCCGCTCAATCGAAATGGTGAAAGGCACCATCAGCGATATCACCCCTGAAGGCTGCGCGATGATAGACGGTGAGCCCGTAAAGGCCCGGTACATCTTTAGCAGTATTCCGGCCCAAACATCCCATCTGCCCAAAACCTACCATTACTTTTTACAACATTTTAAAGGCTGGATGATAGAAACGCCCATGAATTTGTTCGACACCGGTAAAGCCACCCTGATGGACTTCCGCGTATCGCAGCAACATGGCCCGGCCTTTTTTTATGTGCTGCCCGTGGCCCCTGACAAGGCCCTGGTGGAATACACACTGTTCTCTCCTTCTACCCTCAATGAAACCGATTACGACGATGCACTGCACTATTATATTACCCATCACCTGCAATGCAGCCATTACAAGGTGCTGGAGCAGGAGTTTGGTGTAATACCGATGACCGATCAGCCCTTTGCCTCTCATAATGGCAACATCATCTACATTGGTGGTGCCGCAGGGCAGATCAAAGGTTCTACCGGCTATGCTTTTCAGAACATCCAACGGCATTCGGCAGCCCTGGCATCGCTCCTGCTGAGGGAGCAGCCACCACATGTTCCCCGGTCGGGGCAGCGTTTCCGGCTGTACGACAGTGTTATGCTCCAGGTACTGGCCTCCGGCAAACTACCAGGCAGAGAGGTGTTCAGCCGGATGTTCGACCGGAATAGTACAGGCAAAGTATTCCGCTTCCTGGATAACCAAACGCGTTTTAGTGAGGAACTGGGCATTTTCGCCAGTTTGCCTAAGCGGGCATTCCTGCAGGCGGCAGCAAAAACCTTCTCCAGGCTTTACCTGTAAAGCTTATATTTGAATACAAAGTTTCGTCCTATGAGCATACGCACCCGTTTCGGCCGCGCAGTCATACTTGTGGAGGATTACGACAAGGCCTTTGAGTTTTATGAGAAAAACTTCTTCTGCCACAAAATACTGGATCATTTAACGCCGGAAGGGCAAAGGCAACTGCATGTATCGTTCCCCGGAAACGAGGAAGCAGGCATCTGTTTTTTAGATGGGAAAGCGGGTAACCAAACGGGCACGCAGCCTACGTTGTTGATTTACACAAACAATATTGAAGATTTATATACGCACGTGATAGAAAACGGGGTACGTATTATCCGGCCTCTGGAAATCAGCCGGGAGTATAGTCACTTTCATTGTGCCGACCTCTATGGCAATCAGCTGGTGCTGTTAGAACTGCCAGGCACTACCTCCTAAAGCGTATTATCTTCCAGTTCGGGAACAATTTTGAGATAACGGCTAGCCAGTTTTAAGATCATTTCCCTGAAACCCTCGAAGGAATCGGGCTTGGTGATCAGCTGTTCGGCCCCTGCTGCAATACACTCTTCAATGTTACGTGAATCGTTGTAAGTCGAATAAATGACCACGGGAATATGTTCGAACAAAGGGTTGCCTTTTACAGCTGCGAGCGTGTCTCGCCCATTCATTTTGGGCATATTCTGGTCAAGTATAATAAGGTCGGGAAGAGCTTCCACGTGTGTGTCAAGATATTGCAATACGTCAATACCGTTCTCCACCGCTTCAAAGCTAAAATCGTTGACATTGCTGAGATCATTCACTATGGCCGAAAAAATCAGCCGGTCATCTTCATCATCTTCAGCTAACAAAATCTTCCTGGATGTTATGGCGTTCGCTTTTAAAGTCATTGGTCCATGGGTAAAATGATTGTAAACTCTGCACCTTCACCTTCAATGCTATCAGCAGTGACGATTCCATTGTGCTTTTCTACTATTTTCTTCGTGATGGCAAGTCCAATTCCCGTGCCTTCAAACCTGTCCTTCGAGTTCAACCGGTGAAATAGTCCAAAAATCCGGTTTTTGTATTCAGTATCAAATCCTATTCCATTATCCTTGATAGAAATGCGGCACCAGAGGCCTTTAGGGTCCTCGGGGGCAGAAAACGACTGTTGACTTACGCGTTTGGCGGTAATGGTGATATGCGGCTGCACGTCCGGACTCGTGAATTTAAGGGCGTTACTGATGAGGTTCTGAAAAACCTGCTGTATTTGTAACTTATTCACTTTCAATGGCGGAATGGCACTTACATCGATACGCGCGTTCTTTTCGCGGATGATGACCTCGAAGTCGTCCATGACCTCGCGGATTACCTGCACCAGGTCCGTTAAACCGTAATCCACCTGGTCGGCCGAAAGTTTCGAGAAATTAAGGATATTGATTACCAGCGCCTTCATCCGGTTGGCCGACTGCATAATTTTGTCCAGATAAGTATGCGTATCGTCCGGTAATTCCCCATCATGCTTATCTTTTACCAATTTGGAGAACATGTGGATTTTGCGCAACGGTTCCTGTAAATCGTGAGAGGCTACAGAGGCGAAGAGCTGTAAATCGTTATTACTGGCCTCCAGTTCGCGGTTAATAGCGAGCAGTTGGCGGGTACGTTCCTCCACCTTCTCTTCCAGTATCGCGTTCATCACCTTCTGTTCATGAATATCGGTAGTGGTAACTACCCAGCTTATGAGGGCACCGCGCAGGTCTTTGCGGGCCTTCACCCGCATGAGGTTCCAGCGGTAGTCCGACTGCGACACCATAATGCGGATCTCACAATGGAAGTCGGCCCGTTGTTCCGTGGCCCGTTGCCAGGTTTCTTTGAGCATGGGCAGATCTTCCGCATAGATGGCCTGTTGCCAGCCATCATCCATCGCATCATCATAAAAAATACCGGTATAGAACTCAAACTGACGGTTAACGAAGTCCACATTGCCTTCCGCATCGGCCGTCCACAACATCAGGGGCATCGATTCGGCGAGAAACTGGCGGTCGGCAATATTGCTGGCCAGTTCCGTTTCTGCCTTCTTCAATGCCGTTAAGTCGAGCATAGAGCCCAGCATACGGTAAGGCACCCCAAATTCATTGTGCAACACGTATCCACGATCGAGGATATGCGCATATTCACCGTCCGCTTTGCGGAAACGGTATTCGCAGTTCCACTGGTTCTTGTTTTCGTTGATCACTGCATACAGTTCGGCCTCCGTTTGCTGCCGCTCATCGGGATGGATATTTTGTAGCCATTCCACACGGGTAAATTTGTTATTGGTGAAGCCGAACATTTTCGCAAAAGATTCGCTCCACCATATCGTATTGCTGGTAAGGTCCCAGTCCCAAAGCGTATCGTTCGTAGCACGGGCTACCAGGCGGAAACGTTCCTCGCTGAACGACAGCTCGCGGGTGCGGGCTTTCACCTTATCTTCCAGTTCGGTGTTCATTCTCTTCAGGTTCTCCTTCGCCTCGTTCAATTCACTATAACTGCGCCTTATGCGCTGTTCACCCCTTTTCTTATCTGTTATATCCGTAAAAGTGCCCACAAACCCGTCCTGCATTTTCACGGCCGTTACCTCAAACCACTTGTCTTTATCTTCAATATACAGATCGCGCTGTACGTTCCTACTATTCTCTACTACCGATATGTACTGGTCCATCATTTCCGCGTCCGCCAGTTGCGGAACGAGTATACGGAACAGTTCACCCTCGAACTTTTTGTCTACTACACCGAATAGCTTGCGTGCCATTTCATTAGCGGCGATAATCACAAAATCGGTGATCAGCCCTTTATTATCACGCTGTGCTTTAAAAGCCATTATCGCGCTGGTGCTGGAATTAAACACCCCGCGTACAATGTTGTTAAGGTCTGTGATAGTGGTAATATCCACGAAAGTGATAATAACCCCCTCATAATGTCCGTCGCGGGTTACGTAAGGCATGATACGCATCAGCAGGTGGCTGCCCTGATTCAGTTCCACCTCCTTTTCCAGCACCTCGTGGGTACGTTGCACTTGGTCTATATCCTCGAGTAACGTCTGATAACGGATGTTATTGGAGATATGAGAAATAGGCCTTCCAAGGTCACTTTCGATGAAGTTGATCATGCTTGCCGAAGCGGGATTGAACTTGCGGATGCGCAGGTTCGTGTCCAGGAATATCTGGGCAATATCAGTGCTGCGGAAGTAGTTGTTCAGGTCATCGTTCAGCTCTACCAGTTCCCTGATCTTAAGCTGGTGTTCTGTATTAAGCGTATATAATTCTTCGTTCAGCGATTGCAGTTCTTCGTTGGAGCTTTGCAATTCCTCGTTCGAAGACAGCAGTTCTTCATTAGAGCTTTGCAGCTCTTCGTTGGTAGTTTCCAGGTCTTCAACGGCTATCTGGAGGCTGTTTTTCACTTCCGCCAGTTCCGATTCGAGGTTCATGATATATTCGTGGTCCTGGCTGGTAAGCGCGGGTTGTGAAACACCGGTAGTGTTTTTATCGACCGCGAGCGCTACCGCCTTGCTCATCACCACCAGCGTGTAGTCTTCTGACACCGGCACCTGCGGATTGATGATCACGTTCATCAGCTGTGTTTCGCCGTTACGCGCAAAGGCCAGGCCTTCCAGCTTAACTTTATCACCTGTTTTCCAGGCCCTTCTTATTTCTTTATTCAGGGTGATGGAAAGGTCCTGAGGCAGCATACGTACCAGGTTAAGACTCAACGTCTTTTTCGGGAGAGAAAGCAATAGTTCATAATTGCCCATCGTTTCCCGGATCTCGAAATTCCTGTCGATATACATGGCCAGAAAACCCAGGTCGTTAGATACGACCGCCTTAACATCGTCCCATAACTCCTGTTGCCCGCGGGTTTCTCCGTCCTTAGGCCGCTTTATCTTCAAACTCTCGCCTGGCAAAGGGCCTATGCGGTAGCCATCGCTCAGGTACGGGCGCGGTTTACTTTCGCCCGTTTTACGGTAAATCTTCCATTTGGCACTCACCAGCTGCACCGTATTCTTTTCGAAGGTCGGGTTCTCACTCGGGCCAAGGAAAATGAAACCGCTTTTGTTCACCGCGAAATGCAGGATCGTAAACACGCGCTCCTGTAATACAGAGTTCATGTAAATAAGCATGTTCCGGCAGCAAACCAGGTCATTTTTTATGAAGGGTGGATCTTTAATGATATCGTGCCGCGCAAATACGATTCGCTTACGGATACGCGAATTGATCACGTAATGTTTGTTCTTCGGAACAAAGTATTTCTCCAGCAGGTCCTTACTGATATCCCGCTCAATGGAAGCAGGATAAACGCCGGCCGACGCCACTTCAAGGTTACCGGAATCAACATCTGTAGCAAATATCTTAACATCAATCCTTTTATTACTGCGGGAAATGGCTTCTTCAATAGCAATAGCTACCGAATAGGCTTCCTCGCCCGTGCTACAGGCAGGTATCCATACTTTCACCTGTTCACCATTTTCCTTTGCAGACAGGATGTTGGGCAGCACTTTTTCGTTTAATACTTCGAAGGCCTCACCATCCCTGAAAAAGCGGGTAACTCCTATCAGGAAGTCTTTGGCCAGGCTTTTAACCTCGGCGGGGTTGTGATGCAGGAAGCCCACGTAATCCTTCGCATCTTTAAAGTTCCCCATCACCACCCGGCGGCTGATGCGGCGCAGGATCGTGGGTGTTTTATAATAATGAAAATCCTGCCCGGCCTCTTTGGCGATCAGGTCAAATATCTGGATCAGCAACTCTTCATCCAGTTCTACTTTACTGAGAGAAGCGGCGGAGGGTTCGTGTATAAAAGAGAGAATGGCTTCGGGCATCTGGGCGGGCGATGTAATTACATCCGCATTTCCTGAATTGATGGCGCTATTTGGCATTCCATCGAAACGGGCGGTGTTAGGCTCCTGTACGAGTACCATACCTCCCATCTCCTTCACCTTGGATATACCTTTGGTACCATCGGTGCCTGTGCCCGATAAAATAGCCACAATAGCGCGGTCTTTTTTATCGATAGCGAGAGAAGTCAGAAAAATATCGATCGCGTTATTAGGCCCGGTATCTTTCACCTTGGTGGCCAATACCATCTTATTTTTCTTAATGGAGATAAACTTGTTATTGGGAATTACATAGATGCAGTTCTTTTGCACCGGCTGATCGTGTTCGGCCTCCAGCACTTTCATATGCGTATGCCTGCCCACCAGCTCTACCAGCAGGCTTTTAAAGTCCGGCGACAGATGCTGGATAATGACGAACGAGAGGTTTTCCGTACGGGGCATATGGTCGAAGAACTCCTGGATGGCCTCCAACCCTCCTGCGGATGCTCCCAGGGCAACTATATAATGCTGCTGCATCAAATTCAATACTTTTTTTAAGCGTAAGTAGAAGCGATATGTTCAAAGATAAAGCTTCTCATATTTTCAGCCATCAACACCTCTTCTTTCAGCCATGGCTGTGAAAAACCATTAACGTTTTCCTGCCATAGTTTAAAAGAATGCCGTGGATGGTAAATCTGTTTATTTTCCTCAAAACGGATACGATCTTCCGGGTTGCCGCCCCATTTGATCGTTTGCACGAATTCGGGACGAAACAGTAGGATATACTCGTCTTTGGAAGCGTTAATAGGTATCACCAGCAAACCGCTGCCTAAACCACTGTACTCGGCTGCAATGTCGTAATCGCGGGAAAGCGAATCAGTAGAAAAAACCTTTCTTAACTCCTTCAGATGCAACCAGAGCAACAAGTCTTCCAGCTGCACGCGGTCGGGCGTATCGCCTGCACTTTGTACTTCACTACGGAAAACCACCACTACACCCGTTGCCCCAAATAGTTCCAGTATGTTCGGCTCGCCGCTAAGCAACGTTTTTACAAGGTTGCCGTCCTGGTAGATGTTACCGATCATCTTCGTGTAGGAATCGTTGAGCCGCTGGTTGAGATCATGGAACGACTTATGTTCCAGGGCGCCCACCTTTGCCGAAATAACAGACGACATTAGTTCACATACCGAACCAATTTGCCCGCTCAGTCCCTTCGGAGTGCGGTGATGGCAGGCCATAAGCCCCCAAAGCTGATTGTCTTTAATGATGCGCACCGACATGGAGGCAGTTACCTGCATATTTTTCAGGTATTCGAGGTGAACCGCTGCTACGCCCCGCAGGTTACAATCGCTTAAGTCTACAAAAGCCCGCGTAACCGGGTTGATTACCGGGTATAACTTTACCGGTTCAAAGTCCCGGTCGGTAATAAAGCGGTATGGATTACGCAGGTACAAATCGCGGGCGGGTTTGGGAATATCTGAAGCAGGAAAAGTAAAACCCATATACGACTCCATACCAGGCTCCATTTCTTCGCCCAGTACCTTTCCATTCCAGTCTTTATCGAATGAGTAGACCATCACCTTATCGAAACCCGTAATGGTTTTCATTTCACGGGCCGTCACTTCACATAATTCCGCCACATCTTTACTGTTTTCGATAGCTGTCACCGAAGACTTCAATTGTTGGTAAATATCGGCGAACGAAGATGTTCTGGCTGGAGTTTCTTCTATCTCGATCTCTATCAGTACCAGGTCTTTTACCAGGTGTATAATTACGTGATGGTGTTTGCCATCAAGTTCCCATAAAGCAGTTGTTTCCTGTGCTGTTCCGGCGGCGAAAGCCTCCAGGTCAGTAAAAGCCTGCCTGCCTATATAGGCATCCAATGTTCCCTTTTCCACCATATCGCGTGCGGTATCGGGGAAAATGGATTGTACGTTTTCGCTGGTCTGGCTGATACGCAGATTAGCTTTTTCCAACACCAGCAGTACGCCGTAGGGTTGAATGGTATTAATAATGTGGATTGGCAGATTACCACAAAACTCAGAATCGTATTTAGAGAACTGGCTCATAAGTTCCGGCCCATTGATTAAATTTTAAGAATGTTTGTTTGGCGGTACGTACCGCCAGCTCCTGGTCGTTTGCACCAGACAGCTTATTCAGCTGGGCACGGAACACTTGCCACATTGGCATCGTGTTTTCGCCATAACCAGAAAAAAAGGAAAAACCTTTGCCGGGTTGCCGCCCAAGTTGGCTGCTGATCATCTTTGCAATAATCGAACCGCCCAATGTAGAGCCTTCCAGTACATACGAGGCACCCAGGGCTGCGGCATAGCTGTCGATCTGCGGAATATCGCCCGCCAGTGGCAAATTAGCGGTGTCTTCACCCAATACCTCCAGGTCCTGCAGGATGGCCGCCGACTTACGCCTTTCAGGAAAATCGGGCAGGCCGGGTGCCAGGTAAGCATCAAGCTGCTGCTCTATGGGATGATAAAATCCATAAAACATTTTAAGCAGAGCGGTATACCCTGCCACCGTATTTATTTTCTTAATATCAAGAACCAGCTTCTTTTCCAGTTGTGCATGCTCAGATTTAGTTCCCAGTTTAAGTTCATCAGAAAAAAGAGCACTCATTAGCAGTATCGAGGATTATTTATCACAGTTAGAAGAAATTAGACGGGCTATGGCCCTGCTTTTACAAGCCATAAACTTAAGAGAAAATAGCGAGAACGAACTGTGGCATTATTTACACACTTTTCACACTACATAGTTTGTGCCTACGGTTGATTAAGTCCATCTGTCGTACATAAATCATCAGAATTGCAGGTTATCTTTGCCTTACAAATAGCCAGCATGCAACCCATAAAAATCGCTACCGCGCAATTCGAGAACAACAGCGGTGATAAAAAATATAATCTTTCCGTGATCGATTCGATGGCTGCAAAGGCGGCCGCAGAAGGGGCCGATGTAATTGCCTTTCACGAGTGTTCGATTACAGGCTATACATTTGCCAGGAACCTGTCTAAAGCCGAAATGCTGGATGTGGCGGAATTTATTCCCGGTGGAGAAAGCTTAACAGCCTTACAGCAAACGGCGGCAGCTTATAACATCGTAGTGCTGGCCGGTTTATTTGAAAAAGACAGCGACGACCGGCTTTACAAGGCCTACGTTTGTGTTGATAAAAATGGACTGGTAGCGAAATACCGTAAAATTCACCCTTTCATCAACCCACACCTTACATCCGGTAACGAATACGTTGTGTTTGAGCTGATGGGATGGAAATGCGGCATCCTGATATGTTACGACAACAACGTGATCGAGAACGTGCGGGCAACCAAACTACTGGGAGCAGATATCATCTTTATGCCACATGTTACCATGTGTACTCCTTCTACCCGCCCGGGAGCAGGCTTTGTAGACCCGGCACTCTGGCATAATCGTGAAACCGACCCTACATCGCTTCGCCAGGAGTTTGACGGGCTTAAAGGAAGGGCATGGCTCATGAAATGGCTGCCGGCAAGAGCCTACGACAACGCGATTTACGCCATCTTCTCCAACCCTATAGGTATGGACGACGACCAGCTGAAGAACGGTTGTAGCATGATACTCGACCCCTTCGGCGACATCATAGCCGAGTGCAGGAGTTTCGGTAACGAGTTTGTAATAGCCACGCTTACTCCCGAAAAACTTACCCAGGCAGGCGGGCACCGTTACATTAAAGCCCGTAAACCAGAATTATATAAAAACATTATTGGCCAGGAGAATATATCAGAGCAAAAAGTAGTGTGGATGAAGGGCTAACATAAAACAGCTTCCTGTTAGTAAATGATTGCTAACAGGAAGCTGTATACATTTTAAGTTTACCATTTATAAGTTACGCCCGCGTAGTAGTTCCGCTCTGCAGCCGGGTTAAAGTAACGCATACCCAATGCATTAAGATCATTACCAAGACTGTAACGCTCATTCAGCAGGTTATCTACCCCAGCATATATCATCATCCTTCCCCTGCTCCAACCGGCTTTGCATTGTACCAGGTGATAAGAATCGGCAAAAGCCGTATTGGCATCGTTCAGGGGCAGACGTTCCGTATAATTGTGTTGTGCGAAAAGGTAAAAACCTTCAGGCAATAACAATTGTACACCCGTTACTACAACATGTTTCGGTACACCCGTCAATTGTTTTCCGGAGTAATCAGCTGCACCGCTTTTATAATCACGGAAATTGAAGTCGCTTAACGTAAAGGCACTGTTCAATTGCAGGCCTCTCACCCATCCCGGGGAGGAAGGCGCAACGATCCATAACATACCCTGCAACTCAATCCCTTTCTGATCTGTACCACCGGCATTGGCAAAAAACTCCGTACCATCATCGCGCAGGCGGCGAACAATAGCATCATCGAGGCGGTAATAGAAAGCGCTGGCATCGAGCCAGTATCGGTTATGGGCGTCGCCTGCGCGGAAACCCAGTTCATAGTTCCAGCCATTTTCAGCCTGCAGCGCCGTGTTAATCACGTTATCCGATGCACGAACTTCTGCAGTGGCCGGGGGTGAATAACCACGGCTTACAGAAGTTCGTACAGCCATAAAGTTAGTTATACGGTACGAGAGAGCCAGCCTTGGCATGAGCTGTGGTGAAAAGCGGCGGGTTTGCGTAGCCGTGCTATCATTCCCAAACGTGTAGCGGAAGTAATTGAGGCTCGCCGCTGCCTCCAGAGTAAGGCGGAACGGGAAGCGAAAGCTAAAGCGGGTGAAATAAAACTGTTGCCTGGCAGTGAGTTGATCTGCCGCCTGCACAGTATCACGTTTGCCAGCGTTGTTGCCGTAATTAATGATATCAGTACCTGTTTGCTGCCATTCCAGGCCCAGGTTCCAGTCGTAATAAGTACTGCCGATCGATTTATCGTGCAGTGAGAAGTAGGTACGTACAGCGCCCGTATTTTCGTCGCGTGCTTCGTAGTTCGTAATAAACGGGTTTTCGAAGTGCGTAGTAGCGCCACTTACAGACACCACGTGTTTAAGCGAAGCGGTGATATTGGCCTCATGTACAAGTCCTGCCTGGAAAGTACGATTATAAATGCCTGCCTTTTGCGTAACCGCACCAGGCAAGGTAGGTGTTGCGGGCCTTGCCGCCTTTGGATTAGCCTCGGCCTGCGCGGCGTTTAAACCACCAGGCGTACGATAACCCAGATCGCTGTAAAAGGCCAGCAGTTTCAGCGAATTACGTTCGTTGTAACGCCATTGCTGGATCGATTGCAGGTACAGTCTGCGCATACGGCTGTTATCGCGGTAGCCGTCCGACTGCTGCCAGGCCTGGTAGATATGGGAGCTTACTTTTCCAAATTGTTCATCCCAGCCCACCCGCTGTTGAAGGCTGCCGTAGGAGCCGCCCTGCAGCCCCAGCGTAACACTGCCGGTATCAGCTGTGGCAAATGGACGCAACAGCACCACCCCTCCGGAATTAGCCCCAAACAGGCTACCGTCGGGACCTTTCAGTACTTCGACACTACGTATGCTGCCCGGGTCCATGAGGTTCAGGTAACTGTTACCGCCAGCATCCGTCAGTGGCATTTCGTCCATGTAGACCTTTACATTGCGGATGCCGAATGGCGAGCGGAGCAGGCTGCCACGTATAGATAGCCGGTAACTGCCCGGCGAACGTTCTTCCATCCTGATACCCGGCACCGTGTTAAGGGCAGGCACCAGTGTATTACCAGGTTGCAACTGTAACTGCCGCTGCGTTATCACTGCCGCCGAAGCAGGAAGGCCCACCAGCGACTGACTTCCTGGGTAAGCGGTAACCACCACTTCAGGCAAACTGGTGGTATCGGTCTGCTGCCCCACAACAGGCAGGGTGTACATACCGGCAATACAAATGGCAACCGTGATGGGTCTCTTTAAAAACATAAATTTGATTGTAGAATTAGTTCCGCAGTGCTGCACAATTTACAAAAGCTGTTCGTAAATAAAACACCGTACCCCTCCACGTGGAAAGGCACGGTGTGCTCATTGTATGGTTAACAAAGTTATCTCTGATGGCTCACCCGCCAGATGGTGTTAGAGGCATCATCTGCCACGAGCAGTGCACCATCTTTTGCCACCGCTACACCAACGGGCCGGCCATATACTTCTCCTTTGTTTTCATCTGCTATAAAACCGGTCAGGAAGTCTTCCGGTTTCGCTGAAGGCTTACCGTCCGAAAAAGGCACAAATAATACTTTATATCCAACCAGTGAAGAACGGTTCCATGAGCCATGCTGACCAATGAACGCACCGCCCTGGTACTTATCGGGAAATACATCTTGTGTATAAAAAGCAAGGCCGAGCGACGCCGTATGCGAACCAAGCGGCACATCAGGCACAATCGCTTTAGCTACCAGTTCTTTTCCCTGCCCTTTCATGCGCGGGTCTTCATGCTGACCAAAATACGAGTAAGGCCAGCCATAAAAACCACCTTCTTTCACACTGGTCATATAATCAGGCACCAGTTCATCGCCCAGCTCATCACGTTCGTTTACTGCTGTCCATAACGTAGAAGTACCAGGAGCCCAGTCCATACCAACAGGGTTACGCAGGCCCGAAGCGAATATGCGTTCACCACTTCCATCCGGGTTAATTTCCAGGATAGCGGCGCGGCGCACTTCGTTTTCCATGCCATGTTCCGCTACATTACTGCCCGAACCTACGGATACGTATATATGTTTACCATCTTTGGAAGCGAGCAGGTTACGGGTCCAGTGGTTATTGTAACCACCGGCCGGCAATTCCAGTATCTTCTTCCCTTCCCCCTTTATGATATTGGCTTTATCCGTATAAGGATACACCAGTACCCCATCCGTATTAGCTACATAAAACTGTCCGTTTAACACCAGCATACCGAGTGGCTGGTTCAGGCCACTAAGAAAAGTGTTCCTCGAATCAGGCGTACCGTCGCCATTAGTATCGCGCAGTAACGTGATTCGATCGGCACTGTTACCCAGGTTTTGAGATTTAGCCTTGCCGCTAAGTACGGCTCCAACTTTCTCTTTCAGTCTGGGTTTGGTAGATGATTCAGCCACGAGTATATCGCCATTATCGAGTACATATATCCAGCGCGGGTTTTCGAAGCCATCCGCGAATTTGGTAACCGTAAAACCCTGTGGGGCTACCGGCGTTTTCCCATCTTTCCAACCTATCACTTTACTGAATTTCTTTACTGATTCTGTTGCGAAGGGCGCTGGTAATGAATCGCCGGCAGGAGTTACACCTGCAGTGCCGGAGCTGTCTGCCTGTGCCTGTTTGCTGCTGTTACCACAAGCTGTGATGATACACAGCCCCAGTATAATTCCAGGTAAATGAATTTTCATAAGATCGTATTTGTCAACCGAATGCATCAATTACTTTGCCATACATAAATATCTATCTACTTTTGCGCTCACAATCCCCTACCATATGAAGTATTACATTTACCTCGCAGGTTTCCTTTTCATGTTGATGGGCCTGGAGGCAGTGGCCCAAACCGAAGCTGCGTATAACCACGACAAAATTGCCATTTTACCCTTTCATTTTGAAGGGCTTGGTACACGCGGAAAGAAAACAGTGGAGGATGTGCAGCAGCACGATATGGAAAAAAGCCTTAATTGCCAGGAGCGCCTTTACAATGTACTTACAGAAAATAAAGACCGGTTGCTGGTAGATATCCAGGAATGGGAAACAACCAATGACTTGCTAAAGAAAGGAAATATAGACCTGCGTAAGGCCTTCGTGATGGACAAAATGAAGCTCTGCCAGTTGCTCGGAGTCGACGCCATACTGGTTGCTGAAATGAAAGAGAAGGTGGTGCCTGCTTATAACAGAACTACCTATAACCCCGGAACTAATTCGTACAGCCCCAGAAACACAACCGACCAGGTTAATTATGTGTATGTTACCTTCTTCGATGGCAAAACGGGCCATAAGATCTGGCAATGGGACGATATAAACAATCCGCTGAACTGGAGCAATACCAAAAGGCTCGACAAGGCGCTCACCAGGGTATTTAAAGAGATGAGGGCTAAATTCCCCTACACGAAGTTATAATTGCCACCACTGTTCAGCCGGGTAATATTCGTGGAGCAACACCGGCTCCCCGATCCTGGGCGTGGTTACTTTTACCTGTAGCGCTGTAGCGCGGGTAGTTACTCTTTTTACAGGCTCATCCCAGGGATGCAGTGCCAGTGCGAACTTGCCCCAGTGAACAGGCATCAGCACCCTGGCTCCCAGATCAACGGCGGCCTGCACCGTTTGTTCGGGCATCATGTGTATATATGGCCAACGTTCGTTGTATTGCCCACATTCCAGTAAAGCCAGGTCAAAGGGGCCATACTTCGCTCCTATTTTAGCAAATTGCTCATCATAACCGCTATCACCCCCGATAAAAATGCGGGTATCCGGCAACTCAAGTACGAACGATGACCAAAGTGTACCGAAGCTCGTGACTCCCCTGCCCGAGAAATGCCGGGCCGGCATGGCCGTAAGCTGCACGCCAGGTACCACCAGTTGTGTTTCATGCCAGTCGAACTCGAGGATTTTCTCAGCGGGCACGCCCCAGTATTGCAGATGCGAACCCACGCCCAGCGACGTACAGATCAGTTTCGCGCTCGGGGCCAAAGCTTTGATGGTTTTAAAGTCCATATGATCGTAGTGATCGTGTGTAACGATCAAAATATCGATAGACGGCATATCCGCTGCCTTATACACCTCAGTGCCGGGGAAGCTTTTACCGAATAGCGGCACAGGCGACGCATGCCTGCTAAAAACAGGATCTACGAGGATGTTCAGTCCGTTACTATGGATCAGGTAAGACGAGTGGCCGAACCACACCAACGAGGTTTTGCCTGCGGGCAAATTATGCAAATCTGTTTTAACAGAAGGCAGAACAGCAGCAGGCCTCGTATTAGGGGCCGTAAAGAAGTTCCAGAAGTCTTTTACAGAGAACCCGTCCTTCATCATCCTCGTTTCCAGGATGTTATGAAACTTTCCGTCCTTATAGTTAGGCGAAGATATTACACGTTGAAGAGAAGAGCCGCGGGGCTTTTGTCCGAATACTTTTATGGTCATGCCGTAGTTAATAACACCTCAAATGTATATGAATATTTATATTTGGCAGGCCCTCAAAAATATTTTCTCCGATAACTGTGATTTTTTCAACAAGCCCTCGAATAATAATGTAACAGAATCAATAACAGGGAATAGATGACAAACCAAACAGGTAACGATGCCTTCCTGCAATTAATAACTGCGAATCAGCGGATCATATTCAAGATCTGCAATTCATACTGTCACAATAAAAGTGACCGCGATGACCTCGCGCAGGACATCATATATCAGTTATGGAAGTCGTACCAGCAATTCGACGATAGTTACAAGTTTAGTACCTGGATGTACAGGGTGGCATTAAACACCGCCATTTCATTTTACAGGAAAGGTGTGCGGACGGAGCGGCCCCTGGGCCAGGAGTCAATGATCGACCTCGAAGACAGTGGCCAGCCACCCGACGAAACCGAGCAACACATTATCCAGCTGCAACAGTTTATCAACGAGCTTCCTGAGCTTGACAGAGCGCTGATGTTATTGTACCTGGAGGAGAAGACCTATAGTGAGATAGCGGAGATTTTAGGTATATCAGAAACAAATGTAGCGACAAAGATCAGCCGGGCGAAGCAGCGATTGAAAGTGAGGTTTGCGGGAGTCAGAGAGTGAAGCAGAAGGATGAAGTGAAGTGACTCAGAGCAGGAAAACTTGCGTGGAAGTAGACAATTGCGATTCAAAGTACATAGGGAAAACATGGGGGCGATGGGGCGATATAAAGGAACATTTGGCAGAAAGACTGCTTTGAGCGAAGCAGGGGAGCGAAAGCCCGATATAAAGGAATATTTGGCAGAAAGACTGCTTTGGTGAAGCATGACTGCGAAAGCGCGATATAAAGGAACATTTGGAAGAAAGACTGCTTTGGCGAAATATGAGTGCGAAAGCTCGAATTAAAGGGACTTGGAAGAAAGACTGCTTTCGTAAAGCATGAGTGCGAAGGGGCGATATAAAGGAACATTTGGAAGAAAGACTGCTTTGGTGAAGCATGACTGCGAAAGCGCGATATAAAGGAACATTTGGAAGAAAGACTGCTTTGGTGAAGCATGAGAGCGAAAGCGCGAATTAAAGGGACTTGGAAGAAAGACTGCTTTGGTAAAGCATGAGTGCGAAGGGGCGATATAAAAGAACATTTGGAAGAGAGACTTCTTTGGTAAAGCAATGAGAGCGAAAGCACGATACAAGAAACATTTTGGAAGAAAGACTGCTTTGGTGAAATTAAGAGTGAAAGGGCATTGTAGATAAACTTCGTAAGAATAGCACCATCGGGTAACAGCGGGCCGGGCTGGCTATAAATTTTCAGGCAAATCGCCAATAACGATTGCGGCAGGTTCGTAAACAGACAAACGTAGACGAGTGCCGGTGTGAACTAACCAACAAACATATTCAAAACAGTAACAAACATGGAAGACGAATTAAAACAGATATGGCAACAGTATGACCGCAAGCTGGAGAAATCGCTCGCGCTCAACATACGCCTCGTAAAGGAAGTGCAGCTACAAAAAGCCCATACCGAATTGCGTCAGCTCTCTGCCATCAAACTCGCATTCATTGTATTCGGCATTGCCTGGCTTGCATTTATTGGAGTACTCATCCGCTACTCTCTCACCTGGGATAAAATATTCTTCGTTGTCTCCGCAGGTATACACTGGATCGTCTCTGCCGTAGCCGTGGCGGTGTATATACATCACATGGTGCTTATCCGTCAGGCCAACAGTAGCGGCAACGTTGTAGATACCCAGCGCAAACTTGCAGCATTGGAAACCTCGAGCCTGCAAATCGGCCGCCTGCTTTTAGTACAGTTGCCAGTTTTCGTAAGTTTCCAGATGAACCCCGGTATGTTTGCGGCACCGCAACTGACAACAGGCATCATCTATACTGTGATTACGGCGATCTTTACCTGGGCAGGCATCTGGCTCTACCGCAACCTCGACTATAAGAACGCCGACAAACGCTGGTTCAAAACACTGGTATCAGACAGCATGGAAATGGCACCACTCAGAAAAGCCGCCACTTTCCTCAAACAGATTGATGCGTTCGAAAAAGAGCTGGCATAACAGAGAGTATTCGCCCACTATCAAACGTCACTGCAACACACGCTAATTAACCAGTCCCCTATCTCATCAGAAAAAACTTATTTCCATCTTAAAACAGTCTCTATGAAACAGGAACTGATCATCATTCTCATGTTTTTAGCAGGCCTCATTTATGCCCAAAAACATCAACTAATCACCATCTCTGACAATCAGCAGGTTATGTCGTACGCTATAAGCAAATGAACCAGCAACTCTTCATCACCAGTATAGAAATAGACATGACTGCCTTTAGCATTGACAATCAATCTATCCCCAAAAAACACTTCGGTTAAATGTTTGTTAATAGCGCAAAAACACGCGCGTTTACCAGAAAAAACAGGGCGTTCACGAAATCAAAGTTTACAGCTATCAAAGACGGGCATATCTTTGCATCGGTTTTTCATAGGATATGGTTAAAATAACTGAGGGCGGTATTCTTACCGCCCTTTATTTTTTAAGAAAACCGCCGCATAATCACGGCGCAGCTCTCCTGCCATGCCAGTGCAAACATCAAACACTGTTCAATCATAGTTCCGCACTCGTTAAATCGCCGTTAACACGCTCCCACACAATACGCTCACGAACTAAATCACTACGTTCACCAGTTCACAATTTACAATCACAACTACAAGCATATCTTTGCATCAGGTTTTTCATAGGATATGGTTAAAATAACTGAGGGCGGTATTCTTACCGCCCTTTATTTTTTTAAAAAAACACCGCATAATCACGGCACAAGTCTCCTACCATGCCAGTACAAACATCAAACACTGTTCATTCATAATTCCCCACTCGTTAAATCTCCGTTAACACGCTCTCACACACTACGCTCACGAACTAAATCACTACATTCACCAGTTCACACTTTACAATCACAACTACACACCTATCTTTGTATCAGGTTTTTCATAGGATATGGTTAAAATAATTGAGGGCGGTATTCTTACCGCCCTTTATTTTTTTTAAAAACCACCGCATAATCACGGCGCAACTCTCCTACCATGCCAGTGCAAACATCAAACACTGTTCATTCATAATTCCCCACTCGTTAAATCGCCGTTAACACGCTCCCACACAATACGCTCACGAACTAAATCACTACGTTCACCAGTTCACACTTTACAATCAAAACTACAAGCATACCTTTGTATCAGGTTTTTCATAGGATATGGTTAAAATAACTGAGGGCGGTATTCTTACCGCCCTTTATTTTTTTTAAAAAATACCGCATCATCACGGCGCAGCTCTCCTGCCATGCCAGTGAAAACATCAAACACTGTTCAATCATAGTTCCGCACTCGTTAAATCGCCGTTAACACGCTCCCACACAATACGCTCACGAACTAAATCACTACGTTCACCAGTTCACACTTTACAATCACAACTACAAGCATACCTTTGTTTCAGGTTTTTCATAGGATATGGTTAAAATAACTGAGGGCGGTATTCTTACCGCCCTTTATTTTTTTTAAAATACATCGTTCTTCTCTCCAACTGTTCAATCAAAACGATAGAATCAACTATTGCCAACGCCGCAGGCTGTTTTTAGGAAATATCCATTCAGGTGTATATAGCTGCCCGTTAACCAGGCCACTGTACCATGCACCATCTGTTTGTGGATTTTTGAGGATGTGGATGCTTTGCGCGGGCATATAACTCTGCGCCAACAGGAATCGCTTCTCACCGTTAGCGTTGATGGCTACATCCATTACAATTACGGCATGGCCGGGCGAGCCGCCCTGGATAAATACATCACCGGGCATGATGTTCTGGATGTTGGACACAGCTTTTAGTTCGCGGCTTAGTGATAAGGTGCCCGCGTAACTAAATACTACCTGAAGATATGCATCAAAGCTTTCGCGGGAAGTGGAAGCAGCGGCAGACTTCACGCGCTGTAAACGCTGCCCACGCAATACAAAGCGGTAGCCGTTACGCCAGCCGGCGTAGTCCACCAGGGTGCCGTCAGTGGCATGAAAGGCGATTTTGTCGAAACGTGACTGGCTGTACAGGTATTCTGCGTATAACCTCATCACTGCGTCTGCACATTGCTGCAGATCTTTATTTCCGATGCTGATATTAAGCACCGCAAACTGTGCCTGCTGGTTTGGCTTACGTTCGCCATTGTACAAATACACGGTTTTATCAGCTTTCAGACCTGTTTTTCGTAACCAGGCAGCAAAGGTACCGTCTGGGGCGGGAACACGGCTAAAACCGGCTGGTAATGGGATATTTCCTGTAGTCTGACTAAAGGCAGGCTGGAATATTAACAAGGTGCTGCAAAAAGCAAGGATGAAGGTTCTCATGCCAATCGGTTTGCCTATCAGATGCATCTGCCCCATTATTCCATAACTGGAATGTTTTTTGGTAATTTTATTATCTAAACATCCAGCAACATATGAAACTATGCTTTTCTATTTGGGCACTGACCGCACTTAGCCTCGCCGCCTGTAACCAGCCCGTAAAAACGGAAGGCCACGAAGACAGCGTAACGGTAACCGCCAATACGCCAGCTAAGCCCGCAGGGCCGGGTTGCTACCAGCTTATTTCCGGTCAGGACAGCTTCAGGCTGGACCTCCAACTACAGGGCGATTCTGCCTCGGGTACCCTGGTCTACAACTTTTTTGAAAAAGATGATAGCAAAGGTACTTTTAAAGGCCTGCTTACAGATAGTATACTGAAAATAGCCTACGAGTTTAGCAGCGAAGGCATTATTAGTACCCGGCCAGCTATCTTTAAACTGACTGACGGCCAGGCATTCGAAGCACGCCCGGATACTTTTACGCAGACGGGGCTGCCTGTTTTTCCCGATGACAGGTCGAAGCTGGTATTTGACACTACCCCCTGGCGGCAAAACTGCGGACTATAGCAAAGGTCAAACAAGGATAGAAAGGCCGGCAATTATCGTGCAGGTCGTTTTCATATCTAATAGGTTTCCCCAAGGATGCAACCTCAGGCGGAATTGCATAAGCAAATTCAAAAAATAATACCTTTAGGCCAGCCACACGCACTGTATGCTGGAACAATTAAGAAAACACATAGAGAAGATAATACCGCTCACGGACGAGGAATTTGCGTTTGTGTGTTCCCAGTTCACACCGGCACAGTATAAAAAACATACATTCCTTATCCGGGAGGGCGATCGTGTGCAACATTGCTACTTTGTGTTATCTGGCCTCTTAATGTTAGTACACAACGACGAATCGGGAAAGCAGCATATTGCTTCGTTTGCGATGGAAGATTGGTGGGAAACGGACTTCCTCGCTTTTCATTCAAAAACTGCCGCCACCATGTCGCTGCAGTGCCTCGAAAATACCGAGGTACTTTGTCTCTCCCTAACCGGCTACCAAAAGTTATGCAACGACCTCCCGAAAATGGAGCACTTTTTCCTCAGGAAGGCCAATGCAGGCCATATCGCTTCCCAGCAACGCATCTTATCTTTCCTTACCGCCAATGCCAAGCAGCGGTACGAACTGCTGCTTAATAAATACCCGGCCCTATTTCAAAGAGTACCCAAAACACTGCTCGCCTCCTACCTGGGCGTTTCGCGCGAAACATTAAGCAGGCTTGCCTCCTGACCATCTCCAATTTGTGATGTTTGTCACACGAAAGCTCCTGCAGGCTTCCCACCTTTGCAGTAAACTTTAATTATCACTATATGGAAAAAAGGATCATTAATCCATGGCAATGGCAGGATGCGCGTAATTATGTACAGGCGGTGGAAGTAAAAAACGTACAGGGCACACTCTATTGCGCCGGACAGGCCGCGGTATATGCCGACGGACAATCAAGCAATGCGGATATGAGATCTCAGTTATTGCTGGCTATACAGAACCTGGAGCAGGTGATTGGCGAGTCGGGTTATGAATGTCAGGGTATTGTGCGGTTAAACGTGTTCACCACTTCGTCTGCAGAACTGTTTGGATGTTTCGATGTGTTCCAGGACTGGATTACGAAGCATGGGATCAAACAGGCGACCACACTCATAGAAGTGCCGGTATTATTCGAAACATTAAAAGTGGAATTGGAAGCCACTGTGGTTAAATAACAAAGACCTGGTAAAATGACCAGGTCTTTGCAGGTAGTTATATTGATTTTACAATTTCGTGGGCTTCACACCTTCGAACGTGATCTTTACAGGCAATATCCTGCCATCGGCATCGAACTTCATTTCATCCACGCAGGTTACACGGTGATCCCTGTCTTTGTTACCCAGCGGGCGGCGGTGGTAGATGATGAACCATTTGTTGGCTTTGGGATTAAACACCACGGAGTGATGCCCCGCGCCGTTAGCCACTTTCGGATCTTCCTGCAGTATTTTTCCAATACGCTTAAAAGGTCCTGCCGGCGAGTCTGCAATAGCATAGGCCACGCTATAATCCGGGCCACCCCAACCACCTTCCGACCACATAAAATAGTATTTACCATCTTTGATAAACATAACCGGGCCTTCCACATACTTCTCGGGCGTAATTTCCCGGAACGTGCTGCCATCCTCAAAAGGCACCAGCCCTGTAAAGTCTTTATTCAGTTTGGCAATGTTACAATGGCCCCAGCCACCATAGATGATGTAATACTGACCATCTTTATCCTTAAAGATGTACTGGTCTATCGGCTGCGCTTTATTTGTGATCTCATTGATCAGTGGTTTACCAAGGTAGTCTTTGTAAGGACCTTGTGGTTTGTCGGCTACGGCTACACCAATACCGCCCAATTCCGATTCCTTCTGGATGTCGTTGGCTGCGAAGAAGAAGTAATACTTACCTTCTTTTTCCACCACCGATGGTGCCCACATGGCCCGCTTTGCCCATTTAACAGCTGCGGTATCTAACACCTGCTTATGCTTTTTCCAATGAACGAGGTCGCTGGACGAGAAGGCATCAAAGTGTACCTGCTTGCCATATGGAGCGGAGAAAGTGGGAAATATCCAGTATTTATTGCCAAACACCACGGCTTCCGGATCGGCATACCAGCCGTCGAATACGGGATTACCGGGCTTGGGTGCCTGGGCTTGCGTAGAAGCATATGCCGGCAGTAAAAACAAGAGGCAACTCAGTATTTTTTTCATCTCTTCCTTTTTGTTGAATAGTAAGAGGCTAATGTAAAAATTATCTTTAAAAGAGGCGGTTAAAATGTGATGAGTAAGGGATAAAATAAACCGGGCCCCTAAACAGGGGCCCGCATTTAAGTTTCCAATTTTTAGCTTAAAAAAAACTTTATTTCGCCCAGATGGCGCTGAACCTGCCGTTATCGGAGTAGTTCTGCACCTTCACCAGGCGAAGCCCCTGGCCGGCTAACTCATCGAACCGGGTTTGGTAACCAGCCGATGTCATACCGTAAAAAGCAGCATAATTGCTCTTTTTAGGCCTCCAAACACCACCCACGGTATTACCGTTTACATTGATGCTGGTCAACTCCCAGTTTTTATATAGTTCGTCGAACTTCTTATCGAAGTCCGTGGCGCTCATTCCGTAGTACATGTAAAAGCCATTATCGTTAGGCTTATTCACGAACACCGCCGCATGAAGGCGTTTGCCGTTCACGGTGTAATCGATATGTTCCTGTACATGCCATTTTTTAGTGGTTACATAGTCTTTCCACACTGCCAGGAAATTAGCATCGTCCCTGTTATGCACTGCATAGGTCGCCTGTCCCGCAGGCGCTTTTTCCCAAATAGCGGAAAAACGTGGGTTACCGCTGCCGTCGTTGGTTACAGAAATCTGGCGCGGACGGAATCCCTGTTTGCCATATTGGGTAAAATATTGCTGATAAGTATCGGCAGTCATGTAAAAACGGGCATACCAGGCACCAGGCAAACCCCACTGGAAGGAGCCCGCCGAGAATAATGTGCTGCCAGCTTTATCCACACTAATGGTTTGCAGGCCCATACCCATACCCGTGTAATAACCCCAGTATTTGTTCACCAGGTCCAGCGGCACGTTGTGGAAGCTGGGGTAAAAGGGGGCATAAAGGCGGGCGTAAGGACTATTCGCCTCCAGGTCGTAACAATCCACACCCGCGTGGTTATAAGCGCCGTAAGGATCTACCAGCACCCAGTCGTTGGCATGACCGGCACGGGTATCTTTCACCCTGGTTTCGTAGTGCAGGTGTACGTTAAAGGAGCGGGTGTTCTCGTGTTTTGAGGTAAAGGTACCGTCGTCATCCAGGATTACACCTATGCCACCTGAGCCGGTGTTACCTGCATAGGCGATAAACTGGCCAGCCTGTACCCAGTCATCCTTTTTAACTTTAATCTTCTGCGCATTAGTGCCCCAGCAAAGCTGGCTGGTAGTACCGTTATTCGCAAATTTCTTGTATTTGTCGCTGGGTGAGTTCTTCGCATTGGCCCGGTCGTTATCGTAACCATTACGCAGGTGCAGGTAAGTACTGCGGTATTTATAACCGTTGGGGGCAGTATGTTCAATAGTAATGATGTTACCGCCGCCATTAGACCAATACACATCAATTACCTTACCCGGTGCTATGGCATACACACCGAAGGTAGGATCTTCGTTGGCTTCCACGCCTGTTTTGCCATAATCGATAGCACCATGGCCATCTTTAGCCCCATCTTCATTTTTGTCCCAGCTGTAATAGAAGCCCTGCCAAACACCTACTTTTGAACTTTTGTAAGGCAGGAACAGCGGCATGTGCGCCTTCACAGAAGCATATACAGGCTCCAGGGCCTCATCTACTACAGGAGAAGCACAAAAGTTACCTGTCATTGCCCTCATGGCAATGGGCGCATCTGCTTCTGTAACAATAAGCTGCTGAGCAGGTGTAAGCTTTACTACCTTACGTGTAGGCGTAACTGTTTTAAATTTAACAGCACGTAACTGTGCTGGTGGCGTATCCCCATCTGGCCCTTCGGGAATAACCATGGTTGGACGTTTGGTTTTCTGGTAGAGCAATTCGGAAGAGTGTATTTCCTCCTGTTGTACCTGGGCGCTAACGTTAAATACAATCAGTAGTGCCGCTGCTGCGGAAATCAGTTTTTTCATAATTTAGCTTTTGGGTGTTAACGATTAAAGGAATTATTAAGTCGCAAATATAAATACACATCCATCGCCCTAAAAACCACCAGTTAGTATCTGGTATGAATTCTTGTTTTTTTGGCAGGAAAGCATTTATAATAGGTCTTTCGACATGCAAAAAAATAGAAACTCCCGTACATTAAATGTTAATATACGGAGCAACATTTATTTTCTCCCTGGACCTAACGGTAACGGATAATTAAAGCAATAATGATAGCGATAATGGCAGGTAACGCCTGCACGTAGAAGATCTTTTTGCTGGCGGTAAAGGCGCCGTATATACCTGCAACAGCTACACAGGCCAGGAAAAAAAGACGAACATTCATTTCCCAGTTCGCATCATCAATAAAAAAACTCCACACCAGCCCCGCCGCCAGGAAGCCATTGTACAAGCCCTGGTTTGCCGCCAGCGTTTTAGTGTCTTTAAATAATGGTTTGGGGAAGTTGGTAAATACTTTTGGTGCGCGGCTTTCCCAGGCAAACATTTCCAGCCATAGTATATAAACATGGAAGAAGGCAATGACAGAGACTAAAAAGTCGAGCAGTATTTGCATAAGGACAGATTTAATGCTAAAATAAGCGTTTGACCGCAGAATGCGGCATGGAACAATCTTTGTACCTCTACCCAAAACGGATGACCATGAGCATAGAAAATCTTTCAAATACAGAAGCAGTAAAGAAATTGCAGGACCTGGTAGAAGCCGCTAACATTTGCATATTTGTAACTAATCTTTCCCAAACCCCGCTTGCTTCGCGCCCCATGAGTACTCTTAAGGTGGATGATGAGGGCTGCCTTTGGTTCTTCAGCAAAGAAAATACAGAAAAGGAACACGAGATCAAAAACGATAACCGTGTGCAGCTCTTCTATTCCAATAAGAACAGCTCGGAATACCTCAGTGTTTATGGCGAAGCCGAATTACTGAAAAACAAGGATAAGGTGGAGGAACTGTGGAGCCCTGTAGCCAAAGCCTGGTTTACGGAGGGAAAAGACGATCCTACCATTGAGATCATCAAAGTGATACCTAAAGATGTGTATTACTGGGATACTAAGCACAATAAAGCCGTATCACTGCTAAAAATCGCTGTAGGTGCCATTACGGGCAAACGTATGGACGACGGTGTGCAGGGCAGGCTGAAAGTATAAATGTGGCCATATAGCTACAAAACGGGAGTACGGCCTCAGCTGTACTCCCGTTTTGTTATTATTGCAACATCGTTATCTGATCTCTCATATGTTTAGCGAACGTCTTTAAATGGCGCTCCCCAAAGAAGGTATTTGACCAGTCGTCGTAATTCAGGTAATGGAACTCGAGGTAGAATAAAAGAAAAGTAAAGCTCAGGTAGGGCATCGCTTTTACTTCATCCTCGCCCAGCGGCCTCACCGTCCGGTAAGCCGCCACCAGCCTGTCCAGCTGCCTTTTGGCTTCTTCCAGGGTAATGCGTTTATTAACCACATGAAAAGTGTAATGCGTATACAATGATACCAGGTCGTACACCAAATAACCCTGCCCCGCAAAGTCAAAATCGAACAGGGTGAAGCTATTATTGTCGTCAAAGAAAAAGTTCTTGGGAAAATAATCGAAGTGAACGTAACCGTAGCTGAATGCCTGCGTGTTAAAGTCTTTTAACGCCATCAACACCTCTTCTGCTGTTTCTCTCAACATCGCATAGTCCTCCGGGTATTCGGCGTAGGCTACCGCCAGGTTCTTCAGCGGGCGCATCACCGTGGTATCGGTATCGTATACCGGCCTTTCGTGCTGGAGTTGAAGGTTGGCGGTTACGTTGTGATTGAAGGCCATTTCGCGGCCTAATACATCCAGCTGCGCATCGGTAAGGTCGATGTATGATTTACCCTTTGCGAAGTGGGTAAGTACGCCGTGACGTGTGCCTTCGGCTGCCTGGAACGATTCAACGGTTTTACCGGCGCGGTTCTTTACTGCAGTGGCAATGCGGGCACCTTCCTGCTGCAGGATATCCATCAGTTCCAGCTCGCCCTGGATAGCCTCCAGCGAGCGGTGCATATCGCGGTAAACCTTAAAAATGAACTTACCTTCTTCTGCTTCGATTACATAGGTATCACTTACGCCACGCACGAGGTAACGGCAGCTGCGTACTTTGAGGCGGTAACTGTCTGCAATACGATGCTTAAGCGCAGATGCTGACAGCGTTGAATACTGGGTCGGAAAAATTTGCATATCGGAAACTAATAATAATTGAGGGGCCTCAAAAGTAGTGATAAAAATCCATATCTCATCAGCAAATGGCACATCCTGTAACCAAAAGGTATCACTACATTTGCAGTATGAGAAGAGATGTATTCCAGGCCATAGCCGATCCCACCCGGCGGGAGATCATTAATATGCTGTCGGCACAATCCCTGAACCTGAACGCCATCGCCGGCAACTTCGAGATCAGCAGGCCGGCGGTATCAAAACATATCCGTATCCTTACCGAGTGCGGATTGGTAGTGATCAAACAACAGGGCCGTGAACGTTTTTGCCATGCGGACCTGCATAAACTAAAGGAAGTGGCCGAGTGGACGGCGCAATACCGCAGTTTCTGGACCGGTAAACTGGACGCGCTGGGCAGCTTCCTCGATAATCAGCCCTAATGTGCTTCCTCTACCCCATTCCCGTTTTTCTGCTGAAAACTATAGATCAGGTAAAACAGCGCCGGCAGGATAAAAATACTTCCCAGCAATAAAGCCCAGCCGAGCGAAGCAATGGTTTTATCATGACCGTGATGCTCCATCAGCGACAGGTAACCACCGTTCGTAAACAGCACAATACGTGGAAAGTGATGCCAGGTAACCGCAAGCAGGATCATCGTAACCTGCGAACCCGCCAGTAACCGCAGTATTTTTGTTTTCCCCTTCCGCAGCAGGTACCACATCAGCACCAGTGAAAGCGTAGCAGCGATAATCGAAAATACACCTACCAGGTTGCCAAATATCCAGTGCATTAAAGGAATACCTTCAAAATGAGCTGCGGTAAATACCAGCGCACCGCAAATCACGGCCGCAATATTCGAGCTTTGTGTTTTATGGATAAACCGTCGGCGGTCCATTTCATTGTCGGTTTCACCAATAAGGTATACAGCCGCCAGGAAGGCACAAATAGCCACGGTAAATAGACCTACGGCTACCGTGAACCAGTCGAGCCAACTGAACACATACGCATCCAGGAAGTTACCGGCTGCCGGGTTAATTCGTCCGCTCACGGCACTACCTGCAATAATGCCCAGGAACAGCGGTGTTACTACGCTCGACCAGGTAAAGATGCGGTTGTACACAGTTTGCCAGTCGTCCACCACCGCATCGTGATGCCTGAAAGCAAAAGCGGTACCGCGCGCAATAATCCCCATCAACATCACTGTTAACGGGATGTGCAGGTACACCGACATGGTGGAATAGATAGCCGGGAACCCCACGAACAGGATCACAATGGCGATAATGAGCCACATATGATTAGCCTCCCAGATGGGACCTATGGCCTGGTACATGGTTTTACGGGTACGGCTGCGGTTCTTTTCGGACGTAAACAGTTCGATAATGCCTGCTCCGAAATCGGCGCCGCCCAGCAATAAGTATAACAAGATAGATGCCCAGAGGAAAGTGATCACTACGTACAACATGCCTTTAGTGCTTTACAGGGTTTTCGGAAGAAGGTACATCGTACAGCTTATCTACCATCCTTATTTGCCGGTACAGCATAAAGGTTACGATAGCGGCCAGTGATACGTATACACAGGTAAACAGGTAGAAAGAATAAGCAATACCGGGCATGGGCGTTACCGCATCGGCCGTGCGCATTACGCCATGAATGATCCAGGGCTGCCTGCCTACCTCAGTGACCGTCCAGCCGGCTTCTACGGCAATAAAGCCCATTGGTGTGGCCAGCACGAAAAATTTAAGCAGCCACTTACTTTGCAGCCAGCTTTTCTTTTTCCAGAGAGCAATGAAATAAAGGATGGCGAGCAATACCATCACCATCCCTAAACCTACCATAATCTGGAAAGCATAGTGAGTAATGGCCACCGGGGGATGCTCGTCCTCGGGTATCTGGTCGAGCCCCTTTACTTCTGCCTTAAAATCTCCGTGCGCCATGAAGCTAAGCATACCTGGCAGCTTAATAGCGTATTTAACGGTCTTATTTTTTTCATCAGGAATACCACCTATGATCAGCGGCGCGCTTTGCTGCGTTTCGAAGTGTGCTTCCATGGCCGCGAGCTTGGCGGGCTGGCGTTTGGCCACGTCTTTAGCGGAAATATCACCGCTCAGGGGCTGCAAAACTGCCGCTACGCAGGCAAAGATGGCGGCAATTCGGAAGGATTTGGTATGGAACTCTATGTTTTTACCCTTCGCGATCATCATGGCATGTATACCGGCCACGGCGAACCCGGTGGCTACAAACGCGGCCACCGACATATGCAGGGCCTGGGAGAACCAGGCATCGTTAAACATCGCGGCAATGGGATCGATATTGAGATATTCGCCATTTACATAATCAAAACCGGCCGGACTGTTCATCCACGCATTGGCGGCTACTACCAGGATGCCTGATACCAGCCCGCTTACCCCTACTACTACGCCGGTAAACCAGTGAAACCAGCGGTTAAACCTGTTCCAGCCATACATGAAAAAGCCCAAGGCAATCGCTTCTATGAAAAAGGCCGTGCCCTCCAGGGAAAAGGGCATACCGAAGATGGGGCCTGCATGTTTCATAAAAGTGGGCCACAACAGTCCCAGCTCAAACGACAACACGGTGCCCGATACAGCGCCGGTGGCAAAAAAGATAGCCACCCCCTTACTCCAGGCCTTGGTGATGTTCTTATATACCTGCTTGTTCGTTTTTAACCAGTAAAAGTGCGATACGGCCATAAAGAACGGCATCACCATCCCAATACAAGAAAAGACAATGTGAAAACCAAGCGACAGGGCCATCTGCGAACGGGCGGCGAGAAAATCGTTCATATGCGTTTGTTGATAGTAAATGCGCTTGTAAAATTATTAACAATGGACATTCGACGAACTGACAAATATCAGTTTGAAACAAATATAATCGCAAAAATCGTGTTATCACAGCCAATCGTCCATGCCTTTCTTTTACTCATGCAGCTCCCGGCATCATAGTTGTGAACTCTACCCGAACATATATCGTTGCTTATGAACATGATCGTTTACCCCGGCAATCCCTACCCGTTAGGCGCCACCTGGGATGGAAAGGGAGTTAACTTCGCCCTTTATGCGGAAAATGCCACGAATGTGGAAATCTGCTTATTTAAATCAGCCAAGGATGAAATAGAATATACTAAGATTAAAATGCCTGAACGCTCACACCACGTATGGCATGCATATATACCTGACATCAAACCCGGACAGCTTTACGGCTTTCGTGTACATGGCCCCTATGAACCCCTAAATGGCCTACGCTTCAACGCCAACAAACTGTTGATTGATCCATATGCCAAAGCGATAGCTGGCGTTATAGACTGGCATGATGCATTATTTGGGTACGAAGTAGGGCATGAAGAAGAGGACCTGAGCTTTAGTGAACTGGACAGCGCGCCTTTTATTCCGAAATCGGTGGTGATTGATCATGCTTTCGACTGGGAGGGAGATAAGCCGCTTAAAACACCGTATCGCCAAACGGTGATTTACGAAATGCATGTAAAAGGATTCACTAAACAACACCCCGATATTCCGGAGGAGATAAGAGGCTCCTACGCAGCCATCGGTCATCCTGTAACTATTCAATATCTCAAGGATCTGGGAATAACGGCTGTGGAACTGATGCCGGTGCATCACTTTATTGTCGACAGGCACCTGCGCGATAAAGGCCTTACGAACTACTGGGGCTATAATACTATCGGCTTCTTTGCCCCCGATGTCCGCTACTCTTCCAGTGGCGTTACAGGCGAACAGGTAACGGAATTCAAACAGATGGTAAAGGAACTGCACAGGGCAGGCATCGAAGTTATTCTCGATGTAGTGTACAACCACACTGGCGAAGGTAATCATATGGGCCCTACGCTCTCTTACAGGGGTATCGATAATCCGGCGTATTACAGGTTAACGGAGGAGAAACGCTATTACATGGACTATACGGGCACAGGAAATACGCTTAACGCCCGCTTGCCAAACGTACTCCGGCTGATCATGGACAGCCTGCGCTACTGGATACTGGAAATGCATGTAGATGGGTTCCGGTTCGACCTCGCGGCCACCCTGGCCCGCGAACTGCATGAAGTAGACCGCCTCAGTGCCTTTTTCGATATCATTCACCAGGACCCGGTTATATCACAGGCCAAACTGATAGCTGAGCCATGGGATATTGGTGAAGGTGGTTACCAGGTGGGGAAATTCCCCCCGGGCTGGGCAGAATGGAATGGTAAGTACCGCGACTGCATCCGCGATTACTGGCGTGGCGCCGATAGTGTGTTGGGGGAACTGGCCGAACGTTTCACCGGCAGCTCTGACCTTTACAAAGAAGACTATCGCCGACCCACTGCCAGTATTAACTTTATTACCGCGCACGATGGATTTACATTGCATGATCTCGTATCCTACAATGAAAAACATAACCACGCCAACGGGGAAGATAACAACGATGGTGAAAGCCATAACCGCAGCTGGAACTGTGGGGAAGAAGGGCCCTCGGACGACCCCGTGGTGAACGAACGCCGCGCGAGGCAGAAGCGTAACCTGCTTACCACCTTATTTCTTTCACAGGGCGTACCCATGATGGTAGCCGGCGATGAGATGGGACGTACGCAGGGAGGAAACAACAATGCATACTGCCAGGATAACGAAATATCATGGTTGCATTGGGACAAGATGGATAATGACTTGTTATCGTTTACCCAAAAACTCATTCACTTCCGGCTCGCCCATCCTTCCTTTTGCCGCAAAGGATGGTTCAGGGGCCAACCTATAAAAGGCATCGGGGTGGAAGATATCGCCTGGTTCCTGAACGATGGTGGCGAGATGACAGAAGAACACTGGAATGCACACTACGCCAAAACACTGGCCGTATTCCTGAACGGACGATCGCTGCACACCATAGGCTCCAAAGGAGAAAAGATCATAGATGATAGCTTCTATATCATCTTTAATGCTCACCATGAACCCATCGATTTCAAACTGCCTGTTGCCACATACGGCAAAGATTGGCAGGTGGAAATAGACACTGTAAATAGCAATGTGGATGAACGCCTTTATAAAGCAGAAGAGACCATCCAGGTGGACGGTCTCACTATTGTAGTATTATCACATAAAGTACTTCGCCCCGGTTAATGTACGCTTACCAGCAGGGCTGCCGGAAACTTCTGTAAAACGGATAACGGCAGCCTTGCATGGGTAATGCTCAACAACTCTCCCGTAAACACGTTCTTCCATTTAGACGGCGCTGCGTCGGCCAGTATCACATAATCCTTCTCTGTAATTTCGTTAGCCGGTGCCGCTACCAGCGGTGTTACCACTACTACCCACCCGCTCCTGTTACGGCGTGCATAGGCCAGCACATTACCTGGCCTGTTCGTACTCAGCGGAATATAATCACCGTCGGTAAACAAAGCCGGATGCTCTTTACGCAGGTGCAGTGATTTCCAGGTGAGGTACAATTTGGCTAAACCACTGTCTTTATTTTCGGCAATTAAACTTAACTGGTTATGGGTATTACTGCCTTTTTGTAACTGCGCCAGCCATTGTTTGCGCAAATCATAATCTACATCGCGCCGGTTGTCGGGATCTACGAAGGATAAATCCCATAACTCACAGCCCTGGTATATATCGGGCACACCGGGCGCGGTGAGTTTCAGTAATGTCTGCGCAAGCGAATAGTTATAAGCCAGTGGAGCGATGTGCGCGTAAAATTTTTGCAGGCTTTCCACGAACGCCGGAGCAGCGAGTATACCACGAATAAAAGTGGTGCAGGCTTCTTCGTATTTAATAGCTGGTTCTCCCCAGTTACTGGTTACCTTGCCCTCCCGCAGGGCTTTGATAATGTAGTCGCAAAGCCGGTTGGTATAGTGTTCGGTAACCTTACCGCCGGCGGGCAGACCTGCCAGTATCGACTGGTAAATGAAATATTCATCGTTCGGTTGCGGCGCTTTTTTATCTTCTTCCCCACTAAAAAAATCTGCATTCATAACATGCCACTCCTGCGACTGCTGCAGCCATAAGTCGGATACCGCTGTTAAGGTATTCAGGCGGATTCGGGCATCCTCACCTCTTTTGGTATCGTGGGTAGCCGTAGCGTTTAAAGACAGGGGGAACAGGTATTGCCGTGAAGACATCTGTTTATGAAAAGCTTCCGCAGTAAAAGGTGCTGCACCGGGCGAATCGCCTACTTCATTGCGGGAAATAAGTGCGTTATACTGATAAAACACTGTATCCTCCACACCTTTCGCCGTTAAAGGCCCTGTTACCTGCATCAAACGTTTGAACCAGTTAAGCAGGTTATCATTAAACTTTTTATTGTTGACGGGTTTGTCCCACCAGCCCTGTATGATGTCCAGTATACTCTCCAGCGAACGTTCCTTTACTTTGGCTTTTTCCATGGTTTCGTTCAGGATGGTGATATCTTCCGGCGATGGCGGCCACTCCTGCGGATACAGGCGATACACGGGCAGGTATAACATAAACGCTGCCAGGGCAGGTTTAAACTTTTTGCGGTCGATACCCTCCGCTAATTTAAGCTGATAGGCGTAGTGTACGAGGCGTTCCAGTTCGCCGCCCATATACTTTTCCAGCATTGCTTTTTTCTTACGGAATACCAGGTCGTTGTAATCGGCCAGGTCGGCAAACTGCCCGCGGTAGTAGCGCGATAGTTTTTCCATGCCGGCGTTGTCCGTTAACAGCTGGTTTACCTTTGCCAGGAATTCGTAACCACTGGTACCTTGTAAGGCCCAGCGTTCGGGCATGCTTTCGTCCTGTTCCAGTATTTTTTCAGCAATGATATAACAGTTGTTGCCAAACAGGCCACGCAGGCGGTCGATGTATTTTCCCGGCTCTTTTAGTCCATCAATATGATCGATGCGCAGGCCATGCACCAGGTTTTCGCGGTACAGGCGGTGCAGAAAGGAGTGATATTCGTCAAACACCCCCTGATCTTCCATACGCAGGCAAATCAATTCGTTTACGGTAAAGAAGCGGCGGTAATTGATCGTACTATCTGCATCTTTCCAATAGTGAAACTGGTAGTAAGCATTTTTAAGCAGGGCCTTCAGCAGCTGGCGATTACCATTCACATTTTCGGCAATACGCATCGGCAGCTCATTATCAGCTCCATTAAACAGTTTTTCTTTATAGGATAACCAATCCTTTAAGGGCAAACCAATGATATCCTCATCCCGTAAAGAAACCAGTAGTTGTTGTAAACGCAGCTGATCCTGCTGATCGCCTGCCGCCTGCATCAGCACGTCGTAGGCCTGCAACGAAAGCGGGTAATTTTGTCCGTTACATTCCAGCACAAAACCATTAGCGGTAGCGGCGAGTTTGATGTCCTCAAAGCTTTCCTCCAGTGGTTTACCAAGGAAGGGCACCATCAACTTACCGTTAAGTCCGGGTGCCGGGTGCTGCCAGTCTATATCAAAAAAGTTATAGTAGGGCGAATGCGGGCCCCGTTCCAGCACATCCGCTAACCGTTGGTTGTTCATATGAAAGGCCATATGATTGGGCACAATGTCCTGTAGCCATGTAATGCCTTTCTCTTTCAGTTTTTTACTGATGTTACGAAACTGTTCTGTAGTGCCAATAGCCGTGCTTATCTGCAACGGATCGCATACATCGTAACCATGCAAACTGCCGGGAGCAGCTTCGAATACAGGGGATGCGTAGATCGTTGTAATACCCAGCTCCGCTAAATAATCGATGATGTTTTCCAGTTGCGAGAACGTAAACCGTTCGTTAAATTGTATCCGGTAAGTTGCACCGGTTATGTTGATGTCATTTTCCATAGTTTCAGATCATTTCGTACACCACAGCTGCTAAGGGCTGTAAATTGATAATTCCTCCGGGCGCTACCTGTTCAGCGGCTTCTACCCCATTACCATTCCATTGTACCAGTGCCGAGTCGCTTATTTTTTTTAAGCGGTAGCCTGGTGCTGGCGCGCATGTTTGTTCCGTTTTACTGAAGTTCAGCAGTACCAGCAGCCTGCCGCCGCCTGATACCCTTTCAAAGGCCAATACAGCCGAATGGTACACGGGATGCACCACCATATCATCACGTGCATCGCTTCGCATGGCGGCATGCGTTTTACGGAGGCTGATGAGATGGCGATAGTATTCGTACAAAGGCGTTTGCGTATTCCAGCTTAATATGCTGCTACGAAACAACGCTTCATCCTGCGGATCGGGTGCTTCTTCTTCTCCATGAAAAGCAGCGAATTCTTTTTTTCTTCCTTCCCGTACGGCTTTGATCAGTTCTTTATCACTGTGACTGGTAAAGTAGCTGAACGCATTGGTTTCGCCGTACTCTTCTCCCATAAATAACAATGGCACATAGGGCGAAAGCAACATGGCCGCTGCCGATAGTTTCAGGGCCTCTTTGTCCACCAGGCTGCTCAACCTTTCCCCCTTCATCCTGTTGCCTGTCTGATCATGGTTTTGAATGAACACTACAAACTGCCCGCAGGCGAGTTGTTTCGGCGATGCGCCGAAACGCCTTTTGCGGTGGTTGGAGTACTGCCCGGTGTAAGCGTAACCATTTTCAAGCACGGTAGCCAGTTGCTCGGTTTCTCCAAAATCTTCATAATATCCGTTCCTTTCGCCGGTAAGTACAGAATGCAGGGCGTGATGAAACTCGTCGCTCCACTGCCCGCCCAGGCCATAACCACCTTCAGTAACCGGTGAAATATACCTGGGGTTATTCAGGTCTATTTCAGCGATCAGCACTTTCTTTCTCCCCGTACGCTGTTCCAGTTCTTTTACCACGACCGACAGTTCCTGGGTGATGTGTACGGCGCTGCAATCCCAGTAGGCATGCACTGCGTCCATACGCAATCCGTCGATATGGAATTCATCGAGCCACATTAATGCGTTCTGTATAAAATATCCCCGCACACCATCACACCAGTTATCATCGAAGTTGATGGCCGATCCCCATGGGGTTCGGTACTTCTCTGTGAAGTAAGGACCAAAGTCATTAAAGTAATTCCCTTCCGGCCCCAGGTGATTGTATACCACGTCCAGCAGTACCGCTATACCTTTTTCATGCGCGGCGTTCACAAGTTGTTTTAAACCTTTTAAGCCGCCATATGAATTTTGTACAGCAAAAGGAAATACGCCATCGTAACCCCAGTTGCGGGTACCCGGAAACTGTGCTACGGGCATTATCTCTATGGTGTTTATACCAAGATGCAGCAGCTCGTCGAGCCTGCTGATAATGCTATCGAACGTGCCTTCCGGGGTAAAGGTGCCTGTGTGTAATTCGTAAATCAGCATGTCCTTCAACGCTATCCCTTTCCAGCCATGATCGCTCCAGTTAAAGGCATCGGTGTCTGTCACTTCCGAATCACCGTGTACGCCATCGGGCTGGCTGCGGGAAGCGGGATCGGGACGGTGCAGTTCACCGTCCAGCAGATAGTGATAACGCAGGCCACTGGGGCAGCCCGGCATGGAGTATGACCAATAGCCCTCTTCTTCGGGCAACATATCTAATTGTTCTGTAACGGGAGATGAGATAACCAGTTCGACTCTTTTTCTGAAAGGCGCCCACACCCTGAACTCACATATGCCGGCATTCAACAAAATGGCTCCTGCTTTTGGATATGTCATCGTTAATTATTTCTGTTGTGTATACAATTACTGCGCCCGGTCAAAAGGATCACGATCATACACCGCCGTTAGTTCCTTTAAACTATGCGCCACCGTTTCGGTAAGCTGCTCCGTAAGCATACGCCAGCGCCAGTTGGGTCCGTCGCCGGCAGGTTTGTTCATACGCGCATCGCCGTCGAGCCCCAGGATATCCTGCATGGGCAATATAGCGGTATTAGCCACAGAGGCATAAGCCATGCGGTTTAACACCTGGTGTACATCTTTATCCGACGGCTTGCGGCCGGCGTAAATTGTAAGACGGCGGCGGTCGTTACGATCTGCGTCCTGGAAAAACCATCCCCTTGTAGTATTGTTATCGTGGGTGCCGGTGTATACGAAAAAATGCGGGGCATGCTGATGTGGAATATGGGGAGATACGGGCATATCTTCCCCAAATGCGAATTGCAATACTTTCATACCTGGCAACCGGAACCTATCGCGCAACGCATACACTTTATCATCTATCTCGCCAAGGTCTTCAGCCACGAAAGGCAATTCTTTCATTTCTTTCTGCAACAGGTGAAAAAGATCTTCCCCAGGCCCTGCCATCCATTCGCCATGCTCGGCCGTTGCTTCGCCTGCCGGTACTTCCCAGTATTCCGCAAAAGCGCGGAAGTGATCGAGCCGCAGCAAATCGAACCATTCCATGTTGCGGCGAATGCGTTGCAGCCACCAGTCATAACGTGTTTCATGCTGGTGTTTCCAATCGAAGATGGGCATGCCCCATAATTGTCCCTTATCATTGAAGTAGTCGGGCGGTACACCTGCCACTGCCAGCATTTCGCCTCCAGGTCCCAGTTTAAACAACGCTCTGCCTGCCCACACATCTGCCGAATTATGGCTTACATAAAATGGCAGATCTCCGAATAACAGCACGTTTAAACTGTGGCAATAGCCTTTTAATCCCTGCCACTGCCGGTCGAAAATGAACTGCGCCCACTTCTCCCGCCTAACGGCCTCCTCATCGGCCGGCCCTTCGCTCCTGCTCTTAAACTTTTCCGGCCACTCGTACCACGGTTTACCTTTACACCCAGCCTGTATTACTGCAAACGCAGCGTAGTCGTCGAGCCAATAAGATTGTGCTTTACAAAATGCTTCAAACGCTGCCTTTAAATGTGCAAAATCGCCTTCGATAAACTTGTCGTATGCCCGGGCGAGCAGCTTACCTTTTATCAGCCTGGCCGCCTTAAAATCAGCCTTCCTGTTTTGCGGCAGTGCATGCGCTTTCAGATCGCCCGCTTCCAGCAATCCATCTTCTACCAGGCAATCGGGACTAATTAGCAGCGTATTACCGGCAAAAGCCGACAGCGCACTATAAGGAGAAAAACTACTGTTATCGGTGGGATTAAGCGGTAATACCTGCCAGTACCGTTGTTTACTGCGATGAAGAAACCTTGCGAATTCCCGGGCACCATAGCCCAGGTCGCCCACGCCAAACTGCGAAGGCAATGAAGTAATGTGCATTAAAACGCCTGCGTTACGCTCCTGCCGATGATCCATATTCCTGTTGGTTTTAAATGGCCCTTGTTCAATTGCATAATTACGGGGCTGATATTCTACATATAACAAAATAAAATCTGTGCCAGTTGCACGGTAGAGGTGTTTATTTTGAAGACTGCGGAATTGAATGGTGTGATCGGGATAAAGTGTGGAGGTAATACAACGGGCAAATATAAAAGCCGCCGGGTGTGGCGTAACCTGTGTAGTTTATTATTGGGTTAACATACTGGGAAAGCCCATTTAAAGATATATTTTTGCCATGTGAATACCGGAATGTAAAGTATAGCATGATGAATGATCCGAAGAAGGCGCGTCTAGCCATTACACTTTTCTTTTTTATTTCTGGCTTCGGCTTTTTCTCCTGGGCTTCCAGGATACCTGACATACAGCGTAAGCTGCAACTGAACGAGGCGGAACTGGGTAGTGTGCTGTTTGCCCTGCCGC
>NZ_CABHOU010000107.1 GCF_902168175.1 uncultured Chitinophaga sp. | reverse complement strand
TCATTATCAATAGTTCCTTTTCTACCTGCGTCAAAGGGAATACGTTTAAGTTCCAACAGGTAACTGCAGGTGTTGCCTGTATATACAACAAAGCCACTATCTCCGCCTTGCAGCGTATCTACAAGCACGTGGAGGGCCTCACTCATTTCTTCTTTGGAGGTGGCTACAAATAGCCTGGTGTCGGGGGGATGTATCGATTTCATAGAGGTGGGTTTGTAAATGTCGTACGAAGCGTGGAAAAAAGCAGGCGGCTGTTTGCCACCTGCCTTCTCCACCGGGTTTAAGTTCCCGGCTTATCTCCTTAAGGGTGATGTTACACGCTTTTTTGGGGGTATTTCCTGATGGATATTAAAAAACATGCTTAATATGATTTAATGCGAACCCTTAGCCGTTATCAGCATATGGATATACAGTTTCAGTTATTGAATAAATGATATTGAAATGCCGCAGGCTATTATGCCCACGTCGGTTATACATTGTTCGGATAAATTGCTGGCTAAATCGGGGGTGTTTTTACGGGTGTAAAGTAAAGTCGTTATGCAGGGATTTGGCGTTAATTATTTGTTAATCAGGTAGGGTAGGGAATGTTGTTGCCACGACAAAGGCAGGCATAAAACTGCCTGCCCCTGCATCTGTACAAAGTTTAAGGATCTCAATGGTAGCGCGTTTTCACTAGCTTAATAGCTATGGTGTAATGCCCATCGTGCCCAGTGTTTTATTAAACTGTATGTTAAAGCCTCCCTTCTCGGAATAGTAATAACTTTCCTTATAACGGTCGTATTCGATAGGTGCCCCCAATTCCCTCATCATCTTCAGGAATTCGTACAGGGTACGTTCAGAAATACGCAGCCGTTTGGCTAACTGGGCAGGTTTGCCGGTTCCTTTGATCCGTATCAGGTAATCAATTGTCTGGAGTCGTTCAAAATATCGCTTTGGCATATATAGGGGGTTAATAGTGGCCAATGAAAAATAAGTTACTCATAACGCAAGCTTTTAAGGTGGTTAAAATCAGGTGCAGGATTGATGGAAGTTTAATAAACCCGCGCCTTTTTTCTGTACCGTTGCAACCTCGTCGCAGCGGTAACATGCCCGCCTTGCAGTACTGCTCATCGCCGGCGGACTGTTGTAAGCCGGATTGATTTTCGGATGAATGGTTTGATGTGTCATGTGTATCTGTTTAAAATAAATACCGGTTAAAGACTGATAAACACGTCCGGTAGCCGGGGTGAAAAAAAACAATGTATCGTATATGCAATTGGATAATACACAATGATGTACAGGGCTGTTGGCGAAACAGTCTTTCTGCTAATGGAGTATGGGTAACTAACATCATATAAAATGTAACCAGTTATTGTGTCTCTTCTACATTGTCAAAAAAACATACGCAGAACAAGGGGTACCTTTTCCAAACATATGCTCACTATCATACACACTGCAGGGTTGATACAGTTAACTGACGGTTTGTCTAAGCTTTATAATATAGGTCTGCGGCTTTTCTGCTGCCGCATTGTTATGTCTTCGCTAAAAGCGCAGGTTGCTGCGCCTTGATTTCATCCGCTGAAATTAAGGAATGGGAATGCAACGCCTTCGCAGTGGTAAATGCATCTCTATTGCATAGTTTGGTCCAGACCTGGCGTTAAGTCCTCCCAGCTTGGGTTGGCAGACAAAATGAGGCTAACCTGGTTGATGAGCGTGTCGTTAAAAATTTCATTCCTTCGTCCAATACCGTCTGATAAGCCTTCGTAATATTCCAGGTATACCAGTTTCTCCATATTAATGCCTTCAGGTAGTTCCTCTATCTGGCCTCTGCGGTGCATCTCTACGTCGCGGCTAAGATTATTTGTAAGCCCTACGAACAGCAGCGAATGAGCATCGTCTGTCATAATGTAAACGTAGAAGTGGCGGGCAAAAGCCGGTATAGCCTTGTTCTTTTCGCCATAGGTTAGTTCCTTGCGGATGTTAATTTGCATGCTATGTTGTTTATGCCTGAGCTAAATCGTAATGTGGCAGCCGTTCCCTCTTCAGTGCTTCTGTTGCACACGGCTCCCATGGCGTTCTTAAGGATAATAGCAATTCAAATACAGCCCTTTGTTACTTAGCGGGCACTTTTGGTTGATATCAGTATGTACGGGTTACGGTTAATAGCTTCGCTCCAGCCAACGCCGCCTGTTTGCAGCGGCTTTACAAAAAAAGCAACCATTCACCTTAAGGTAAATGGCTGCAATAAAGTAATAGTTAACCTGGAAAAAAGAGCTTAAACCGGCCGGGCGTTTTATGCCAAACCGGTGAACAATAGTAGCATTTATTTTGGCACTTCTTTGTTAATGGGTTGTTAAGCGGAGGCGAGTGTGGCATCGCGGCCCGAATTTACAGGACTGTGTGGGAACTAGCCGTATTGAGCTTTGCGAATGCACTCCTGTAGCGGGAAGTGGCTGTTAAGTACTCGTTAAGCGTTGCTGCTGGCTAAAATGAAAACAGCCGCCTGAAGGCAGCTGTTTGTGTTCAGTAAGCAAACGGGTGATAACCGGCCTGCTTTAATATTGTGGATTTTATAAATGCAGATGCACAAGTTATGTTTATTTATCAATATGTATTTGTTAATTATTTGTTAACCAAATAGGGCGGCGAAGTAGGCTGGAAATCCGTAATCTATTGATTGTCAATTGTTTTATTACACTATGCTTTCGTACGGTACTAATTTGCAGTCCAGCGCAATGGTATGGTAGGCAGGCTTGTCGTCCATCCTTGGCATTAAATCCAGTAGAAGATTAACGGCTTTTTGCCCTAATAGTGCTGGTTGTTCCTCTATAGAGGCACACGGCGGATGGTCCATGTACTGTAGTAACTGATGGTTGCCAAAGCCGATCACTTTCACCTGGTCTTTTTTGTCCGGATAGTATTTCTTCAGCAGGTTCATGATCTCCAGTACGATCAGATCTTTAAATGCAAGTATCGCAGTGGGATAGTCTTCCTGCTGCATCCATGCATCCAGTATTTGTTTGTTGCGGTCGCGGCTAAAGTCGGTGTGTTTAATCAGCTCGGGATGTATCGGCATATTAAAGGCGCGGTGTGCGTCAAGATAACCGCTATGCCGTTCGCGGCTGGTGGCCATGGTTTCGGGGCCGTTAAGATGTGCAATGTGGCGGTGCCCCTGTTGTATGAAATAATCTACCGCCTGTTTGGCACCATCACGTACATTACTGATCACACAGTAGCTGTCATGCTGCCTTGGCTGCCGCGCAATATGGACTACCGGTATGTTCCACGCCTCCAGTGCCTGAAAGTGATTGAAATTCACGGTTTCCTTACTGGTTGCCACCAGCAAACCATCTACACGGTTCTTCTGCATAAACGACACCAGTTCTTTTTCACGCGCCAGCGAATCGTACGACTGGCACATGATGAGGTTGTACTGGTTCTTCATGGCTTCTATTTCGGCGCCGCAAAGGATGTTGGTGTAAAAATGATCGGTGAGGTGCGGCAGTATTACGCCGATGGTGCAGGTTTTCTTTTGTTTGAAATAAATGGCTGCCTGGTTGGGCACGTAGTTCAGCTTCTGGGCCAGCCGTTCCACTCTTTCTTTTGTATAAAGCCCGATACTGGGATGGTTATTAAGCGCTTTGGACACGGCAGACACAGATATGCCAAGCGTGCGCGCCATCTCTTTGATGGTGGGTGCCTTCTTTTCCATAGATCACATTATTGTAAGAAGTAAGTCACCAAAATAATATCATTTTGGCAGTGTTTCTAATATTTTTTCAGGTAATCGCTAAAGCGTTAGCAACAAGCCCACACTGCACCGTAGCGAACTGCTGCTTCAGGAATCACCTTCCTGGTAAATACCCGCGGATATTACCCTTTGCTGGTGTTTTTTTAACAGTGGTTTTTAACAGTGATAAAATTAGTATATCGATGTAATTAAGGGTTTACGCTGTGCTTACGATGCAGGAACAGTGCCCGCGTTATCATTATGTCGTAAACACAATTATCTTGCAGCCAGTTAAGATATTTATGCGGTCTATGTTCCTGGTCTGTTTAACGGCCGGCGCTGCCGTATTTAAAATGTTCACATAAGAGTAGTCACATCAATCGCAGCTGCCTATCCAGGCGGTGGCTTATTTTACATGATCTGATCTGATCTATGTTTGGTGGCTTACTGATCATTTATTAACCGTTCATCAATAAGCGAAAATAGCGCCAGTCATGAGCAAAAAAGTATACGGTGCTTAACGGCCTTTCACTAATTTGCGGTAGTGATCTGATAAAAATAAGCCGCAATACACGGCAATACGAAACACAATAAAATATTACGAGAATGTTCAAAAGCAGTTTAATGATTGCCTGTGCCCTATGCGCACAGGTGGCCTCGGCGCAGGTATCGAAAGATACGATTGCGTTAAAGTATGGCGCGCAATACACTGGCAAACGCCAGGACGATGCTATGCAGAAATGGCGTAGCAACAGGTTTGGCCAGTTTATTCACTGGGGACTTTATGCCATACCCGGTGGTATTTGGGAGGGTAAAACCTATAACTATGCAGCGGAATTCCTCAAGTCCAGCGCCCGCATTCCAAGTGCTACCTGGGACTCTTTAATGTACCAGTTTAATCCGAAAGGCTTTGACGCAAAATCCTGGGCAAAAATGGCGAAGAATATGGGCGTGAAGTACATGACCATCACCACCAAACACCACGAAGGTTTTTGCCTTTTCCCCAGCAAATACACTGACTTTACGATTGCCAATACGCCCTACAAAAAAGATATCCTGAAGGAAATTATTGATGCCTATAATGCAGAAGGGATCGATGTAAGTCTTTATTATTCCGTACTCGACTGGCATCACCCCGACTGGCGGTATGATATTAAGTCGGGTGCCGACAGTGTGGCATTTGCACGTTACCTCGACTTTGCGAAGAACCAGCTACGCGAACTGGCTACGAACTACCCAACGGTGAAAGGTTTTTGGTTTGATGGTACCTGGGATAATTCGGTGAAGAAGAATGGTAAATGGACGTATGATATTGAAATGATGCTCAAACAGGTGCGCCCGGGTGTGGTGGTGAACAGTCGCCTGCG
>NZ_CABHOU010000106.1 GCF_902168175.1 uncultured Chitinophaga sp. | reverse complement strand
TTGGTAATCTCAGTAAAGCTGCGGCAGGTTTAGCTTTACTAGGCTGGCAGCCGGTGCATGCCGCGGCCAGTGTACAACTGACAGTGCAGGAGGTGATGGACCTGGTATTAAAAGAAGGCAACCTGTCGCCGATCAAAGACACCGTCGACACCCTGAAAAGCGGGCAACCCACGCAGGTGGTCACCGGTATCATCACGACTATGTTTCCCACGATCGCGATCATACAAGAAGCGATTAAACGTAATGCCAATTTCATCATCGCGCACGAACCTTCTTTCTACAACCACAAAGACGAAAAAGAATGGGTGAAGGACAATGATGTACTGCGGCAAAAGCTGGAATTGCTCGACAAACACAAGATAGCCATCTGGCGTTTTCACGACTACTGTCACTCTTTAAAACCCGATGCAGTGATCTATGGCGTAGCCAAAAAAGCGGGCTGGGCGCCTTACTATAAAACAGGAGAACTGTCGTTCAAGATACCAGCTATATCCTTAAAGCAACTGGCGCAGCACCTCAAAACTTCATTGGGTATTGCGCATATCCGGGTTATTGGCGACCTGCACCAGTCCTGCACACGCGTTGCTTTGTTACCCGGCGCCTGGGGTGGACAGCGGCAGGTAAATGCAGTTGAAACCGAAAAGCCGGATGTATTGATAGTCGGAGAATTGTCTGAATGGGAAACCGCTGAGTATATCCGCGACGCTAACCTATTGGGACAAAAGAAAGGGCTGATCGTTTTGGGGCATAGCGTGAGTGAAGAACCCGGCATGGAATATTTTGCAGAGTGGCTGAGGCCTAAACTGCCGGGAATCAAGGTTACGCATATTTCTTCTGATGATCCGTTTACGTGGTTGTAATGTTAGGGATATGAAAAGGATTTGGAGAGATATAAAAAGGAAAGGGTTGGAGAAATCTCCAACATTTTTAAGTGCCCAGTAGCGGTAGGTTCTCGAACCAAATGGTATTGATTGTTAGTAAGTTAAGTTATTAACTGACTTAGACCCTCAAAAGGCTCACATCTCCGCTACGCAAGTATACGAGAAAAAGAACATTGTGAGCATTACCTTGAATACAATAAAGTACATCTCTTATTCTTAATAATTATAATGAAAACTAAAAGACTTAATAGAAACCAGAAACGAACCAGTCTATATTGATTATTAATAGCTTACACAGAATAAATAATCAATGATTTTTAATAAAAGTAAGGTGTCCTTGTTTCCTTACACATCAACTGCATTAACTTACTCAGCAACAGTCCGGGCTGAAGAACCACGGAATATTAGCACAGCAGCACGCCCTGTTCGTTGTAGGCCATTTGACACAACTTTCTATTATCTATCCAACATTACTCCGTTACAATTATGACCCAAAGAAAAGTTTAATTAAGCAAAAGTATTTTTTTCAATAATATACGAATACTTTCGTACAAAATATTAATCCAATGACTCGACTTATTATTTTAACCTGTTTGATTACTTTGTCAAGTTTATCAATATGTTCAGCTCAAAGCGACCAATCTGAACAAAGAACAAAATTTTCTGCCTCAGAGGTAAAAGAAGATTTTGAGCATTTTTATAAAACGCTTGAACAAACTCATTATAACCTTTATGTGAATACAAAAAAAGAGGTATTTGAAAGGCAGTATGAAAAAACTTATAATTCTATAAACGATAGTTTAACACTACTTCAAATAACACGACTGTTTCAGCCATTTGCAGCACTTTCTAAGCTTGCTCATTGTAATATGAGTTTTCCCTGGAATCTTTACTTTGACAAAAACAATCAAAGTAGTGCCACTTTATTTCCATTTAATGTTACTATCACAAACAATCGGGTTTTTATTATTGACAATTATTCAAGCGATCTTTCCATTCAAAAAGGTGATGAAGTTTTATCAATTGATAGTGTACCCATAAATGTTAAATTAAAAGAAGTGTATGATTTTTTATCGGGAGAGGGGACTGATATAAAAAATACATTGTTAGATTTATTCAATTTTCCCAGGGTATATTGGTGGATACATGGCAACAGTAATCAATATTTAATCCAAATAAAGAATAAAGAAGGAAGTATTAAAAGCGTAATAATCAAAAGCATGAAAGCCTCAGATTATGAACAAAGAGCAAGCAAACAGAAATCAGTATTTAATTTAAACAGAGAATTTAAATTTATAGGGGCTATTGCATATTTACATCCAGGTATATTTATAAACAATCAATCTAGTGGAAATACTTCTGAACATAAAACTTTTGAAACAAATGAGTTTCTATCATTTATTGACTCGTCGTTCAAAGAAATCCATAAAGCCAAATCTCGTTGCCTCATCATTGATTTACGAGGAAACCCCGGGGGTGATAATGCCTTCAGTGACCCTATGATTGCATATTTTGCTACAAAACCTTTTTGGTTCTGCTCAGAATTTAGCGTTAAGACAAGCAGTATCACAAAGCAGTTCTGGAAGGATGTAAAAGATTCTTCACTTCAAGATTTGAAAAACCAGATACTTACAAAAAAAGATGGAGAGATATTTAAGGTTTCATTTCAAAACTACTCTCCAAGAACAGATTCTTTGCATTTTGATGGCAACGTATATGTTTTGGTAGATAGGTATAGTTATTCAAATACTGTATCAATTGCGGCAATAATTCAGGATTATAACTTCGGAGTTGTGATTGGCGAGCCAACAGCTGATGTTGCTTCAAGTTATGGGGCTACTCATGAGTTCAAATTGCCTAATTCACAGCTATATGTTTCTTATCCAAAGGCATTTATTGTAAGACCAAATGGAAAAAGAGCCCTTAAAGGCGTGACTCCAGATGAAATTGTTAGCGATAATATTTTTACGGGAACCGATGAAATTTTGGATTTCACAATAAAATACATCAATGGGCGAAAATAACAAAACGGCCGGTTGGGTTCCTGCAAAAGTGAGTGTCATTTGAGTGTCGTAAATAGTGGGAGAAAGGGCTAAAAAGCGTGATTTTATGACATTCAGGGAATAAAAAAATAGCTCTGTAAATCAATGACTTACAGAGCTATTAAGTGCCCAGTAGCGGATCAAAATCGAACCAGTTTATTCAGATTATCAATAACTTATCGCAATAAAAGGTCTTTGAATATGATTGAGGGCATGCGAATGTGAGGTTGTGCTTTCTCTATTGAATACATACGATAAGAGATTAACTGGTAATCGTTTGCCGATAGCTAAATAGCAACTGTTTTCCAAGGTTTTTTTGGGTAATTTGCCTTCTTGTTATTATTTAATGAAGCATAGACAGCTTCCTAAATCAAATTAATTATGGCTTTAAAAATTACGGATGAATGTATTTTCTGTGGAGCTTGCGAATCAGAATGCCCGAATAACGCAATCTATGAGGGCGGCGTAGAATGGGCAATTTCTGATGGAACAACAGCTAAAGGTAATTTTGTATTGATGGACGAATCTGTTATTGATGCCAGCCAACGCAACGCTCCCCTGGCTCCTGATCTGTATTATATTGTTGCCGATAAATGTACAGAGTGTCAAGGATTTCACGAGGACCCTCAATGTGCAGTCGCGTGTCCTGTGGACTGTTGTGTGCCAGACGAAATGTATGAAGAGTTGACAGAAGAACTGCTGGCGAAGAAAGATAAACTTCATCTTTAAACAGGAATCATAACGAACTGCCGACTAGTTATCAGCGCTATGTCGTAGCGCTCTTACTACGCTAAATGGGGAGAAAAGGTAAGCAATCCTTTCTCCCCATTCTATTCTAAGATTGTCGCGTAGCTTACGATATTTTAGCCTGATACAATAGCGAAATCGAACCTGCTATGACTGAGTATAAAGGGCGTTGAAGAATTGATGCGTTCCACCTAAAATAGAAAACCCGCTCTACGAGCGGGTTTCACTTCTAAGTGCCCAGTAGCGGAATGTTTTCGAACCAGTTTATTAAGATAATCAGTCAGTTATGTTAAGTCTGAGCGATTTTTTAGTGAATAGATGGTGGAATCAAGTCTTAACAAAATATGTTTGTTTGTTGTAAAAAGCCCCGAGGGTTATCCACCAATATTATCTATATTTAAACCTAATTCTGCAGATATGACGAATTTCGAAAGTCGGGTTTATAGTATAAGCGATTTTTTAGAGTGGGATGAGAAAGGTCAACTGATCTTGAATCCTAAGTTTCAAAGGCGTAATGTTTGGACGCCGACAGCTCGATCCTTTCTGATGGATACCATAGTTCGAGGAAAGCCCATTCCAAAGGTTTTCCTACGACAAAAGATAAACGTACAGACAAAGCAGTCAATTAGAGATGTGGTTGATGGGCAGCAACGGCTGAGAACAATTCTATCTTTTGTAAAAGACGGATTCGTTATAAACCCCAAACATAATCCTACATATGGAGGTAGATTTTTTTCTGAGCTTTCAGAAATAGACGACTTTATCCAAGAGAATATTTTGAAATTTGAAATTTCTACAGACTTACTTGTTAACCTTCCAGATAGTGAAGTTCTTGATATCTTCAGCAGATTAAATTCTTACTCAGTAACCCTAAATGAGCAGGAAAAGCTGAATGCTAATCATTTTGGGCCTTTTAAGACGCTGGCGGATGAAGTTGCTCATTCTTTTAATAGCTTCTGGACTAATAATAAAGTACTAAAGGATGCAGAAATTTTAAGAATGGCAGATGTTACGATGACTGCAGACTTATTGATAGCGATGATTGAAGGGATAAAAAGCAAAAAAGATGTGTCAAAGTTTTACACATCCTACGAAAGCAACTTTACTGCCGATCCTGGTTTATTAGCATCAAACTTTGCTCAGGTGATCTCAGATATTCAAAACATTTTTCCTGACGGGTTAAAAGATACAGAGTTTAAAAGGATACATATATTCTATACTTTGTTTACGACTTTATTCCATCTGAGGTTTGGCCTGCAAGAGTTAGATAAACCAAGATTAGACATTACAGCAAATGACTTTGCAAGAGTTGCAAGTCGGTTAGATTCCGTTAATTCAATATTCGCATCAGATAATAAATTTGGATTAAATGCAGAACAACTTCAGTTTTTAGAAGACAGCCAAAGGGCGACTACGGACAGATCTGTTAGGAAAAGAAGAACCGAATACCTAATCGATTTAATTCTGCAGTAATGCCAGCCATAGATTCTCTAATTCAATTTAGAACTTCAGTTGCTGAAGCAAACAATTTTACGACCACCATTTTACAGAGATATGCTTCTGGTAATTATAAATTCCCTGTACTACTAAGAAATTTCGTAGTAGAATCTGCTTTTCTAAGAATCTTTATTGCTTGGGAAACTTTTCTGGAAAATATTTTCGTTAAATATATGATGGGCGAACAACCTGTCTTTACACCAATTGTAAATAGATATGCAACACCTATTGATATAAATCATGCCAAAAGTTTTTTAATTGGACTAAGTGGAAAACAATTTGTTGATTGGTCAACTCCAGACACGATAAGAAAACTATCAATCATTTACTTTGGAAACGTTAACATTATAAACACTGTGATAAGCTCAATTCATACCGATTTCCTTGCCTTAAAAACTATAAGAAATGCTGCAGCACATATGACTGCAGCAACAGGTGGCAAATTGGATGTTTTAGCATCCAATATCATGGGAAGTCCACAAGTGGGAATAAAAGCTGCAATGTTACTACTATGGGCCGACCCTGTCCCTCCCATACCAGTATCCCTTTTTTCGAATTACATCACCCTTCTTGATACATCTGCGGAACTGATAACCAATGGGTAATTGTGTAATGTATAAAGTATTAAATGTATATCCTGGCCACGTTGACCCTCTATTCTGGTATGTTAACCACACCTACGAAACAAGTAAAAGTGATAAGACAATTATCTGAAGATACACGTCATGAAGGTGAAGATAAAAGAAGCCTATATTAACAATGACGAGTATTTGCGTAAAAGATGGCTGGAGTAAATTGAAAGCTAGTAAATTGTTTTATAAAATAGGTATTACCTAAACCACAAGTTCGAAACGCAAATGCGCAATTCTTATGACTGAAAACTTGATATCATTTAATGATGGTGATTTTTATGATTTAATTTCCGCTCGTTACGTGCAAAAGGGCGGCGTTTATAAAATTATCGCGGTCCGAGACGGAAGGCGTGTTCCTATTAATCGGTTCCTAGGAACAGATAACGAAGGGATACTTTATATTGGAAAAGCAACTTCATTTATTGATCGGGTGGTTAACCTTAAAAAGTCAATTTCTCCTAATTATAATGGTACTGGACACATATGCGGAAGGAGATATAAATCCAACCCTAGTATTGCGAAGCTCTTCCCTTATGATATATTGTATACCGAACTTATTGAAACAGATACACCGGAAAAAGTTGAAAAACGCCTGTTGCGAGAATATTTGACAATTTACGGCGAGGTGCCACCCTTAAATGCAATTTAAGTACAGCTCACGGGTTTAGGGAACTAAAATTAATATACCGCAGAATTGAAACGGTGACAGGATATCTTCTTTAGCTATCTGCTTTTGTGCAAACGAAAAAAGGCTTACATAAATGCAAGCCTTCTAAGGAATTGGTAATATCAGTGCTCACTAGCGGAATGTTTTCGAACCAATTCATGCCTATAATCAAAAATTTGTCCGAAATGCGACAGGACAGCCGATTATTCAGACCCTCAATTTCCTTGCGTCAGTAATTGATGAATTAGCTCCTCTGAGCGCCATTTGTCGCCCAGTTTCCAACTCAGATAACCATAAATGAAGTCCAAGAATGAAATTTTTGATTCCATCATTGCCTTTTCATACGCTGCTATATTTGGGAAGTACGATAATGGTGGAATGTTGTAGTTCATGAAGTATTCGGTAATTAGTTCCTTTAATGTAACCTTTCCAGCTCTCAATAGCGGAGCAATTTCAATTAACGCATCTACATTTATTACAATTAAAGGTGCCACATTCGCAGTGTCTAACCCTTCTTCTTTTAGCTTTGATAGCTCTCTCAGATAGTAAAAGTTCAACACCTCGTTTAGCCCGGGAGTATCAAACATCCTGTCATGGGTAACCAAAATCGGGTAAATTTTAACTTCTTTGGAGTGATACTCTTGGTCTACTGGATGCGCCAATGTTAGAGTTCTTCGGATATTATTGATTAATTGTCCTATCCCCACTGCCCGAGAAGACTTAACTAAAAATTTTACCTTCAATTCGTTTATAAGCTTCTGGAAATCGTAAGATTGTTTTATACTAGCATTCAGGAGAACGTCTTTGCTTTCAAATAGAAATATATCGTTTCCCAACCTTAAATATGCATCCGGGGCACCGTCTATACCAAAATCTCTGTCGAACTTTAAAATCTTACTTGCAGGGAAAGAATATTCAAGTAGCCACGTAAAGCAAGCAGCCTCTGAAAAATTGGTTGTGTACCAACTTCTAAATTCGGAGAATATGATTTTTCCATCCTTTTTATTCAGTTCATTAAATAAGAAGTATAGCCCTTTATAAAGCTTATCGGAAATAAATAGAGGGTGAATTATCCTATATTCAGTTTCACTCAGAGGGATTAGCGGTTTTCCTCTTAATTCTTTATAATCTTGATCGACTTCTTGACTGTAATCAGTCAAAGCAAATTTGGTAAGAAACGATTCATTTCTATCTAAATCAGAATTTCTTTCTAAGATAATATCAACCGAAGATGCATTTTTTCTCTCAGACCAGGCCATTATTACAGGTACAAACCTTTCATAGTACTCTTTCCAGTTTGCCACAGAATAGTGTTCACAAAACCTTTGCAATAGCGCTTTACCTTCGGCCGTGCTTTCTAGGAAGCGGAAAAGTATTAACGACTTGATTACTTGGCATGCGGTGTAGGTTTCAAAATGAAAGTTAACCAAATCAAAAGTTGGAAATTGATGATTTAGCAATAATGCTGATAGGTAAGTGTCGCCAGGAAACAGTTCTTTGATCTTAACAGTATCCTTCGTCTGATTGTAATCCAGGTTCCCGTTCAACATTAGCATAGCTATCATTAGATTCTGTTCAGAATCTAATTGAGACTTTGTATCTATCTTTTCCGTTGCGGCTAACTGCAAGCCTTTCTGCAAAATTTGCAAGCAGCTAATCGGATTCACGATTTTTAATTTTCTATTATTATCTAGCTCGTATTTTGCAATACGGTCAACCAAATCCTGTGCAAACTGTTCATTGCCAACTTGAAACCAGTTTGAAATGGTGTCGTGGGTGCTTTCTGTTTCACGAAATAGATCTTTCCCGATCAGATGCGTCACTATACGCATCAAGGTAGTTTGGCTAATGCCAGTCAAATAGTGCTCTAGCGTTTCTGGCTTACACTCGGGATAAATTATCGAAAGCTCTGCTAGTTGTTGTAACATAGTGCGTAAAGAATTGAATCGTCGTTAAGAAACGGATGTCGTACTACTGTGAATCAATTAGACACATGCTTTACATCATCTTGCTGATTTCGCTCAATGTTGAGTTTAGCACCCTTGGTACGCTACCGTCAATAAGATTAGCGTAGGATACCCAATTGCCTGTTAAAGCTTCTACAACAATGCAGTACCGGGCATCTATTTTATAGGATTTTGAATAGTTATGGATTAGAAATCTGTGAAGCATCTCACAAAACATACCAACTTCTTCAATGCGGTAGCCCCCAATTTTCGCGAGAAACCAAACTGCCCCAGCATTTTGTTCTGTTTTTGTTTTGAAGGTATAAACATGAGTGGGTTTTACCTGCACTTCAATACCCTTAACTGCTAGAACTGAATCGATGCCTGTTTGTTTAAGAAATGACAGTTTTACTCCCGGTCTCAGTGTTTTTTGGTCAATCTTTTTGTATTGTTCGAGAATTGTCACATTTTTTCTGTACATGTTTTTAGTAATAGATCGACTAGTATCGCCTATTCTTCCGTAAAGGTCCTCAATCTTGCTATCTATAAATCTAAGGTCATCCTCTTTAAACGAGTTTGCGATAGCGCTTATACTGCTAATCCAATAATCACCCCCGCCCTCAGTTGGGGTTTCGATTTTCGTGGATTTAATATTCTCGACGAATGTCTTTTTACCGCGTGCTGACTTTCGTCTGAAATCTACAAGCTTTTTAACAGATAATTTTCTCATAACCTGATAATTTTGAGTCTAGCATAAGAGTTTACTTTCAAAAGGATGCAAGGGTGTCTAACACTATTAGAGACGCGTTGTATGCGCCGCTTGCTATACTTAATAAATTCATGATTATTAGGGCTCTCAGGTACCGGGGACAGTTTCAAATGACAGTGAAGGTAGAGAAAGTTGATTTTTTAGAAACGCTTAGTTACTAACCATTGTGCATAAAAATCCGACTCAGTCATTCACCCTAAATTCATTAAAATGAGTAGAGTGAGGGCAAGGAGCGAGAATTTAACACGGATGCAACCTTGGTCTCTGGTCACGAAACGCTATATGAATATCGAGCAGATAGTTCTATGGCCCGAAGGAATGGACTCTAAAATCCCAACCTTTTCGGTTAGGTTTAGATTGTCGGAATCGAACCTTCAATTTCTTGATAACGAAAGATCTGTAAAATGGATTTATTCGTCTAAAACGACAAAACCCGCTCTTAGAGCGGGTTCCACTTTTCTTGTGCCCAGTAGCGGAATATTTTCGAACCAGTTCATGCAGATAATCAGTGGGTTATCTCCATGTCCGAATAGTATTACTGTGCCTTACTGCGAAGCCTTAAAAGAATCAGGTAAGGCGCTCCCACCATTGCCTAATTTTTGAATAAGTGATGTCTTTCCAGATATCGGCTTCGGCTTAGCGGTTTTTGCCAAGGATATTTCAGGCGAAAGAGCGGCTGGTTTGCCCATGATCTTTTGAGGTGGAAATGTTTTAATGCCGGGTTCCACATCGTAAAACGGACCATATGTAGCCCGTTGGCCGATATCCCACATTTCGGAAGGCTCGTCTGCTTCTTTGGGTTTGATGATATGGTTAAAAATGTCTATTACTTTTTGCTGCGGCATTTCGAGTCCTGCAGTGTTAATACCGCCTGTTTCTAACATTGCCAGATATCCTATCTTTCCCATTTTGAATGTATAATCAGGCCATTGTCGTGCTGCATATTCGTGTAGCCCAAATTGGCTGGCGTTCAAAATCAAAACTTTATTATCAACATCGATCAGTAGGTGATCTGAAGAAGGCGTTTCTCCTTCTTTGGGTAGTGACATGTCTGGTCTGGTCTTCAATACTGACACGGCAGCTTGGCCATAACAAATTACAGATTCGACAGTGGCATTATGGGACGCTACTACATGGATTTCCCCCTCGTCTTTAATTACAAACAGTCCATTCACCCACTCGTCGTCAATTGGATCGTATGTGATCATGTTGACATCCAGCACGTCCGGCTCGACAGGTTGTTGCTGCGCCACGCAGCCAATTTCCAGTAAAGGCTCGGCGTCATACATGTTATTGGCCAGATGGATTATTTGCCAGTCAGGCCATTTCTCCTGCAGCGCAGATTGGTAATAGCGCATAACAGAGGTCTCCATCTCCATGTGCCATGACCAGTAACCTAATATTTTCTTTTCTATATCGGCAATGACGAAAGCCTCCAGGAATATAGGATCTAGCAAATGTTCGTGAACATCACAGGTGCGTACGAAATCTAAAAAAATATGTTCCCCGAGATAAAGATCCGACTCTATTCTGGTAGCACTCCATTTGTTGTAATAGATATCTAGTTTTCTTCCGGTCTTGATGACGTAGTTGGCTCGATCCCCCATGTGATGTCTGTTGTAATTCAAATATACTCATTTGGATGAAGACGATTAAAGTAGCGGGGCCAAGTAATCGTTTTATTTAATTCTTCTCCGGGATTACGAGAAGCGGAATCGAACTTGTAATTGCATGGGAATAAAGCGTTAGTAAAGTGGGGTTGAATTGCGTGAAATAAAAAAACCCGCTCATAGAGCGGGTTTTGTCTTTGGTGCCCAGAACTGGATTCGAACCAGCACACCCTTGCGAGCGCTGCGACCTGAACACAGTGCGTCTACCAATTTCGCCATCTGGGCAGCAACTGATTTTGTGTCAGGGAGTGCAAAGGTAAGAAGTTGAAAATAAATTCCAAATTTTTCTTTCTCATCAATAAAAATTCTATTTTTTCTGATGAAATAAACGGACCAATACCACCAAATGCGCCAGCAATACTAACGGCACCACACAGCCCGGCAACCAGACATAAGGAAATTGTAACACCGCCACATTCGGCTGCTCAAAACCGAGACGCTGAAATGGTGTAGGCGCAGACAACACCGCCCTTACCACAATGTTCGCCAGCAATGCCAGGCAAACAACATTCCAGGCCACTACTACGCCCCGATGCAAGCGGGGTTTTACAAATCCATAATACCATATAAATGGAGCGGTAACACCCGAAATAATATCGAAATTGTTCCCCTCGAATGTCATATTCGCAGGCACTTTACCTTGCAAATAAAGCTGATGTAATACAAGCTCCACGGGTATACGAACAATGTGCAACAAGGTTAACGCTGCCAGGCTGAAACGAGATTTGTAACTACTCACTAAAAGGTAAATTACAGCGGCCAGCGGAGGCAATACCAGTAACAGGAAACGTGGGGGCATCACCGCTGTATTTTCATAAAAACCCGTAAAGGCTACACCTGCCTGCAACAAAAGCCAGGCGATGAGTAATATGACTACAGGACGGTGAAAGTTAGCGGCGCGATAAAACAAATATACAGCTAACAGGGTGGTCGCTATAAAAAGAAGACTGGTAAAGTTCATAATATCATAAAGTAAAAAAAAGGCCCTGCCGGTTAGCAGAGCCTTTCCAATATTTAAGCCGTTACTGTTTTAATAACTCCCCTGAAGAAGCCCGCCGACTCTGCAATGCCTGGCAGCGGATCACTCATGTCTTTTTCATATTCAATAGCACAGATACCCTGGTATTTAATCTTTTCCAACGACTTGATCAGGCCGGCGAAGTCGATTACACCACGGCCGATTTCAGTGGCTTTGCCGTCTTTAGAACCTACGGTTACGTCTTTAATATGCAGATCGAAGATTTTGTCTTTGTATTCGCGGATGGCCTTACCTGGCTCCTCTCCTGCCCTCATGGCATGCCCGATATCGATACACAGGCCCAAACGCGCGTCCCTGTTCCTTAAAAGACCTATTACGTTTGCGGGACCGGGATACAGCTTATCTTCCGGACCGTGATTATGTATGGCGAGTTTGATATCGTACTCTTTTACTTTTTTCTCGGTATAGTCCAACAGCTCGGGGTTAGGTACGCCTACGATCATCGGAACACCCACTCTTTTTGCATAAGCAAAAGCTTCGTCTACCGACTTTTCCGACTTCATATAGATAACACCTACTGCATACACGGTAATGCCTGCTGCAGCGAACTTACCTTTCACTTCGGCTATCTTTTCGTCTGAAGCGTTCAGTGGCAGGTGGATATCTTTAACGGAGATATACTTTATGCCTACTCTCTTCATCATGGCTATCGCCTGGTCCAGGTCGAACTTGGCAAATGTATAACCAGCCATCCCAACGTTGAGGGCGGTTTTCTTATCACCCTTTGCCTTAACGGAAGCCACAGCGGCCAAAGGAGCCACAGCGGTGGCAGCAACTCCCAGTGCAGACTGCAACAGGAAACTTCTTCTTGACGACATATTTCTTAAGTTTAATATTATGAACGGATCACATAGCGCTGTTATGGAACGTGGAATCATCCCGGCGCCACCGGACGATTTGTAAGATGGTGAATTTCCGGGATTTATTCAACTATAATTACTTAGGCGTTCGATTGCATTAAGTAGATTAGGATAAAATACCATTATAGACACCTCCTAAAAACGTGGTTACCAGTTTTTAGCACAGGGCGACCATTACTCGTGCGTTTAACAAAGCTATTTGCTTTTCTTACTATTTAAATCCGGTAGCCTTTTTGCCAGCTTGTCAAAATCGCTCTCGAAGTAATGATCCTGCCCAATACGAAATTTCTCAAATTCATCTTCTGCTAACTTCTTCGCTATTTCATGACGAACTGTACCTGCATCTTTCAACACGTTGTAATCGTTGAACTGTAGGAAGCCATCTAACTTAGACACCCAGTCGTTCATACTCATAGGCACCTGGCGCTTTGCCTGGTTTTCGGCATAATCGAGATACATAGTTACTACCCGGTTCAATTCGTCGATTTCCTGCTCGGCAAGATAGTTTTTGGCTATCGTTACATCAGATTTAAGAATTTTTCCGCCTGGCGCGTTTTTCCATGTGGTAAGTCCCAGGTTAGGCTTTCCGGCACTTATGCGGTTACTAATGATTTCGGCAGCCGTCTGCCCGGTTATGGCCCAATGCAACTTATTTTGAACGGTTTTATAGAACACCTGTGTGGTTTCCGCATCTTTATCATAATCAATACTACATTGTGCGTAGATGTCGGTGATCTTCTGGTAAAAACGGCGTTCACTTGCTCTTATCTCTCGAATGCGCTCCAGTAGTTCTTCAAAATAATCGTGGCCAAACTGTCTGCCCTACTTCATCCGCTGATCGTCCAGCACAAAACCCTTGATAATATACTCACGTAGCGTCCTGGTAGCCCAAATACGGAAACGGGTAGCCTCCTTACTATTCACACGGTAACCCACCGCGATAATTCCATCCAGGTTGTAAAACTCAACATCCCGGCTTACCTCGCGACTACCTTCAGTTTGAACTATCCGGAAATTCCGGATAGTTGCTTCCTGCTCCAATTCATTACTATGAAATATATTTTTTATGTGTTCGTTTACGGTACGCACATCTACCCCAAACAGGTCTGCCATTTTACGCTGCGATAACCAAAAGGTCTCATCTTCAAAAAACACTTCCATTTTACCGCTGCCTTCTGGTGTAGAATAAAGGAGAACCTGGATTTTTTCCATCTATAACAACATTTCGACTTATAAAATTTAATCCCATTGTAGAAGTATTCAAAAATAAACAAAGAAACCTGCACAGCAAGTTTCTTTGTTAGTTAAAATCGTAATATTTATTAGGGCTAATCGAGGTAGTATCCGTCCTTTAAAATATTAATAATCATATCATTACTATTATCTTACCACCAACTTCAACTTCTCCGGATCCAACACCGTCAGCACTTGGCGGATCATGTTGCCCTCCATTTCCAAGACCTGGCAAACCTTTAACTGCCCGTTTTCATAATAAAGGATAGCGGGTTGATGATTAATAACGGCCATCTGGGTGGTATAGTTGGTCTGGAAGGTTTTGTACACGTATTGCAGCAGTCCGGCCACTTTGCCTGCGCCCTCACAATGGCGCATTACCAGTTTCAGGTTCGGGCCGCCATCGGCGTAGAACGATACATCGGCGGTGAGCAGTTGCTCGAGGCGGGCCGCATCGCCGCTCTGGATGGCGGCAATATACTTTTCGATCAACTGGAAACCGTCGTCTTTACGGGGCAGTACACGGGGCTGCCTGCTTTGTTCCAGTTTGGCTTTGGCACGGTTCAGCAGTTTGCGGGAGTTATCGGTACTAATGGCCAACACCTCCCCTATTTCTTCATGCCTGTAAGAAAAGGCTTCTTTCAGGATAAATACAGCCCGTTCCTTCGCGTTCAACTGTTCGAGCAGCACGAGCATAGAGTACGAAACGATATCGCGGGAATGAAGGCCACTATCTGCTTGTTCGGTAGCCACCGGTTCGGGCAACCATACTTCTTCCGTACTCACTGCTTTTCTTTTATTTTTTAGATTGATGGATTGGTTGATCACGGCTTTTACCAGGTAACCTTTCTCATTTTCTATATCACTACGCGCTGCTGCTACGTAATTGCCGAGAACATCCTGGATCGCATCTTTAGCATCTTCGGCGGAGCCAAGTATGTTATATGCATACGGGAACAACTCCTGTTGATAATTTCTCATGTCAGCTTGATTAAAAGCAGTTGCCGGGTTTACCGGCAACTACCGTCAGTACTACTAATAGGCACCTGCCTTGTAATTACCCGCGGGGGTACGGAATGTTTTGTTGATGCGGTTCCAGGTATTGGTTAATGTTATCGCCAATGCAAGATCTGCAATTTCTGCGAGGGAGAAAAAGGCATTCAGCGATGTAAACAGTTGATCGTCTATATCCCGGCTGCTGGCGTGGGTTAGCGTTTCTGCGAACTCCAGGGCTATCCTTTCCTTTTCTGTGTAGTAAGGAAACTCGCGCCAGGCGGCGAGGCCGTGTAAACGGGATTCGGTTTCGCCTTTGGCAATGGCTTCTTTATGTCCCATATCAAGGCAAAAAGCGCAACCGTTAATTTGTGATATCCTGTAGTGCAGCAGTTCCAGTAACAATGGATCGAGGCCTGAACTTTTTACGTACATGCCGCTTTTCATTAAGCCGTCTGCAAAACCTTTGTTGGTGTCCTGAAAAGAAATTCTTGGTGTCATTGTATGTCCGTTTTAAATGTGTAGAAGATGTGTTACGGAATAATGACAAGGCTGGAAATAAAAACGTGACGGGAATCTGAAAAAAAAGAAAAATGGCTGCTCCTTTTAAAGAAACAGCCAATTTCTACCTCTGTATTTATACCCCTAAACCTTTTAATAAGGTGAATGTGTTTTATTTATTTAATAAATAATAAAAACCGGGCCAAAATGAATGTGCCCGATTGTCGTACAATTCAGCAGAAGAAGCCGCTTTTTAACTTCCTGATATTGGGGTGATGCAACAACAGTACTGTGGAAATCAATGCCTTTTCATATTATAATTATCATACAACTAACGTTGTAACCCATTGTCCTGAAAAAGTACGTGCTTTGCATCCGAAAATAAACCCTATTACCCATGAAAAACATGCTCGTTTGCATTAGCATCCTGCTAGTTGCAACCATTACGCTGACGACAGCTTGTAAAAAAGACAAAAAAACACAGACTGCTTACCAAAAGAATCTCCAACTGATTGTTGACAAAAACTGGAAGATTACCTTTAACGGCTTCGATGCAAACAACGACGGTATTCTCGATTACGATTTCCATTTTGGGAACGAGAACTCGATGGCTGATTGCATGATTGACGATCACTATATTTTTAAGGCCGACAGCACCATGTACATCAAAGCCCTTGGCGAAACCAACGGCTGCGGTAGCGATGGCGGCCCTTTTAACTGGTGCCTGACCAGGGACGGCAAAAAAGTATTTTATGCCAACGACACCAGCGAAATCATTGTATTGAACGACACCATGTTCCGCTTTAAGGTAACGGTGGATGGCGAACAGCTTTACACAGAATTCAGACGTTAAAATCAAACAAATACTTAAGAAGAGGGCTGCCATTCATAACGGCGGCCCTTTTTTATTGCAACCTTATGGCAGAGTATTTGTTATTTTTAATAAACATTTGACCGTTTAAGCGATGAAGTACCTGTTACATTTTTTTATGCCGGCAGTAATGCTGGCTGGTTGTCATAACCGTACTAAAAACTATCGTACGTATAGTGAGCTGTACGCTACCGATACCCTCGTCTTAAACCGTCCGCAAGTAACCGCCGAATCGATGATCATTCCCGGTAAATCGGCAGGACTTACCAATATCGGTGAAAACGCAGCAAGGGTAAACGAACGGCTGGGCCGTCCGGACAGCGGCGATGCTGCTATGGGCAAAGCGATTTCTATCTGGTATGCAGGCCACACTGAGGGCGACGACCTCATCGCTGTTTATACGGAGCGTAATATGGGTATAGATGATACCAGCCGTGTTAAAATGATACGTGTAACTTCACCTGGTTTTACTACCGCAGAAGGTATACATACCGGCCGCAATATTGCCGGTGTAAGGCAGCAATATAACATTATGCCGCAGGCAACATATACTGCGCACGGGCACCGCTATACCATTTTTTCCGCTAAGGGTATTTCCTTTGAAGTCAATGCCGACAGCGTTCTTACAGCCATTATTGTACACGAAGTAACGCGCCCGGCCAATTCCGGGTACATACCCTTCCATCCCAATGCCAAAAACTTACGCTAAAGCACTTCCAGTTGATCGCGGGTGGGTAATTTAGGGAAAGGCTGATGCGGTTCCGACTGGTACCAGAATACAACAGAAGAGATATCAGACTGTTGCTTCAGGTAACGGCCGCCGGAGCGCCAGCCCAAATCCTGGATGGTTACTTTCAGATCTTTATCGAACCGTATAGGGTCCATGATATGCCAGCGGTACATACCAAAACGCTGGCGTGCTTTATAAGTACCGTCAGGACGAATTACCTGGTGCAAACCGGCATAAGGTGTACAAAACTCTGTGTATTTGCCTGCCCGGTCAAAGTTGTAAGAACCACAGAAGTAATCTTCTGTGCCAGTACCGCAAATGGTCGGAAACTGTTTATCGCCATCCATGAAGAACTTAATCTCCCCTTCGCCCCACCAGCCATTGTTATTTACGCCCATTGCCATGTAAGTGCCTACATATTGACCTTTACCACGAATATTATCTACCAGCACGTAATCAGATGAAGTATCCGGCTTTGCCTGGCGGAACTGTGCATGAAAGTAGGCGGCATCGTCGGGAACCTCTGTGAGCGTATAGTCTACCTGGTAATACAGGGTCATTTGCTCTGTGTTGATGTTCTCCATTGTAATGCGGCATTTTTTACGGAACGGCATCATCCAGTAACAATTGAAAGCGCTGCCCGGATTTACGGTTACAGGCAGCGAGTTGAGCGGCGCATATTCATTAAAGCCCATCCCGAAAAAATCGCCCACGGGGCACTCCACCGATGGTTCCTTTTCATCGTCCCAATACACGCGTAATATGGAATAACGCCATACACCGGTGGGCGTCATCCATATATGCTGTATGGCGCCGGGGCCTGTTATTTCGGCCATAGTGAAGGTTTCGCCGGGTTTAATGATGACGAATGGGTTTACTTTCCAACCCTGGCCCAGATCGCGGGCAGCATTGGTAGCGTTAGCAGTGTTGGCAGGCGCATCCTTTTTCGGGATGGCCATTCCGCCCTTACCTTTTTCCCCGGTAAAGTTCTCGGGACTAATAGAGCGCGTTTGAGCATTGGACAAACGGTAAAGGTTACCAAGGTTCATATCAAGGCCATTAAAACTGCCTGCGCGCTGGGCAAATGCTTGTACCGCAAGGCAGCAAAGCAGCAGTGCGAACGGAATTTTTTTCATACATGACGTTTTGTGGGAACATTAAATTAATTTTTTAAACTGATAATATATCCCCCTTTGTCTTATTTCCCCCTTTAATTGGCGCAGCCGCCCCCCTCGCCCGCTGTAGAATGGCCGTAAATTTGGGGTACAACGTAATTCATCAACAAAACAAAAAGCCATGTTTAAAAACACCAAAGCATTCAGCGGATTTTCGGTAAGCGACCTCAAAGCGGCCAAAACCTTTTATGAAGATACCCTTGGCCTGAACGTAAAAGACGGCGATGATGGCATGCCCGTATTGGAGTTGCAGATAGAAGGCAGCAATAATGTACTATTATACGAAAAGCCCAACCATGAACCTGCCACTTACACGGTACTTAATTTCCCGGTAGATAATATTGAGAAAGCGGTAGATGAGTTAACTGCCAAAGGCGTTAAATTCCTGCAGTACGAAGGGGATATTAAAACAGATGAAAAAGGGATTTCACATAACGATGGACCGTTGATCGCCTGGTTTGAAGATCCGGCGGGGAACATTCTTTCGGTACTGGAAGTATAAAAGGCACAACCGGGGAAACCGGCTGTGCCTTTTAGTATGTTAACTTAAACGCAAATCAAATCGTTGCTCGGTGAGGGTTTTATCGAAACTCTCTGTCTCCTTTTCTTCGGTAAGCTCAAACCCGAACCGACGGTACAGGCCCGATGCGGCTTCCTGCTCTTTTGTGGTCCACAGGTAAGCAGATTTAAGGCCAGACTCCTGCAGGTAATCCATAAAGCCCTGCATGAGCTTTTTACCGAGCCCCATGCTCCGGTAGTCCGGCAGCAGGATAAAGTATCGTAGTTGTGCATGGTCGCCGCGGTGAAAGGCCATCAGGAAGCCTACCATTTTACCATTGTGTTCGCATATCCAAACACGGTGTTTGCCGGAGGCGTATTGTGCCGCGAACTCACCTAAACCTTCCAGCACATATCTTTCAAAATTAAAGCCGTAACCATTTTCTTTGCTGTAAATGATACCGTGCAGGTACGCCACGTAACCTAAGTCGCCGTGTTGTAATTCCGTACGTATCGTCACCACTTTTTCACTCATCTCTTCTGTTTTAAATCCTGTTCACCCATAACTCAGGCACCAGTCTGAAGCCTTTTTCAAACCGCTCTACATACGCCACTCCCGGAAATTCAATGTGCATACCGGCGACCAGCCAACGGTTGTCGGCCGCTTCTTCCAGCATGTTCCTGCGGGTTAAGGCCGCACCTACAGAGTCGCTGTCGGTGATGCTGCCCGCCATTGGTTCCACTCCCTGTACCGCCTGTAACTGCACCACATCGCCCCATATCAGCAGCTCGTCGCCGCCTTCGGTAATACGGAAGCCTGTGTGGCCGGGCGTATGACCATAGAGGGGAACAGCGGTAATACCGGGCAGGAGTTTCGCATCACCTTCAAAAAGACGGATATCGTGTTTATAAGGTGCTAACAGTTTCTCTGCGGTTTCTGCTGTTTTTTGCGCCGACCCCGGCAGGTGATGGTTACCTATCCAGTAATCGTACTCAATGCGATTGATCCATATCTTAGCGTTAGGATACAGCTTATTACCCTCATCGTCGGTAAGTCCGCCGATATGGTCGCTGTGCATATGGGTAATCAGTATCACTTCAATCTCTTCTGGTGTAACGCCGGCCATTGCCAGTGCATCTTTCACATGGCCCAGGCTGCCTACTCCATGGCAACCGTAACCCGAATCCACCAGTATCGGTTTATGGAACTCACTTTGAATAACAAAAGCGTTGATGGTAAGCAGCGGCTCCTCCGGACGGAGGGCTTTGCGCTGAAGGTTGGCCGTTTCGTAATGGCTAACGCCCTGCAGGAAATTCTTGTTCGCCTGGAAATACCCGTCATTCAACGTACTCACGATTTTCCTCCCCACTCTCCAATGCACCACACCGGGTAAATACTTGTAATCTGTTATCTTCCTCATAGCTGTTTAAGCATTAAACATGACCCCTCTTCCAGGGAATTAGGGCGAAAAGATACACAAAAACTTACGGACAGGCGAAAGGATTAGCTGTACAAACAGCAGAAAAGGTTGTTGATATCGTTCAAAAGCGGGCCTTTTTACTCCGTCCGCAAACTCCTAACCGGGTTGGTAAGTGCGGTACGAATGGTTTGCGTAATGACGAGTACAACGGTTATCAGCGCCAGGCAAACAAGCGTAAGTATAAAGGGCGTAGCATTAATATCGATGCGGTATACATAATCTTCGAGCCACTTTTGCATGAGCAGGTAAGCTACCGGGCAGGCAATTAAACCTGCTATAGCAACAATCCCCATCATCTCTTTTACAAAAAGTGACACAATGCCGCTTACAGAAGCACCCAGTACTTTACGGATGCCTATCTCCTTCGAGCGTTTATGTACGTTCAGGGAAATCACCCCTAAAACACCCAGTAACACAATCGCCATGGCCAATGCAGTAGCGATGTAGGCGGCCTGTTTCAGTTGCAACTCCGTTTGATAAACGCCGGCCAGCGTTTCGTCCATAAACTTATATTCGAAAGGCGTACCTGGCATTAACTCGTTCCATTTTTGCTGCACGGCGGCCAAAGCAGCGTGGGTATTACCGCCATTTAGTTTGAAAGAGAAGAAACGATAAATCGGAAAATTTCTTACATGTATGAATACCATAGGCTGAATGGCCTGCTGCATAGAGCTGAAGTGGAAGTCTTTCGTAACACCCGCCACTGTAAGCGGGTTGGGCACCGTTCTCAATTGTACCTGCCGGCCCACCGCATCAGTGGGCACCTTATAACCAAGGGCTTTGGCCAGTGTTTCATTGATCACAACGCGTGTACTATCACCCACCGCCGATTCCGAAAAGAAGCTGCCGCCCGCCATGGGAATGCTATATGTTTTTGCATATTGCTCATCGGCCACCAGCAACAGGGAACTAATGTCGCTACCCGCATCGCCGCCCGGTTTGGCGATGTTTACACTATTACCGTTATTACCGTCGGGTACTTCGAACGAGAAGCTTACACTCTTCACTGCAGGCACCATCGCGAATTGCGCACGTAGTGTTTCCATTTTCGATACACCTTCGGGCGTCCAGTTACGGGGCGCCTGGGCGGAAATGACGTATGATTTATCGTACCCTAAATTGCTGGAGAAAAACAACTGCACCTGCCTGGTAATAATGAACGCACCGATCAGCACCACTGCTGCTGTAAAAAACTGGAAACCCACCAACGACCTGCGAAGCCAGAGGTTCTCCTTCACTGTTTTCATCTTTCCTTTTAAAGAGTCTACCGATTTAAGAGAAGAGAGAATAAATGCGGGGTAGACACCTGCTATAAAGCCGGTAACGATCACGAGCAACAGTGGATACAGTATGAAGTAGAGCGGGAAGCTGGTAAGGGCGGGCAAGGGATTGTTAAGCACCTTGCTGAACAACGGCCGCAAAGCCGGGTATAAACAGATAGCGATCAATGCCGAAAAAGCCACCAGTATAGTCGATTCCACCAGGAACTGCAGGATGAGCTGGCGTTTCAGACCTCCCATCACCTTACGCACTCCTATTTCTTTTAACCGGGAAGACGAACGCGCTACAGACATGTTCACGAAATTCACCATCGCCATTAACAGGATGAACAATGCAACGGCGGATAAGGTGTACAACATTCTTTTCACCAGCGCATTATTACGTTCCATGTAGTGCGTTTTCAATTGCACCGGTACCACGGTCATGTTATCAGCTATCTGCGGAGGGGCATTGGTTTTGATAATCTCCCTGATGGGGTTTTCCAGGCTGGCTGCGGTAACGCCGGGTTGCAGTTCTATAAAACTGGCTATGTAAGGACTGTTCCAGGTTTCGAACGCCCTCCCGAAAATGGGGATGGAAGAAGCAGGTAGATAAAGCCCGGTATGTTTAAGTCCGTTCAGGTGCGTGATCGTATTTTCATCGGGACTACGCATTACGCCGGTGATCATGTAATCGTAATGCTGTCCGGCGAAGTTTTCGAGATTTAAGGTTTGGCCGGTCACATCGGTTTTACCGAAGTATTTATTCGCTACATCTTCCGTAATCACGATGGTAAAAGGTTCGTTCAGCGCGGTGGCGGCATTACCATGCAACAGTTTAAAACCGTACATATTAAGAAACGTGCTATCGCCAATCTGCAGGCTCTCGCGGAAACTCTTTTCACCTTTGGACACGTTGGTACTCACTCCATCCCAACGATAGTAGTTCTTTACCAGTGTTGGATAATTATCTTTCAAAGCTTTGGCAAGATTACCTACTGTGGCAAATTCATACCCCATATTCGGATCTTTCCATTTGCTGTGCAGTATGTATTGCTGGCTGGCATTATTGAGCCGGTTGTTGACCTGCAACTCGTTCCATACATATGCCATAATCAGCATCGTAAAGGCGAGTCCGGACGATAAGCCCAGCACGTTCAACAGGGAATAAAAACGGCTTTTAAGAATGTTTCTCCAGGCGATCTTTATGTAATTCCGCAGCATACAGAAAGGTATTTTAAATAATATCTTCCCTCAGGCACCAAAGGCAATGCCGTATTACCTGTCACTGATAATTAACGAGTTACGGCTTGATTTTTCCTTCAATTGTCCGCTTTCGGTACAATGGCTGTCCGTAAATGTTTAGCCGAACACTTTTACTTCCGTGCCAATACCCACGATTACCTGGTGAGCCAGACCGATGAACAAACCATGCTCCACCACCCCTACAATGCCGTTAAGGGCGTTGGATAAAGCAACAGGATCTTCTATCTTCTTAAAATCCACATCAATGATCAGGTTACCTTCGTCTGTAATAAAAGGTGTGCCGTTCATTTGGCGGATCGCCCCGGCGCCATTGAGTTTGGCTATTTCGCTCATCACATAACGCGAAGCGAAGGGAATAACTTCTACCGGTAATTTAAACTTACCCAGGAACTCCACCTTTTTGGACGAATCTGCAATAATGATCTGTGTGATCGTTTTAGACGCTACGATCTTTTCCTTCAGCAACGCGCCGCCACCACCTTTGATCAGGTACAGCTGCTCCGTAAACTCATCTGCCCCGTCGATCGTAACATCTATCTGGTCAACGGAATTAATATCAATCAGCGGGATGCCCAGCTCCTCCGCCATCGCAGCTGTACTGTCCGAAGTAGGAATACCTTTAACAGCCAGCCCCTGCTTCACCAGCGCCGCAATGGCTTTTACCGCAAATTCCGCCGTAGAACCGGTACCCAGTCCAACGACATCACCGTCTTTCACCAGTTTTACCGCGGCCTCGGCGGCTATTCTCTTTTCCGAAACTAAATCTACCGGCATGTATTGTGTTTTAATTGAAAACCGAATGTACATAAAAAAGCATATCCCGCTACGGCTAACCGCAACGGGATATGCTCATAAACGTTGTACTATTTATCGCTGATCACGAAGTTGAACTTCGCTTTCGTATTTGGATTGATAGCAGTGAAGTTGATTCGGTAGATATTGTCGCCCCATTTCTGCTTAATACCTTCGTCTTCCATAGCAGTTAAAGCTATCTTCTCCACATTGGCGCCGAATTGTTTTTCAGCGTAATGCACATAGAAGTTTTTCTCCTCCCCTTTATCAGACTTCCATTTGATCAGCACTTTGCCCGGCGATACCAGCACGGCCGGGTAACAGGTCATCAGGTGTTCAATTACAGCGCCGCCGCTTTTCAATTGCACATCATCGGTTACCTGTACATTTTTGCCTTTATTAAAACGTACGGTACGTTGCCATTTTTCAATATTGGCGGCAGTGGGATAAGCGGCGCTAATGTCCAGCGATAGCTGGCTGTAACCATTTCCTTTGTTATAAGTCACGTTGCCGGCCTTAAACTTCGCGCCCGGTGATTGTGTAACACCGTTTACGGTTGGCAGGTTGTGATAGTCCGAGCGATTATACCAGATATCGTAACGTTTGTCGGAAAAGGTTTTGGCGGTGTAGGTACCACGGCCCACGTCGATCAGTAAGGGCAGGCCGTTGTAGTATACGACGTAGCTGCCTATATCGTTGTGGTTATGACTTTCATCGTTGTGCCCACCCTTAGCGGCTACAAAATAGCCGTCGGTAGTACCCGCTTTATCGCGCGCCGCCATTACCTGTAAGTCCGGCAGCCAGGTGTCGGCTGGTAAGGGCAGGCCTTTGGCAGCTTTGTTAAACTCATCCTGCATAAACATTTCGAACAGGTTGCGGAAAAAGTGGTAGCGGCTTAGCTTACCATTATCTTTTTTATCGAGATAAAAAGCGCCGAAACGCATCATATCTGCATCCTTAATATCCTTACCATAACGGTAAATCATACTGGCCGCCATACCTGGTTGCGGATCGGCATCGGCAAAGTTCAGGAAGTACCGCTGACTGATTTGTGCGCGGTAAATAAACCGGCCCATGTTTTTCACCTTTTCATCTTCAAAAACGTAATTAAACGCATTATTCGAAGCCAGGTTTAACATAGCGATGTTATCATACAGCGAAGCGGCGGCAGCGCCCCAGTAACTCGGGCCTTCATCGCAACCACCATCCTGCGGATAAGGATTCAGGAAGTTATCCAGCGTTTGCAGGAGTTTGTATACAGAAGCCGTACGTTTTGCATCATCCTTTTCCAGTAACAGCACCGCGTTCAGCCAGTTGGAACAAATCCAGGGGTTCCAGTTATTGGGCGGGCGACCCTGTGCGTTAGCGGCCATCCAGCCCTGGGGTTTGGTCATCACCGGTTGAAAGATGCGTGTGTTTACTTCATGGTAAATACGTTTGCGCACCTGTAGCGAAACAGCATCGAGCTTATCGCCCACGAAGTAGTCGGTCCAGGCGAGCAGCGTGGCCGTTTCGGCGGAAAACAGTTCTACGAACGGCTGCGCCACATCCGGTAAACCCGAGTAAGGTTTGTTGCGGGAAAGATGTGCAGAAGCGCCCCAGAACGATTCCTCGCAAATAGCCCAAACGCCGTTGATGATATCGTCCGTAAAACGTCCTTTATCTTCGAACACTTCGGCCATCAGCAGGTAACCCAGCGCTTCGCGTTTAATGTTGGCAATGTCCTGGTATTCGGTGCGGTTACCATTACGTACGATCAGCAGCGACTTCGTGGCTGGTATGCCAGGCCAGGTGAAGTTCAGGAAGCTCTCCGCCTTTTTAATGATGGCGGCTTTGGTAGCTGCATCGGCCTTTGCCCAACCTGCTTTATCTGCAGTATGGGGAAAGGGCGTCCATTGGGCTTGTGGCACCAGTAGTTTCCCCAAAGCTGCTTCGGAGTACCTGCCACTCAATAAATTTTGTTGGGCAGATGCGGCCACTCCGCATACAATAAACCCTATCAATAATAAAAAACTGCGCATAATCTGCTTTTAATAGATCCGGACAAATATATCCGTATCCCGTGATTCATTTACCCCGTTCATCAAATGCTAATACACCCAGCCCACCAGTTCCAGCATCGGATTATAGAAATCATTGTACTTGTTCCAGAGCGGCGACAGGTCCAGCTGCGGATACTTCCTTTTCGCCATCATGGCCAGTTCCAGGTAACCGTTACTGTCCATATGTTTAATCTGTTCGTGCTTCCATTCTTCCTTCCCTGTGGCGAAAGGCAGCAACCAGGTAAAAGCTTTCTCAATCGATTTACCAGAACTGGTTTTATACTTCCAGAGATCCGTTTTCACCTGCTCTGCCAGCAGCGCCAGTTCGAAAAAGGCCTTCAGGTTCATTTGCGAATAGTTCCAGGAAAGCGTGCGGGCCAGTTCGTGCGGCTGACTCCCATCTTCCTTTAACTGGCTCTCGATACGCGCTTTTGTTTGTTCCTCGATTATCTGTTTCGCCAGTTGTTTTTGCCCGGTAAACAATGCAATAGATACCGTTTGCACATCGTACCACGTGCCGTGGTTGTTATGCTCATCAGCCTCGTCGAGACCAATGGGGCTTGTACGCATCCAGTTCAGATAGGCTTTAAACCAATCCTGTATAGCCGCATAATCCCTTTCAGGGAACGATTTCGAAGCTTTCAGCAACTGCATGCCATCGATCAGTTTATCCAGGTTGCGCGTATCTATCAATCCAATACCCCTGCCATCAGTAATTCCCGGTATGGCCTGACCATAATTCAGGTTCGGGTTCATACGGGTGGCGGTATCGATGTACCAGGTACGGAGCAGTTTAACGGCATGGCGGGCATAGGCCTCGTTGCCTGTAAAGTACCAGGTAATGGCGAGGGTGTATACATCGTGGTTCAGCGCGTTCTGGTAATCGGCATCACGGATGGAGTAACGTTCCGGGTTTACCTGCCCGTCCTTACGTTTATAAGGCAGACCGTTGGGCTTAGTAGAGTCGGGCCACCAGTAAGGGCCCACACTCATGTAATCGTGTTTACTTCCACTGGGCGGCGTTTTGCTTTTGTACGTCACCGAATAAGGGCCACGGGTGAGCAGCGTATCGCTTTCTGTTACCAGTTGCGCAAGTGCTTTTTTTGCGGCGGCATCGTTGGCAGCCAGTTTCCTTTTACTTTCCTGCAATACGTTCCGTTGCAATAAAAAGGTTTCCTGTGCGTGCGCCTGCATGGCTGCAGTTAAACATATCAATATAAAAAGTCGTTTCATCCTGCTTATTTTATGGCATCAAAATGGTTTTCGTTTCACTTAACAGGCACCCATGATGTGTCTAAATATAAAAAATAACAGGAGCTATTATAAAACAGCCCCTGTTCATGCATCCTTTCACTCATTTACATTGCATAGCGCTTAATGCTGATCGTCGCGCTTTTTGCTGCATTATCCACCTTATTTATGTAGATATAAGCCCTGTATTTACCGTCTGCCGTTTCCACCCACAGGCCAGCTTCCGCTTTCATATTGATAGCGAAGTTTGGCGCATCCTTAAAATCCTTTTTCTGGAAGTCGACATCATCTACATACACATTGTACGCAGCGCGGGAAAGCTGGAAGTCACGGAGGTTCCAGGCTTTTACCAGTTTACTGTTATTGGTGATACCGGCAGGAATTACGGCCCCCTGCAGGTATTGCGCTTCTGTTACAGGCGCCACCAGCGAGTGGTTGTACGTGGCATTGGTTAAGACCCTGTAAATATATACCAGGTCGATATTGGTGGCTTTAGGGCCAGCTTCGGCGGCGGTATAAACAGCCATATCTGCAATCGAAATGAAACACCTGTTGGCATCTGTTACCACCAGGTCTAATTTCATATCCATTTTAGATACGTTGTACGGCCCCATTTTGTACGTCACTTTACTACCATCGCTGCTTAACGCGCTGAAAGTGAAGCTCACCGGTTTACCGCGTGCATCTTCGGGCACAGTATAAAAGTAACGGAGGGTAGATGCGGATGTATCTTTTGTAAAATCTACTTTAGTAACACTACCTGTATTTACAGAAGGGTTACCAACAGGCACCCCCACGTCTACACCGCTGCCATTGGTGTAAAACGACCTGTACTCAAGGTAAGTGGCCGCTGCGCCCGGAATGGTGGCTTCTACCTGTGCGGAACTCAGTTTACCTTTTGCTGCCGGCAATGCCATGGCATAGGTAAATTCAATGTTCGTTCCAACGATGTTTGGCCCCATCGACCGTTTTATCACATCGTTCTGCAGTGCGTCCTTGGGTGTAGGTAAGGCATAATCGTCTTCCTTACAACCTTCGAAAACCAGCATTAACGAACATGCGATGGCTATATATCTGGATGTTCTGTTTAACATGTTTCAAAATTTAAAAGGTTCTCTATTGCTTTACCGTAACGTTAATCGTGTAGGTATTGCGCACTTTACGGTTACCCGATACCACGGTGTATTTACGTGGATTAGTCAGATCCGAAAAGTCGGTTTTGCCCACTATCTTAGGGTCCAGCTTACAATCGGAAGCCAGGCTAAATACAGGGTACACGTTTTTAAGATCAGTACCGAACAATACCTGGATGTTTACGATACGGGCGGCGGTATCTACTATGGTATTGCCTACCCTCACCGTTTGCTGGTCGGACGAAAGCAGGTCGAAGTCGGTTACAAAACATTCGGTACGCCTGGTAATCAGCAAACCGTCTTCGTCTACCGGATATTCCTTTTTACAGCTGTTAAACGCAAACACAGCGATAATAAGCAGCGTGGATATTGATAAAATCTTTTTCATCATTCAATAATTTAAGTTCCTGATTAGTGTTTACAGCCAGGCCGGGTTTTGCGTGAGGTTAGGGTTACGGTCACGTTCGCCGGGTGGAATACGCCAGATGTAAAACTGCTGGTAAGCTCTTTCCGGCGTGTTTTGGTAAAACTGTTGTACGTCCCCGTTGTGTGTATCCTTCATCCAAACGCCCAGTGAATTTGGCTGCCCCCAGATAGCGGTGAGCTTTCTCCAGCGTTTGATATCAAAGTAACGATGACCTTCTGCAAACAGTTCAACAATACGTTCCTGCTCAATAGCATCGAAAAACACTTCTTTGTTGGCAGTTCTGGCGCCAGATAAAGCCGGCAGGTTACCGCGCCTGCGAATACTGTTCAGCAGGTTTATTGCATCGGCCTGCGGACCCGAAACGGCGTTGGTAGCTTCCGCGTACATCAGGAACACATCTGCCAGGCGCATTACCGGGTATGCATAATCGCCATCACTACGGCCCTGACCCGCGGTGTTACGCAGGAATTTACGCAGTACGTAACCGGAGTTAGTACCATCGGTATTATAAGGATTGTATACAACGCCATCAATAGTGATAGGTTGTGTCCATGTTTTATACAGGAAAGGTACCCAGCCGGTAGATTTAAGAGAGTTGAAACCAATGCTCATTTCGTAATCCCACATAATAGAAGACTTCATCCTGTAATCGCGGCCTGCATAACTCTGCGGGTTGATGGCCGAATTAGGCGCAGTACGCGCCCCCGCCACACCAGGATCGGTAGGCACCAGTTTAGGGGCAAAGTCGCCAGTGGAAATCAGCTGGTACCTGTCGGCAATCTCGTACCTGGGTGACACCCAGCACTGCGAGCCTTCGTGCGAACGGCCAGACACATCACGCATCAGTTCTTCACCCTGATTAGTGCCCGTACCGCCGTGTGTAAACACCATGATCATTTCTGTATTACCCTGGTTGGCAATAGGCGTAAACAGGTAATAATAGTTAGGCAATTTCTCCGCTTTGCCCGGCGGATCACATTCGCCCGGATCGCCATTGCGCCAGAGCGTAAGCCCATAGTCGTTGATCACTTTTTTAAAGTCTTCTGCTGCTGCTGTGTAGGCAGCTGTAGCGGCGGCCGGACTGGCAGTAAAACCCTGCAACTCAGGCCAGCCATAGTTGTTCCAGGAAGCCCAGAACAGCTGTAATTTACCCCTGAAGGCCAATGCTGCAGGTTTGCTCGCACGCCCAAACTCCGTTGCCTTTACCGGCAATTTCTCGAACGCGTAGGTAAAGTCTGCCAGGATGGAGTCTTTCACCTGCGCAATAGGAAGCCGGGACAGCGTACTTACTTCCGCATCAGAGAACACGGTATGGCCGATGTAAGGCACATCACCCCAAAGCGTGATCAGGCGGAAGTATAACATACCACGGAGCAGCCGCGCTTCTCCCACTACCCTTTCCAAACCAGGTACAGAGGCAGGTGCTGCAGTGAGCAGCATGCGGTTTACGTTATCGATCACGTAGTTGGCGCGGTTAACGCCGCCGTACAGGTAACGGTACATTTTATCGAACGTTTGTCCGGATGCACTGCCTACAGGCGAATACGTGGCGCCCTGGTAAGCATCCCCTTTCTGAAGGTTACCGGCAGTAGCGCTGGTACCGCGGGTTCTTATAAAATCGCCCATACCATCGTAATAATAATCACGATCAAATACAGGGCGGATATCTGCATAAGCACCCTGCAGGGCAATTGTGGCATCGGCCTCTGTTTTCCAGAAGGCGCCCGCATCCAGCGCGCCCGTAGGCACCTGGTTGAGCAGGTCTTTACGGCAGCCCGCCGCAAAGGTGGTCAGTGCCGTAAGCACCGCCATAGACCGTATAAATGTGTTAAGTCTTTTCATGATTGTTGCAGTTTAGAGCCCCAGGTTTACGCCAAAAGAATAAGATTTGGTAAGCGGATAAGCATTACTCCTGTTACCCAGCATTTCCGGATCGAGGCCGCGATAAGATGTAATGGTAGCCAGGTTTTCGGTAGAACCGAATACCCTGAAACTGTTGATCCTTAAACGCTGCGTCCATTTCGACGGCATGGTGTAACCCAACTGGATGTTCTTGAGGCGAACGAAGTTCATATTATCGAGCCAGAACTGTGTATCAGCACGGTTGTTACCGGAACCGCCCAGGCGTGGCCAGTTAGCATCCCTGTTATCGAGGTTCCAGGTGTCGTAGAAATGCGCCCACTGCGAGGCATAACGTTGTGTACCCGGATTGGTATTGTTGTAGTTATTGGTCACAAAGTCTTTTCTACCCATAGCCCCGGTAATGAGGAACGACAGGTCGATACCTTTCCAACCCAACGCACTGCGGAACGACAGGTAGGTAGTTGGACGATCGCGCTGGTATTTAGGGTACGCTTTCTGGTCGTTGCCATCTATCTTACCATCGCCGTTCAGATCTTTCCTGATCACATCGCCCGGCTGCGCGCCCTGTGGCGTGGCGTCGTACACGTCCTGCCAGGTTTGCGCAATACCCTGATCTTCGTAAACATACAGGAAGTGGTAAGGCATGTCCAGGAAAGTATACCCCCTGTTCAGGAACTCGTTCCAGGTTTCCAGTTTAGTCCAGTTATAAGACGTGTTGAAATTGAGCATGTAGTTAAAATCGCCGGCCTTATCGTTCCAGGTAATGTTTGCTTCCACGCCGCGGTTACGGAGGTTACCGATGTTTTTACGCGGGGCCGGATTGTAAGCGCCTGAAAGGTGAATGGAAAAATCCGAAGGACGGTTCATACCTTTCGTTAAACGATCGTAGTAATCAAGTTCCGTAGTCAGTCGTTGGTTGAAAAAGCCGAGGTCCAGACCAAGGTTCAGCACTTCTGTTGATTCCCAGGTAAGATCTCTGTTCACCATTTTGGTATTCACAAAACCTTTTACGCTGGTACCGTTAATCATGTAAGAACTGGGATTAAGCGTATTTAACTGCTCGAAGCGGCCCACACCACTGTTGTTACCCAGTCCGCCGTACGACACACGTAACTTACCGTTGCTTAAAAACGTCTGATCTTTCATGAAATTTTCCTGCGAGAAGCGCCAGCCGGCAGCTACTGAAGAAAACAGGCCATACTGGCTGCCGGGCAGGAAGCGCGAAGAACCATCTACGCGGAAGTTAGCTTCAAACAAATACTTTTCGTAACCGGTGTAAGTAACGCGACCAATATAAGAGCGCAGGCCCTCTGTGGCCGTGTTACCGGTAGCCGACTGGATATCAGGCAAAGCAGCATCGAGTTCATGCAAACTGGGATACAACCGGTCGTTACGTGAACCGTTCTGCCAGCGATCGTACCAATATTCCTCGCTGTATACGAACAGGCCTGACACTTCGTGGTTTTTCGCGATCGTGGTATTATAATTTATCCTGCCGTTAAACATCGTTTTATAACCAGTGTTGGTAAAATTCTGCACGCCCGCGTTATCACCCACATATACACGGCTGCCGAAAATGTTCTGCTGGAAGTTGAACGAGCGGTTAGGCTGATCGGCACGGTACCGGAATTGGTTATAATAGTTTAAGGTGTAGTCCATACGGGCGGTGAGGCCTTTAATCGGCGTCCAGTCGATGTAAGCAGTGGTATTGGCTTCCTGACGGTTTTGCCTGTTCAGCGTATTCTGGTAAACCGTATAAGGATTATATGCCTGCGGATCTTCGTTATAAGCCATTACACCGCCATAGTAACCCGATACAGGGTCGTAAGGAGTAATACCCGCAACAGCGTACTGCATATCGAAACCAGCGGTGTTCGTAGCATCGTCATCGGTAAAACCGTCTTCCAAAGCGTATACGAATTTGGACCAGTTACCGAAGAAACGTACGCCGGTATTGACATTCTTTTTCAGTTTATAGTCAAAGTTGAAACGTGCATTGTAACGTTGGAAGTCGTTATTGATCTGAATCCCCTTCTGGTCCATGGTACCGATGGAGAAAAAGAAGTTCGAGTTATCACTGCCGCCGGAAGCAGACAGGTTGTAGTTCTGCATCGTGCCGTCGCGGATAATCACATCCCACCAGTCGGTAGACGGATACCGTAACGGATCGATCATCGACAGCGCCATCCACTGGTCGATCGTGCCATTTTTAAACAACAGCTGCGCACGGGCCGTATTGCTCATTGCCGCACGCTGATGCACGGTGAGCGCACGGGCGTAATCGTTCATAAAGTCGTACGACTTTACCGGCGATTCCACCGCGTAGTTGCCTGTAAAGTTCAGCGCCGTTTTCTTCTGGCCCTTACCAGATTTGGTCGTGATAAGGATAACGCCATTGGCCGCGCGTGATCCATAAATAGATGCGGAGGTTGCGTCCTTTAATACCGAAATACTTTCGATATCATTCATGTCGAGGCGGTTGATGTCTACGTCGGGCATACCATCTACCACCACCAGCGGGTTTGCATTGTTTACCGTACCCATACCGCGGATCAGCAGGCTGGCAGAGTTTCTGCCGGCCATACCGCTGGATTGTGTTACGGCCAAACCAGGCACCATTCCGGACAAAGCCGAAGAGGCGTTTGGCAGCGAACGGCTGGTCATTTTCTGATCGACGTTGATGGCCGACACAGCGCCCACCATGTTCACTTTCTTCTGCGTACCATATCCAACCACTATCACTTCTCCCAATGCTTTTTGGTCGGACTTAAGTGTGATACTTAAAGACGACTGGCCGGCGTACTTTACTTCCTGGGTAAGATATCCCATAAAAGTGAACACCAGTGTAACGTCCTGTAAACGCGTACGAAGTGTGAACGCGCCTTTTGCGTCCGTAACCGTGCCGGCGTTTACGCCTTTTACGCTTACTGTAACGCCTGGTAAAGGCTGATTAGTTTCATCTGTTACCTTGCCTGCAATCACTTTCGTGTCGTCTGTCTGTGATTGCTGATCCTGGTAAAGAATTGCCACCGGTGCTGCCATTACATTAGCAGAAAGGGCAGTTAGCACAAGTGAGGGGAATAAAAGTCGCCGGGCATTTAGCCAGCGAGGTGCGAAAGACCGCGGTAAATGTTTAGACATAACGTAAAATTTGAGTGAAAGGCAATATGTGGCCGGGGCCGTATTTCGGACGGCCCGTTTTACAAGCAATACATTAAATACAAGACATTACACTGCCAGGACCGTTGTAAACGATCAGTACTCATTCAGCGCCAATTCAGCGAAAGCAATAATTATCCGGGCCAGTGCAATTGGCATTTATGCGAACGCCATCTTAATCGATGCAAACGTTTGCATGCAGCTACGTGAAAAATTGTTTTTTAAGGTGATGAAAATGACCATACGTGGATTTTTGGACGTGGGATTTTGGTTTATACGTGATGTAACAAATTTATATAAAAACAATCGATTGTTACAGCATTCTGTCAAATATTTTTTATTAAAAATGATCTTACGATGATAATTCTCTAAAAAAAGAGCTTGATAAGAAATGTATTTTAGACGTTTATCAAAGAAGGATTTTTCGGAAACAATTATTAATTTAAGCTGGGAATAGCCAATACGCCATATGGAAAAACCGCTTATCACACAACGCCTGATCATTCGGAAGATCACTTTAGATGATGACCTGTTCATTTTGAAATTATTGAACATGCCATCGTGGATAAAGTATATCGGCGACCGCAATATTAAGACCGTACCGGATGCCCGGCAGTATATTAAAACCGGGCCGCTACGCAGTTACGAAGAGAATGGTTTCGGGGCATGGGTAGTGATGTTGAAGAGCAACTTTCAACCGGTGGGCATGTGCGGATTATTTAAACGTGCGTACCTCGACCGGCCTGATTTGGGTTTTGCCTTTTTAGCTGCACATGAAGGGCAAGGGTATGGACTGGAAGCAGTAACGGCCTGCCTTGATTATGCAAGGAAAACGCTCGCCTTCAACAGCCTGCTGGCTATCACGCTGACTCATAATAACCGTTCGGTAAAACTGCTGGAGCGGAGTGGGTTCCGGTTTTTAAAAATGATCACGCCACCTGATGATGAAGAACTGGCCCTGTATGAATTGAAACAACAGTTTTAGCTGTCGTATTTTTGCAGTATCTTCCTACATCATTTCATTACTATAGCCCATGCAATACATCCTGATTGATACCAAGCCGGAAATGACAAATGCCTGGCACAGTTATTTCCAGAATGAGAAGAATGTGAAAATCGTGAATGGTGATATTACCCGCATTACCTGCGATGCGATCGTGAGTCCTGCCAACTCGTTCGGTTTTATGGACGGCGGGCTTGATTACAGCATTTCCGAGCGCCTGGGATGGGATATGGAGAAGGAATTGCAGCGGCGCATTAAAGCGCTTCCCGAAGGTGAATTACTGATTGGCACCGCCATGATATTAGAAACGGGCGATGATTCCATTCCCTTCCTTATTTCCGCGCCTACCATGCGGGTACCTACTAATTTTAATATCGATACTTCGGTAAACGCCTACCTCGCCATGAAAGCAATACTCATACAGGCAAGGCAGCACCAGGACGTTCATAGCGTAGCCATACCAGGGCTTTGTACGGGTGTTGGAAAAATGGACCCGATCATTGCTGCGCGGCAAATGTATTGTGCATTCCAGGAAATAGAACTGGGAGAAAAACAGGACTTCTCAAGTTTCGGGGCGGCGCAGAAATATCACCGGAATATTAATCCGAATGGAAAACTGTGGGATTAAAGATAACTGCTAGTACACACCTACCCTTCCCTTCTTCGCAAAAAAATCAAAACCCGCTCTCCTGTTGCTGATCTGCTGCAGGCGAATGCGGTTATACTGCTGCAGGAACATCGGGTACAAATTATACAATACATTGTTGACCGCCATAATAATGGCCCACATGTACTGTTCCTGTATGATAGCGTACACCATCGCGCCCAGCATATATACAAACAGGCCGCAGTGAAACCGTTCGTTCATATTGGCGCGCAGGATGTAATGGCGTACGCCCGAAGGTTCGCTGATGACCTTATAACCCGGGAAACGTTTGCGTAAAAGGCGGTTAATCACGTCGCCATCCTGGCTGAAACGCCGGATCCAGAGAATGCCGATACGTTTGTATACCTGAACGCCGCCGCCCAACTGTATTCGTTTGTAAAACGACGCTGGAAGCAACGCAGCCAGCAGGCTTGCACCCAACAGGATGTACACCCATAGCGGCAACATCTTATTAAAAGAAAAAAAAGTAGCGGGGGCCAGGTGGAGAATAGTCCAGCTTAGATTGGGCACCATGTTGTATAATGCGGTTGTTCTCCTGACAGTCGAGGTTTGCTGTGCCGAAAGTTGTGTGTTTTTCATAACAGTTAATTCAGGATGACGGAAGTTTTCAATAAAGGGGGTAATGGTTACTAAATATAATTAAAATCCAGATTTTCTCATAGTGGTTTAAAAAAGAAAAACGCCTGCACCAAAATCCGGCACAGGCGTTTTTACTATCATGTAATATTATTATTTCTTCTTTTTGGCACCCCTTGTTTTAGGTTTACCGTACTTCTTCATCATTTTGTCGGCGTGACTCACCTTCTTGTTCGTCTTCTGGTTATGCGCTGCTTTCGCGTGGAAAGCGGCACCGGCGCCTTCGCGTTTAACCGGCTTCAGTTTGATTTCTTTCACAATTACCTTTGGCATTTCATCCTCGGTAAGTACATCAGAAATCACCAGGTTTTCGGGCAGCGGGAGCATGGGTATCTGGTAATTCATCAATGCTTCGATCTGGTCCTGCTGTTCTTTTTCGCGGGGCGTAACGAGCAGGATGGCGATACCTTCCTTATCCGCGCGGCCGGTACGGCCAATGCGGTGAATATAACTTTCGCGTTCTTCAGGCGTATCGAAGTTGATTACGTGGCTCACTTCCGCAATATCCAGGCCGCGGGCGATGATATCGGTAGCAATGATGAAGCGGTAAGTGCCGTTTTTAAACTGCTTAACGGTATTAAAACGGTGGTTTTGTTCTTTGTTGGAGTGGATAACGCCCACCTGTCCGGGAAACCTCGTTTCCACCTGTTCGTACAACTGGTCTGCCAGTTGTTTGGTGGCCACGAACACCAGCACCTTCGTCATGTCGGGGTCGCTGGTGATGAGCAGTTCGAGCAGGTTTACTTTGGTGTTGAAGTTAGGCACTTCGTAACCACGTTGTGCGATGTTTTTCAGCGGCGTACCTGCCGGGGCAGCTTCTACCGTTACAGGATGATTGAAGTAGCTGTTGATCAGCGCCTGTACCTCGTCGGTAATAGTGGCCGAGAACATCAGGTTCTGCCGTTTCGCCGGCAGTAAGTCGAATATATTTTTGAGCTGTGTACGGAAGCCGAGGTTCAGCATTTCGTCCACTTCATCAATAATGAGTTTTTTGATCGATTTCAGTTTCAGCGCACCGCTGAGGGCTACATCTACCAGTCGGCCCGGGGTGGCTACGATGATATCCTGTTTTTGCTGGGCGGCCGCCATTTGCGGGTTCATATTGGTACCGCCGTAAATACCGAGGGTTTCAACGCTCATGTAAGTGCTGAGCTTTTTGATCTCTTCCACCACCTGCGCCACCAGTTCCCTGGTAGGCACAATTATCAGCACCCTTGGGAGCTTTTCCTTCGAAAACTCCAGTTGCCGCAGTGCAGGCAGCAGGTAAGCCAGCGTTTTACCGGTACCCGTCTGCGCAATGCCGCACACATCCTGCCCCGACATTACCACCGAAAACACTTTCTGCTGGATGGTGGTAGGCGTGGTGTAACCCAGGTCTGTTAAAGCGTTTAACAGGGGTTTGTTCAGGTTTAAATCTTCAAAAGTCATATTACGAATAAAAAAAATTGAACCGCAAAGGTAGCGCTATTCTTTGGCTTTAAGCACGCTCACCGTTACCAGCAACTGTCCGGTGTGCCGCATTGTGTGTTCTGCCGCATGAAACAGCAGTCCGATAACCGTGGAGGGCACCTGTTTGCGGCCAACGCCGCGTATTTCGGTAAGACGGGCCTCTTCCGTGGCTTTTAGCTGTTCCAGGCAACGATCTACCTGCCAGGAGAAGCGCTCCAGCAGAATGGCGCCGGTGAGGTCTTTGTGTACGATGGCTTCCATTTCCAGGTATTCGAGTTGCTCTGCAGATAAGGCTTCGGCACGGGCGTAAGTGAAGAGGCGGTCGAGTACCCCACAGAGGTGCTGGAGGTGGAAGGCCGGGGATGCCACTCCTGCGGGGCGCTCCCAGAGCCAGGCGTCATGAAAATCAGCCATCAGTCTTTCTATTTCCTCCCTGGCCTGCAGTAAAGCGTGCGCTACGGGTTGTAGTAACGCGGGAACGCCTGCTACCGGGCCTCTTTGCCAAACTTCCGGGGTAATGGTTTCCATGTTTTTTATTTAAATGTACGAATGCCCGCTTTTTTTCACCACTTTTGCGCTTGAATTTTTTGCAGACAGGACACAGCGCAACTTATGGGTAACATCATCAACATTGTAAAATTCAGTAAAACTTTCATGGTCGGCGAAGCGGCGGTACAGTTCGACTTTCTCCCTATGAACATCCGCATCCGCGAGCTTTACCAGGTTTATGCCACTCATGGCGAAAAGAAACTGCGTTTTCATATGCAGCTCAATAAAGAAGGCGTTTTCCGCATTACCGATAAAAACAGGATACCTGCTTCGTTCACTGCACTCGAGCAGGAATTATCCGATGCCATACTGGCCAGCTAATGGTCGATTCTCCGCTTTTACATGTTCATACCCCCACCCGCGCTTAACCAAAAAGGGCAAATATTGTATATTCGGCACTGAAACCATACAACAATGTCGAACATTCAATTAATCATAGAGGAAAGAGCGCGTGACATCGGCAACTTCATGGTGGGCAGGCTGCTTCCTTTCCGGGAAAAGAAAATGGTAGGCCCTTTCGTGTTCATCGATCACATGGGCCCCGTTAACATGAACGACCACCAGAACGTGGATATCGGTCCGCACCCTCACATCGGCCTTTCTACCCTCACCTACCTGTTCGAAGGCAATATTATGCACAAAGACAGTCTGGGTACGGAAATGGAAATTAAACCCGGCCAGGTAAACTGGATGACGGCCGGCAAAGGCATTGTTCATTCTGAACGTACGCCCGACTATCTCCGCCACAGCGACAAACATATGCACGGCCTGCAGATATGGGTAGCCCTTCCGAAGGAACTGGAACAAATTGACCCCAGTTTCGCGCATGTGGAAGAACACGAACTACCGCATTGGGAGCAGGACGGCATTGCTATCAAATTAATAGCCGGGGAAGCCTTTGGCAAAAAATCGCCTGTACCTGTTTACAGCAATTTGTTTTTCCTGGAACTGAAAAGCGAAACAGAACAGGTAGTAAACATCGGCGAACACCTGTACGGCGAATGGGGCATGTACATTTTGCAGGGCAGCATAGAAAGCGAAGGCAACACATTCGGCACCAAACAATTACTGGTCGCCAAACCTGAAGTATTCTGCTCTTTCAAAATGCATCCCAACACCACTATTTATATCGTAGGCGGCGAACCATTTCCCGAACAGCGTTTCATCGACTGGAACTTCGTAGCCACCAGCCGCGAACTCATAGAAGCTGCGAAAACAAAGTGGCGCGAACAATCGTTCGACAAAGTACCCGGCGAAACCGGTTTTATTCCATTACCCGAAGACAGTAAATTTCTAAAAAAATAAACAATGGCTAATACAGAGATCAAACACAAGATCATCCAGGGAGAACACGGCAAACGCGGTTCATTCGACTTTTTAGTAGATGGAGTAAAGCTGGGCGAGATGGCTTACGTAATGGCCGGTGAACACAAACTGATCATCGAACACACCGAGGTAGATGATAGTTTAGGCGGACAGGGAGTGGGTAAAAAACTGCAGACAGAATTAGTGAAGTATGTTCGGGAGCATAATATTAAGGTGTTGCCGTTATGTCCGTTTGCGAATGCGATGTTTAAGAAGATGCCGGAGTGGGGGGATGTGTTGGCGTAAAATGATTTAGAGGCGGCTCCGGCTGCCTTTTTTTTGCGTGGTAACTGGCCAGACTGAGCTAAGCGCGGCGTAACACACCCACCATATTGCCAGGAACACGACGTTTTGCAATATCAGAATCGATAGCCATGAGAGCCCAACCCATGCCAACATAAATAACGGCAGGTTGGCCGGTAGCGTAATGATCAGGGCCGGCAGCCATAACGGATGATTGTGATCAAAGCCTAATAGCTCGTATCGTGGAATGGATACCAGTACCACCAGGGTGCCGAGGAGTACGTATAGGAGGCTGAAGAAAAATGAGATGCGTTTGCTATTTTTTCTCATGGATGAACAATTTAGCTGCTACTTTCTCCTTCACTTCCGCAATTAGTTGATGTGTCCAAACAGCACCGGCGCGCTGCGTAAAATAAGTTTTACTGTTAACGTCGATGCGTATCATATCTTTGAAGCCCCTCGCCCAGAAATCAAGTATAACATTTACCTTAACATGTTCCCTGGGCTATACAGTTGTTTTAACCTGGTTTAAATGTAGTATTTGTATTTCGAGGTTACCGTTGCCATCATCAACGATTCTATAGAGAACTTGTACTGAGCGGGCGAGCCCCAATGATATGATAAACAACGAGAAGAAAGCTGACACGATAGACACTTCAATTCCCATGCCATAAGTGATTAGTTCATAAAGCCCGATCGCGATGAATAAGAGTACGAACCATCTGACTTCGCGCCAGAAGCGCGTGAGAAAGCTGCGGTTATGATCGGGGATGCTAATGAGTGTTGTTTTCATTTAATTATAATATGTCACATCTTCTGGATGAGCCAGGGCCGGCCAGGCTTATCCCGTATTGCACACCATCCTAACGGCAAATCGGCCACATCGAGCACCGAAGGATCATGTTCGATGATTTCTTCAAGTGCCAAAAGCAGGTAATCGCTATCATCGTGGCAAACATCATCACCGACAAATACCCACGCGCCATCATCCTCATGATGAAAGATGTTCAATATCGGGTGCCCCTGACGAATAACATACCGTGTTGTAAAAACGGCCACATTTCCCGGTTCGTTAAAGCTTTTCACTGTTCTATTATTCATGATACATTTATAAACTTAAATAGGCTAATACCAGACTCAACACCGACATGCCTGCATAAATAGCAGCAGGCTATCAATTCCAGCTATCCCCTATCCCTGTATGTGTAATCGGATTGTAATTCAGATAAATAATAACGGCTGCAAGTGTACCCAAAGTTAACAGCACATACGTTGCTAAAATAATTCGCCCCCTTTTCCTACCATTTTCATCTTCACTCCCGAATTTATTTTCTATTTTAATATATCTTTTCTTCCCGAAAACAGCGATCAAGTTGGCAGCCACAATTAAAATCCCAATAGCACCTGATACGTAAGGCTGATCAACTATTACTATTCGTTTCAGTAAAATACCTAATACTCCTAACAAAGTAGGGAAGTTAAGCATTTGCAATATTGAAAATAGCAGAACTGCACCATACCGGGGCTCGGAATTATCACCGTAATCACGGATAAGGACAAACAACCTGTAGTAGATATTAAAATACATGCAATTGCTTTTTTACTTCTCCTCTTTTACATGAAAAATCCTGGAAGCCGGATTTAGACTGGCACTACAAAGGTTCCAACTCTTTCAATCGCTTCAACAACATATCATAAACCGACATCTTACTGTAGATATCCGTTTCCCGGCTTGCCCTTTCGCTACAAACAAGCCTCATTCGTTTATCATCTCGTTTCACCAGTTTTTGCAAAATACGCTTGTTATTAATCTTTCTGATAACGTCCCACCTCCTATCGGTGCTATGAAACGCTATCAATCGAGGAAAAGGCGCATCAAAACAAGGATTAAACAAAAAGCCGGGTACTGATCCATTCCGGATGTTATTAGTAGAATCTGCATAACGGTCAACCATCTGATCAGCCTTCGTTTCTTCAGATGAATGTCCTTCAATAAAAACGGGGCTTCCTTTGCGCGAAGTATCTCGCTCTTCTTGGGAAAAGACGGGACCGGCAAACAGCAGGAGAATAAGAATTTTATTTAAAACAGGCATCATTATTAATCGAATTTAATCTTATTAGCGGCCAAGGTTATCGATTGCCCGTACATTATAAGTAGATTTAAGAAACGTGAAGACCTGCTAACTCCCGGATCGTCTTCGTTATAGATAATCAGAAGGGTATCTCCTGGTGCATAACCTCCTTCATTTAAAGTTTTTCCGGAATAGGCAACGCCACCTACATTGTGGTCGTAGCTTCTCTAGACAGCGCCTTTACCGCCGACCCGCTTTTTCGAAGTAACATATCCTGTCACTATCTTCCCATACTTCGCCAGCTGGTAATTTATGAACGTTTCTTTCCCCGTGCTATAAGCAACTATGCCAGCCAGCACCCATACGAATATTTTAAGCCATCGCCTCACGGAAGATTGGAAAGTCATTTCTTTTGAACGGCGTATTGCCGGGAAGCGCTTTTTCACCATGTACGTCAGCAGTTTATTTCATACCTGAACGAACTTTTTATTTCCATTGGTAATATAACAGCACGAGTTTAATAAATTTTTTGAAAAAAATTGTACTTTTCTTCCTCATCACCAATACATAGTCTTTGCTGGCAATATTAGGAATTACCTGGCTGATCATGTTCGTTGTCCACCTGGTCATCAACTTTATCATTTACGAAGCCATCGGTAAAGAAGAAGTTCTGAACGCTTTACGTCCGCACCATCCGGACAGTCCGGCATTCCTGATTGCGATTTTTACCTTCAGATGGTCAAAATCCTACCAGGAATATGAAAGTAGATCCACCGTGCGTTTGATGAAAATAAGCAATGTACTGGCTCCAATTCTAATCGTGTTCACGTTTGCGGGCGTAGTGATGTGGGCTATTAGCTATGGTAAGTAGTCACTTAATAAGTATGGGGAAGCCTTCGTAGCCACTCAGCAGCTTGTGAGAACAGCCACATTAAGGCCTTTCCTGCATAGCCGGTTTCCTATGTCTGACATATTTTTGGATGCAGTGTACCTACGAATAAACACTTGCTTGCACGGCTTTACTGATGCGAAGACTACACACGAGGATTGCTTCGTGCCTCGCAATGACGAACAGAGTGATGCCCGCTAACGCGGGCACACAATAGAACCTGGCATCCGTTGGTTGAGCACAATGTGCGGGAACGGGGCAACGCCTAACTGCGGACACAAAGACACTAACGGGTTTATATTTTTATCGAAATACCTACAGTCTGATAAACTTATGTAAAAATGCCCGAATCAACCACCCTTCGTACGAAACGAAATCCAGATCCAATAGATAAGTACGGCACCAAAGAACAACGCGCTCCCAATGACATCTTCTGCTGACGACTCATCCCGTCCATCGAATTCGTAGAAATACCATTCGTGCTTCGGGCTGAATTTGATATTTACAGTATCTTCTATTTTTAAAGTAGCGCAAGACCGATAGCTCATATTTACGATATGATTACCGTTGTTGTGATTAATAACGATCATACTATTGGACGTCCCGGTACTACAATCTACATCCAATACAGCGCTCCTTAATTCAATTCCATTTTTGAAAGTATCCCGCCGTATGTATGCCTTACCATAACCAAGTGCGAATAAGAAAATACTTATAAGAAAAAGTAGCATTACAGGAATATTCTTCCTTTTGAACATGGCTATCAATATATTACTTATGGATAAGGATGCAATTCCTGTAATTAAAGCTATCCCGGCATTTACAGGACCAGGCTTTCTTTTTCCAGAACACAAAAAACATTTCAATCCTCCCCACCCGGTTCTTCCTTATTGGGGGACATCCATAAGCTAGACATATAGGCTATTGGAATAAGGAATAACATGATAAAGAACAATGTTTTTGCAATTATTATTCCGATTGAGATCTCCGACCAGTTAGTCCACTTGAAGATCCAAACTCCACCGGCAAAAGCAGTGATACTAAGCTTTATAAAAAAATCTTACAAAAACACGATATCGTTCAGGGGGAGGAAATCCCTATTTTTAAACATCTCAATAGATTTTGCCAGTCCATAGGATGCTATCGAGAAGTATAAAACAATTAATAACGGATGATTTTGATCGACACATACCTCGAAATACATAATAATTGGTGTTACTAAACAAGCGATAATATCAAGTATTTCTATCGATCTCCTATTAAATTTCATAGGCTTATAATGACAATATACGATCTGTAATCAATATTAAAATACCTTCCTTTTCTACGCTACAATGATATCAAAAACCTCTCATAAATCAAACGCCGGTAAGCAAAAAAGCCGGTGCATATAAATGCACCGGCAACACGAACTACATATTTAGAATTAATCCTTCTAATTCACGGCTACCTTCGGTTGCTGCCCGCCCCTTCCGGTGCGGTCAACGATCTTTCGGAGGTTGCTGTAAACACTCAGAAATTCCTGATCGGTTACGAAGGCTTCGAGCATGTCGTCTAGCAAATCGAGCTGTTCGCGCATTTGCGAGATGAGATCGGCTATATTATCGGTGGCAGATTTACGGGTGCTGCCGGCAATAGCCCGCTGATTTACGAGGT
>NZ_CABHOU010000105.1 GCF_902168175.1 uncultured Chitinophaga sp. | reverse complement strand
GTATGGGGCGGGTGGGCATTAAAATAGGTGATGGCCTATATTCGCCGGGCACAGCGGTAGGTTATCACTTCTATGTCGGGGATAGTGAAGGGCCGGGGCATGAATAGGCACAAGGGGAAAATTGGCTGCATAAATCACAAGCCACTGTATATAAACGCGTTACACGGGCATAAACAATAACAGCAGGATTGTTGGCCAAGCTGTATTCGCTGCGGATATATCCCGGCCGAACCCTATTTTTGCCCCATGCAAAAAACGCTGAGCGAAAGGGACCAGGCCGTAATATGGCACCCCTACACACAAATGCAGACCGCCCCGGCCCCTATTGGCATTGTTAGGGGCGAAGGTGCCAGGTTGTATGACGAGCAGGGGAACAATTACATAGATGCCACCTCCAGCTGGTGGGTAAACATACATGGTCATGCCCATCCGTATATTGCAGAAAGGCTGGCCGTGCAGGCAAAACAGCTGCAACACTGCATTTTCGCAGGATATACACATGAGCCGGCAGTTGCGCTGGCAGAACGCCTGCTGCCGATATTACCGGGCAGCCAGCAAAAGGTGTTTTACTCAGACAATGGCTCCACTGCGGTAGAAGTAGCCTTAAAAATGACCATCCAATACCGCTACAACCAGGGAAAGCAGGGAGGTAAAATACTTGCCTTTAAAAACGCTTATCACGGCGATACCTTTGGTGCGATGAGCGTAAGCGGCAGGAGCATTTTTACAAAAGCCTTCGATCAGTTCCTATTTGATGTAACTTTTATAGACCTGCCCGATGCAGGCAACCTGGAGGCCATTTGTGAACAAATTACCGCGCAGGCGGAGGAGATAGCCGCCTTCATCTTTGAACCATTGCTGCAGGGCGCAGCAGGCATGCTGGTATACGAGGCAGCCATGCTCGAAAAACTGTTACAGCACTGTAACAAACTGGGCATCCTGCTTATCGCCGATGAAATATTTACCGGTTTTGGACGCACCGGCAGGAACTTCGCAATGGAGGACCTGTCTGTAGCACCAGACATCATATGCCTTTCAAAAGGACTTACCGGGGGTGCTATTGCGCTGGGCATCACCACCTGTACACAAAACATATACAACGCATTTTTGTCGACCGACAAGCTTAAAACGCTGTTTCACGGGCATTCATTTACGGGCAACGCACTGGCCTGCGCCACCGCGCTCGCCAGCCTGGATTTATTTCTCGATCCGGGCTGCATGCAAAACAGGCAACGCGTAAACCATCAACACCAGCGTTTCGCTGCATGGCTGCAGACCTCTGCTTCAGTAAAGAACGTAAGGCTCCTTGGTACCCTGCTGGCCTTTGAGGTAGTAACACCCGGCACCGACAGCTATACGAATGAACTCGCGGCATCTATTCATTCCTTCTTCCGGGAAAAAAGGGTGATGTTGAGACCTTTGGGTAACACGGTTTACATACTCCCCCCCTACTGCATCACTGATGCGGAGCTGGAGATTGTTTATGATAGCGTTAAGGAATTTATACAGGAAATGGGATGATGGAGGGCAGCGTGCTGCTGGTCAACTGATGAAACCTTTTATATGCCTGCAACGCGTTTCAAGCCATGCCGATAGGCAACCATCGGCATCTTTTGCAACCGTATGCCCATCAACAAACGCATCTGACCAAAACAAAAAGCCCCCTGCTACTCGCGCAACAGGAGGCCAATATGATGTTTAATGCAATTAGAATTTCAGCGGAACGCTAACTTTCGTTTTATCCCACTCAAACACTACAGCTCCTTTTGGTGCGCTGATAGTGAATTTTTCCTGTACATCAGAACGGGACTGTACAGGAGCTTTTACTTCCAGTACATTTTTGTCCTTCGTTTTATCATAATCGAAAGCACCTGACTGAGCAGGCTGGCTGTTCAGAATGATAGTCCACTCTTTTTCACCAGGAATAGTAAACAGCGCGTAAGTACCGGCCTTCACTTTTTTACCGCCAAAAGTAGCGTCTTTGTCAAAAGTGATGTCAGTAGATTTGTTAGCGCCGGTACGCCAAATCTCACCATAGGGCACGAGGGCACCAAAGATATCCCTGTTATTTTTAGATGGCTGACCATAAGCGATCGTTACATTTTCACCTTTAGCTTCAACCCTGGGGCTTTTAGGCGCATTCTGCGCGATTACGTTCGTACCGATCAGTACCATCGATAACCAAACGAGCATTTTTTTCATAAGAAACGTTTTTGTTTTTGATGTGAATTCTCCAGTAAATTACACCTATTCGAACAAAAAAAGACTACCGCTCATAGAATTAACTACTTCCGGTTAAATGTAGTAATGATGTGCGGACGGGCCAGGTAAGCAAAAGAATAGTCCGGTATCTCAACACCACCCGCTGCATCCCAACTGAATTATTGATCGACAACGAGGTGACGCGAATAAAACCTTGCAGCACCAGACCTCATGGCGTATCTCCCGCTGCATTTTCAGCCACAGCCTTTAAATCGGTAAGACCTTTTTCCATTGTGGGACCATAAACGCGGTCCATTAGCAGGCCACGCACTTTCCACCAGGGTAACAAACCAACGTGGCGCTCCATTGACCAGTTAAGGGTGGTGGATTTACCATCGGTGGTGGCAGTAAGGAAAAAGCTGCCTGTGAGCGAAAGCCTGTCATCTTCTGCCAGCACCCTATAATGCACTGCTGAATCCTTTATCATTTCACCCAGCACGAGTTTACCATGGGCCAGATCCTGGCTAACCGGCCATGGGTACCATTTTTTCCAGTGGGTAGTATCGGAAAGCTGTCTAAACACTACGGATGCCGGAGCGTCTATCACACCAGCCCTTTGCATTTTGGCGTTAGAGGAAAAGAAGAGGGAAAATAAAAAGAGCAATACGATTAAAACCGTTGCAGATAAGAGCAACATCCTGATACCACGCATAATTTTTCTTTAAGCCTTAAATTCTGTTATCTGTTTCAAATTATTGAGTCCTTTTTCAAAATCGCGCCCCATCCATTTATCCATCATCAGCCCCATCAGCTTACGTAATGGGTGATTGCCGGTATAGGCCTCAAAGCTCCAGGTAACCCTGGTACCTCCATCGGCCGGGTCCAGGCGGTAGTAGCCTTTCATCAGCCCCCTGCCCATAAAGTAAATATCGGCAGCAATGAAACGAAAGGGTTTGGAAGCGGTAATAATCAGCTTACCCCTGCCTGTTTTACGACGATGGCTTTCCCAGCGGTAAGTAGCGCCCGGCCCTTCTTCTGTAGCGCCGTACACGTTTTTCATACCCGGGTCCTGGTCCTGTTTGTGCCAGGGCGACCAGTGCCTCCAGTTACGGAGACTGTTAATTTCATGGAAGATTTTTTCGGCGGGAGCCTTCATAAATAAGGAGCGGGCCACTCGTACTTTCGGTGGAAGAAAAAGAGACACGATGAAAAATACCAGCACTACCACTGCTATGGCCCCAATAGTGAGAAACAAGGCTTGCATATTGCAGGTTTTTTGTTAAAGTGATTTCGAATTCCGGAAAGTAAAAGTTACGCCTATTCTTTCAAAATTCCAGCATTATTCCCAGCGGAATACTTTTATAGCCACCCCGTAAATCACCACTCCCCAGAGTCCCAAAACCAGCAAATCGGCCCATACGTTCCAGAGATGAAGCCCTTCGAAAGCAATTTTGCGTAGCCCGTCGTTGAGGTAAGTAAGTGGCATGATGCGGCACACAGGCTGCAGCCAGGCGGGAAACGCTTCCACCGAAAAGAAGGTGCCCGCCAGCAAAAATTGCGGTAGGGTGACAATATTCGCGAGGAATGGGATCGTACTTTCTGTTTTAGCAATACCGCTTACGACAAAGCCAAAACCCATAAACACCATCAGGCCGAATACGCTGAGAATAAGCATTTCAACAAAGGTGGAGAACCCGTTTATCAGCGTAAACCCGAAAGCGAAATAGCCGATGCCAATAATGATCACCGAGCCAAACAGCTGGAACAACAGGCGACTTAAGCCTTCGCCCAGTATGATATATCCCCGGTGTATGGGTGTAGCGAAAAAGCGCTTTAAAACCAGTGTTTGCCGGAGGCTGAAGAACAGGAAGGCTGTACCGAATACGGCAGCGCTTAGCAGCGAAAAGCCCAGTTGGCCGGGCAGTATAAAGTCGATCGTTTTATATTGGCGGCCAGGCACAACTTCGGCCGATACAGTAGCCACCGTGCCGGGCCTTTTATACCACTGGTCGTTTAACTGCGAGATGGTTTCGGACAGAATAGAGCGAAAAACGCCTAAGTTTTGTCCCCCGGCTGAGGATGTTTTAATATGTACGGCCTCGTTGGGCACAGGGCCAGCCGCGCGGCTGGCAATATGGATAATGGCGGCTATCCTGCCTTTCTGGAGATCCTGTTCCATTTCAGTTTCCGTCTTACCGGTGATCAGCCGCACTTCTTTTTTCGCGGCCAGGGCCTTATACAAGGTTCCAGTGGTATCCGAACCCTTATCTACTCCCACTTTCACCGTTACCCCCCCGTTACCGATAAACCCGAACACCAGGATAAAGATCAGCGGAAAAGCCAGGCTAAACACTACGGTGGACGGACTACGGAAAATTGCCCTGATACTTGCCTTCATAATCGCCAACATGGCGCGCCACTGGCTGTACTGCTCTGCCATAATCATTATTTACAAAAAGAGGCGTAAAGCTAAGACTGTTTTTCGGCTATTTCCCAAAAAAAACAGCCCGCGCACCGTAAAGGTGGCGAGCTGCATACTTGCCATGATCCCAGTGAAACTAATAATTATTGAGGGCATCCATGGCCGCCTGGATAGCGGCTTCCGTTGTTTGTTCGAGCGTAATGGTTTCAGACTGGTTGGCCGAAATTGTGATGTCTTTCTGAGCCAGGTAATACTTACCATCTTTGACAGAGAAAGAAACCAACCTCCCTTCTACGCCTACGGGCATGGAATTGTCGTAGCTTTTAACCTTGTTTGTACCATCAGGTGTATAAATCTGTGCAACTACATTACTACCTTTTGCACAGAAGAAGACAAAGGTTTCACCGTTAGAGGCCCGGAAAGATGCCATAGAGCCGGGGTTGTTAAGCACCTCCACCTTAACAGTGGTTTTAGGGCTGCTGTTGCTATAGAAAATGTCGCAATTCACCCAGCCTATCAGCCCAAAATCAAAGGTATAGAAGCCCTCTACCGCTTTTACTTCGCGCGGCTGCTGACCGTTGGCTACCTGGGGGGCTACCCAGGCAAACTGGTTCTGCTGAATGGTATCTACACCGGCCCACAGCTGGGTAAAACCATCGCCCTTAGCAGGTACCGCTATGTTCAGCGGCTTAGCCAGTTCCTTGTCCACACCATTGCCATTAGCGCGGATATCAATAAACAGTGAACCCTGCGATTCCAGCAATAGTCCGGACACGTGGTTGGTATTAACACCACTGAGTAATAATTCGCTGCGTTTCAGGAACTCTGTAACACTTACGGTGATGGCACCTGTAACTGCGTTACCGTTTTGTGTAAGCGCACCTGCGGGTATTTTTATTTTAGTACCTCCTTTGAGGGTGATGTCTTTTGGTAATTCAGATGCATTGAAAGAAAATGTTTGTTCCTGCGCTCCGAATTTTTCGAGGAATTCACCAGCTGTGCGGGTGCTTCCTTCATCATTACTCTTGTCTTTTTTACATGCTGCGAATAATAACATAGATGCTGCTATACATGCTGCGAATAAAGATTGCGTTCTCATTTGATAGGTGTTTAAGTGATGCCTACTCTTTTGTTCCGGGCTTTTCGGCCTGCGCCCGTTTGCTTTTGTAACAGTATATCACCAGCATGTTCCGGTTGTTACCCCCGGTAAGCAATAATTTTTTAAACTTTTTTAAGTTGATTGGATAACAATGAGTTAGCAGATCGTTGAGGCAATACAGGGCTATATCTTTGACACTTAAACAAAACAGGGGTATATATAAAGACTCAATTCACACAGGGCGGGGTGAATGAAACAAACTATATTTTGAGAATATTTTCAAAGGCTATATTGCTATAAAACCTATACCTATATTTGTTTCGTATAACGTTATTCGACACGCCCAAGGGCCAATATCAGCAAAATTTTTATCCAATTATTTTCATTCTTCGCATGCCAGATGCGAGGCGCATCATGTGAATCTAAACCGCTAAATCCAACCAAAATGGAGCAAACCGTAAACACTGTAGGTCAGGCCGAAAAAGGAAAAAAGTGCGATGGTTACGAGCAAATCCTTGCCACGTTGCAGGATTTTGAACCATGCACATCTTCTCAGGTAATTTGTGATGTAGTTACCGAACACATTAAGCGATTAACTACTGTTATTACTCATCACAATCAAATGGCAGAGGAAGCAGAGAAAAGTATGGAAACGCTGGCCGATGGGCTGCGTAAGTTAAGGATGCAGGCTCAACGCGTAGTAGATGAAACTCATAAGCACGTAATCAGGTTATCGAAAGAGGAAGTAGGCATAATGTATACCGGCGAAGGCTGATATAACTAACTAAATAGCCCCGGAACATATCATGCGTTCCGGGGCTATTTTTATATGTTTTTATCAGGGTACTATTTACGGGCAGTCAGCCTTATATATACTGGCTTTTGCTCCTGGTAGTCACCGCTGTTGCTGTACGGAAGTGTTTTCTTTATCAATATATGCTGCTGATCGATCCACTTCAGCGCTTCAGGCCCCCATTTTTCCAGCGACACTTCTTCTACCAGTTCAGGCACTTTTGTATTGCGGAACAATTGTATGCCGTTAGGCGTAAACTGCGCCTCCAGGTCGGCATTACAGCACATGAAGTATTTTTTATCGGGAGATAACACAGGTGTTCCCATTGTATAGGTGGTATCGCCGGTTTCTTTACTGATTAACAGGTAGGCAGCGCTTTCGTAATACATACCTAACACCACCCACTGGCCTGTACCTGGCGCTTCTCCCAAAAAGTCGTATTGGCAAAAGCTATCTCCATCATCGTCCCCATTATTAATCAGCCTCACCGTCCGCAAACCCGCTCTCAGGAACATGGTATCCACTACCCTGCTTACCAGTCCACCGGTAGCCGCAAGCGTCCTCACCTCACTGGTATCGCTCACCCAGGCCTGCGCATTGTCAAACTCTTCTTCCGTAGCAGATGTAATATCGTACACCACGTTGCCGATCTTAATCGTTTCTTTCACGGTGGCAGCAGTAACGGTAGTATCCGGCCGCTGCTGCGTGGTTATTGTAGTATCCGCGTTGTTGGTAGTAACTGCAGGCGAGCCACAGGCGCAGCATATTACAGCAGCTGCTACCGGTATCAAATATTTCATAGTCACAGGGTATCTGTTTAGCAGCTCAAAAATAAACAAACAAATGAAAAACGCCCCGTAGTAAAATTACTACGGGGCGTTATTAATAATATTATCACACTAGCGGATGATCATATCAAAAGGCAAACGTGCCTGAACGCCATCTGTAAGGCGCTCCAGGGCCTTTACCTGCTTATATATCTTGTAGTAAGCGCCCAGTTCCTTCTGGATGGCCTTTGATTTTGCTTCATCCTCCTCTTTGCTGAGAAATGAAAACAAAGGATCTTTTACAGATGGGTACTCCACGAGGCTGTAAGCGGGTACGTTCGCCATTTTGGCCGCACATTTTATCGCATCGTCCAAACCACCGATACGGTCCACCAGGCCTAGCTTTTTAGCCTCTATACCTGTCCATACACGCCCCTGCGCAATACTATCCACCACCACATCGGCCAGTTTACGACCTTCGGTTACGCGGCCTTTGAAGTTCGCATAAATTGTATCTACCGAAGATTGTAATATTCTTTTCTCCCCGTCCGTGAGTGGACGGCTGGCGTTGCCGAGGTCGGCATACTGCGCTGTTTTAACACCATCGAAGGTGATACCGAGTTTATTGTTGAAGAAACCCTGCATATTGGGAAGTATGGCAAATACACCAATAGAACCGGTAAGGGTGTTGGGTTGTGCAAAAATCGAATCGGCCATGCAGGAAATATAGTAACCGCCGGAAGCAGCATAGTCGCCCATGGAAACGATCACTGGTTTGCTTTTTTTAGCCAGCGTCAGTTCGCGCCAGATGGATTCTGAAGCCAGCGCACTGCCGCCACCGGAGTTTACACGGAATACGATAGCTTTAATATCTTTATCCTGGCGGGCTTCGCGGATAATTTTGATGTAAGAATCGCTGGCGATAGTGTTATTACTTTCGCTGCTACCTCCTACAATGTCGCCCTGCGCATAAATCAGCGCTATGGAGCCATCTGCACCATTGTCTTCATAATCTACTGCAGAAGCATACTTTTTAGCAGATATAAAATTGATAGACTGATCTTTATCAATACCGATCTTTTTACGGAACTCGTCCATTACCTCATCATCATATTTCAAACCATCTACCAGTTTATATTTTAATGCATCGGTGGGAAAACGCACCAGACCCTCGTTTGCATAACTGTGTAAGGTAGCCGTATCAACGCCCCTGCGTTCGGCAATACCATTCAGGAATTTGCCATACAGTTCGCCCAGGAACACGTTTGTTTGCAGGCGGTTGGCATCGGTCATTTTGGTTTCACGTAAAGGCTCTGTTGCACTTTTAAATTTGCCGTTATAGAAAATCTGCGGCTGTATTTCCAGCTTCTCCAGGGTACCCTTCAGGAACATCAGTTCCATGGAGAAACCATCAAACTCAAGTCCTCCTTTAGGATTCAGCCATATTTTATCGGCCGTAGAAGCCAGGTAGTAGGCCTGCTGGGGAATTACTTCCGCATAAGCATAAATGAATTTGCCGCTTTTACGGAATGCCAGCAGCGCGTTACGCAATTCCTCGTTGGTGGCGAAGTTGTTGCCATTACCGCCTACTTTCAGGTAAATACCTTTGATATTTTCATCGGTACCGGCATGGCGAAGTAACCTTACCATATCGTATAACCCGGGCGCCTCACTGCCGCCACCGGGAAGTAAAGAACCGAGTTTATCCTCTGTACGCTGTTCGTTTAACGCAGTGGAGGCATCTAACACCAGTACACTGTTAGCCGATACCACAACACGGGAGGGCGCAAAAGCCTTACCAATCACCGCGAACATAAAAATTAAACCTATGAACGAAAAGATGATAAGCGCCAGGAAGGAAGCGAAGAAGAACTTAAAAAAGCTACGCATAAATCAATATAAAATGAATGACAGAATGCTTATTGCACACAATATTATTGCGTGAATATAGCGGTTATCTACGGTTTTTCTTTTCAAAAATAAGGAAGTATGGCTACTTTTGGGGCCTCTACTACATGAATACAGCGATATTACTTATAGGTGGCAACCTGGGCAACAGGAGCCAGAACTTGCGCCGGGCGGTCGACTTACTGAACGCTACGGCCGGGAAAGTGGTGAAAACCTCGTCCCTGTACGCTACGGCTCCCTGGGGAGGTGTGTCACAACCCAACTACCTGAACCAGGCACTGGAGTTACAAACCGACCTGCCGGCACCCGTACTGCTGGAAATTACGATGGACATCGAAAAACAGATAGGCCGGGTACGCCGGGAGAAATGGGGAAGCAGGGTGATTGATATCGATATGATATTCTACAATGACGAACAGATCGATCTTCCGCAACTAAAAGTACCTCACCCGCAAATGGCTAACCGCCGCTTTGTGCTGGTGCCGCTCTGCGAAATAATGCCGGACTTCGTACACCCGGTACTCCACCAAACGCTGGCGCAGCTTTTGGAGATATGTCCCGACCAGTTGCCCGTACACAAACGCGAACAGGCTACTTCTAAATAATACTGCTTAATTATACATGAGATATAAATTCGTCACTATAGAAGGTAATATCGGCGCAGGTAAAACGACCCTGGCAACGAGACTTGCCGCTCATTTTAATGCTAAACTGATACTGGAAGAATTTGCCGATAACCCTTTTCTCCCCAAATTCTACGAACGCCCCCAGCAATACGCCTTTCCGCTGGAACTGTTCTTTATGGCCGAGCGTTATAAACAGTTGAAAGAAATGCTCGCTGCGCAGGAACTGTTTTCTTCCGAAACGGTCATTTCTGATTACCTGTTCATCAAAAGCCTGCTGTTTGCACGCATCAACCTCGCGCCCGAGGAATACTCGCTTTACCAGAAACTGTTCGAAATTATTAACCCCCAACTGCGCCAACCCGACTTACTCATCTTCCTGAACGCACCCATTACCCGTTTGCAGCAAAACATTAAAAAGCGTAACCGCGAATACGAACTTAATATCCAGGACGCCTACCTGGCTAACGTGCAGGACGTGTATATGCAATACCTCCGCCAGCACCCCGTTCGCACATTAATGGTAGATACCGCCAAAACGGACCTGATGTACGGCGAAGGCCATTTTGAAGCGTTATTGCAGGCGCTGGACAAAGATTATGAACCGGGAATTCATTATCTTACTATCTGATGGCAAGTATCTAGATTATCTATATGCTGATAAATAATATTGTTTTGATTTATATCCCTTGATCGGATACTTTTGCCCTGTCACTATAGAGAAGCAAACAGACTTATAAGGAAACTGCAGCCCCTTATATTGAAGATCACAGTCAAAACGTAATTGTATGTCAGAACAGAAGAAACTCACCACGGCTTCCGGCGCGCCTTATTATGAACACGAAAACTCAATGTCGGCAGGACAACGCGGCCCCTTATTGCTGCAAGACTTCCTGCTCCATGAAAAGATGGCGCATTTTAACAGGGAAAGAATACCTGAACGCGTAGTTCATGCGAAAGGATCGGGCGCTTACGGTACGTTTACGGTTACACACGATATTACCGCCTACACCAAAGCAAAAGTATTTAGTAAGATAGGTAAAGAAACCAAAGTATTCCTGCGCTTCTCCACTGTGGGCGGCGAAAAAGGATCGGCCGATACAGAGCGCGACCCGCGCGGTTTTGCACTGAAGTTTTATACGGAAGACGGCAACTGGGACCTGGTTGGCAACAACACACCCGTGTTCTTCATTAAAGACGCTAAAAAGTTCAGCGATTTCATTCACACGCAGAAACGCGATCCTTATACAAACTGCAAAAGCCCAACCATGATGTGGGATTTCTGGAGCCTTAACCCCGAAAGCCTGCACCAGGTAACGATATTAATGAGCAACCGCGGTACGCCTTATGGTTATCGCCATATGCACGGCTTTGGCAGTCATACATTCTCTTTCCTGAACGGTAAAGGTGAAAAGTTCTTCGTGAAGTTTCACTTCCACACACAACAGGGCATTAAGAATTTTACAGATGCGGAAGCCGTGGAAATGAAAGGTAAAGACCCTGACTTTGCGCAACGCGATCTATACACCTCTATCGATAACAAGGATTTTCCAAGATGGACTTTGAAGATACAGGTGATGCCTGAAAACGACGCTGCTTCGTACAAATGGAACCCGTTTGACGTTACCAAAGTATGGTCGCATGCGGATTATCCATTGATAGAAGTAGGTACACTGGAGTTGAACCAGAACCCCGATAACTTCTTCGCACACGTAGAACAATCGGCCTTCACACCATCTAACGTGGTAAATGGTATTGGTTTTTCTCCGGATAAAATGTTGCAGGGCCGGCTGCTCTCCTACCCCGACGCGCACCGGTACCGACTGGGCGTTAACTACGAGCAGCTGCCTGTAAACCGTTGCCCTTACGCTGTCAACAATTATCACCGCGATGGCGCCATGCGCCTCGATGGTAATGGCGGCGCAAGTCCGAATTATTACCCTAATAGCTTTGACGATATAACACCCGACCAGTCGTACCAACGCCCTGGCGAACGCCTGGAATCGATGTTTGCCGATTTTTACGACAGGAACGCGCCCGGTGAGGATGATCATTACACACAGCCCGGCAATCTTTTCCGCCTGCTGGCACCTAATGAACAGATGGACCTTGTAAGAAATATAGTAGGATCGATGAGGGGAATAGAAGGCCCTAAAAAAGACCTGATCATACAACGGCAGCTTTGCCACTGGTTCCGTGCAGACATCAGGCTGGGCATATCGGTAGCGAAAGGTTTAGGGGTGGATATTAATATGGAAGAACACGCAGCAGTCAGATAAATCAGCAGTCATACATTAGCAGGAAGAAGGCCTCCGCGTGGAGGCCTTCTGTATTATGATTTTCCGATACTCTGTGCTGCGATCCAGCCGCTGGTCCAGGCGTGCTGGAAATTAAATCCGCCGGTAATACCATCTACGTCCATTACCTCACCGGCAAAATACAATCCCTTCTGCAGGCGGCTTTCCATGGTATTGGCGTCTACGTGCGTAAGGCTGATGCCTCCGCAGGTCACAAATTCTTCCTTAAAAGTGGTTTTACCCTGCACAGGGAATTCCATCGCTACCAGGTGTTTAATGAGTTTGTTCTGCTCCTTCGCCGGGAGGTCGGCCCAACGGGTATCTTCCTGCACGCCCGATTGCTGTAACAGGAACTGCCAGAGTCTTTGCGGCAGGCCGAAGTTATTTTTCTGGTAGATCTTCTGTCCCGCCATACTCTGCCGGATATCCGCCCAGTCTTCCCGCAGGGCTGCTTCCTGGTAGCCAGGCAACCAGTTCACCACAGCCGTAAACCGATAGTCCATATCATGCAGCACACGCGCGCCCCAGGCCGAGAGGCGCAGGATGACGGGGCCACTCATGCCCCAGTGGGTAATCAGCAGCGGGCCCGATTCCTGTAGTTTGGTGCCGGCTACCTTTACTACGGCCTGCTGAACAGAAACACCCATCAGCTCTGTTACCGGATTTTTAGGCATATTGAAGGTGAACAACGAGGGTACCGGGGCGGCAATATCGTGGCCCAGGGCCTTTAGCCAGCCAAACTTCTCCGTTTGGGCGTAACCGCCTGTGCAAACACATATATAGTCGGCCTCCAGTTGGTTGCCCGACTGTAAATGCAGTAACCACCGGCCGTTTTCCTGTTTTGCCAGGCGGCTCACCTCTGTATTAACGTCGATGCGCACACGATGGGTGTCGGCTTCCTGCATCAGGCAGTCGATAATGGTTTGCGAAGAATCGGTGTTGGGAAACATGCGGCCGTCGGCCTCTGTTTTGAGGGTTACCCCCCGCTCGGCAAACCACTTAACGGTATCGGCGTTATAAAACTGGTGAAAACTCTTTTTGAGCAGGTTCTGACCACGGGGGTACTTCTTCACCAGGTCCGGAACACCGGGCGCATCGTGGGTTACGTTACACCTGCCCCCACCCGATACCTTTACTTTTGATAATAACTTGCCTGTTTTTTCAAGTATCCGGACACTGAGCCCGGGGTTTAACCGTGCGGCATTTACCGCGCAGAAAAAACCAGCCGCACCACCGCCGATCACCATCAAAACCTTACCTTCTACCCCCATTTCCTTTATATTTGTCAGATTATGATAAAATAAAATTTACCGTATATTTATTGATGCAAAATAAACAAACGCAATCTTAACACAACATTGTTAATCATACTGATTTAAATTAAATGCAACAAAATTCTAGGAAGGTAGCACGGGTGAAGGTTTGGGTTTGGATTACAGGAATGCTGTTAACCTGCGGTGCCTTCAGGTATATACCTGCCGACGACTGGACTACCCGCATAACAGCCGCACTTGAAAAGTTTTATCAGGATTATCCGCAGGAAAAGGTTTACATCCACTTTGACAAGGACTACTATGCCGCCGGAGAAACTATATGGTTTAAAAGTTATGTTACGTTGCAGGAACTGCCCGCTTATGGTGCCAGGAACCTGTATGTAGAGCTGATAGACAAAGAGGGACTGGTGGTACAGAAGCGGATCGTGGAACTGGTACAGGGCGGTGGCGCCGGTGAAATTGAAATACCGGAAAACATGAAATCCGGCACCTACCAGGCCAGGGCGTACACTTCGTACATGATGAACTACGACTCTTCCTTCTTCTTCCATAAAAATATCAGGATATACGATCCGAAAAGAGATGCCGCAGCTGCTGCTGCCGCCGCAAAACCTGCAACCGGTAAACCGGGAACAGATGCCGGCGCGGCCAAATCTGAATACTCGGTGCAGTTCTTCCCGGAAGGTGGCGACCTCGTTACCGGCATAGCCAGCCAGGTAGCCTTTAAAGCCATCGGCCAAACCGGTTACCCATCCAAAGTAAACGGCACAGTGGTAGACGGAAAGGGACAAAAGGTAGCGGATATCGCTACTTTCCACGATGGCATGGGTGCTTTTGAGTTTACACCGGAAGCTGGACAAACGTATACGGCCAAAACCAAAGACTCCGCAGGAACAGAGAAAACTTTCAATTTACCTGCCGCCAAACCTTCGGGCGTTACACTTAAAACGTACAACAAAGGCAGCAGAATATTTTATCTCACCAGCCTTAGTAATACCGAAGACACCACTTACAGTGAAATGCTGCTGGTAGCACAAATGCAGAACCAGTTGATCTATAAAGCGATACTGAACGTGGCGGAAGGTAAGATCAGCGGTCTTATTCCGACCAAAGGTTTACCGAACGGTATTATGCAGCTTACGCTGTTCCAGCGCAATGGCACACCTATAGCCGAGCGGCTCGTGTACCTGCGTCAGAACCTGGAAGAGATCAATATGATCATTTCTGCCAACAATGTATCTAACGGCCCCCGCACCAGAACATCGCTGGTACTGGACCTGCCTGATGCTACCCGTGGACAGATATCCGTAGCGGTTACAGATGCCGACCAGGTACAGCATGAGGAATATGACAACAACATCGTTTCCAATACCCTGCTCAAATCAGACCTTAAAGGTTACATTCACCAGCCAGGCTGGTATTTCCGGGACACGACCGAAAATACGCTTAAAGCACTGGACCTGGTGATGATGACTAACGGCTGGCGCAGGTTTAGCTGGGAAAAGATCGTTGCGGGACAATATCCTACATTCCGTTATCCGTACGAACAGGGGCTTACCGTTATGGGCATTGCCAAAAGCGGCAGCCGTCCGTTGATTAACGGCAATATCAGCTTCATGATCAAAACACCAGTGGATAGCGGCCAGATGATTGCCATGGCACCGACCAATGATAAAGGTGAATTTGCACTGGCGAATATGGAATTTAAGGATACAGCGCAGGTTTGGTACCAGGGTCGTGACCTAAACAAAAAGGGGGCGGTTATCGATGTAACGATGACCAAACACTTCTTCGAACTGGCCAACCCGGTTAAAGTGCCATTCCCTTATATGGTACCGCCGCCTTTACCCACAAATGTGCTGAAGTCGTACCTCACCACGGTAACAGAAGGCAATACCGTTAACAGGAGAATAAATGACAAAACCATTTACCTGAAAGAGTTTAACGTTACATCCAAGAAACCTACACAGCAGGAAACGGTAGATAAACGTTACGCCAGTGGTATGTTCTCCGGTGGCGATGCGATCGTTTTCGACCTTACGGCAGATAATCCAACGTCTTTCAATATCTTCCAATACCTGCAGTCGCGCGTGGCGGGCCTGCAGATTACGGGCGATATGAACTCCCCCACCCTCAGCTGGCGCGGTGGCACACCTCAACTGTACCTCGACCAGATGCCTGTAGACGTACAGATGATCGCTTCGCTGCCGATTACAGACGTGGCGATGGTGAAGGTGTTCCGGCCACCATTTATGGGTGGCTTTGGCGGAGGCTCTGGTGGTGCCATTGCGATTTATACACGTCGTGGTAACGATACACCGAGAGATAATACTGTGAAAGGATTTGAACTTTACAAAAAGGCGGGGTACAATGTAGTGCGCAACTTCTATTCGCCCGATTATGAGGTAAAGAAAGCGGTGCATGAACTGCCCGACAAACGCCTCACCCTTTACTGGAACCCGCAACTGGTGATCGACACCATCCAGAACGTGGCCAGGTTCGATTTTTACAGCAACGATGCGGCTAAACGCTTCCGCGTGGTAATAGAGGGCATGGATGTGAATGGTAACGTGGGAAGGGTAGAGAAAATATTCGAGTAAACTAACTATCGATATAAGCGCCCCTTTCCGCATGATTGCAGGAGGGGGCGCTTTGTTTTTTTGTAAACTTGCTGTTATACAGCAACCATTTTAAGAAGATATGGAAGAATACATGGAGTCAATTGCGATTGACATGGACGAAACGATTGCCGATCCCATTGGAAAAGCGCGTGAATGGTATTACCGCGACTTCGGCACAACGTTTACGGAGGAAGACCTTATTGGCAAACACCTCACGGATGTAGTACCTGCAGAACACAGGGGCATTATTCACAAGTACCTGAACACACCCGGCTTTTTCCGCGACCTGAAAGTGTTTCCCGATGCAGTGGATGTATTAAGAGAGTTGAACAAGAAGTACCGCGTATTTATCGTATCTGCCGCCATGGAGTTCCCGACTTCGCTGCAGGACAAATACCATTGGCTGGAAGATAACTTCCCTTTCCTCACCTGGCGCCAGGTTTGCCTGTGCGGCGATAAAACCGTGGTAGGTACCGATATGATGATCGACGACCTTACGCGTAATTTAAAGCCATTTAAGGGCAGGGGGTTCCTGTTTACACAACATCACAATCTGCATGTAGAAGGTTATGAGCGCCTGCTCGACTGGAAAGATGCGGGTGACAAACTATTATAACTGAAAAGAGGCTGTCTCATTGAGCAGCCTCTTTTTATTCCGTTATCTTACAGAGTAAGTGAGTCTTTCAGAAACTCCTGACTCATACATTCTACACGTTACCGTAACTGTTGGACTGCCCTCCATCTATCGCGATGGTTTGCCCGTTAATATAACTACACTCATCACTTAACAGGAAAGCCACCAGTTTACCTACTTCTTCCGGCAAACCCAAACGTTTGGTCGGATTAGCTTTCGCGTAATCCGCCTCCGCCGCTTTAGGATCTGCAGGATTTATCTGTTTAAATGCTTCTGCCACCATCGGAGTAAGAATAGCACCCGGGGCAATAGCATTGGTGAGAATACCATCACGACCATATTCCAGTGCTGCGTTTTTGGTCATACCCGATACTGCGTGTTTACTCGCTACATAAGGCATCTGGTTCATTACACCGCGAATACCACCTACAGAAGCCGCATTCACGATACGCCCGTACTGTTGTTTTTGCATTACAGGAATGATGTAACGAAGGCCGAAGTATACACCGTACAAATTAATATCGATCACCTTTTCGAATACAGCCAGGTCATATTCTGTTACCGGTGCCTGCCTTCCCTCGATGCCTGCATTATTATAAAAACCATCAATCCGCGAATACTCTTTTAAAGCTGCATCCACATAGTTTTTTACTGCTTCCTCTTTCGACACATCAGCAATGATCGTTAACACCCTGGCTCCCGGCGTTGCCTTCAAAACCTCTTCCTTTGCTGCTTCCAGTGCAGTTTCGTTAAAATCTACCAGGGTAAGATTTGCTCCTTTCTCTGCACAAACCTTTGCTGTAGCCAGTCCTAATCCCATCGCCGCGCCGGTAATCACTACCGACCTGTCTTTCAAACTACTCATGTTCACTATGTTTTATATGAATAAATACGCTCGTGGTGTGTATCCTTATCAACAAAAAGCAAGCCCGAAAGTTCTAACAAAAACATAAAACTCCGCATACAGCTAAGCATATGCGGAGTTTATATATTTAAACACACCTATTTAGAAGCGTGGTAATCTACTACTACGTTATCCACCATCAATTTACCTTCTTTAACCTCTTCCTTCGCCCCTGCCGGTGTTAACACCAGTATGGCAGATGACGAAGCGGGCAGATCGAGTTCATAACTGCCTTTTACATTACGTACAATGAAAGTACGGGTAACGGTATTATAAATATCTACCGCGGCGCCTTCCAGTGGTATTACTACTTTTTTAGCCTCTGTATAAGGGTTATAGTAGAGATAAGATGGATACGCCTTATCGCGGAAGAAGTCGGTCGCCAGCAGATCGAGCTGCAGGATGGCGGGGATATTGGTACTACGGATGATGCTGCCGAAGAAACCGACATGACCGCTGCCATATACACTGAACTGCGATACAGCCGGATTACCCTTCGCCCACAGCGGACCGTCACCTTGCGCTACCGGCGCCTTGATATGTGCGTATTCAGGATAAGAAGGTGAGTGAATGATACCTTCGTAACCGATCACACCTTTCGTTACTGCTGCATGTTCCGGTATGGTTTCGTGCTCGTCGGGCATATATTGTGTGTAGAAGAAGCGTGCAGCATTGGCGGCATTCAGCATCCATTTGCCTACTGCATTGGCATAGGAGGCGTCGTAACGCACCATTGGCACTACCGGCCAGGCCAGATCAAAGGTATTCATCAGGAAACCATATCCTCCCCTGTCTTTCGTGCTGCCTACAATGCCGGAAATGTCGATACCGTTCCAGTTGCCCATCAGTACGCCCCAGCCTTCGCGGCATTTAGGCGTACCGTCGAACGTCCATTCGAGGAACCTGTGGGTATCGAAGTTACCACCCTGCTCGGCGTTAATGCGGGCGGCGAGGTAAGCGCCGAAGGGCATGAACACTTCGTAAAAGGTATTCTCTTTTTGATCTTCCAATACCTTTAAAGCCCGTTTGGCCGCAGTGAGGTATCGCTCGTCACCAAAACGTTTGTAGGCGGCGTATAATACGTAAGCCTGTCCTGCTGCGGCGTCCTGCTGTTCGCATATCTGGTTTTTAACCGGGGTAAGCGTAGCGTAATTAAAGAACGAATAATTGTAGTTGCCATTCAGCACAGAGTCTGCCTGGTAAAACTTATTGGCAATACTCAGCGCCAGTGTATCGAAACCTGGTTCCTTCGGGTATTTATCGTAGATGGCGTAGAACAACATGTTTGGGTACACATCGTACCACCAGTCGCGCCCATAACCGCCGCCCAGCAATGCTACTTCGGGAGCGGTGTTGTTCATCATGATATTCCAGCCGGTTTCCCTGTTAAAGTAGTTCTTCAGCATTCCTACATAATTCAGTCCCTGCTGGTTACTTTTATCGATGCCCACCAGCGATGCGCCCAATACCGCGCCCATGCTGGCCAGTGCTTCATGGAACATGCCTTTGTTATGGACACCCTGCCGCTGATCGTTCATCGCGGTGAACAATCCCACCACGGGTTGCGGGTAGTTATGCCCCGTACTGTCCCACCATACCAGTGGCCAGTTTTCGCCTTTCGCGTTAAAGTCATACACGGTACTGTCGAACCGGTGTGCCATTTCATTCCAGTTAATGATCTGTAATGGCTGCGGTATGGCGGCCATAGAATCGATGCGGGCCAGGCGTTCCTGTTTAACAGGATTAGGCGCTGGTGTTTGTTTACACGCTGTTGCCATCACAGCAACCATCATACTAATTGCAAAAAATCTTCTCATTACGCTTCAGTTTGTACGGGTTCTTCCTTCAACTCTTTAGTCATTTCTTTCCCTTCTTTTATAATAACGCGGGCTACTACTACAGATAATAGCTGCACCAGCGCAATAATCATAATAGCGTACCGCAGGGCCACTTCCGTAGAAAAGTAATAGGCCAGGAAGATGAATGTGCCTGCGCCTACGAAGCGGCCTGCATACAATCCCGCTTCGTGGTTCAGGATGTACGCGAACTCATTACGGTTTTCTTTCTTCGATAAAATATCGATCACGCTGAACTGGATCGGGAAATACGCCAGATCAAGCAATGGCTTGGCCAGCAACAGGAACATCATAAATATGATCACTCCTGTAGCATTATACATAATACCGTTAAACAGGGAGGCTATGAAGAAGAAGATCAGTCCTCCTGCGAAAATATACAACCTGTGCTGCGGTTTTGCAAGCCGGCCAATGATGTACATCAGCACAGCAGCTACTATGGCGCCTACAGACTGTGCGGTACCCAGCGCTCCTTCTTTCCCTAATAACAGCATAATAAGCATGGCCGGTGCCGTAACCAGGTAACCTTGCGCCAATCCCTTCAGCGTAGCTAATCCCAATAATTTCCTCCAGTAGGGATGAAACTTAAAGTAGATAAACTTCTTCTGCTTCGGGTTCGGAAAATGCCCCCTGAAACACATGATGGAGGCAAATATCGTAATCACGAACACGATTCCTGTAACAATGCGGTAAGCGCTGTTTACGGTGTTCTTATCACTGTAAATTTCTATGAACCAGCCGATAGCAATGGGTATGATAACAGCGATAATAGTATAGAAAAACGTTTCGAGCCCGTAATAGTAGTTTCGGTTCGTATCGTTGGTGATGGCCAAAGCCAGGTAGTCGCGGTTGGCCCAGTAGAAGCCGAACGACATACCCATGATCAGCCCGGCAGACGCAATACCCACAAGGTCCAGCGTGGTCAGCGACATCATCACCAGCATACTCACGCCACTCAGCAGCATGCCGGCTGAATAAAGTACTTTAATACTGAAGCGGTTAAGCAGGAATCCGTTTAACAAAAATGTAAGTGGAATACCGGTGTAAATCGTCAACTGATAGATCACTACCTTGGTAGGATCGTTCGAGTTACGCATAACGTATGCGGCCACGAATATGTCGATCACCGGTAATACCAGCGCGTAAATCAGGTTGGTAAGTGTCAGTATCCTGAAATCGTGCGGTTGTTCCTTAAAGTGTTTTATTTCCCTGGAGAGGTTTTTTAACATGGTTAACTGTTTAAGGATGATAGTATCTCACTGATAGAGAAATCCGCCGCGCATACCACTTCATCTGCCGCGCCGTAGTAGATGGTTACCTTATCGCCCTTCACTACATGCCCGTTCGTAAACACCACCTTCCCGAAAAAGCCCGTCAGTTCATAATCTGCCGTGGGTATCATGATCGGTTCATCACTGCGGGCTATTACTTTGGAAGGATCGTTGAGGTCGAGCAGTAAAGCGCCTAAACAGTAGCGGTGATCTTCGTTCGCGCCATGGTAAATCTCCAGCCAGCCTTTTGCCGTTTTGATGGGTGCCGCTCCGGCCCCTACGCGTTTACTGTCCCAATGCCCCTTGCGGGTGGTAGCTATAATTTTATGATTACCCCAGTGAACACCGTCCGGCGACTCGGCCAGCCATATGTAGTTGCCACCAATATCCACGCTGCTCGGGCGGTGGAGGGTGTAATACTTTCCGTTCACCTGCTCTTCGAAAATCGCTACGTCTTTATTGTGCGGCGGCAACATCATACCATGGTGTTCGAATGTTTTCCAGTCTTTCGTGGTACGCAGTCCTACTCCTACTCCGTTCGGCGATACGGCTGTAAACGTGAGGTAGTAAGTATCGCCGAGTTTGGCTACCCTGCAATCCTCGATGCCGAAGCTTTGCAATATACCCTCGCCGTGTAAGGCAGCATACCCTTCAGGCTCGTAGAAGCTGATACCATCGTCGCTGCACATTAAACGCAGGTGCGAAAGTGTAGTGAGATAGTCGGCACCTTTGTAATTGATGACGCGTGGATCTGTAGCATCAAGTTGCGGATCGTCGAGCGGTATTTCTATGATCTCTATACCCCCGCTTTGCAGTACCGGGAAGGATATGATACCTGGCTTTTGTGCCGGCCTTTCTGCCACGCGTATCAGCAACCAGGTTTTCCCATCAAACTCAAATACACCGGGATTTAACAGGCAGGCTACTTCCAATCCTCCGCGGCTGGGTGGCACTTCGGCCGGACGTAATATCGGGTTCTGCGAAAATCGTTTTGCTAGTTCCATGCTTCTCAATTATTTAAATGTAGCCGTTGCCGCCATTCCTGGCAGCAACGGCTGATAGTATTAGTTTCCGTATCCGTCGTTCTGGCCAAGGTTCAGCAGGTCTGCTTCCCTTTGTGGAATGGGTAACAGCTTGTTGCGGTCCTGCCATCCGGCACCGTAGTCCTTATAACCTTTCAGCGGATCTGCATCCGGAGCGGCTGCCAGTACGGTGCGGGCTAAATCCCAACGCACCAGGTCGTAGTAACGCTGCCCTTCAAAGGCCAGCTCTACACGCCTTTCGTGGCGGATAGCGGCGAGTAATGCTACTTTATCTGTTGTTACCACGGGTGGCAGATTGGTAACCGGATTGGTGGCGTATTTACGCGCACGGCCTCTTACTGCTTCGAGAGGAATAAGTGCATTGGCTGGCTGATCGAGGTTGGCGTAACACTCTGCTTTCCACAGCAGCACATCTGCCAAACGAATGTAGATATAATCCGTACCCCCGTCATCGATAAGCGCTACATTGCTCATGAACTTACGTACATTAAGCCCTGTAAGCGGCGACCATGCCGCCTGGTAATCGGTAGTTCCATCTACCCACTTATCGCCGGCGCGCATCACCGTAGCCTTCAGCCTCGGATCGCCGGTTTCGAACGCGCTCACTAAGTCTTGTGTCGGGATGTTAAAACCCCAGCCCTTACCCTGCGGCGCCCATACGGCGTTAAGGATAGAACCTTGTGACGGGATCATGCCGGCATCGTGGCGTGCGGCGAATATGATCTCCCCCCCGCGTTCGCCAAGCCCGTTAAAGTTATCCTCAAATTTATCTAACAGCTGATATGGCCCTTTCTCAACCTCAGCGATCTCGTTCAGGCAAAGCTGCCACTGACCGCGATACAAATAGGTTTTAGCCAGCAACGCATGCGCAGCGCCGGTGGTAGCACGCTGGTAGTCGGCCGCATCGGGGTACGATGGGTCCAGCATGGTAAGCGCCTGTGCGATATCTGCTTCAATTTGTGTATACACCTCGGCCACGGTGGCTTTCTTCGTATTATCTGTCAGGCTCTTTTCCGGTATCATCAAAGGCACTGCTCCAAAATTCACGACCAGGCGGAAGTAATAGAACGCCCGCAGGAAATACGCTTCGCCCTTGATACGCTTCATCAGCGCAGGGTCCATACCGGGTACTTTAGAGCCGTCCTGCTGTAGAATGGTGTTCGCAGCAGTGATGCCTTTGTAGTTAAAGCGCCATATCCCCAGTACGTTATTGTTCTCGGGGAACACGGAAAAGGTTTCCATCCTGCGCATATCTTCCTGGTCGCCCAGGCTACCACCGCCTTTCACGGCATCGTCACTCATTACATCGCCAATTACCCATTCGCGTGGAATAGAGCTACCCAGGTCCCAGTCCCAGTTACCGCGAAAGCGGTTGGTAATGGGCAGATAGGCGGCATCGATGGCCAGCTTAAAGTCATTGGCTTCGGTGAATACGTTCTCTTCGGTGAGCTGCCCCTGCGGGAACTTCTCCAGGTCTTTCTTACAGCTGATGGCTGCTACGGAAAGCGAGAGGCATATATAGACTAGTTTTTTCATTGTTGATGTTTTAGATGTCCTTCGTTTAGAAACTTACCTGCAATCCAAAAGTGAATGTACGGGCAGGTGGATAGGTACCCATATCTATACCTTGCGCCAGATCGCCGTAGTTGGCCACGTTTTCGTTGGTGTACAGTTCGGGGTCCATACCGCCGTATTTGGTGATGGTAAATACGTTCTGTGTGCTGGCGTAAATGCGTGCATTGTACAAACCAATACGCTGTAAGGTATTTGCAGGCAATGTGTAACCCAGTACCACGTTCTTCAACCGCAGGTAAGCACCTTTTTCTACAAAACGGTCGGAGTTACGACGGTTGTTGTTAGGGTCCTGGAAGGTGGCGCGGGGTGTACTGTTGCTGGTACCTTCGCCATGCCAGCGGTTGGTATAGAAATCCTCTTTCTGATTAAAACCACGGCCGTCAAAACTGTTGATGATGTTATCTACTTCATTGTAAATATCGTTGCCGGTAACGCCATAGAAAAATGCGTTCAGATCGAAACCTTTGTAGTTAAAGCCTGCATTCAGACTGGCCAGCATTTTCGGGTTCGGGTTACCGATAATGGCGCGGTCGTTACCGTCGATGGTGCCATCGTTATCTACGTCCACAAAGCGGATATCACCGGGTTTGGCATTAGGCTGTAACATGCCGCCATCTTTGTTTACATAAGCTTCTACTTCTGCCTGGGTCTGGAACAAACCATCGGTTTTATAACCATAGAAGGAGCTGATGGGCTCTCCCGCCCTTAACAACACCTGTCCGGAACCTGCAGAAATGATCTGCTCTTTCGCCTTGTACAACGACAGCACTTTATTCTTCAGGAAGGTCACGTTGGCGCTTACATCCCAGGAAAAGCCGCCGGTATTGGTTTGACGGTAAGCTGCATTCAGCTCCCAACCTTTGTTCTCTACCTGCGCGCCATTTTCGTAAGGCGGGGTAGCATCGCCATTGGTATAAGAACTGGGCAGTTGCACCAGGATGTCGTCTGTTTTACGATGGAAGTAATCTACTGAAACAGTTAGTGCGCCTTTCAGTAATGATGCGTCTACACCTACGTTCGACTGTGTAGTGGTTTCCCATTTCACATTGGGGTTACCGATGGTAACGGGCTGTAACACGCTGTTGGCAGTTGAATAGATGGTAGCGAAAGGATAGTTACCAATGTCCTGGTTGCCAAGCTGTCCCCAGCCACCACGCACTTTCAGATCATTCAGCCAGCTTACGTCATTTAAGAAGGCTTCTTTCGCAATATTCCAGCCTGCGGATGCAGAGGGGAAGTAACCATAACGGTTTTGCTCGCTGAAGCGGGAAGAACCATCTGCGCGCAGGTTAAAGTTGGCCATGTACTTATTGTCGTACGCATAACTTACACGCCCGAAGTAAGACATCAGCGCCCACTCGTCCAGCCCGCCACCACTGAACTGCTGGTTGTAACCATAGTTCAGCTGTTGCAGGCTCTTGTTGCCATCTGCACGGTTATCGTAACCATTACGGGAGCCGCTGAGATAGTCGGCTTTAAAGGTTACGTATTCGGTACCGAGCATCACCCCTACTTCGTGTTTCTGATTAAATACGCGGTTGTACGAAAGCAGGTTTGTCCAGTTTAAGGTGCTGTAACGGTGACGCGCTTTGTCCAGCGATTTGGTATCGTCGTTCAGGGTGGTCCTGTCGCCCGGAATTTGCCCGTTGTACTGCTGTTGTTCGGCAATATAGAAATCGGTACCGAAGTCGGTACGCAGTTTAAAGTTCCTGAGGAAGGTAGCTTCTGCAAACATGTTACCGAGTATGCGGTAACGGCTGGAGGTACGGGTACGGTAATCTGCAATGGCCAGTGGGTTTTTACCATCGCCATACAGTAAGGAACTGTTGTACAACCCGGCGGGAGGCAGATCGGTGTAGAACCCTGTTGCAGGGTCGCGCACCGGGATAGCGTTTGGACGGATAAGGGCGTAACGAACTACGCCTGGCAAACTGCCCGCCCGGCCACCATCGCCGGATGCGCCAATTTCCTGCGTGCGGTCATAGGTTATATTCAGGTTCTCGCCCACCCGCAGCCAGTCTTTCACATCGCTGCTTACGTTGGAACGAACGCCATAACGTTTGTAAGTAGAATTGACGATAATACCTTCCTGGTCAGCAATGTTACCTGCTATGTAATACCGCGTTTTATCATTGCCGCCGGAGAAACTCAGGTTGTAACGTTGTGTGGCGCCGGTACGGAAAGTTTCATCCATCCAGTCGGTATTAGGAAGACTGGCGGCGTTGTCCTGGTTGCGGGTAGCACTGCCATCGTTCGCAAAGGCCTCGTTCTGCAGTTCTATGAACTGTGCGGTGCTAAGCATCTTCGGTAACCCAATGGCTTTGGCCGTACCATAACTAACGTCGAGGGCTACTTCGTTTTTACCGGGTGTACCTTTTTTAGTGGTCACCAGTATCACCCCATTTGCTGCACGTGATCCGTAAATGGCACTCGCGGCTGCATCCTTTAACACCTCCATGGAGGCGATATCATTGGGAGAGATGGTGTTAAGCCCACTGTTCAGCGGCACCCCATCTACCACATATAAAGGATTGCTGTTATTAAGCGTACCTATACCACGGATACGCACTACTGCTTCGGTACCCGGGGCACCTGTAGGTGCGGTAACGTTTACACCGGCGGCCTGCCCCTGCAGGGCATTGGTGATATCCACGGCCTGCGTACGCTGCAGGTTCTTACCTTCGATAGAGGCAATAGCGCCGGTTACCTGGCTTTTCTTCTGGGTGCCGTAACCCACTACTATTACATCTTTTAGTGCTACTTCATCTTTCTTTAATACCACGTTTAAATCGCCGCTGCCTGAGTAGGATACGG
>NZ_CABHOU010000104.1 GCF_902168175.1 uncultured Chitinophaga sp. | reverse complement strand
TGTTAGCGAAACAAACAGACGGCCTGCTTTTGCAGGCCGTTTTTTATTTCATGAACCACTTCGCCATTTTCAGTTTGTTGCCGAACGGTGCGTACTTCATCGCTACATCCAGCCAGGTGCCGCTTTTTACAATAGTTTTGTGGTGCGAAAAAGTATCGAAACCGTATTTACCATGGTATCGGCCCATGCCGCTGTAACCCACGCCACCAAAGGGTGTATCCATATTGGCGAAATGAATAAGGGTGTTGTTGATGCAGCCGCCACCAAATGCGATATCGGTTGTAAAAGATTTTTCTGTAACGCTGTTATTCGTAAAAATATAAAGGGAGAGGGGATAAGGATTTTTGCTGATAATGGCCTTTGCCTCTTCTACATTTTTATAAGTAAGGATGGGCAACACCGGCCCGAATATCTCCTCCTGCATCACCTTTGCGGTAAGTGGTACATTGGTTAACAAAGTAGGGGCGATGTAACGCTCGTCGCGGTTAAACTGTCCGCCACTCAGCACAGTACCTTCCTTTAGATAAGTAATGATGGTATCGAACCGTTTGAGGTTAATGATGCGCGGATAATCGTCGCTTTTCCCGGGCTCCGGGCCAAAGAACTGGGTAATGGCGCGTTGCAGTCCGTCAACCAGTTTATCTTTTATTTCTTCTTTTACGAGGATGTAATCTGGTGCAATACAGGTTTGCCCGGCATTCCAGAACTTGCCCCAGGCAATGCGTTTAACGGCTACTTCCAGGTTCGCTGTTTCGTCTACGATACAGGGCGATTTGCCGCCCAGTTCCAGCGTAACAGGTGTCAGGTGCGGGGCGGCCATCTCCATTATCTTTTTACCTACAGCCGTACTGCCGGTAAAGAGCACGTGGTCGAACCGGTGCTGCATGGCGGCCGGTATTACAGTTTGCCCTTCGCCGGATAATACGGCAACGTAGGCGGAGTCAAAGGTTTCGCGTATAAGATTTTCTATCACTGCGGCTGTGGCGGGTGCCAGTTCCGATGGTTTTAGCATGGCGCAGTTACCTGCAGCTATGGCGGCCACCAGTGGGGCCATCACGAGTTGAAAAGGATAATTCCAGGGTGCAATGATAAGTGCCAATCCTAACGGCTCCTTTACCACTTTGCTGGACGAGGGGAACTGTACCAGCGATGCGCCTCCCCGTTTTGCGCGCATCCATCTGCGGAGTTGCGAGAGGGTGTGGCTTATTTCCATAAACAACAAACCTACTTCGCTGCTGAATGCTTCCAGCGGATGCTTTTTCAGGTCGGTGTGCAGGGCCTGCAATATCCTGGGCTCGTAGGTTTTTATGGCGGCTTTCAGTTTTTGCAACTGCTGGCGGCGAAATTCGTAAGGGCGGGTATTACCGGCTTCGAAATAGCTGCGCTGCCTGCCATAAAGGGTTTTAATATCATCCATCGGTTTACTTTTATGGTCTGTAAGTCGCTCCTGGCCCCACGTTTCCTATCCTCCGTCTAATTTCGTCAAAATTCCCTGCTTTATCTCAGTTTGAATATCTTTGTACGAATCGTCCGGACACAAATATCATGAGCGTAAATATCGACTATAATAAGTATGAGGCCGTAATAGGGCTGGAGGTGCATGCACAACTGCAAACAGAAAGTAAACTCTTTTGTAACGATAGCGCGGCTTTTGGCAGTGCGCCCAATACCAATATCAGTCCCATTACCCTGGCCCACCCCGGCACCCTGCCTTTCCTGAATAAAAAGGCGGTGGAATACGCTATCCGCCTGGGGCTGGCCTGCCATTGTGAAATTGAAAAGGAAAACTTCTTCGCCCGTAAAAACTACTTCTACCCCGATCTTCCCAAAGGTTACCAGGTATCGCAACACACCGCCCCTATTTGTAAGGGCGGCCACGTTCGCATCAGCACCGAAGTCGGCGAACGCGATATCCAGTTGAACCGTATCCACCTGGAGGAAGATGCCGGTAAATCTATACACGACCAGGACCCGGACAATTCACTGATCGACTACAACCGTGCGGGGGTGCCGCTGGTGGAAATCGTAACGGAGCCAGATTTGCATACGGCCGACGAAGCATACGCTTATCTCACCATTTTACGCCGCCTCGTACGTTTCCTCGAAGTGTGCGACGGTAACATGGAAGAGGGCAGTATGCGCTGCGATGCGAACGTATCCATCCGCCTGAAAGGCGAAACTCACCTGGGTACCAAGGTGGAGGTGAAAAATATGAACTCTGTGCGCAACGTAAAACGTGCAATAGAGAACGAAGTGAAACGCCAGATAGAAATGACCGAAAGGGGAGAACGCATTATGCAGGAAACCCGCAGTTTCGACGCTTCTAACGGTAGTTCCTTCCCGCTGCGCTCTAAAGAAGAAGCCAACGATTACCGTTACTTTCCCGAGCCCGACCTGGCGCCGTTTAACTTCACCGATGCCTTTATCGACGGCATTCGTGCTGCCTTACCGCCATTGCCGGAACAGTTGGTGGAAAAATACATGCAGCAGTTGGGCCTTACCGAATACGATGCCCGTGTAATTTGCGACGACCGCGAAACGGTGCAGTATTTCGAAGCGCTTACCGCCGCTACACCACATTACAAAGCTGCGGCCAACTGGATGCTCGGCCCTGTTAAATCTTACCTGAACGAACATAGCCTGGGTATCGGGCAATTCCCATTACAACCACCGGTACTGGCTGCACTCATTGCACTGGTGGCCGATGGTAAGGTGAATTTCTCCATTGCCTCTTCGCGTATTTTGCCCGAACTGATCAACACACCGGACAAAGCACCGCTGGATATTGCTACTGCACTTAATCTTGTGCAGGATAACAATGCCGGTAACATCGCCCCCATTATCGACGAGGTGCTGGCAAAATATCCTGAAAAGGTAGCGGAGTTTAAAGCTGGTAAAAAAGGTTTGATGGGATTGTTTGTGGGCGAAGTGATGAAACTTTCCCAGGGCAAGGCCGATCCTAAACTTACGAACCAGTTGCTGGCTGAAAAACTGGCGCGTTAACCGCTGCCTTTCTGTTTCGTAATTAAGCCCTATTTTTGAACGATACTCTTATCAATAATTAAAGACCCGACATGAAAAAAATAGCATTACTGGCAGGCGTTGCAGCCCTTTTAGCCGTTGGTTGCAACCAGCAGGACGAGAAAGGGGATTTTAAAATAGATGTGAAACTGGCCAATGCGCCACTGGATAAAGTTATTCTGGAAGAACTGACTACAGAGTATCCTAAAATTGTGGATTCGTCTAAAGTGACAGAAGCACAGGGCACTTTTAGTTTTAAGGGACTGGTAAACAACCAGGGGCTTTATCGCATTCGCTTCTCCGATGGTAAGTTCATCCTGCTCGCACTTGATGCAGGTGATATTGCGATCGACGGTGATTACAATGCCCTGGAAAAAATAGCGATCAAAGGTTCCGACGGTTCTGCCGAAATCCGTGATCTGCTGAATAAATACAACGAAAAAAGCATCACACTTTCGCGGCTGCGTATGGTGTTAGACAGCCTTCAGCAGTCGAAAGGCAGCGACAGTCTTTTAAACGTAGAAGGCGTTCGTTTCCAGAAAGAAATAGAACAACTGAAAACGGATGTTACCAGCGTAGTAGAGAAAACAAAGAACCCTGCCACTGCTGTTTTCGCGCTCACCCTGCTGCCTCCTCAGTCTGAACAGGAAATGCTCGCTTATAAAGGCGAACTGGAAAAACTGACAAAGCGTTTCCCGCAGAATGCGTTCGTTAAATCGGTACTTACCAGTGTTGAAGCAGAACTGAAACCGCAACAGGCAGATCAGCAGCAGGCGCCGGACGGCCCTGAAAAAATGATCGGTCAAACCGCTCCCGATTTCACCCTGGCCGATCCTAATGGTAAAATGGTAAGCCTTAGCTCTTTCCGTGGCAAATACCTGCTGGTAGATTTCTGGGCAAGCTGGTGCGGCCCCTGCAGGCAGGAAAACCCGAACGTGGTAAAAGCATACAATGCTTATAAAAATAAAAACTTCACCATCCTCGGTGTATCGCTCGACAAAACAAAAGATCAGTGGATGAAAGCCATTGCTGCCGACGGTTTAAACTGGTCGCACGTGAGTGATCTGAAATTCTGGGAATCGGCTGTAGTGCCTCTGTACAACATCTCCGGTATTCCTACCAACATCCTGGTTGATCCTTCTGGTAAAATAGTAGCGGCCAACTTACGCGGCGAAGCCCTGGAAGCGAAACTGAGCGAATTGTTGAAATAAGTAATTACGATAAGATAAAGAAAGGCCTGCTGACTTGTGCATCAGGCCTTTTTGTTTTTATATATCGGACTTCTGTAAGCGCTGCGTAAGTAATTATTGATGATATAGCCATATTATCTGTTTATACAAAAAAGGGACGACTATACGTTAATAGCATGTTCATTATTTAAAGCACACAACTTATAAGAGATTGCATTTTGTAAAAAGAAATTTTTTTCGCAGCCTGTTCATTTCCTGTTTTTTATTATTGATAAACCTGCCGCTTTGGGCCACCGTACTCGTTTGTACCTGGAACCTGCGCGACTTTGGAAAAACAAAAACCGATAAGCAGCTTTTATATATCGCAAATACGATCAAACACTGCGATGTGATTGCCTTACAGGAAGTGGTTGCAGGTGCGGGCGGCGCGCAGGCCGTTGCGAAACTTGCACAGCAACTGAATCGCAGTGGCGAGCGTTGGGATTATGTGATAAGTGAACCTACCAGCAGCTCTGCCTATAAAAAAGAACGGTATGCTTTTCTCTGGAAAACAAAACGTCTTACGAAAGTGGGCGCAGCGCGGCTCGAAAAAGAGTATCATCAGCAAATAGACCGCGAGCCTTATTATATAGATCTGCGTTATGGCGATAAGCTTTTCACACTGGCAGGGTTTCATGCTATCACTAAAAAAATGCAGCCGGAAAGAGAAGTAAAGTACCTCCGTTATGTGTCCGCGCTTAAGGCACCGCATCCATTGGTTTTTTGTGGTGATTTTAATTTACCGGCAACACACAGCGTTTTTAATCCGCTTAAAAAGATGGGTTATACGGCAGTATTACATCAGCAAAAAACATCGTTGAAGAAAACTTGTAAAGCAGGCAACTGCCTGGCGTCCGAGTTCGATAATATATTTATTCCCGGTAAAGGGCTCAGGCTCATCCGTTCAGGCGTCATTCATTTTTATCGGGACTTTGTTATATTCGGGGATGCCCGGAGTATTTCTGATCATATTCCTGTATTTGCAGAACTGGACTTTTAAAGCTAAATATGAAATATATACTGTCTTCTTGCCTGGTCGTGTTAGTGCTGTTGGCATGTAACCGGGCTAAAGTCCCCCGCCTGGGAAGTGATAGTGCTAGGGGAGGTTCCGCCGGGGGGCCTGTATGGGCGGAGGAGCTGGCTAAGTTTCAGTTGCAGATCAGATTAAACCGCATTATTAATAATACCATCATTGTTTCCGGCGATACGCTTTTGGTAAACCTGCAACACCACGCCCGCAGGGATGCGCCATTCATTATTAAAGGTGATTTTTACGATTGGGCCGATGTAGATACGCTAAGAGCATTTCCTTTTGAAAGCAGCGTTTCGTTGTTGCGCAGTGACAGTACCATCGTGATCGATACGCTTATTAATAAAGAAATGATTGCCAGTCATCTTTCCCTAAACAGGGATTTACAGTCGTTCGGTGTGCTGTTCAGCCCCGGACCAATACGCTCAGAGGGCGATTATGTAGTTATTCCCTTTTATTTTTCGATTCCCATCACAGATCAGGGGCGCCAGGTTTCAGTGAAAATCAGGAAAGATGGCAAAGAGATTAAAGTCACCGAGTAGCCTCATTCTTCCCGCTTGCGTAAATTAATTGTCAAAATTTTCCCGATTTGATTATTCGGTTACAATTTTATGACTTAGTTTTGTCCTACTCAATTACTCCGCACAACTTTTAGAATTAAAACCAACGTTAGCCTGGTAGCTTCCGCCGTTATCAGTTGAACCGTTTTACCAACTCGACTTTATAACTCAATATTCGTGTGTCTTGCCGGTTTTATAAGCCGGGAGGGGAACTTATTGTTCAAAGATAACTTGCCGGGGCATGGCGGAGTAATTGTTCCGGTGAGCCGGTGGTTGGCCCGATTCTAGGCAGGGCCGATCATCTTTTTTATCACTTTGAGCAGCATTGTATTAACTAATAAATCATACTCGGATGAAAGCTTCATGGCGGATGTTTTCCGCGACGCTCCTGGCCTGCGTTTTATTTGCCGTGAATACGGCCACTGCGCAATCGTACAAACGCATCGTTTCTCTTAACGGTACAATTACCGAGGTGCTTGTTGCACTTGGGTTTGAGAAACAAATAGTGGGTGTGGACGTAACAAGTACTTACCCCGCATCCATGCAAAAAGTAGCCAAAGTGGGCCATAACCGTAATATTACGGCCGAACCGGTACTGGCATTGCAGCCCGACCTGGTAATCACTACTTCCAACTACATCTCGCCTGCAGTATTAGAACAGTTTAAAGCCGTGGGTGTTAAAACCGTAGTAGTGTCGCAGGAGTATTCGGTAGAAGGTACCTGTGCGCTTATTAACCAGGTGGCAGCCGCTATGGGCGTTGCGGCTAAAGGCGCAGCACTTTGTAAACAGCTGGAAACAGAAAAGCAAAGTCTTAAAACAGCTACCCGTCAGAAGAAAGTATTATTTATCTACGCACGTGGCGCAGGTACCATGATGGTAGCTGGTAAAGAAACCGCGCTGGATAAAATGATTGTGCTGGCAGGCGCTAAAAATGCCGCCGGTGATTTTAAAGACTTCAAACCACTTACCGCAGAAGCATTGGTAACCGCTAATCCGGATGTGATATTAATGTTCGACACCGGCCTCGAAAGCATGGGCGGCGTTAATGGTTTACTGAAGGTGCAGGGCGTTTCACAAACCACTGCAGGTAAAGAAAAGAAAGTAATTGTAATGGACGGTCAACTGCTCACGGGCTTTGGTCCGAGAGTAATACAGGCCATCCGCGAGCTTTCGCAGAAGATAGAAGGATAGTGAGGAGATAAGCAAATGATGAATACAGGATTAAAACGCTTCAGCGCCGTTGCCTTTTTTAGTGCATTGCTGCTGTTAGCCATTATACTCAGCACTGGTATAGGTGCTATGTCTATTTCACCTGCACAGGTGGTAGCCATCTTGTTATCGAAGATCGGCATTCATTTGCCGGTTGAATATAACGAAGGCACAGCCGCAGTGTTATGGATGATACGTTTGCCAAGAGTAGTACTGGGTGTAATCATAGGTGCTGGTCTGGCTATTGCGGGCGCCGCCTTACAAGGCCTCTTTCGCAATCCTCTGGCCGATCCTGGTTTGATAGGCGTAAGTTCCGGAGCCTCCCTCACAGCGGTTATGCTCATTGTACTGCAGTCCTCTTTCCCATTTTTAACGGATAATCACCTGCTGCAGTTTTACGTAATGAACATCGTTACGTTCGGTGGCGCGATCATAGCAGTATTACTGGTGTTCCGTATTTCGTTACGCAATGGTCAGGCAGTAATGTCTACCATGTTACTCGCAGGTATTGCTATTAACGCGTTGTGTAATGCCATCACCGGGCTTATGACTTACATTTCAACCAACGAACAACTGCGGAGTATTGTTTTCTGGTTGATGGGGAGTCTTGGCGGGGCCAGCTGGCAAACAGTTTTGGCGGTATTGCCGTTCGTGTTAATTCCATTGATCCTGTTGCCCCGCATAGCACAGGCATTGAATGTATATGCGCTGGGTGAACGGGAGGCCATGCACAGCGGGGTGAAAGTAGGCCGTTTAAAAACACAGTTGATCATTTTTGCGACCATGGCGGTTGCGGCAGGAGTGGCAGTAGCGGGCGTAATTGGTTTCGTAGGATTGGTAGTTCCGCATATTGTGCGGCAAATTACCGGCCCCGATAATCGTATTCTTATTCCCTGCTCGGCTTTGCTGGGTGCAGTACTGCTTACTGTATCCGACTTACTATGCCGCACCATTGCGGCACCGGCTGAAATTCCGGTAGGCATTGTAACTGCCATTATTGGTACACCGTTTTTCATCTGGTTGATATTAAAAGAAAAGAAATCGCTCGCCATATGATGCTGGAAGTAGAGAAGCTCACCGTAGAACTGGGCGGCAGGCCCATTCTTCATAACCTGGACTTAACGGCCGGTACGGGTGAGTTGTGTGTGTTGATGGGCGCGAACGGAGAAGGTAAATCAACTTTACTCCGTGCGCTTGCCGGCGAATATCCTGGTTATAAGGGACGAATAGCCATGGCGGGCAAAGATTTACGTAACACTTCCATCAAAGAACAGGCGCAGCAACGGGCGGTACTGTCGCAACAACTTTCGCTGCACCTGCCGTTTACGGTGGAAGAAGTAGTGATGATGGGCCGCTTTGTATACACCGGCACCCACGCTAACGATAAAGAAATGGTGCAGTATGCTATGAAGCAGCTACAGGTATTTGATCTTCGTGATCGCTCTTTTCTAACACTTTCCGGTGGCCAGAAACAGCGTGTGCAAATGGCGCGTGTACTGGCACAGGTGCTGGAAGTGCCTGATATAAATGGTATGGATTATGCCGGTAAAAAGATACTGTTGCTCGACGAGCCGGTTACCGGTATGGATATTCTGCATCAGCAATTATCACTGCAACTCGCTACACAACTGGCGCAGCAGGGCGTACTGGTTGTAGCAGTGCTGCACGATTTTCAATTAACCGCAGCTTACGCGCAACGCGTATGGTTGCTCAAACACGGGCGTGTATTTTCCGAAGGCGGCGTGCGCCAGGTATTTACGCCCGTAAACATCGAGGCCTGCTTCGGCATTGCCGTTCATGTACTCGATCATCCCGGGGTTAGTTATCCTTTAGTGGTAACAGCAGCCGGTCAACACCCGATTCATTTACCCACTGCCGCTCAGGCAATAAAATCTTTTTAAAATGACCACCATGATCGCTTCTTCTCTTAAAGACAAATGGATCAGCTTTAAAGCAGAAAATCCTAAAGTGCGTATCCGCGATGCTGCACAACAGATTGGTACCAGCGAAGGTGCATTGGTAGCAGCATTTGCCGGTACTTGTGTAACCCGCCTGCAGCCCGACTTCCGCGCTATCACCAAACGTATGCAGGAAGTGGGGAAGGTAATGGTGCTTACCCGTAACGAGAGCTGCGTAATTGAAAGGAAAGGTATCTTCGAAAAAGTAGATGTCGACAATCCGCATGTAGGCCTGGTACTGGGTGCAGATATTGACCTGCGTATGTTCCTGAATAAATGGGTACACGGCTTTGCGGTAAATGATGATGAAACTGCCGGTTTCAAAACTTCTATCCAGGTGTTTGATGGGCAGGGCGTAGCTGTTATTAAATTTTATCCTACAGATGCTACTAACCACGCGGCATGGCAGCAACTGGTAAATGACTTTACCGCCGCTGAACAGGATACAACGATTCCCGAAGCTGCACCGCCAAAGAAAATGACATATGCAGAAACAGTTGATACTGCTGCATTCCTCGAAGAGTGGTCGGGATTAAAAGATACGCACGACTTTTTCCCCCTGATCATGAAACATCGCGTTTCCCGTACGCAGGCATTGGAAATAGCCGAAGGCCGCTTCGCCCGTAAAACCTCCAATGAAGCCGCAAAACAGTTGCTCGAACAGGCCTCCGCATCCGGACTCGAAATCATGATCTTTGTTGGTAACCACGGCAACATCGAAATACATACCGGCCCGGTAAATAAAATACTCGAAATTCCAGGATGGATCAACGTAATGGACCCAGACCTGAACATTCACCTGAAAATGGGCGACATCGCACAGAGCTGGATCGTTGAAAAACCTTCTGTTGATGGGGTGGTAACTTCCCTTGAAGTATTTGATGCTGCAGGTGACATGATCATTCAGTTCTTTGGTAAACGTAAGCCTGGTCAGCCAGAGCTGCAAAACTGGAGAGAACTGGCTGCAAAACTGTAATTGAAAACCCGTTTTAGAAATAGTTTTTTTCCGGAGGGCTGACCGTTTGTTGGTCAGCCCTTATTTATTCAGAAAAGACAGTCATCATTCCGTGATCTGTAAAGAAGGTTTCTTGATTAGTTTTCCGGATTGCGTAAATCATTTTCCCAATCCGCAACGTGGATTGCTGTTGGAACATCTAATTTTGTCATTACTCCGCCCGCATTGTAATTATTCGTTGCAGCATACACCTGACCATACTATGGTTGTGTATCCTATGTGTATACAGTATTAAGACCACTCACAGAACCGATCATGTGCCTGAATAGATATTTTATTACAATTTTGTTGTGCGCGGCATTTTCATCATTATCTGCACAAAAAGACACGACGCAGCAACCACACGACCTGGAGGAAGTGGTGGTAACCGCTACGCGTACCGATAACCTTAGCAGTAAGGTGCCGGTACCTGTAACTGTTATCTCCCGCAAAATAATTGATCAGATGGGCAGTCGCCGGCTGGATGAAGTGTTGCGCGAACAAACAGGGCTTGCATTGGTGGCAGACGCGAGTGGTGCCGGTCATGGCAGCGGTTTGCAGTTACAGGGTTTCGATCCCGCCTACACCATGATCATGATCGACGGGCAGCCGCTTATTGGCCGCACTTCCGGTAAACTTGATCTCTCCCGTATTACAGTAGCAGATATTGAACGAATTGAAATTATCAAAGGTGCGAGTTCCTGCCTGTACGGCAGCGATGCGCTGGCCGGGGTGGTTAATATCATCACCCGCAAACCTTTAAGCAGCACCAGTTATAGCGCCGGATTACGTTATGGCACTTATAATACGCTCGATGCTACATTAGAAGGAGGTCTTCCCTTCAATCATAACAAAGGCCACATTTCCCTTTCCGGCAACTACTACCGCACCGATGGTTTTAACGCCAATCCGGACGCGCAGCAGGCTAACACCGTTCTTCCTTACAACAGCTATACATTACAGGCCAGGGCCGGTTACTTACTCAATAGCCGGAACAGGCTTAACTTCTCCGCACGCTGGGCACATTTGCAACAGTCCAACGATTACGGGTATACACAAGGTATTACCACCAGTGATAAAACCAGTGAGAAAGACCTGAACATTATGGCCACGCTCGAAAACCGGCTGCGCGACAGTTCTCAGCTAAAAACACAGTATTATCTGACCCGTTACGGCACCAACGAAGAAATAAGCAACAAGGGTACAGGCGTTGCGCTGGAAGATAATTTCTTCACGCAATACATGAACCGCCTCGAGTTGCAATACAACAAACAGCTTTATACATCCCTGATGTTTACCGGCGGTGTGGGTGGTACGCTCGAATCACTGGAGGCTACGCGTTATACAGAGAAGCGTAACATGGAAAGCATTTTTGCATATGTGCAGGGCGATTGGAAAGTAGGGGAGAAAATAGGGGTGCTGGGTGGATTACGTTACGATCGTAACAATATTTATGGCGACCAGTTAAGTCCGAAACTGGCCGTACGTTATACACCGAATGAGATGATCAATTTTAAGGCTTCCGTTGGCCGAGGCTTTAAGGCGCCGGACTTCAGGCAGTCTTATTTGTCATTTACCAATGCCCAGGTAGGTTATACGGTATTAGGTACGGAAGAATTTGGAGCAGGTCTTCAGCAGCTACAGGACGCAGGGGAAATCGTCAGCGTGTTACCTGCCGCATCGCGCATCCGATCGTTATCGCCGGAGCGTTCTACATCTTATAATGCAGGTTTCACTTTAACACCAACAAGAAAAGTGAAGATAGAAGCGAACGTGTTCAGGAATGATGTAACAGATTTGATTAACACCATCACCGTTGCAGAAAAAACAAATGGCTGGCAGGTATACTCCTATGTGAACGTATCAAAGGCGCGTATGCAGGGCGTAGAGGTAAACGCCAGCTGGCAGTTACTTCGCGGCCTCACGCTTAGCGGCGGCTACCAGTTGCTGTACGCTAAAAACCGCGATGTAACCGATTCAATCAAAGCAGGCCAGGGCGCATATGCCAGTATCACCGATAACTCAGGGCATACAAGAACATCCAGGGAAAGCGATTACTACGGTATAGAGAACCGCTCGCGCCATATGGGTAACCTGCGTTTGTTTTACGAATACAAACCATGGGGACTTAACGCTTCCGTGCGGGCCAACTATCGTGGTAAGTACGGTTACTCCGACACTAACGGCAACTTGTTTATCGATGATTACGACCGCTTTGTAAAAGGTTATACACTGTTAAACGCATCTGTAGGAAAAACCTTTCTCAATAACCGGTTGGCAGTGCAGTTAGCGGTAGACAATATAACCGGTCATATGGATGCATTCATTCCCAACCTGGCAGGCCGTGTATACAACGCCGGCATCACCTGGAAGTTCGTCAAACAGTAAACTATCTTTTTAAATATCATAAACCAATTAGAACATGCGTATTAATTACAAGCACTTATTAGTAGTGGCGTCAGCAGCAGTAATGACATTTGTAGCCTGCGATAAAGACGATGACAAACCAGTGATCCGTACAGCAACCTCTGTTACTGACCTTGCGGCCGATACTGCAGCAGCTACCGGCCAGGGCGCTAAAGCTCCCCGTTATTTCACTTTCGCCACGCAAACACTTTCCGCTACAGGAACAGACAGCTCAAAGTGGGATATTTCTTTCACCAGCACTTACAATGGTAATGTAACTGCCAGCAACGGTAAAATCGCGCTCGTTGATACCGCTTTTGACGCGCTGACCACCGCACCGGCCGATACCGCATTTAAGTATGCTACTGTGGGTATTGATGGTTTTGGTCAAACCGGCTGGTATGTTTATAACATGACTACTCACATAGTAAGTCCGAAAGCAAATCGTACGATCGTATTGCGTACTGCAGCAGGTAAATATGCCAAACTGCAAATGATTTCTTTGTACAAAGGCAATCCGGCCGCACCTACATTACAAACGCCAGTTCCATACCTGACTTTCAAATATTTTGTACAGGCAAATGGCAGCAGAAACCTGACCACCATTCAATAATCAATAACCAGCTAATAAGAAAAGCCTTCCCGAAAGAGAAGGCTTTTCTTATGATAATGACGTTAGTTTAGAATGATAATTTGAAACTGCCGAACACCCCGAAAGTACGGTTATATTCTTCGCCCGGTTGCCGCGAAGGCGCCACTCTCCACACAAAATCTACCCGCAGGAACTTCAGGATGTTTTCCACCCCGGTACCCACTTCCAGGTAAGGGTTACCTTCCAGTGTTTTGAATGGATAACCATTGTTCAGGTTCAGTGTTTTGTTTTTCTCAGACAGTTTGCCGAGCAGGCCTTTCGCCGTCCAGAACTGGCGGAACTTTAACTTGCGTACACCGGGAATGTAGTTGAACACACCGCTGCCGATCGTATGTTCCAGGTTAAAACCCGCATACTGATCACTGATGAACTCGAAGCGGTTCATCATGTTAAACGCATATTTGTTATAGTAGTAAATTTCATTACCCGGATGTATTTCCAGCAGCGGATAAGGCAATGCCGGTCCGAAAGTCTTACCACCGAAAATGTTGTAATAGATCGTACCGAGCGCGCCCACTTTCCAATAATCAGATACGGTAAGTGATACTTTCTCATAAGAGTAGTTGCTATTTACGATGCCCGGTATGCCAAGGGCAAAACGAGCCTCTACAACGGGGTATTTGCTGCCGAGGCTATAACGGTAGTAATTGCCTTCGAGGAACTCTTCACGGTATGCGTAACGCAGCTTAAGCGCTACCTCTGAGTTGGTAAGTGGCGTGCCGCTTCCGCTTCCGCCTTCTTTTGGATAATATTCCTTACCCGGCAAAGGTGCAAATGGCTTAAACTCTTTATGCACGAATGACAGGTGATGCGAAAATCCTGTATAATATTCTTTATAGAACTCTATACGTTTCTCATCTATCATCATAAATTTTTGCGGTACCCCCCCCTTGCGGATAGCCAGCGAAAAGATGTTATCGGTACCCACTTCATCGTAATAAGTAGCACCGTTGTCGAGGTCGCGGGTGTAGGAGCCGTAAATGTAGGTGCGCGGTGCGCGGTCGAGTATCCAAAGCCCGGTCATTTTACCTTTGAAGCGCTGGTCGCCAAAGCCGTAAGCCAGGTAACCATAGAGGTAAAGGTTTTTGCTCACCTGTGGGGTAGTGCCCAAATCGAGTCGCATACGGAAACCTTCGAGCCTGTTGCTGCTAAAGAGGTAGAAGTAGGGGCCCCATTCAACCGGACCAAATGCTTTATAACCGGTGGCGATAAACTTGATGGTGTTAGAGTATTTCTGGAACAGCGGCATCTTCTGCAACGTGTCCACCATTTTATATATGGCTACTTCGTTTTTCGTTAACGTATCATGACGTGCCTGTTGCCAGAAATCGTCGCTGCGTTTACGGGCGCTGTCGGCAATAACAATGTTGGCAGGGTACTTTTTCTTTTCATCGAAGATGTTGGTAGCGGCCGTGTCATTCACGATGATCTTTTCATAACTCGTGGTTTTGCGCCCGATAAACTCCAGCGTTTTCGTGGGTTTAGGGCTAGGCGTCCAGAAGTCAACAATGAATTTATCTTTTGCCAGGAACCACATCGAACTGTCGTTGATGGGCTTAAACTCCTGTACCAGCGAAATACGTCGCACGAAGTTAATGTTCGCATCGCCCGGAACCGACATGGTCATTTTTTGCACGGCATAGGTGCTGTCCTGTACCCATACTTCGCCTACAAACACGTTCTCACCCTTACGCCTGGGCGTAAAGTTAAGTTTGATGTAACGCTGCTGCGCCACATACTGCGTATCCGTAATACGGTAGTTGTAAAACATGGCACCGCTGCTGCTGATCGGGCTTACGAACTGTTTATCGAAAACAGGAATGTAGTTGTCGTACACGTTAATGTTCTGGTACATACTGCCCAGGAACTTGGTCACGCTTTCATTATCCAGCCCTGATGTACGGCTGGCCTTTATAATCTCCTTTTCTTTGAACGGGCTTTTCTGGAAGAAGTAATCCGAAAGCGACTCTGTAAGGAACACCGGCAGGAAAGGCTTGCTTTCTGAGGTACTGTCAATATTCTTTAACACAAAGGCAAACGGCTTCGTAAACCGGTTTTTGGAAAGTTTCACCGTGTTAAGGTTCTTCATGTCCAGTTCCAGCTTATTGTACACTTCGTACTTATAATTTTCGAGCCTGTCGTAGTTGTTGTAGGGTTTCCTGCGGATGATCTGCCGCAGCAGCAGGAGGGCAAAGTTCACGTTGGCTTTTACTTCAAACTGTTTCAGCGATACATCGGAGCGGGTGATCTCAAAATTAATTTCCTGTGCCGTATCGGTACGGCTCACATGCATTACCGTTCGCTGGTAACCCATCACCCTTACAAGCAGTGAATCAGATGGTATTCCGTTTAAGTCGAACAGGTAATACCCCTGTTCGTTCGTGACCATTCCCTCGTTAGTCCCCACAAACTGTAATGTAGCAAATGGGATTACTTCCTGGGAATGCGCATCTTTTACAACACCACTGACCTTATATCGCTGAGCCTGAAGGCCTGAGAAACTTACAATGCCTATAATCAGAGCTATAATTCTTATCCATGCGGTCATACAGGGGGCAAATTAGATATTTTACGTCTATTTAAACGCGCGTACCCGTAAAATGACTACAGATTTACATCAAAAAATATATTTTGTTAATTAGAAACTTTTAATAGCTTTGTAGTGCAAAGTGCTTTCCTTATGAACGAGCAACAACACCTCGATACGCTTACAGACATCAAACGGATGATGGAACGATCTACCAGGTTTATTTCCCTGAGTGGGCTCAGTGGCGTAATCGCCGGTGTGTCTGCCCTCGTGGGCGCTTGCCTGGCGTACATATTGCTGCGCGACTACTATTATGAGTGGGATGTGTTGGGCAATCACAGCCGGGAGGCCTTTCTCCACCTGAAAGTGCGGTTGGTAGGGCTGGCGTTGCTCGTGCTGTTGGTGGCTATCAGTGCGGGCTGTTACCTCACCTGGCGCCGGGCTAAAAAGAACGGCGAAGCGATATGGGACGGGGTAGCCCGCAAGGTCCTGGTAAACCTTGCCATTCCACTGGCCGCCGGTGCAGCTTTCATACTGGGAACGCTTTATAACGAAACGCCTATACTGATTACCCCCACCTGCCTCATTTTTTACGGGCTGGCGCTGGTAAATGCAAGCAAATACACCCTGTCGGATATCCGTTACCTTGGGCTGGCAGAAATAGGGCTGGGAATCATTAACCTGTTTGCGGTACGGTACGGACTTTATTTCTGGGCCATCGGTTTTGGCGTATTGCACATCGTATACGGCACTTCTATGTGGCTCAAATATGAGCGAAAAGCTGCCTGAGGTTTTAGATTGTGGAGAAAGTTATAGAAATTAGTGGGGCCGGAACATCCAAAGGCCGGAGAATATAAAGCGAAGTAATGAATCCGATCGGTAATCTGAATAAAATTTTCGAAAGCCGCATCCGCCTCGGTGTGATGAGCGTCCTTATGGTCAATGAGGAAGTAAACTTCAATGACCTGAAGGAGGTGCTGGAGGTAACCGATGGCAACCTGGCCTCGCACCTCAGCACGCTGGAGGAAAATGGGTTCCTGAAAGTGCATAAAGGATTTATAGGCCGTAAAACAAATACAACGTATTCTATCACCAAAGCGGGCGAAAAGGCTTTTAAAGGCCACATCACCGCGCTGGAACAAATGATCAAGTTCTCACAGTAAAATTTTTTTTACCCTTACACTTTGAATTGCAAAGTGCTTTTAAGTAGATAAGTCTGATGCCCGGGGAAACCCGGACGGTTACACGGGTGTAGCGGCCCGAATGGCTTTGCCATGCCCGTTTTAGCCGGAACACAAATAGTGCTGATATGCGCAGGGAATTGTCATGCCCATAACGAAGCCCATTCTAAATCCTATATATATACAAAAGTGGCCGGTGGTTAAAACCGGCCACCATCATCTGAAATTTTAAAACAACTTTTATGCAAGATCATTGGTTAAAACGTTACGCCTATTTTTTTAAAGCTGTTATTGTTCTCGTTATGGTATTGGTACTGCTTATTCCCATGGCCATGACCGAGTCTATGATCCGCGAACGGTCGTACCGGCAGGAGGATGCGATTAAAGAGGTGAGTGGCAAGTGGGGGGCGGCCCAAACCATTACCGGTCCTGTGCTGGTGGTGCCCTACACAGTGGGCGACACGCTGGGTACTGCCCGTGGTTACGCCTACTTTCTCCCCGAGCAACTCACGATTAATGGTAACCTGGTGTCGGAAACCCGGCAGCGGGGCATTTACAACATACCGGTTTACAATTCATCCATAAAACTGGGTGGATATTTTAAACAGCTTTCTATCGACGGGCTTAACCTGTCGGCCAGCAAACTTAAGCTGGACGAAGCTTTTCTGGCAATTGGCCTCACCGACCTCCGTGGTATCAATAAAGAATTAAAGGCCGACTGGGATGGGGCAGAAACAGTGTTTAACCCGGGATTGCCAAACGATGAGTTATTTAGCAGCGGTATACAGGCGAAAGTGCCACTGGTTGCGGGTAAAGACGTGTATATGTTCGCGATAGACCTGGGGCTGAGAGGTAGCCAAACGTTCAGTTTTTCACCGGTAGGTAAAAACACTAAAGTAAAACTTACGTCTAACTGGAATACACCAAGCTTTGATGGTGCTGTATTACCCGACACGCATACTATTGCCACCGATTCTGGTTTCGTTGCCAACTGGGAAACACTCAGCGCCGGCCGGGCCTTTCCCCAGCAATGGACAGGCTCGAACGTAAAGATCAATACTTCTGATATTTCGGTGAAGTTGTTCCCTGCCATTGATACTTACCAGCAATCACTTCGTTCAGTAAAGTATTCTGTCCTTATCATCGGGCTTACCTTTCTGCTGTTCTATTTTATCGAATTGTTGCAGCGCAGAAGCGTGCATCCTTTGCAGTACATGCTTATTGGTCTTGCTTTGTGCGTGTTTTATACCCTGCTGATCGCGATTTCGGAGCAGCTGAATTTTGCGCTGGCTTATGCTATTGCATCTGTGATGACGATAGGATTGATCACTTTTTATGTGACCAGTGTATTTAAGAATTATCGCACGGCCCTCAGTATTAGTGCTGTGTTGGCGGCCCTCTACGGCTTCCTGTATGTGATCATCCGTTCCGAAGATCAGTCTTTGCTGATGGGTAGCCTCGGCCTGTTCGTCATCCTTGCTATTGTGATGTACTTCAGTCGCCGGATTCGCTGGGACGAACTGGCCGCACCTTCTGTTAGTCATTGATCACCTGATTTTAAACCGAAGCCTGATGAAAATCAAGATGGTCCTGCCGGCGCTCACGGAAGCTAAAAGTCCCTACTGGCGCCCGCATTTTGGAGGGCATACCGAAGGTGCGCCGCCACCTAATTAAACGTGCCTATTATCTCGTACCCAATTCCATTGTTGTAACCCGTGGCTGCCCGCATCACTGCGACTTTTGTTACAAGGATGCCTTTTTCGAAGGGGGACGGTCGTTTCACCCAGACTGTTAACGATGCATTGTCTGAAATGACTGTCTCCCCGGGCGCCACCTTTATTTCCCGGACGATACCTGCCCTCTGGCTTGTCCCAGGGCATGAATGTACCGCGGCCTTAACCAGATGTTACCATTGCCGGAGGCCAATTTTATCCAAAGTACGTAACCCGCAAACCGGATTTAATCCCCAACATCCATTATTAATAAAAAACAATTGATATGAAAACGGTGATTTCAAACTCACGCTGGCCAATGTGGCTGGGTATTTTTCTTACGGTGCCTGCGGGCTGGATCATTTTAACGACCATCCTGAAATATGGGATGGGTTTTCCTGCCCTGGCCGACTTTTCCGAGCCGGTGGCCGAACAAATCGGACTTAGTACTTACGGGCTGGGTTTCAACCTGTTACTGATATTGGCACCCTTAATGGCGGCTGTTCTTAACATCCTTTCGTTTACGCACTGCGAGTACACTTTTTACCAGCATTTCATTTCCATGCGGTTCATGGTCAGGAAAAACTGGTGGAATATGGCGGTGGCGGCAAATGGTATCCTTATCTTAGGCCTGGTATTTATCTATTTGCTGGGGGAAAACGGGTGGCGTTTTATGTTCCTGTTTAAATGACTGCCCCAACATTATCCGTATTTAATGTTTTGCTTATGTCTCTTTTTTCGAAAACCCTCTACAACAGGCTTCGCAGTTTCGGATACGCCTTCAGCGGAATTATCGCTTTTCTTAAGAGTGAGCCGAACGGCCGCATTCACGCGCTTGCCACAGCAGCCGTGATCGTCGCCGGATGCTGGTTGGGCTTAACGACCGTGGAATGGTGTGTCATCCTTGTCGTAACCGGGCTGGTGTGGATTACGGAGATGTTAAATACAGCGATCGAAAAAGCCATGGACCACCTGGCCCCCGAAAGGCATGAGCGGGTAAAGTTTGTTAAGGACGTGGCGGCAGGTGCGGTGTTAATATCCGCTGTGGTGGCGGTGGCAGCGGGGCTGCTTATTTTTGTGCCAAAGGTGATGGCAATTATCTGACCTTTTAAATGCTTGTGATGAAATTATTTGTTGTGCAAACGGGAATAACGCAGTTGATTACACGGAAATATACATTAACGCACATGGCTTTTATCGGCACGGCTTTTTGCCTGCTGCTGGTAATGGCGCGTATGTATTACACCGGCAATACTTCTTATGCGTTTATGGTGTGGAACCTGTTTTTGGGTTATGTTCCTTTCATATTGAGCAACGCCATGGCGCGTTTTACTGTGCTGGTGCAGCGCTGGTACTTACTGTTACCGATACTCGGCCTCTGGTTATTGTTTTTACCCAATGCGCCGTACATGATCACCGATCTTTTTCACCTGGAACCTTTTGGCCCGGTGCCGCAGTGGTACGATCTGTTCCTGCTCTGCTCTTTCGCGTTCACAGGTGTATTGGTCGGTTACCTGTCAATGGCGCAGGTGAAAAGTTTGTTGCAGCAACGCTTCGACGCAAAACTGCGCGGTTTTAATCTTCCTGTAATTTGGGCCTGTGCCGCAGGTGTATATATCGGTCGTTTCTTAAGATGGAACAGTTGGGATTTATTTACACGCCCGCTCGACGTACTGGGCGATATGTTCGGCATCATTTTTCATCCCGCTCAATATCCCGGTGCATGGGGCTTTACCCTTTGTATGGGTGGATTTATGAGCATCCTTTATTACACCGCAAAAAAAATCCCGGAACGATAAAACGCTCCGGGATTTTTACTATATCCAAATTGGTTAGAAGTCAACACCCATTCCAAAAGCCCAAACCGGCTTGCTCTGGAAGAACCTGATAGCAGGCCAGCCGGCATCCACACGCAGATAATAACCCGCAATGGTTGTCCTGGCACCAAAGCCGTAACCACCCACAAACGGTCCGAGGAAACCCTCTTTAATCCTGGTGATCACATCGCCGCCGGAGCTATAGAAGTAAGTATAGTTCGCATCTTTAAACTTCAGCTTTTCATACCATGCAGTACCCAAATCGATAAACGAGGTAAGCATAAAGTTGCGCAGGAACGCAGAGTTAATCGGTTTATCGATCAATGTGGTAAATACCGGCATACGAAGCTCGGTATTGAGCAACATGACGTTATTACCGTTACGTGCGTTCTGGCGGTAACCGCGCATATTATTACTCAGCGTTTGATACGCGTAGTTCGCATTGTTATTTACAGGATTATTGCTGTTGATTTTCGGACTGAACTCATTATCCGCGCCACCGAGGTAGTACAGGATCTTACGACCACCCCACGATATATCGGCAGAGAAACGCGTTGCCCATATAAAGTTGCGGAACAGTTTCTTATAGTGACGAATGTCTACGCCCATGTTGTAAGTAAACTTGTTCTTCGCCGCATATTCGTTGAAGGTGGCGGAGTAGTCGCCATCTATCAGCGAGTTAACGTCGATATATGCCTTGTAACGTGTACCGTTCCAGATATTGATGGCCGGATTGATGGTGTTGTCGTACACATATTCCAAACGCATCAGGATAGATTTATCTTCCACATCCGGCAGTTTCAATGACATTTCATCGTTTGCCAGTACCGTTAAACGGTCGGTACGCCAACCCACCTGCAGGCGAAGACTGCGGGCCTGGTCAAACGGATAACGTACATCCGCCTGGTAAAGGTTGGTTTTTATTTTGGCCGGGTAGTTAAAGCCGGTAGAAGTATCGGATAAGCCACCTTCGTAGGCCTTACGGTAATACGTGAATTTGTAGTCGAAACGGCGTTTCAGGTACGAAGCCGAGAAAAAGTACTCGCTACCGTCCAGCGAAGTGGGAATACGGAAACCACCATTGAATTTCCAGTCTTCCATCAGGTCGCTAACACCTACGCGGATCAGGCCGTTCACGGGGTCGGACAGCCTTATCGGGCTGTGAGGGCCGCCAGTATAAGGCTGATAACGGGTGATCAGGATCGAATTATCGATCTGCGCTACCAGGTAATCGGTAGAGAATTTGAGTTTATAACCCGAAAGCCTGGCGCTCTTTAACACCGGAGGTTCTGTAAGTATCGGCAGGTCGGGCAGCGACGCAATTTGTGGCGTGGTGTCAGCCGGTTCGTTGCCAAACTCGTTCTGGAAGAAGTTTGTTTTAGGCGTGGTGTCTTTTCTTTCAAAGTAAAGCGGTATACCCATAGCTATACTGTCCGCACGCATCTGCTGTGCGCGGAACCTTGTTGGGCGGGCATTCACATTACGTTTACGTAACGCCACGCTATCCACCTTTAACTTATACAGTCTTTTGTAATTCGCCAGCCTTACCAGCTCAGTTACCTGCCCCTGGTCGCCTGCTGCGCGGGACTCCTGTATACCAAACGAATAGTTGGTGATGGGGAATACGTAAGTGGAATCCTTAGTGATCGAGATCGCAAACACTGAATCCGGTGCTGGTGTGCCGTAAGCCTGCAGGGCAGAATCCAGTTCTTCCGGATCAGGATTGGTCAGTATTTCGGCGCCCACGTAAAACAGGCTGTCCACACCCGCTCTTTCGGTCCTGAAGAAACCGGCATAACGGTTCGAAATACCGTTCGCATCAGACACAAAGGTGAAGTGGGTGGTATTATATTGTACCGGGAAACGCGCATTACCGTACTTCATATCGGTAAGCTGCGATATCTGTTTCTCGGAAGATTTGTTCCAGTTGTCGATCAGGAATACATTGTACCTGTTGTGCGGCAGTACGGTATCTGCGGTACGGGCTTTAGGAGAAGGACGGTTAGAGGAGTAGATAATACCGCTCTTGCCGGGGAAAGCCACGAACGAAGGATCGAGGTCGTCGTACACATCGTTGGTGATCTGCTCCACCTTAAAGTTGGACGCGCTGTAAGTGAAAATGTCCGTATGCCCGTTTTTGATAGCCGAGAACAGGAACGAGTTATCATGCTCCCAGAAGAACTTCATGTCCACCACGCGGTCGAACATTGTGAGGTCTTGTATGGTGCGGATTTTACTGATAAGGTCGTATATAAGCAGTTTGGATTTACCCTCGTGCTCATAGGCTACGGCGATCTTGTTACCTTTCTGGTTCCAGGCGATCAGTGGGTAGTTAGGGTCCATTTTATTGGCCATCATCCTCACCCCGCTTTTCAGGATCACTTTAGGTGTGCTGTAAATGCCCACCTGCACCTGCACTTTGTATTTACCGTTTTTATATTCGATAGCGGCGTAAGAGTTATTCTTCGGGTTGGCCGCAAAGCGGAAGTAGTCGGCTTTGGTGGTCACTTCACGCGCTACAATGCTTTGTCCACGGGTAACCTGCCGGCGGCGGCGGTTGTCTTCCTGGTAACGGCGCATATTGTAGGTCATGAAGTCTTTCTGGGCATTCTTGGGCGTCATCCTCAACACCTGCTCAAAACCCTTCTTAAGTCCACGGTTAATGCGGGTAATATACATCAGGTAAGGCACCGCATCTTTCCCAAATTTACTTTCTACATAATACCAGAACGCATGACCGGCCAGCAATGGTTTTTCAAATGCCAGTTGGTTAAAGGTACGGTAACGGCCAGAGGCCAGGGTGGTTTTCAGCTCTTCGTCTATCTGTGAGTTCCAGTTTTCGGCCGCATAGGCAATAAAACCATCGGTAAACCAGTTGGGGAAGTCTATAAGTACCGCATTACCGGCAAATTCGCCGATATCCTCACCAAAAAGCAACGTTTCCAGCATCACACGCGCAATCCCCTGCCTTATCTGCTTGCGCAGGTGCTCGTGATTGCCATCGAAGTATACCAGCAGTTTATTACCAACCAGTTTGGTCACACCGCCCGTATTCTGCCAGTCCACACCAATACCAATGTTCGATTGTTTCATCTCCCCAAAGCTGTTGTAAACAATGATGTTTACACGCTGACGGAAGTTGAACTCCATGAACTGCTCGAGCTGCGGTAATTCCTTTTCCGCAGCCTGGGCTACATATTTACCCAGTTCCAGGCCATTCTGACTGAAATAAGTATAGAAGTGGCGTGTTGTATAGTAACGCCATTTGAAGTTCTTATACTGTACACGGTTTTGTCCAAATTCTACTGTATTCGTCTGTGCTTTCAGTATCAGCGGGCCACATAGGATACCGGATAAAAATAATAACCTGGTAATAAATCGGTTCATACAGAAAGATTGATAATATTGTATCAGGAATAAAATTAGCTAAAAAACGGTAACAATGATTGAAATCAAATATTTCACGTTTAATCCCTTCCAGGAAAACACTTACCTGCTTATAAACGACAAAAACGACTGTATCATTATAGACCCGGGCTGTTATTTTGAGAATGAGCGGAAAGAATTACTTGATTATATCGATAACCGGCAGTTAAAGGTTGCCCGCCTGCTAAATACGCACTGCCATATCGATCATATTTTCGGCAACAAACTGGTTGCCCGTACCTACCAGGTAGGCCTGGAAATCCATATGGCCGATAAACTGGTGCTGGACCGCTCGCCACAGGTGGGTACCATGTACAATATTCCCTTCGAACCTTCGGTAGAACCCTCGTCCTACCTGGAAGAGGGGGCTAAAATAGCTTTTGGCGACGATGAGCTGGAAGTGCTGTTCACACCTGGCCACTCGCCCGGCAGCGTATCCTTCTACTGCGCCGCCAGCCAGTTCGTGATCGCCGGCGATGTGCTGTTTTTCCAAAGTATCGGCCGTACCGATCTTCCCGGTGGCGACCATGAAACGCTGCTTTCGTCTATCCGTACTAAGTTATTTACGTTGCCCGACGAGGTAAAGGTTTATTCCGGCCATGGCAAACCGACTACCATTGGGTACGAAAAGGAGAACAACCCATTCCTGAAATAGTTCCGGATGGCGTATAAATAAGTATCCCCGGCTGGTTCGCAGCCGGGGATACTGTGTTTTAAGGGATTATCCCCTGCGTTTAATAAGATTGATGAACCCCGCCCGCTCCCGCATCCACACCATACCGGTGTAAATAACCAGCCCGGCTACACCGCAGGCTACTTTCAGCAATTCGCTGAGTTGCGCGGTGCCCCAGTAATAGGCGGCATAAATGGCCAGCGCCAGCAAGATGTAGCTGCCAATGGCTTTGACGTTATAGGGCACGAAGTAATACCGCTGGCCCATAAAGTAGGTAATGATGGTCATTACGAGATAACATACCAGGGTAGCCCAGGCACTGCCCACAAACCCTATTTTAGGGATCAGCCAAACGTTCAGCACGATGGTGATTACCGCGCCGATAACGGTAACGTATGAACCCAGCAGGGTTTTATTGGTCAGTTTATACCAGATGGTGAGGTTGTAATAGATGCCGAGGCATACATACCCGAACGCCAGCAGTGGTATTACGGGCAGGCCGGCCAGGTATTCGGGGTTCCGGCGACTGTCTACCAGGTAGCGTATCCAGATGGTGTCGGCAAAAAGTACCACCACCAGGAACACCGCCAGGCAAATGATGGTAAAAAAGTACATCACTTTGGCGTATACCTTCGGGGCGTCGCTTTTATTGGCCTCGTTAAAAAAGAACGGTTCGGCCCCCATGCGGAATATCTGGATGAAGATGTTAATGAGCGCGGCGATCTTGTAACCGGCGCTGTATACACCGATCATCGATTTATTGGTCTCGGTGTCGTATGGCAGCAGTTTGCTCAGCAGCGTACGGTCCAGGGTTTCGTTTACCATACCTGCCAGCCCCACTACCACCAACGGCAGCGAGTACACCATCATCTCTTTCCACAAGATGGTATTGAACTTCAGGCGGAACTGCCCCAGTTCTTTGTAGAGCATTAACAACGTAACTAAGCTGGCAATAAGGTTCGACAAAATGGCATATCCTACCTGAGAGATTTCCGGGTTGTAGATCTTCAGGAAAATACTGTCGGGGTGATGGACCTGCAACCAGGGACAAAGTCCTACAAAATATAAGGTAAGCGTAACGGTAATGACTATGTTGAAAAACTTAATGAGCGCGTACTTCAGTGGTTTTCCCTCTTTTCGCAACTTAGCGAAGGGGATGGTGGCAATGGCATCCAGCCCGATGATGAAGGCGAGGTAAATTACATATTCAGGATGAAGGCTCAGCTTCATGAAGTCTGCTATCCAGCCTGAGGCCAGTATCATGGCCGAACTGAATAATACCGAAGTGGCTACCAGGGAACTGAGGGTAGTGGAATATACATCGTTCCGGAACTGGTCCATCTGCGCAAACCGGAAGTAGGATGTTTCGGTGCCGTAAGTAAATAATACGTTGAGGAAAGTAGCGTAAGCGTATACCAGCGCGTAATCCCCAAAGTCGGCCGTGCTATTAAAAAGGTACGTAAGCCCGAAGGAGATCAATACGTTCAGAAAGCGGCCAAGGATAGTAGGTACGCCGTAAATGAGGGTTTGCCCTGCCAGTCTTTTAATACTACTCAACGAAAATAAGTTTGAACAAAAATAGAATTAATACGGATAGTTGGGCTGATGTTAAGAGAAATCGCCCCGCCTGTTCTGTTTTTTCTCCGACAGCCGCTTTTTAAGCTGTATCCTCTTCTCCTTAGCCGCTTTACCAGGTTTGGTCGCCACCCGCTTTTTGCGAACGGTAAGCGCCTGGTTGATCAGCCGGTTCATCTTTTTAATAGATTCGTACTTGTTGCCCAGTTGCGACCTCTCGGTTTGCGATTTCACCAGCAGCAGGCCTTCGCTGGTAATTTTGTTGGCCAGCTTCTCCTGTAATAATGCCTTCTGCGCCTCGGAAAGTAACAACGAGGCGGCGATATTAAAGTAGGCTTCCACCATGGTTTCCACCTTATTCACGTTCTGGCCGCCTTTCCCCCCGCTACGAGCGGTTTGAAAGGTCAGCTCCGGGTTAATGTCAATGTGTTCGTGCATATAAATGCGTTTGATCTTTATCTTTATCCGGCAAAAATAACAATATAATGAAAGCAGTGATCCAGAGAGTTACGCAGGCTTCGGTAGTAATTGATGGTAAAGAGAAATCGGCCATCGGTACGGGCCTGCTGGTGTTGGTAGGCATAGAAGATGCGGATAACCAGGAAGATATCGACTGGCTGAGTAATAAAATCGTTAACCTCCGCATATTCGGCGACGAGGCGGGCGTCATGAACTTAAGTCTTAAGGATGTGGACGGCGGCCTGCTGCTGGTAAGCCAGTTTACGCTACAGGCCTCCACCAAAAAGGGGAACCGCCCGTCTTACCTCCGCGCCAGCAAACCGGATACCGCTATCCCCATGTACGAAAAAATGATCGACAGACTGGAAACCGATCTCGGTAAAGCCATCGGCACCGGGGAGTTTGGGGCCGATATGAAGGTCTCGTTGCTGAACGATGGCCCGGTAACCATCATCATCGATACAAAAAACAGGGAATAGCTGTAACTTTTATATAACCCGGTACGCTTAACACTTCATATCCAACTAGCTTAAAGAACAATAGCCCGGAATTATTTAAACAATATTGCAGTCTCTTTAATCCCTTTATGATGCGTTACCTTCTATTCGCAGCACTAGTGCTGGCATGCACGACCGTCGCCTGCAACCGCGACAATAATCATGACTATAATGGAACATTCTGCTCTGAGGAAATCCCTTTTTTTAAGTTCACGTTGGTGGGCAATGATGGCAGCAACCTTATCCGGGGCACCTCCGCCAAATTCCTGCCCGATAGTGTACAATTCCGGCAAATTCCATCCATCCATTCTTTTACCGGTACGCCGCAGCTTCGGCCGGATAGCAGCCATTATACGATCAGTCATCCCCAGGCAAATACCGTAGAATATGAGTTGCGCCTGGCTCCAACCGGCGGCATACCTAAAACCTTTAAAGTAATGGCTACGTTTTCGGGCCCCTGTTACAAAAAGGTCGATAAACTTACCGTTGAAGGCGGAACTGGTTGTACCAACTGCCCAGACATCATTCAAATAAAACTACCGTATTAAATACCCTCTAACTTCCTGTAAGATGCGCTTCTCCGTATTTGCCATATTATTGATCGTTTGCACAGCTGTTGCCTGCGACAAAAACAAAGATGAAGCGGCTATCTGCACCGCCGATATTCCCAATTTTACATTCACCCTCACGGGCAACGATGGCCAGAACCTGGTACGCGGCGCCAATGCAAAGTTCCTGCCCGACAGTATAACGATCGTTCCGGTTAATCGTTTTTCCTTCTGGAATGGACTGCGTTTAGCTGCAGACAGCAGTAATTTTTTCGTCGGTTACCAGCAAAAACCGGAGCTCGAATTTGAGCTGCGCCTGGCACCGGTAACCGGTGAGGCTAAAACGTATAAGATAACCGCCACCTTTTCCGGCCCTTGTTTCAGGAAGCTGGAAACGGTAACAGTGGAAGACGGTGTTGGTTGTACTAAATGTGCCCAACAACCATTAATAAAACTCCCGTACTAATGCATAAACTCAGGTTTATACACCGCCAGGCCCCTCCGCCTGGCGGTTTTTCTTTTATCTTTACGCGCAATCAAAACAGCGGAACTTTATGACCATCAAAGAAGCCCAGGAACAGGTAGATGCCTGGATCAACACCACGGGAGTGCGCTATTTTTCTGAACTCACCAATATGGCCATCCTCACGGAAGAAGTGGGAGAGGTGGCCCGCATCATCTCCCGCCAGTACGGCGAACAGTCGTTCAAAGAGTCGGATAAAAAGAAGGAGCTGGCCGATGAACTGGCCGATGTGTTTTGGGTGTTGTTGTGCCTTAGCAACCAAACGGGTATTGATCTCACCACTGCCCTGGAAAAGAACTTCGAGAAAAAGAATATCCGCGATGCCAACCGCCACAAGGAGAACGATAAATTAAAGTAAACGGCACGGGCCTTGATACGGTTCCCCCTATGAAGCGTCCTTCCCAACATATCAAATTCTACTGGCAGGTGCTGAAACAGGCCGGCATAGACTTTATGAATGACAAAGTGCTGAAGATGAGCGCCGCCCTCGCTTATTACACGGTGTTCTCCATTGCTCCCATGATGATCATCATCATCTATCTATGCGATATCTTTTTGCGAAGGGAAGCGATAGAGGGCACATTGTACAAGCAAATCCAGGGGCTGGTAGGACCAGAGGCTGCCTTGCAAATACAGGAAATGATCAAAAATGCCTGGTTATCAAGTGATGTCAGTTGGGCTACCATCATCGGTTTCATTACCCTCATCATTGGTGCTACCGGTGTGTTTGGTGAAATTCAGGACTCGATCAACTCCATATGGCGCCTGAAAGCCAAACCTAAGAAAGGCTTCATCAGGCTGATCATCAACCGCCTGCTCTCTTTCTCGCTCATCATAAGTGTAGGCTTTATCATGCTGGTATCGCTGGCGCTGAACGGACTCATGGAACTGCTGAATGAAAGACTGTTCTCTTACTTCCCCGGAGTGGAGATGGTGATCGTGTATGTGGCCAATATCATCATCACTTTCATCATTATTTCCCTCCTTTTCGCTATCATATTTAAAGTACTGCCCGATGCCAGGATAAAATGGAAACATGTGCTGGTAGGATCTGTAGCCACGGCCACCCTGTTTATGCTGGGTAAGTTCGGTATTGGCTTTTACCTCGGTGCCAGTAAGATCGGCTCTACTTACGGCGCCGCCGGATCTATCGTGATACTGCTTCTATGGGTGTATTATTCCTCCGCCATCCTATACTTTGGCGCGGAGTTTACGCGCTCTTATGTTGAAAAGAAAGGCTGCGAGATTATCCCGAACGATTACGCCATCTGGGTAAAACGGGTAGAAGTTGCCTCGGAAGGGGTAATGGATGAGTCAAAAACCGCAGTGCGTAAAGCCTGATCCTCATATATTAAACATAAGGTAAAATAAATCCATGCGTGAATTCGATTTTCGAAATTATATTTGCGCACTATGGCTACCGATCAAAATAAGTTCCAGGCGATTATATCGCATTGTAAAGAATACGGATTCATCTTCCAGTCGAGCGAAATATATGATGGTTTAAGCGCTGTATACGATTACGGGCAGTACGGCTCTGAATTAAAGCGTAACATCCGCGAATATTGGTGGAAAAGCATGACCCAGATGCACGAAAACATCGTGGGTATCGATGCTGCCATTTTCATGCACCCCACCACCTGGAAAGCTTCCGGCCACGTAGATAACTTCTCCGATCCCATGATCGATAACAAGGATAGCAAAAAGCGTTATCGTGTGGACCACCTCATTGAAGCACACGCCGAAAAGCTGGAGAAAGCTGCCGGCGATGCCCTGCTGGAGAAGATGGACAACCTCATTAAAAACGACGACTTTCCTGGTCTGCGCGACCTGATCATAGAAAACAATATTAAATGTGCGGTTAGTGGCACCACTAACTGGACGGACGTACGCCAGTTTAACCTGATGTTCAGCACCCAGGTAGGCAGCGTTGCGGAAGATGCGAGCGAAATATACCTCCGCCCGGAAACGGCGCAGGGCATATTCGTGAACTTCCTGAACGTGCAGAAAACTGGTCGTATGAAAATACCTTTCGGTATTGCACAGGTAGGTAAAGCTTTCCGTAACGAAATCGTAGCCCGCCAGTTCGTGTTCCGTATGCGCGAGTTCGAGCAAATGGAAATGCAGTTCTTTATCCGCCCCGGCACCCAGCAGGAGTGGTACGAATACTGGAAAAACGAGCGTATGAAATGGCACCTTGGCCTGGGTATTTCGCAGGACAAATACCGTTTCCATGATCACGTGAAGCTGGCGTTTTATGCCGATGCCGCCTGTGATATCGAGTACGACTTCCCGATCGGTTTCAAAGAGGTGGAAGGTATCCACTCCCGCACCGACCACGATCTGGGCAGCCACCAGAAGTTCTCCGGTAAAAAAATGCAGTACTTCGATCCTGAGATCAACCAGAACTATGTGCCTTACGTAATCGAAACCTCTATCGGCCTCGACCGTACGGTGTTACTGGTACTCAGCGAAGCGTATAAAGAAGAAGACCTGAGCAAAGACGGCAAAGAAGATAGCAGGGTAGTGTTGAGCTTCCCGCCAAAATTGGCCCCTATCAAACTGGCCATATTCCCGCTCACCAAGAAAGATGGCCTGCCCGAACTGGCCCGCGAACTGATGGCCGACTGCAAGCAGGACTTCTACTGCTTTTACGAGGAAAAAGACGCCATCGGTAAACGTTACCGCCGCCAGGACGCTATCGGTACCCCTTTCTGCGTAACCATCGATCACCAGACTAAGGAAGACGGCACTGTAACCATCCGCCACCGCGATAGCATGGAGCAGGAGCGCATCCCAATGTCGCAGGTAAAGGAACTGGTTCAAAAAGCCATCCGCTAACCAAACTATATTGTCCTAAAAAGGCTGTACTGAAAGGTGCAGCCTTTTTTTATGGGATCAGCTAAGGGATTACTATCAGGCCCCCGTTGCGTCGCACTCTTCCTCTGAAACAATTCTATCAGCTTTTTAAAGTTGTCGCAATCACACCCGTGTGCTTAAATGGTGTCTTACCGTCCGCTGACCCTCCGCTCATCCTCCGCTTCACCATACTCTCAGCCTACTCTCACCATACTCTTTACCATGCTTCGTGCCCAGGTACGCCCCTTCTTGCGTTATAGCAAACGAAGTGAAGCCAACCGTTTCTTCAGTCAAAAAGCAGCAATACGGGCACAGCAATAAAGCCCTCTGGGCTATACGAATCCGGTTGAGTAAGAGGGCCGGAATGGAGCGGGAAGGAATGCAATGGCGTTCAACGCTCAACAGGATTACTGCCGGTGAACGGAGCGTCGCAACGGTGGCTCAATAGTAGCACCACTGCTGGTTTACCCATATAATTCCAAATGAATGTCCTTGCGGTCGTACCCCATGGCCAGGATACGCTGCTTAGCCTCGTCTATCATGACTTTCCAGCCGCAGAGGAAGAAGTTGGCGGGGCGTTTATCGGCCAGCAGTTGCTCGTACACGGCGTGTACATAACCCCGTTCTCCCCACCAGTCGGGGTTTTCGTCGCGGGAGAGGGTGGGCAGGTAGCGGAAATTAGGATGTTCGGCCATCAGGCACTTCATTTCCTGGGCGTACAGCAGGTCTTTCTCGAACCGGGTACCGAAAATGAGGTAAATAGGCGGGTGCGCTATCTGATGGAGGTGTAAATGGTGTATCATTGAGCGGAAAGGAGCAATGCCGGTACCGGTGCATACCAGGAAAATGTCTTTCTCCATGGGGTCGGGCAGGGTAAAGGCGCCCTGGGGTTTACTGACTACCAGTTCGCTGCCCTCGCGTACCTCGTTGAACAGGTAAGTGGTGCCCGCGCCGCCCTCCAGCAGTACGATCACCAGCTCTATTTCGTTGGTGCCGTTCGGGTGGGAGGCAATAGAGTAACTTCGCCAGCGTTTATTCTTCTTTTCGTGGATGGGCAGGTCCAGGGTAACAAACTGCCCCGGTTTGAAGTCAAACGTACGCATTTCAGGGATCGAAATCCAGAACCTGCGGGTATTGTCGGTTTCGTTGATGATGCGGGTGACAACGCCATTGTACCATTGGTCCAACATAACGGGGGAGTTTATATAAATATAATTAAAATCTGGTTGCCGGATTTTGCATTCATCGTATCTTTGCAATCTTCATGAATTTACAGGCAGTACTACAGATGTATGAACGGGACCCCCGCCTGCGTAAGCTGGCGACGGGGTTGGGTATGCCCGCTCCACGGTATTTTCACCTTACCGGGCTTACGGGCAGCTCCGCCAACTTTGTGGCCACCAGCATCTGGGCCGCTTCGGAAGCTAACCACCTCTTTATTCTCAACGACAAGGAAGAAGCAGCCTATTTCCACAACGACCTGGAACATCTGAGCCAGGCCCTGGATATCTTCTACTTCCCCGACTCGTTCAAGAAAACGGGCCAGTTCTCCGAAATCAACAGCAGTCACAGTATGCTGCGTACCGAAGCACTCATGAAGTTCTCCGGCCCCTCTATCCATAAAAAAGTACTGGTTACCTATCCCGAGGCCCTCTGGGAAAAGGTGGCGGGCAACACTTCCTTTACTGCCAATATGGTGCAGTTAAAGGTGGGCGAAAATCTTAAAGTAGATACCCTGCTGGAAAAACTGGTGAAATGGGGCTTCGAACATAGCGACTTTGTGTACGAACCCGGCCAGTACGCCGTACGTGGGGGCATTCTCGATATCTATTCCTTTGGTAATGACAAGCCTTACCGCTTCGAGCTGTTTGGCGACGAAATAGACTCTATCCGCATATTCGACGCGGAAACCCAGTTGAGTGAGCGTAAACTCATGCAGGTAACCCTCATCGCCAACATGGACACCCATGCGGCCGAACACACCAAAACCTCGCTGCCCGACTTTATGCCGCCCAATACCATTGTGTGGATGAAAGATCCGGCCTATGTGCAGGACGTGGTGCAGCAAATGGAACAACGTTTCCACGACTGGCTGCAAACCGGGCAAAAGGTGAAGGTGAATGAAGATGAGGAGATGGTGATGACCGAAAGTGACTTCGTGCCCGGCACTGAGCTGATGCAACAGTTACGGCAACGCCACAACATCGTTATCGGTTCCCGGTTCGAATACCCGGAGGCTCCGGCACCTGAAGTCATTCACTTCAATACCACACCGCAGCCTGTATTCAACCGCCAGTTCGATATGCTGATCAAAGACCTGGCGCTGCATAATGCAACCAAACAATCGATCTTCATCTTCGCCGAAAATCCCCGTCAGCTCGAAAGACTGCGCAGTATTTTCGAAGACCTGAAAGCTGATTTTACCTTCTTCCCGATTCCAACACCCATCAGTTCCGGCTTCATCGATGCCGACCTGAAGGTGCTTATATACACCGACCACCAGATATTCCAGCGTTTCCACAAATACAAGGTGAAGCAGGCCTACAATAAGAACAAGGCCATCACGCTTAAAACCTTAAAGGAATTGCAGGCGGGCGACTACGTAACGCACATCGACCATGGTGTAGGTGTGTACAGTGGTTTGCAGAAAATAGAAGTGGCAGGTAAGATGCAGGAAGCGATCCGCATCATCTATAAAAACAGCGACCTGCTGTACGTGAACATCAACTCGCTGCACAAAATAAGCAAGTACTCCGGCAAAGAGGGCGTAGTGCCCAAAGTGAACAAACTGGGCAGCGATGCCTGGGATAAGCTGAAGGAAAAAGCTAAAACACAGGTTAAAGATATTGCGAAGGACCTTATCAAACTTTACGCCGCACGTAAAGCCCAGGAAGGCTTCGCACACTCGCCCGATACGTACCTGCAAACAGAACTGGAAGCCTCGTTCATATACGAGGACACACCTGATCAGAGCAAGGCAACCGCCGATGTAAAACGCGATATGGAATCGGGCTCTCCGATGGACCGCCTGGTGTGTGGCGATGTAGGCTTTGGCAAAACCGAAGTGGCGGTGCGTACTGCGTTTAAAACGATCGTAGATGGTAAACAGGCCGCTATACTGGTGCCTACTACCATCCTCGCTTTCCAGCACTTTAAAACATTCTCCGAAAGGCTGAAGGACTTCCCCTGTACGGTGGATTATCTCAACCGCTTTAAGTCCGCCAAGGAAAAGAAAGAAACCTTACAGCGACTGGCCGAAGGTAAAATCGATATCATCATCGGTACACATGCACTGCTGGGTAAAGAGGTAAAATTCAAGGACCTCGGTGTGCTGGTAATTGATGAGGAACAGAAGTTCGGTGTTACTTCTAAAGAGAAACTGAAACAGTGGAAAGTGAATGTAGATACGCTCACCTTAACGGCCACGCCTATCCCGCGAACGTTGCAGTTCTCCCTCATGGGCGCGCGCGACCTCTCTGTAATCAATACACCGCCGCCGAACAGGCAGTCTATCGAAACAGAAGTACATGTATTCAATCCGGAGCTTATCCGCGATGCGATCTATTATGAAACAGAGCGCGGCGGACAAGTATACTTCATCCATAACCGGGTGAACGGTCTGCGCGAAATGGCCGGCCTTATCCAGGAACTATGTCCCGACCTGTCTATAGCCACCGCGCACGGACAACTGGAAGGGCATAAACTCGAAGAGGTGATCATGAACTTCATCGACCGCGAATACGACGTGCTGGTATGTACCAATATCGTGGAAAGCGGGGTGGATATTTCCAACGCCAACACCATCATCATCAATAACGCCCATCACTTTGGCCTAAGCGATTTGCACCAGTTGCGCGGCCGTGTGGGACGTAGCAATAAAAAGGCCTTCTGTTACCTGCTGGCACCGCCCATCAGCACCTTACCGGCCGATAGCCGTAAACGCCTGCAAACGCTGGAGCAACACAGTGAACTGGGCAGCGGTTTCCAGATCGCTATGCGCGACCTGGACATTCGCGGCGCAGGCAACCTGCTGGGTGGCGAACAAAGCGGCTTCATCGCAGAAATAGGCTTCGATATGTACCAGAAAATCCTGGACGAGGCCATCCGCGAACTGAAACAAACCGACTTCAAAGATCTGTTCAAAGATCAGCTGGAAGAAAAGAAAGACTACATCAGCGACTGTACCATCGATACAGACCTCGAAATACTCATTCCCGATTCTTATATCGAAAGCATCCAGGAACGCCTGAACCTTTACCAGGAGCTGGATAATATTACTTTGGAAGATAAGCTGCAGGCCTTCGAAAAAGACCTGGTAGACCGCTTTGGCCCTATACCGGCGCCGGTAAGCGACCTGTTTACCACCATCCGCTGCCGCTGGATGGCTATTCGTTTAGGTTTTGAAAAGATGATCCTGAAAGACGAAAAGCTGCGTTGTTACTTCATCAACAACCCCGACTCGCCTTACTTTGAGTCGGTAACCTTCAACCACTTACTGAACTACATTCAAACCCGCACCAATAATGCGCGTCTGAAACAAGTAGGTAAAAACTTTATGCTGGTGGTAGAAAAGGTGAAGAGTATGGAGCAGCTGCACCGTTTCCTCGAAGGCATCGTAAAAAGCCAGGATGGCGTAAAGGCTAACGGATAAGCGTAATCGTTCCTTTTCTCGAAACAGGGTTCCCTAAATAATCCTTTCCACTGATGGCCCAGATGTAGGTGCCTATCGGCAAAGGTTTTCCATTCCGGGTACCATCCCATCCCACAGATAACTGGCGCGTATAAAATACCTCGCCACCCCAGCGGTCAAATATCCGCAGGTAATCGAGCGCGGGTATGCCCGCCGCTATCGGTTTGAACATATCATTAATGCCGTCGTTATTAGGCGTAAACCCGCTGGGTACCCAAAACTCAGGCCCCTTGTAAGCTTTAATATTGATGGTGTCCCTGTCCATACAGCCATCAGGTGAGGTAGAAGTGAGAATATAAGTTTGATCGGCCGATAATATAGCCACAGGGTTGGCGATATACGGATTGCTGAGCCCATCTGCGGGCGACCAGGTGAAGGTAGTGCTGCCGCTGCCGTTGAGTTGTAGCGGCTGGCCAATGGCGATGAGCGTATCTCTGCCGGCGTAGGCATTTACGTCTACTATTCTTACATCTACGGGGGCCGGTAAGGACAGGCAGCCCTTGTCGCTTTCCAGGAAGGCTTTGGCTACGTAGTTGCCGCCTGCGGGATATGTATAGATGGGGTCCTTTTCGTAGGTGGTGTCTCCATTTCCCAAATCCCATATCCACCTGTTAAACGGAATAAGTGGGCTGAGATTTTCAGCGCTCAGGAAGGTGGTGGCGCCAAGGCAGTTAGCCGCACTACGGATGGCCGATACGGAGGGCGAAGGGGCTACTTCCATAACCTTGCTATCGCTGGAACTACAGCCTTCTATCGTAGTAACAGTGAGGGCGACGGTATAGTTGCCCGCGTTGTTGTACGTTACAGTAGACGTCGGCCGCGTAGAGGTGCCGCCGTTGCCAAAGTCCCACGCCCAGCGGTTGATAGTACCAACTCTGGTGGTGGAAAGGTCGGTGAAAGTAATGCTGTTATCCTCACATATTAGTGGAGGGTCGGTGAAGTCCACTACGGGGTAGGTGCCAACCGTTACAGTTTGATTGAGTGTGTCGGAAATACAACCGCTGTTATCCTGTATAACGAGTTTGACTTTATATACGCCGGGCGCGTAATTATGTATGGGCGGGTCTTTCACGGTGAAGGTAGATCCATCTCCCAAATCCCAGAACCAGCGCGTAATGCTGCCAAAGGAGCTGGAGTTGTCATAAAGTTGTACCGGCGTTCCTTCACAGAACACCGATTGTCCGGCGGCAAACTGGGGGCGCAGTGCTGCACAGAACTGCTGCACGTTAGATGAGCCTCCCGTAGACCCGGCGAAGCCCCAGAATACATTTGGATCGCCGTTGAAGATGTCGGCTACAATGTCTTTTTGCAGGGTTACCCTGTTCACGCCATCGATCTCTACATCAATCACCATCGCTACAGCATCCCAGGAAATTTTGAAGATGTGCCACTGGCAGTCTTCGATATTGTCGCTGGCAGGCGAGGCGGCAACTGGTCCGGCGAGGTTATTGGGCGAGGCATGGTCCGAAACTCCATTCATTTGTATGCCCACATGATCGTATGGCGGATCGTTCTCGTTATTGTTTTGCCAGGTATCGATAATGATGCCTACCGAGGGGCTTACACCTGCAAAGCCAATGCCCTGGCCGGTAGCACCGAGACTTGTGCCTTGTGTTTGCAGGATAAAGGCAATACCGTCCGCACCATTCTGGTCCTTACAACCGAGGTTCACATCAAACGTGTAAACAAATGAGTTAGTGAGATTGATTTTGTTCCTGTTCCAGGCGGTACCGCTTTGGTTGCCGGCGTCGGCAGTGAGTTGATAGCAGTTGCAGCTCTTCTGCTGGGCGGCGCCGTTCAGTATATAAGTACTTTGCGCCAGAACAAACTGTGCGCATAATAGTAGTAAGGTAATAAGTGACGTGGGTCTATACATCTAGTTCTCTCCAAAAAACGCTGTTCATTCTCTCCAGCTGGCATAAAATTGGCCGGATAAGGCAAGGAAAATACAGTTTTTTAACGATTGCAGCAGTAATTCTATCATTAATAGAGATATAATATGAAGACAAATACATTTATAACTGTAACTTAAAATGTTAAAGAACGTTAAAGTCTAAAATGATTTATGGATTCAGGTGTTTAACAAGCATCCTGATTCTGAAAACAAAAAGAGAAACCATGAAAAAGTTGATTTTCGTATTAACCGGATTAATGATGGCAGCAGTTATGACAAATGCACAGACCACCACCAACACCCCTCCCGTGAAGAAGATTGAAGTAACCGCTTCGGCCGAGATGGAGATTACGCCCGACGAGATCTATTTTAATATCTCGCTCCGCGAATATTACAAAACAAAAACCAGTAAGGTAGATATCAGCACCCTGGAAGCACAGCTTCAGAAAGCGGTACTGGCCGCCGGTATCGCCAAAGAAAACTTTACCATCGAAAACGTGTACGGTTATAACGGTGTACAGTGGTGGAAAAAGAAAAAGGTAACGGAAGACTTCATGGCCCGTAAACAATACCGCCTTAAACTGGCCGATCTTAAAAAGATCAATGGTATACTGGCCGGAGTGGATGAAGAAGGTATCGAAAGCGTGAACATCGCATCTTTCGGGCATAGTAACATGACCGAATTCCGCAAACAGGTAAAGATCAACGCGCTGAAAGCTGCCAGAGCCAAAGCTGAATACCTGGTAATTGCCGCCGATGAAAAACTGGACGGTGTACTGGAAATCCAGGAAATTCCTACCGACAACTACGGCGATGTACGTCCGATGATGGCGCAGATGAACACCTTTGCCCGTGCTGCCGGCGATGCAGTACCAGAATCTGATATCGATGTAAAAACCATCAAGATCAGGGGCGAAATGAGGGTAGTGTATAAGATAAAATAACGCATTCCTCTTAATAATGAAACAGGGGCAGTGAGTGTAAACTCGCTGCCCCTGCTTCGTTTCAGTAGGTGTTTTCGGTCACTTTCGTTGATGACCTTTTCGTTGTTGGTGGTCCGTGTGATACTTATGCTGTCGTTTCATTCTATGTTGTTGCTACAATCATCCTGTGCCCGGCAGAGGCGGTTATAGCGTATATAGTTCGGTGTTATACTCAGGGCGTAATGCTCAAATCAAACTTACCGCCTTCTACACTGATGGTCAGGTCGGGGTCCATATCGTTCAGCAGTAAACCGTTGAATGTTCCTTCCACATGTGTGTTGCTGATCTTACTAATTACGATCGTTGAATTGCCCACAGATGCTTCGTTATTATAGGACGAATAGTTCGTCATATCTGGCAGCGTTACATAACCGATGGCATTCATCGGGTTAACCGTAGAGCTATAGGTGCCGGTCTGCAGTTTCTTCTCCGGGAAAAATACGTTCACCGTAGTTAACCACGTCTGCTGTCCCTGACCACCGCCGGAAACTACCAGCATATAACCCCCCAGCGTATCCAGTAACGTTCCTGATACCAGGTTCTTGTTCGAAGTATAAGTACTATCAGACATCTGTAGCGACAATGTGCCGCCAGGTATCAGGTCTTTTGCCTTTTCACAGGAGAAAAGGCCCGTAATAGCTATTCCGCAAATCAATGCGAACAGTAAGGTTTTAAGTTTCATAGGATGGTCCAAAATGTTAAAAATTCAGTAAGGTGTATTCGGTTTGAAATAAAAAACTGTGTATTCGGTCTTACTTGTCAAAAAAAGTGTAATCGGTTATAGGCTCATCATACGTTGTTTCGCTCTCGATGTATATGCAATATAATTAATGTGTTTGGTCTATTAAAATAAAATATAATGTTTTTTAGGTAGGATGGTGGGGCTTTTGGGGTAAATAAATGAGTCTAAACAGGTTAACGGGATAAAATATTTTTGGAGGGAATGAAGCGCAATCGGTTGTCAGATTACTGAGCCGGCAGGTTAACGGCTTTTGAGAGGGTAACGGTATCGCCAAAACGTAAAAAGGGCCGGCATAAAGTGGCCGTTGCACAACTACCACCTTAGCCTTAAAAAAAACACAACAGACAGTAATGTTTGTTGTGTTTTTTCTTTTATAGTATTGATATCCAGTTGATTGATTTGTATATTTAACTATGCAAGGTAA
>NZ_CABHOU010000103.1 GCF_902168175.1 uncultured Chitinophaga sp. | reverse complement strand
ACAAACTGATATATCAATGATGAAGATCCACTATGTCATATACCTGGGCTGCCTGCTTGCCGCAGGCCCTGTTAAAAGCCAGCAGGTACAGCAAACTACAGCTACTAAAGAAATCCCTTCACTCAAAGCCGTATTTGCCGGCGATTTTGTGATCGGTACGGCTTTGAACGCAGCACAAGTTGAGGGGAGAGATCCGCGGGCGGCCCTCCTCGTGCCGCAACAATTCAACGTAGCCACGCCGGAGAACGTGATGAAAGCAGCGCCCATTCACCCGGAATGGGGCAGGTATAACTTCGGCCCGGCCGATGCACTGGTGGAGTATGGGCGAAATAACAACATCGGCATCAACGCCCATACACTGATCTGGCACAGCCAGCTGCCACGGTTTGCGCAACAGCTACAAAGTATTGACTCCTTCCGGCTCTTCTTTCAGGAGCATATTAAAACAGTAGCCGGCCGCTACAGCGGCAAGGTGTTATCCTGGGATGTGGTGAACGAGGCATTGAATGAGGACGGCTCCATGCGCAAATCGGTGTTCCTGGATAAGCTGGGAGATGATTATGTAACTGAGGCATTCAGGCTGGCACAGGAGGCGTCGCCTAACACGGTGCTGTATTATAACGACTATAATAACGAGCAGCCTGCGAAACGGGCTGGTTGTATCGCGCTGATAAAAAAGGTGCAGGCAGCAGGTGTGCGTATCGATGGTGTGGGTATACAGGGTCATTGGAGCCTCGGTAAAATTCCGCTGAAACATATTGAGCAGAGCATTCTCGAATACGCCGCGTTAGGCATAAAGGTAGCGATCACGGAACTGGACATAGAGGTACTGCCACGCAATTTCCAGGGTGCGGATGTGAACCAGCGGATGCAGGCCACCCCATCCACCAACCCCTATGTAAATGGTTTACCTGATAGTGTACAACAACAGCTGGCAGCTGATTATCGAGCGCTGTTCCAGCTTTTTCTGAAACATCGGGATAAGATCGACAGGGTTACTTTTTGGGGGGTGAATGATGGAAATAGCTGGCTTAACGGGTGGCCGGTGAGAGGCAGAACGAACTACCCACTGCTGTTCGACCGGGAATATCAACCTAAACCAGCCTTCTGGGCCGTAGTGGGATTGAAAAATAAATAGCATTTAGCTCATCAAAAAAGCCCGGATAACATGGCTGTTGTCCGGGCTTTTTTACTTTTTATACAAAGTGTTATTTCTTCATCTTCTTTAACTTCTCGATCTGTTTCGCCAGCTTCTTCTGGTTACCCATGTAGGAGGACAGGTCGTACAAATCTACCTTGCGGTATTCAACGGGGTGACTTTCGCTCTGCAGGGAGATAGTACCTTCTGTCAGATGTTTACCATCCTGTTTCTGCGCAGGATCAAAGTTTCCAACATTGCCATCGCCGATTTCAGGATGGGTGTATTCCAGTACGGTGTCGCCTTCTACAATGTGTTGTATCAGGGAATCACCGAGTACAAGGACTTCACAGCGCACCCACTGGTCGCCGGCATAGGTTTTAGAACTCGAATTTACGCAATGGGAGCGGTCGCGCTGGCCTTTCAGCACGATATTGGTGCCCGGCGTACATACGTTGGCGGTAGAACGCTGGTCCTTACCATTACCACCGAGTAACTGCACTTCTATAGAAATCGGGAAGTCCTGATTTTTACCCATGGTTTTAGCTTCCTGGCCGTGGATCATAGCGCCGCTGTTGCGCCATGCCCAACCGGGGCCGGCAGCCACCTGTTCGCCGGTGAAACGGTATTCCATCACCAGCAGGTAAGCCGAAAATTTCTGTTTATGGAAGATATGACCATATTTCTCATCGAACTTTTCGTAACCATCATAAGATACTTTCAGTACGCCATCTTCTACACGGAAAGTATTGCCGAAGTTATCATCCATGTCGTAACCCGTAATCTTCACGTTCCAGTCTTTCAGGTCTTTACCATTAAAGAGATGAATGGGTTTTGCTTTCTGAGCGAAACTCTGGCTGCCTGCCAGCAATGCACTGCCTAAAAGCAGGTGTTTAATCTTTATCATAAGCGCGCTAAAATATATATAACGGTGAAGGTAAAAGAATAATTGAGAAAACAGAAGTGGCCATGACCAGCGGCCAATGCACGGGATAAAAAACTGCGTTACACATTCCGTCCCCTTTCTCCGGGGTAGAAGGTGTACACATTATCGCTCTGCAATACCTTTTTCGTATTCACCTCCAGTGCAGATATCTTTCCCCTGAATGCAGCACCGGTATCCACATTCCACACGTTACTGCCTCTCATGGGTTTATCTTTCCCGTAATTGGTAGTGGGTGTATGGCCGATAAATATTTCCGAAAACAGCAGTAAACGTTTTGGGTAAGTCATGGAGGTTTTATTTAAACGCGGACTGGTAGCCAGTGCTGTTTCCCAAAGCGTGCGGTCCCAGCGGAAGTTAGCCTCGTAACGTTCGGCCTGGGGGCCGCGAAGGGAAGCGAAACCTGCGTGAACGAAAAGCCTGTTCTGGTCATCTATATAGAAGTTCTGCATGCGGTTAAAGAAGTCAAGGTGTACCGTCCTCTTTTCTTCACTCACATTCCTGTAGCTATCTACGGTAACGCTGCCGCCCTGGAATACCCAAATGCTGTCTGGTTTGCCGCTAATGAGCCACTCTTCGCACCAGGCGTCGTGGTTGCCTTTCATGAAAATGCAGTCATGCAACTTGTCCAGCTCTATCAGGTAATCAATTACCTCAGCCGACTGCGACCAGCCGTCTACATAATCACCGAGGAAAATGAGTTTGTCTTCCGGTTGTGGCGCTATCTTACCGATTAACTGCTGTAGCGCCTTTAATGCGCCGTGTACATCTCCTATCGCAAATATCCTTTCCTTTTGTTGCTTCATAATTATTTAACCAGGAATGTGGGAGGAACATGATCGGTAAGCCACACGTCATTGTCCGAGAGGTAAAAAATGTGTCCGTTGCGGTGCATGTCACCGGCTTTTATTTTAAGTACAACGGGGGCTCCTCTCCTGCTTCCAACTTTTTGAGCAGTTTCCAAATCCTGGCTCAAATGTACATGTTGCCGCGATTTTTTCACTAGCCCTTCCTGCCCAATGGCTTCAAGAAACTTATCAACCGTACCATGGTAAAGGATTTCAGGTGGTTCTGCTGTTTTAAGATTTAATTCTACTTCCAGCGAATGGCCCTGGTTTGCCCGTATTCGGGTATGATCGTCGTTAAAAGTGTAGCGTTTTTTATCGTTGGTGGCTACTATTTGCTCGAGATCTTCTTTAGTGAACGGCTGTCCGTGTTCGGTACACTTAACGATCAGTTCCTCCACATCCGCCCAGCCGTTTACGTCAAGCGTAAGCCCCACGGTTTCTGGCTGGTGGCGTAACAAAAGGCGAGGAACTTGCCCAGATGTTTCTTGTCCTTATCATTCATCCCCCAATAATACAATTTTAGCAGCTTTCGCTGGCACGGTTTTACGGCCATTACCATTAAAAGCATATTTTATGAAAACGGTAAACCAGCAGAACAACACACCTAAAAAGGGCAACAACAATGTACCCCGTCCTGAGATACGTGACAACCTGGACAGCAGGAAAAACGAAGAACAGGAGTTCAAAGGCGACGATATGACGCACAACAAAAAAGATCATAAAAGCGAAAAACAGGGTAAGAAATAGTACGGTTGTAGAACCAAATCCCCGCCCATAGCGGGCGGGAGTATAAAAAAGGAACTGATTTCATACGAAACAGTTCCTTTTTTAATAAAGAAGTCATTGTTAGTCAATATTTAATTTTATGCGATTAAAGCGGCCTTATTTTCCATATCTTAATAAAAACATCTCTATTTTAGATAAATCTCAAAGTTTAGTCTATTTTATTGAAATATTTGGAACCAAACAACCATTGACTGTATATTTGCAATAACATCACAAACAAACAATGTGGGGTGATGAAACTGGCAGACATGCCCTCTTGTCTCGGGGGTGAGGATAACAGGATAAATTGGGGACCGCAACTAACCATTAACGTTTTTTGCCCTGACTAACTGCCTCGTGTAGGTTCGACTCCTACCCCTACAGCTACATGGGCCGGCTCGAAAGCGATAAGCTTTTGAGCCGGCCCATTGTCTTTGTTGAATTTTCAGCAACCCATCTTGTTTAAACTAAATTGGGCTGTTTTAAAGTGGATCACTTTCAAAACAGCCCAATGCTACAATTTAACTATATCAACTACCAACTTACTTTTTACTGCCAGTTTTAGCAGGCTTTCGCTTTCCACCCGCGGCGTCCTTCTTCTTGTTCGGCACAACGATTTTACTCGTCGTACTTTCCGCCTTTTCCCTGCTAATATCGCGACTGTAGTCGTTGCCCAGGTTGGGGCCGCCTTGCTCCAGCCCCTGACTGCCGATTGTTCTGTTTCTGATTGCCATAACACACGTTTTAAATGAAGTGATTGGGTTACCCTGACCATTTATCTAAAAACATGCCATGCAACGCCCTTTATTTCGTTTATTTGCAACAGATATGGCATTATTTGTAACATCACTGAATTCGGGGAGTAATGGTAACTGTTACTATGTAGGAAACAGCAGAGATGCGATCCTGGTTGATGCGGGTATTTCGTGCCGCGAAACGGAGAAACGCATGAACCGGCTGGGGCTGTCGATGAACAAAGTAAAGGCGCTTTTCATCTCCCACGAGCACAGCGATCATATTCGCGGTGTACCAGTGATCGCGAAAAAATATAAACTACCCGTTTACATCACGCCGGACACCTTGAAGCATGGTCAGCTCGACATACATATAGACCAGGTAAACTGTTTTCAGCCCACCGAACCGGTGCAAATTGGTGACATACGGGTAACAGCCTTCCCTAAATTACACGATGCTGTTGATCCATACAGTTTCATGATCACTTACGAAGGGGTAAACATCGGTGTATTTACAGATATTGGTGCGCCCTGCGAACGCCTGGTGCATCATTTTAAACAATGCCACGCGGCGTTTTTAGAAGCTAATTATGATGAGGAAATGCTCGACAAGGGACGTTACCCCATCTTCCTGAAAAACCGTATACGCGGAGGCAAAGGCCACCTTTCGAACAAACAGGCGCTGGAGCTTTTCCTGGCGCACCGTCCCAGTTACATGACCCATCTTTTTCTCTCCCACCTTTCGCGGGACAATAACAACCCGGAACTGGTGCAGGCGCTTTTCACGCAGCATGCGGGCGCTACACGAATCGTAGTGGCCTCCCGGTTCGAAGAAACGGCTGTGTATCACATACAGCAAGCCTCCGAGCCACCGGCAAAAACACCGTCAGTAACTGTATTAGAGCTATTTAGTTAAGCACCGGCGGCTGGTCTTTAAAAAGCAATGGTCTATCAGAAATCAGCAGCAGTACGATGGCCGCCATACCCAGTATGATCAGCAGCGATATTTCCAGCTGCGAGCTGATCGTGGAGTCGCTTGCAATGTTTTGGGAACTGTTTTGCAGGTTTTTGCCTTCCGCCACCTGAATGTCGCTAAGACTGTTCAGCGTTTCGAGGCTGCGCAGGAAATGTTTATCCAGCAATTCGGGCGTAGCAGTAGCTGGCAGATTGTTATAATCAGACAAACGTGCTTTGAATACTTTCCACTGTTTCCCCTCTTCGGATGTAAGGTGTGTGGTTTCGTATTCTTTTATCAGCTTGTGGATAGCTGCGTCGTGTTGGGCGTGCAGGCGCTGTTTTTCGGCCACAGGCATTTCTTCATCATAACGCATCATCCGTTCCTGGTGCAGATGGTTAGAGATGCCAAAAAGATAGGTAGCCGGCAGCAACCGGTCGTGGTAAATAGAGGCAACAGAATTATCGAGGTCCGACACGTTCCTACGCTCCAGCAGGTTGTTCAGGAGCACCAATACCATAATCATCACAAATAACGCGCATACCTTGTAGCGCTTACCCTTAACCTGGAGAAGCCACTTCATAACATGGAATTTTAATGAGCGGGAATAGTCCCATCTATCAATTTACGAAAAAAAGCGCTATTTATTGCGTAAAGCGCGTTTCAGGGCCATTATATACCCAGTATGCAGTCCTTCGTGCATGCAGATCATCGTAATTACATCTTCCACCTTCGTTACTTCAATGCCATAACGGTTCTGAAAAGGTTTATAACTGGCAAAAAGGCCTTTATCGTAATCTTCTTCCGTACGATCGATAAGGGTGAGCAACTGCGTTTTTATGGCAGCCATTTCTTCCTGGTTGATAAAGCCTTCTGGCTTTGTGCCTGGCTTAAAACGTTCAATAAAATCGTCGTCGGCCAAAGCTGGCTGGCCAGATAAGCGATAGGTAAGGTTTTGCTGGGTACTCACCAGGTGTGCGAGGTTCCAGGCAATGTTGTTGTTAAATCCTTTCGGCACTTCATTCAATTCTTCGATACTTAGATCGTTGGTAAAATCAATGAGCCAGGTCCTTAGTTTTCTTACTACTTCAAATTGTTTCTGCATGTCTTTATCCGTTTAAGGAACACACAATATAAAAAATATGCAGTCCCCGGCAAAAAAGCACCAGTTTGAACCAGCTATTTTTGGTTATTTAGCATATGAGAACCACAGCCCTTCTTCTTTTATTGTCGCTCGGCACTTTTGCCCAGTCCAAAACCGCAGCAAAGCGGCCCAATATCGTTTTCATTTTCTCCGACGACCATGCCTACCAGGCCATCAGCGCGTATGGCAACAAACTGGTGCAAACGCCCAACATCGACCGTATTGCCCAAGGTGGCGTATTATTTCGCAATGCATTGGTTACCAACTCTATTTGCGGCCCCAGCCGCGCCACCCTGATTACTGGCAAATACAGTCATATGAACGGCTACAAGGCCAATGAGGGTAAGTTTGACGTTACGCAAATGCTGTTTCCCCGTGTGTTACAGCAACACGATTACCAAACCGCCTGGATAGGCAAGTGGCACCTGGGCAGCCTGCCGGAAGGTTTTGATTACTGGCGGATTTTGCCGGGACAGGGCTTTTATTACAATCCTAATTTTATCGAAAAAGGTAAAGATACCGCCCGTGTTGGTGGCTATGTTACCGACCTGATCACCGACTTCTCCGTAGACTGGATCAAGAACCGTGACAGCAGCAAGCCATTTTTCCTGGTAGTGGCCCACAAAGCCACCCACCGCGAATGGCAACCCGATACGCAGGACCTTGGTGCGTACGACCATATCAACTTTCCCTTACCCTCCAACTTTTACGACGATTATAAAGACAGGATCGCCGCTAAAAACCAGGATATGACGATCGATAAAACCATGCGTATGGTAGAAGATCTGAAAGTACATGTAGACTGGCAGCGTAAAACCGGGCTTTTCAGTCGCATGACACCTGCACAACAGGCACCGTTCCAGGCCTATTACGAAGGTGTAACCAAAGACTTCGACGAAAAGAAGCCCACCGGCAAAGCCCTCGCAGAATGGAAATTCCAGCGTTATATGAAAGATTACCTGGCTACTGCCCGTTCACTCGACCGCAACATCGGTCGTTTGCTCGATTACATCGATGCTTCCGGACTTGCAGAAAACACCGTGGTGATTTACGCTTCCGATCAGGGCTTTTATATGGGCGAACATGGCTGGTTCGATAAACGATTCATTTATGATGAATCGATGCGTACAGCCTTTATGATGCGTTACCCCGGCGTCATTAAACCCGGAACACAATCAGACGCCCTGATGGCCAACATCGACTGGGCTCCCACCATGCTTGACATTGCAGGCGTAAAAGCGCCAGCCGACATACAGGGCCGCTCCTTTTTGCCACTCGTTAAAACAGGGTCTAAAAATCCAGCCTGGCGCGATGCCGTGTATTACCACTATTATGAATACCCCGAGCCGCACCATGTGTACCCACACTTCGGCCTGCGCAGCAAACAATACACCCTGGTACATTTTTATGGAGAAACAGACAGTTGGGAGTTATATGATCTGAAGAAAGATCCCACGCAGCAACATAATGTGTACAAAGATGCGAAGTATCAGCAGGTAATTGGGGGATTAAAGAAGCAGTTGAAAGGGTTGATAGAGGAGTATAAGGACGAGGAAGCGATGAAGGTATTTAATTCATCCAGGTCATAAATGCCGAAGCGGGTTATGATGGTAAAACCGGATGGTTTGCATTTATTAAAGTCATAGGTAGAGAAGCGGGCCGTAAAAGCCCGCTTCTCTACGTTTATATCTGCCCCCGCCCTATTCTCCAAATGATCAGCTCGGGAAAACAGGCACCTACTTTGGCATTTTTATCTTTCTTATCATAACTGCAATCGCACCAGAAAGTTTTCATGGCATGCAGCGCGTAGGCATCCAATCCGCGCGGTATGGTTTTGATGGAGCCCTTTTCGTTCATCAGCTCCCATCCATATTGTAACGTAGCTTTTCCGCCAGCAATTACCGGGTGGTTATGCGTTTGGTCCGACCAATACACCAGCATCTTATCCGGATCGCGGTGGTCGACCGAGAGGATGGCGGCATGCGTACCGGCGCAGAGGCTTACGGTAAATACACTCCAGCCCCTCACGTTGCCGATCATGCCGCGCAATGTATACCAAAGACTTCCATCCAGTTCGTATGGTTCGAGGTAGCTTTTCAGCGAATCGATGAAAACGATCTTCCGGCGGTTAAGGCCAGAGAAGCCGACGGTTTGCATCTGGCACACCAGTCCCGAGTCCTTCAGCTGTTGCATCAGGATATCGATACGATTGGTACGGGTAAAACAGTTAAACGCTTCGTGTCGGCTGAACAGGCTGTCGGGGATGCTGGACTGCTGGTATAGCAGGTATTCCAGACCTGCACGTACGGTGTTAATACATACCAGGCTGTATGAAGGCGACCAGAGTTTCGTTTTGGGCTGTGCAGGCTTAGACGCATTGGTGATCAGGAACGCCTTCATGCGGTCGATTTCCGCTGTGCTGAAGATGTTGTCGCGGTAGTAAACCACAGCCGTATCGGGTTTGGGCGTAGGTGGTGGTGTATATACCGCTTTTGACACCAATGGCTTTTTTACCTCCGTTACTTTGGGTGCTGGCTTTTTAACCGCCGCAGGTTTCTTTACTTCTTTTTTGACCCCCTTCTTTTTGCCGGCGGGCTTTTTCTGCTGTGCTACAGCAGGCAGGGCCATCAACATCCACAATAAAAAGGCTACGGTACTTAAGCTGGTGCGGTACATAATAATTGGATCGGTCTGGTATTCGGTTTTCCGGTGGCAAATCTAATGAAAAAAAGAAGTTGTGCGTAACAGGCAGTTTGACAGTTTTTACCGACAAAATTGCACGTTTTCGTAAATTTAAGGAACGGCACTCAATTTGGGTGCCTTGTATGTTCTTAAACGACAAACTTATGGCTTTTATAGACTATTATACAGCGTTGGGGATCGATAAAAAGGCTAGTACGGACGAGATAAAAAAAGCATACCGCAAATTAGCGAGAAAATACCACCCCGACCTTAACCCCGACGACAAAGAAGCGAAGCTTAAATTCCAGCAGATTAACGAGGCGCACGAAGTGTTGAGCGATGCGGAGAAGCGCAAAAAATACGATGCTTATGGCGAGAACTGGAAAAACGCCGACCAGTTTGAGCAGGCCAGGCAACAGCAACAGGGCCCGCAGCAATACCAATATTCAGGTGGCGGCAATGATTTTAATTTTGGAGAAGGCGGGCAGTTTTCCGACTTCTTTGAATCGCTGTTCGGCCACCGTGGCGGTGGAGGCAGCGGGCGTAGCCAGACACGCTTCCGTGGGCAGGATTCGCAGGGCGAGGTACAGTTAAGTTTGCGTGAGGCGGCCCACACCCATCAACGCACCTTCTCGATCAATAACCAACAGGTGCGTATTACCATCCATGCAGGTATTGGTAACGGTCAAAAGATCAAGTTAAAAGGTCATGGTACGCCCGGTGTTAACGGAGGACCTGCCGGCGACTTATACATCACCTTTATCATTGATGAAGATCCGGTATTCCGCCGTGTAAATGATGATCTATACACAAACGCCGACCTTGATCTTTACACAGCAGTGCTGGGCGGAGAAGTAACCACCGATACACTGGACGGCAAGATCAAACTGAAAGTAGCTCCTGAAACACAGAATGGCGCCAAGGTGCGGTTAAAAGGGAAAGGCTACCCGGTGTACAAGGAGGCCGGCAAACACGGCGACCTCTATATCACCTGGAACATCAGGATACCGACAGGGCTTACCGAGGAACAGAAAGCCCTTTTCCGGCAATTAGCAGACTCTAAATAATTCCATGTATGAGTACAGAGATGATTACGGTAAGGGAATACTGCCTGCAGTATGAAACAGACCAAAGTTTTATTTCCGCACTGGAAGAAAACGGCCTTATTACGGTTACCATTGTGGAAACAGAACCCTGCATCCACTTTGACGACCTGCATTCACTCGATACATATCGCAGCTGGTATTACGATATGAATATCAATGTAGAAGGCATAGACGCCCTGCTGCATGTAGTAAACAAAATGAAACAACTGCAGCAACAGGTGCATGTACTGCGCTCCCGTTTGCGGCTGTACGAAGATCAATGAAACCGTTAGCTGTAAACTTCCGGATTTACCGGATGTGGTAGTGGTTCGTTTTTTAATCCGGCCACGATATTACGCGCAGCGATCATGGCCATCGCCGTTCTGGTTTCTACCGTAGCGGAACCGATGTGCGGCAATATTGCTACTGTGGGCATTTTCAATAGTGGATTATCTGCTTTCATCGGTTCTGGATTAGTAACATCCAGGCCGGCCCCCCAAATTAGTCCGTCGTTAAGCGCGGCGATCAGATCATCTTCCTGGTGAATGCCACCACGGGCAGCGTTGATAAAGATAGAACCGGGCTTCATTTTCCGGAAGGCCTGTGTGTTAAACGTGTTTTTCGTTTCCGGCGTCAGCGCGGCGTGTACCGACAATACATCACTTTGGGCGAGCAATTCGTCAAAAGAAACATAGGCGGCACCGTAAGTATGCTCCGCTTCTTCGTTATGACGGCGGTTGTGGTAAATAATTTTCATGTTATAAACAGCCGTAGCCTGCCTGGCAAGCTCCATCCCTATCTTCCCCAATCCGAAAATACCCAGTGTTTTACCTTGTAAAGAGATGCCGAGATTATCCATCGGTTCAGAGAATCCCCATTCGCCGTTCAGAATGCGGCGGTGCATATAAAAAGCCTTACGGGAAACGGCCATCATGAGCAGAAACGCTGTTTCGGCAGTGGCAGCACTTAGTACACCGGGTGTATTCCCTACAGGAATTTGTAAGTCTGTGGCAGCCTTAACATCAACATTATCAAAACCAACAGAATGGAGCGCGATTACCTTCAGGTGATTGCAGGTATCGAGGAAGCGGCGGTCCAGCTTTCCGTGTCCGGCGTACAACAATGCGTTATGGTTCATGCAGTGGCCAATCAGTTCTTCCGGCTCCAGTTCCCGCCGCTCCTTCCACTCGGTAACTTCTACACCCGCCTCCTTCATAAACGCCACCGCTTCGGGGGCGATCGTCTTCGTAACAAATACTTTCATGCAACCGTATTTTCCATGTGAATAGTCCTTTCTTAAGTTATGACTTAATCCCCGGAATGCAACAATAATTGTTCCGCGTAACAGTAAATTATTTTTTTAAAAAGATGAATGCGTACATTCGGGGCCTATGCGCAACGAACGAACTTATCGCTGGTATATTTATGTTGCAGTAACATTGGTTGCGGGCTGGCTGCTGATATATTTCGGTGGCGCTGCGTACGAGAAGTATTTTGGCAGCAATGTTATGGCCACCGTTGTTGCTCCCCCTTACAATTGTGACACTCGTCCCAGGGTAAGCGTAAGCATAAACGGCACCACAAAACAGATGCGTTTAGGACGCAAGGCCTGTTATGAACAACGCTACACAGTGGGGAGCGTATGGCCGGTAAAACTGCACCCTGTAACCAGGGGAATTATGGACGACACGGCAGTACCGGAAGTTTATTTCCTTGTATTATGCGGTATTGTTATTTATGGCGGAATAAAAAGAAAAAGTTACACCTGATTTTTACAAACGGAGGCGACCGGTGGCACAATGCTTGTACCTTCATAAAAAAAAACAATTATGTCCCAATTAACCATCACCCATCACAACGCCAGTATTCCCGTGACGCAGGAATCAAAAGACTCCTTCATTGTGGAGTTACCCGAGAGAACTATTTACCTGATAGTAAGGCAGGATAACGAGGGGGCTAATCACTGGTTTGAGGAAGGCAGTGATAATGAAACTGAAGAAACGAAATCAATCGGTATTGCGATAGAGACGGCACTGGCTGAAAACCAGGCCACTTATTAACTATTTACAAATTTGAATGAAGGGGTGCTATATTTGTGTAGTCCCCCTTTTTTTGTTGAGTAAGCCAATATTTAGTATCAAATAGACTTCGGTGCCTGGCGGGCAATACACAAAAAAAGGGGGGCGAAAAATATCCGCCCCCCTTTTATTTTATACAGACTATTTCTCGTCGTCTTCCTCTTCATCGTCATCATCATCTTCTTCGTCGTCATCTTCCACATCATCATCGTCATCATCATCCTCTTCAATATCCGCTTCATCCAATTCTTCTACTTCGTCCAATTCGTCATCGTCGTCTTCATCTTCATCGTCTTCGTCGTCAGAACCGGCGGCACTGCTTTCGCTTTTAGCCTGCCAGTTGATGCTGCCTTCGGCGATTTCTGTTAGCAGCACATCTGTCGTTTTCTCTTCTTCGAGAATTTCGCCCAGAATAGCAGCAATTTCGTCCTGCCCCATTACTTTAGCCAGTTGTACCAGGCTGCCGTAAGTGGCAATTTCATAATGTTCCACCTTTTGCGCGGCTACAATAATGCCGGCGTCGCGGGTGTTAGATCCCTTTTGTGTTTCCTCCACAATAGTCTGGGCTTCTTTGATGAGTCCTTCCATAGCGTCGCATTTTTGTGCCTGGGGCTTTTTACCTAATAGGGTGAATACTTCTTCCAGGCGACTGGCCTGGTCGATGGTTTGTTGTGTATGTTCGCTGATGGCGTCTTTAAGTTCCTGGCTGGTGGCGGCCTTCTGCAATTTAGGAAGGGCCTTGGCCAGGTTTTTTTCCGCCCAGTAGATATCTTTCAGCGAATCGTGGAAGAATTTATCCAGTTGTTCGCTTTCTGTTCCGAATTTCACCACTGCTTTTTTAGGCGCAACCGCTTTTTTAGCGGCGGCCTTTTTAGGGGCTGAAGCCTTTTTGGCCGCAGCCTTTTTAGGAGCTGCTGCTTTCTTCGCTGCGGCCTTTTTAGGGGCTACTGCTTTTTTAGCGGCGGCTTTTTTAGGCGCTGCTGCCTTTTTAGCGGCGGCTTTCTTTGGTGCTACTGCCTTTTTAGCAGCAGCTTTCTTTGGTGCTGCGGCTTTTTTAGCAGCGGCTTTTTTAGGAGCTACTGCTTTTTTAGCGGCAGCTTTCTTTGGAGCTGCTGCCTTCTTAGCAGCGGCTTTTTTAGCGGGTTGTTTTTTAGCTTTTGCCATAATTTATGAATTTAGGGTAGTTTTTTATCCGGGCTATGCAAGCATGACACAAAGCATATGCCATGAACCATAAACTGGCAGCCTAAAGGGTTTCGATATTCGGAACTTTATTTGTGTAGAATTCTTTCCCACAATCACCCCTTACCCTTAATCCCCAATTATATAAATGAATCCCCCAATTGTATAAGCATAACTTCAGTAAAAATCTGGAATTTTGACCACAGATAATGCGATGGTGCCACGAAAAGGCATTACCAAAAGGTTAATTCTAAAGATCGTGAAAAACAGGCTCTACATATTTGTTTTATTCCTGGCTGGTATACTACTGTTTACCACCGCCCCGGCCCTTGCCTGTGGCCAGGACACGACATGCGATACAGAGCAGGCCTGCCAAAAAGACCAGCCCCCCGTTAACCACTGTGACGGGCATGACTGCCATTGCATACATACCTGCCAACCGGGTGTGCAGGCCGTACCGGCAACCTTTAGTTACCAGGTATGGTTTCAACCGGTGGCCGTCCAATGGAAATCATTATCCAATCCTCTCCCCAACCACTACCTGCCTACCTGGGTGCCACCTAAACTATGATTGTTTTTGAGCTGTATAGCCAAACATGTATCTAATCAAGTTTAAACACCTAAATCAAAACATATGAAACAAATCACCTTTATACTGGCGATCTTATTTACCATTAATGCCAGTAGCGCTGCTGCGCAGGCATCCGGCGAACTCGATCCTGTTTTTGAAGCCTATTTTTCCATAAAAGATGCCCTTGTTAAATCAGATGCCGCCACCGCAACAGGCATTGGACTGTTAAATGCCATAGAACGGGTTAAAACAGATAAACTTAGTGCCGCTGAACGCGATGCCTGGACGAAGGCTTTACCGGGACTAACAGCACCGGCAAACGCTATTGCCGGCACCAGGGACCTGGAAAAGCAGCGCGTGCAGCTGGCAAAACTGAGCGAAGCCTTGTACCCTGTTGCGAAAGCAGCAAAACCAGGCTTGATTTACTACCAGCATTGCCCCATGTACCTGAATGGCAAAGGAGCTAACTGGCTGAGCAGAGACAAAGCAATTAAAAACCCTTTTTATGGCACCCGTATGCTTACCTGCGGCAGTACTAAAGAAGAAATTAAATAGGGAGAGATGAAGATACTTTTTACAGCCCTGTTTCTTTTCATCCTCGCTCCTGCTATAGCACAGCATACGATGGCAAACAACGGACGGGCAAACACGGCAAACGAATATAAGTCAGGCCCGCCTGCCACCAGGATTTACCACCTGTATGTGAAGGATACGATGGTGAATTATACCGGGAAAATGAAAATGGCTTACGCCGTGAATGGTCAGATACCCATGCCCACTCTTGAATTTACCGAAGGCGATACGGCGGAGATCTACATTCACAACGAACTTAATACCGAAACCTCAATTCACTGGCATGGATTAATACTGCCGAATGAACAAGACGGCGTACCCTACCTGACCACCGCGGCCATTAAGGCAAAAACGGTGCATCAATATAAGTTCCCCATTGTGCAGAATGGAACTTACTGGTATCATTCACATACGGGTTTGCAGGAACAGGCCGGGATGTATGGCGCATTCATCATTCATAAAAAGACGCCGCCACCCATACCTGAGTATACTTTACTGCTTAGCGACTGGACAGACATGCACCCGCACCAGGTAGAGCGGCGTCTTAAGATGGCTACCGACTGGTTTTCCATACAGAAAGGACGTTTGAAGCCAGGTGTGGTACAGAGTTACGCCGAGGCCATTAAGGCTGGTCATTTTAGCACAAAAGTGACCAACGAATGGAAACGGATGGAAGCGATGGACGTAAGCGACGTGTACTACGACCGTTTTCACGCCAACGGCCAGGACGAAGCCAGTGCCGGAACATTTAAAGCCGGCCAGAAAGTACGGTTGCGTATTATAAACGGAAGTTCCTCTACCTACTTCTGGCTGCGCTATTCAGGCGGCAAAATGGAGGTAGTGGCGAACGATGGCATGGACGTGGAACCTGTGCCTGTAGACCGGATGATTATTGCCACCGCCGAAACTTATGATGTAGTGGTAACGGTACCCGAAGACAGTACAGCATTTGAGTTACAGGCTACTTCGGAAGACCGTACGCGAAGCACATCGCTGTGGGTAGGAACAGGCAAGCGCCTTCCAGCTAAGCCATTGCCCCCGCTGAAATACTTTGAAGGCATGAAGATGATGAACGGGATGATGAAAATGGATGGCAACCTGAACGATATGGGTATGAAAATGAGCCTGCAGCAGATGGACATGAACGCCGTGATGTACCCTGAACTGTCGGATAGTGCCAACCAGGACATGGTTACGCTCAACTATGCGATGTTGCGATCGCCGGTAAAAACCACCCTGCCCGATGCACCGTTTAAGGAGTTGAAGTTCACATTAACCGGCAATATGAACCGTTACGTATGGAGCATCAACAACAAAACGGTATCGGAAACGGATAAAATACCCATCAGAAAGGGAGAAAACGTACGCATTATCCTCTACAACAACTCTATGATGCGGCATCCCATGCACCTGCACGGCCACTTTTTTCGTGTATTGAACGGTCAGGGAGACCATTCGCCCTTAAAAAACACGCTGGACATCATGCCCATGGAAACCGACACCCTGGAGTTTGCGGCTACTGAGTATGGCGACTGGTACTTCCATTGCCATATCCTTTACCACATGATGGCCGGTATGGGCCGGATATTCGAGTATGAAAACTCACCGGCTAACCCAGCCCAGGAGATGAAAAAAGTGTATGCCGACGACCGGATGTTTCACTTTATGGCACAAAATGACTTTGCCAGTAATGGAAACGACGGAGAGGCGGTACTGCAGAACACACGCTGGCGTTTTGACGCAGAGTGGCGGTTGGGTTACAACGACCGGCATGGATATGAGGGCGAAGTACATGTGGACAGGTATATTGGACAGATGCAGCGGTTAATGCCGTACATAGGGGCCGACTGGAGATACCGGAAAATGGAAACCGGTGAGATAGAAAAGAACCTGTTCGGGCAGGCAAACACCAAAGACGAACGCCGGGCTTTGTGCGCCGGATTCCAGTATACATTGCCGATGCTCGCCGTACTCGACGCCCGTATCGACACCGATGGCAAGGCCAGACTTTCGTTAATGAGGGAAGATGTGCGGATTACACCCAGGTTGCGTTTGGGGATGATGGTGAATACGGATAAAGAGTACATGGCGGGCCTGCGCTACGTGGTTACTAAATTCATGGGCATTTCCGCCCATTACGACAGCGACATGGGCTTTGGAGCGGGTATTACCCTGAACTATTAATGTATATCAGGAGAAAAGTTTGGCAGAACTGTTGTACTAGAAAGACTGGAATTCAATATTTAAATGATGTACGCCAAACGCTTTCTTATGACAGATCCAATAAAAAACCCGGAAATTGCGCCACCAGTAGAACCAGGAACACATCCCGGCAGCCGGCCGGAGAATCCGGGCACTACGCCCGAGCCACCTCCGATCACTGAGCCTCAGCCGGCGCACATTCCACAACCCAGTTCGCCTAAATTACCCGATTTACCCGGTAAACCGGAGATAGAACCACCGCTTCCGAAGCCGGTGAAGTAATAAACAGTATGGGGCGTGGTGTACACAGTACATCATGCCCTTTCTGATTTTTATCGGCCCAATATCACAGTTTTCTTCGTTTTCGCCGACACCTTCGCAGCATCCAGTATTTCCACTACCGTTACGTTCACAGGCAATCCGTACTGATCGTATTTATCGAGTACCAATGAACCATTAATAACAGCCGCCAGTACAGAAAACGGATCTGTAAATGGTGCAGGACGTGGTGAAAGCTTCTGACTTGTTTCCTGCCCTCCCTGCAATCGCTCGCGAACGTTAAGGTCGTTCACCGCCACAGCATACCCTTTAACACCATACACTTCCATATCTTTCCTGGAGAAAGGCCAGTTCCACGATGCCTGTATTACACACTGCGCTTTCGGGTATTGTAATACGATCGTCGCTTCATCATCTACCCTGGGATAAACAGCTGGTTTATTCTGATGTGTTACAGAAGTGACGGAAACAGGCCGTTCGCCCTTAAACAGCCACGTCATCAGGTTGGCTCCATAACAGCCAAAATCCACGAGCGCCCCTGCTCCATTCTTCGCCGGGTCAGTAAGTATATCCAGGAATTCCTGGCTGCAGCCAATTTCTTTGGGTCCCTGGTGGCCGTCATTTACCATTACTTTTCTCACTTCGCCTAATTTGCCCTCGTCCAGCAACTGTTTTACGTATTGATTTCCTGCATACCAGGAGGTTTCGAAGTTCGTGAGTACATGTATGCGGTGTTTATCGGCCAACCGCGCAATTTCTTTAGCATCGGCGAAGGTAGTGGCCAGCGGTTTTTCAACCATCACATGGATGTTGCGAGGGGCACAGGCGCGTACGATGGCTATATGATCACTGATGGCACCGAACGCAGATACGGCCTGTGGTTTGGCTGCTTCCAGCATCTTATCCAGATCTGTATAAAAAAGACCTTTATCCAGTTTGTATTGCTTCGCGATCTTATCGGCTATCTGCGTATTGGGCTCATATATCGCCACTAGCTGTACATCGGTTTTGTCTTTTCGGTTGAATATCCAGTGCACATGGCCATGACTAAGACCGGCTATTGCCAGGCGGAGGGGCTGTTGGGCAGACGTGGTGCCGATGGAAAGCATGGAGAGCAGTATAACGAGGAATGTTTTCATACGATAAATATATTGTAGTATGGGGAGAAAATGAAGTTGTCTTATGCTGAAAAAAACTGGCAGCCTGATTTTTTTAATTCCTATCAGCACTTGAATACTTCTTCCTATGCTCCAGCGGAAAGATATAGAGAGACAGCTTATGTCTGCATCAATGACGGAATAACATACGTACTTCAAAAGCTACAGCCAGTGTGAAACGCTCGCTGTAGCTTTTGGAGACGGCAATAATTCTCCCACCTGCTGATCATCTCTACAACATGAATCCCCCCTTAACAACCGGCTTTCATCCCCCCGACCCGATACATGTTTCAGGATATTTCTGACTGATACCGCCTGGTATATGAAAGCCCTTTCAAGGCTGCCCGTGGCCTTCCTTTATCTCCCAAAATATTCTTTTGCCATCTCCCATATTTTGAATATGTTTGAACATATGAACAAAACAGTGATACTAGTTCCACAACAACACTACAGCTGATTATCAACTAACAACCAAAAGACTTCCAACTATGAGGCTTCTCCTGCTTTGCGCCTTTACCGCCATTTCCCTTACAGGCATGGCCCAGAAAACTGTTCCGTACCTCGGCAAAATCGACTGGATCAGTGGATATGCAAATGAAGTGTCCGGCGAAAACATCCGTTACTTTTCAGCATTTCCGGATGATGCAACGACAGCCCTTCTTACCCGCACTACCGATGGAAAGAAAGAGATTACCTGGCAAACAGCGCCGGTACCGGTTAAGGTGAAAGGGCCTTATGTTTACTTCAGCTGGGTGGCCGGCCATTCTTCTGCCACCAGCAGTGGCGACCGGCACTTTGACCTCTATGTGAACGATAAAAAACTGCTTACGTTTACAACCATCCCGGGTAATAAAAACCCTGACTGGACATATGCCGCAGCCGACAGCAGCCGTATTGTGTTTACACAATTGAAACGCGATGGCGCTAACGATGCACATGGTCTCGCTTTTTTGCGGCTTCCTGCTTCGGCGGTAATACCCGGTAAACCGGTTACGCTGAAAGTTATTGGCCAGGCGCAACAGAGCAACGACTGGTACATGACCTTCAAGTTTAATTTCCAGGAAAAGATAGAGATGGCCGCGCAGCCTTTCCTGTTAAAAAACGGTCAGCAGCCTGTTACGCTTACTGCGCTGCACTTCGGGCCTGCCCGCACCTATCAAGTATTAGTGAACAACGCCAAACATCAATTTGTGGTGAATGACGGACTCACTTATTTCGATGTGCCGGTTGCCCCCGTTAGCACGCCTGACAGCGTCCGTATCAGCGTACTGGATGGTAAAAAGGTATTGCAGGATAAGTACGTGCAACTTAAGCCGGTAGTTCCGCGCGAGCTGCACCTTATCCACCACTCCCATACAGATATCGGTTACTCGCATCTCCAGCCCGAAGTTTTAAAAATACACCTCCGCAATATCGACGACGCGCTGGATATGATCGTTAAAACAAAAGATTACCCGGATGCCGCAAAGTTCAGGTGGAACATTGAGTCGCTGTGGGCGGTGGAGCAGTACCTGAAACAGGCATCGCCTGAACGCAAAGCTGCTTTTGTAAAGGCGGTGAAAGACGGTAACATCTGCCTGTCCGCATTATATGCCAATATCCTGACGGGGCTTAGTTTACCGGAGGAAATGTTTCACTACACCGATTATGCGCAACAACTTAAAAAGCAATATGGCTTTAGTATTCCCAGCGCTATGATTTCTGACGTACCGGGCTACACCTGGAACACTGTTACAGCACTGGCAAAAGGTGGTGTAAAGTATTTCTCCAGCGGCCCGAACTACCTCGGTGAGAATCACCCCTATTTAGGTGACCGCGTAGGACATTTTGTACGCACCTGGGGCGATAAACCGGTTTACTGGAAAAGTCCTTCGGGCGAAGAAAAGATCCTGTTCTGGACAGGCGGCAAAGGTTACTCATCCTGGCATGGTACCGCCCCCGGTGGCGTGTTCGACCGTGGCACAAAGAAGATCGCTGCCTACCTGGAAGAACTGACTGCTAACCACTACCCCTACACGATGGTGCAGTGGCGCTACAACGTGGTAGCAGATAACGGCCCTATCGATACCGCCATCAGCCGTTTCGTGAAACAATGGAACGAAAAATATGCATCTCCCAAACTAATTTTAAATAGCACCGACAGGCTTTTTGCCGCATTTGAAAAACAATACGGAAAAGACCTGCCCGTGGTGACTGGCGATATTACCCCTTACTGGGAAGACGGCGCCGCTTCTACCGCGCAGGAAGAAGGACAGAACCGCATTAACAGCCTACGCCTGCAACAATTGGAAAACGCGTACACTATACTGGCACCGAAGCGCTATCAATCGCAGCCGTTTTACGAAGCCTGGACTAACATCCTGATGTTCCACGAGCATACCTGGGGCGCGCACAACAGTATTTCGGAACCCGATGTTCCGTTTGTTACAGAGCAATGGCGGATAAAAAAACAGTTTATGCAGGATGGCGACCAGCAAACGAACGCCTTGAAGGCATCGCTGTTTTCGTCACTTACAGATGCGACGACACGCCGCGTGGCCGTAGTGAATACGCATTCCTGGGCCGCATCGGGGCCGGTGGAGATTACGGTGGCAGGCAAATCCGTTACAGACGCGAAGGGAAAGAAATTCCCGCTGCAACAATTGCGTTCCGGTGCTTACGTATTTATCGCGGAAAACATACCGCCATTCGGCACGGCCGTATTTAACGTTACAGATGCGCCCCTGCGTACCACGTCGCCGTTTAAACGCGGACAACAAACGCTTTCGAACGGGTACATCAGTCTGGGCTGGCACCCTGGTAATGGAAGCATCACACAATTGTCTGCCGGCGATGAACATAACTTTGCAGGCAGTTTCAAAGAGCAGGGGCTGAACAGCTACTGGTACGTGCCCGGCCTTGATCCTGCGGAGGCACAGTCGGCGCAGGCATTAACAGCAACGGTGGAAGAAGAAGGCCCTGTCGTAACCATTATATCCCTGAAAGGCGACGCCCCGGGCGCGGTTTCGCTGGAGAAACGTATTATTCTTTATGCCGGTTCCAAAGAGGCGATCATTGAGAACAGGATCGACAAAAAAAGTGTGCGCAGCAAGGAGGCCGTACATTTCGGTTTCCCTATCGGCGTGCCCGATGGCGCCACTACACTCGACGCGGGTTATGGCACCTTACGTTACCTAAAAGACCAGCTCCCCGGCTCTAACATGGACTTCCTGTACGGCCGCCGTTGGCTCGACGTATCGGATGCCTCACACGGCCTGCAATGGCTGTTGCTGGAAACACCGATGGTGGAACCAGACAGTATGATCGACGAGCGGCTCGTAGTGCCGCCCAGTCATAAAGAGTGGCGTAAAACAGGTGCGCCCACCACTACCTGGTTCGCCTACGTCATGAACAATTACTGGCATACTAACTATAAAGCCGATCAGCCGGGCAAAAGCAGTTATCGTTACGGCCTGCGGCCGCACCAGGTAGTTACTGGCGCCGATATGGAAAAGGCTGCTGCGATGTTCACGCAACCTTTCCTCAGCTTCCCGCTGAAAGCAGGTGTTGTATTGCCGGAAAGTCTTTTCAGCATGAGTAATCCTGCCATTATCGCCACCTCCATTACACCGGTAGAGGATGGGAGCATCACTGTACGCCTGTTTAACCCGGAAAAGACGGAGCAGGTGACGAAGTTTGTACCTGGATCGCTGAAGGTGTCGGCGATCAGGCAACTGCCAGATGGTAAGGTACAACCGGCCGATGTGGAGATAAGATTGCCTTCGATGGCGGTTCGGGAGTTGACACTGATACCATAAAAAATCTTCATAAAAATGAGCAGATAACGTGAGTTGTCTGCTCATTCTTGTTTGTAGAAGAAAGGAAAGTGAAGGCTGGCTGATAAAGCGTCTTATCCGTTTCTCTTTCAACTGCTGCATTCTATGCCGTTACCCTCATCCTCAAATATTAATTTTTTCCTAAAAAACATTCCCCAATCTCCGTGTAGCCGTCTGAGGCACGATTTTTCCTATATTTGGCCAGCTAAGAATACGGAACCCATAAAATATCCTGCATGAAGCTACCATTTATCGAGATCATCACCTGGCTCGAACATAACCCGGACTTACTGATGTGGAAGTTCCCCGACCAGGATGCGGAAATTAAGAACGGTGCAAAACTGGTGGTACGCGAGTCGGAACAGGCCCTGTTCCTGAGCGAAGGGAAGTTTGCTGATGTATTTTCAGCGGGCACACACACTTTAGCTACCGAAAACATACCACTGCTGTCCCGCCTCAAAGGTTGGCGTTACGGCTTTGAAAGCCCGTTTAAAGCTGATGTTTATTTCTTCTCCACCAAACAATTCGTGAACCTCAAATGGGGAACACCTGCGCCGGTGCTGATGCGCGACCCGCACTTCGGACAGGTACGCGTGAGAGCCTTCGGCACTTACAATGTGCGGATCAAAAATATAGAACAGTTCTTCAGAGAGTATGCGGGCACTTTCCCGGTACTGTCGGTGCATTCGCTGCAAACCCAGTTGCGTGATTACATTGCGCCTAAGTTCGGGGAAGTATTATCCCTGGCTAACCTGCCGGTAGTGGATGTTGCCGGTAATCTGAGTAAAGTAAACGAACAGATACGTCCACTCATCACCCCCTATTTCGATGCCTTTGGTATTGAAGTAACGGAGTTTGCAGTAAGCAGTGTAACACTGCCGGAAGACGTACTGGCGCATTACGATAAGGTGACCAGCATGAACATGATCAGCGACATGGATAAATATACGCAGTTCAATACCGCTAACGCCATTGGCGACAAGGGCACTGCAATGAATGATGCCGTGCAACAGGGTGCCGCCATGGCTGCCATGATGAAGATGGCAGGGCAACAGCAGGCGCCGGCCACTCCCCCTGCAGATGATATCACCGCCAAACTACAGAAGTTAAAAAGCCTCTTCGAGAACCAGCTGATCGACGAAGCGGAGTACAAAGCGAAGAAGAACGAGTTACTGGAAAAACTTTAATCTATGGATGAAGAAAAGAAACTCTCATTCGTAGAACGGATGAAGCAACGTACCGCCGCGCAGCAGAACTATGGAGGCGCTGCCAGTACATCGGCCGCGCAAACGGGCCAGGCCGCCTGCCCAAAATGCGGCGCCGGCAGAACAAAGGATGATGGTCTTACCCACTGCGCCTACTGCGGCCATACTTTTATTCATACCACACTCACCGACGGAAAGTACATTCGAAAAGAAGACAATTCTCAATAACCATGTTTTTTAAGAGCCATCGCGAACCGGATACAACCCAATTGCAGCAAACGCTTAATGATATAGAAGCTCGCCTCAGCACATTCCTGCAAAAGCTGGATGAGCGGGCTAACGAGCTATTAGAAGGCTTCCTGGCCGAAGCGCCTGGAATTATTGCAGCAGACAATCATTACGGACAGGGCTACTCCCGCTTCCTGGCTGCCACCCGCGGTCAGATCAGCACCCTGCGTAAAAAGGTGCAGGACGTAAGGGAGCAACAGGTTACCCAAACGATGTACCAGTACGACAATGCCTGGCCGGCAGGCAGTAGCGGCAACAAGCTGCTGTACGACTGGCAGAACCGCTGTTATGAGCGTATCAACAACTGGGAAGAAGCACTGTACGCAAAGGAAACCGCCGCCATAGAAAAAGCAGAATGGAAGGACTATGAGCCTTTGTTCAGGCAGCTGATAGATAACTACAATACTGAAAAGGAGAAAGTACATTGCAAACAATGCGGCGCAAAGCTGAACATCGATCACATGTACTATTACAGCACCTACGTAAGCTGTGACTTCTGCCAAACGCAAAACATATTCGACCCGGGCACCAACGCCCGCCTGCTGGAAGATACAGCCCGGAAACTGGCAGAGCAGCGCTGCAAGCCCATCCTGGACGCACACGTTCATCAGCAGCAACGCGAACGGGCCTTATACCACGAGGCACACGAGCTGCACTTAAGTATGGTCCATGAAAAGAGTGCATCGGTCCTTTCGCAGAAAAAGTCCACTATCGACCGGCTGGAAGCTGAGCGCCAGGAAGCCATCCGTAAGGCACCGGAGCTGCTGGAAAAATACTACCGTGATATGTTCGATGAAATGAGCATCCTGCTGCCCGATCTGAAGGAGCATAATGATCGCTTCTTCCAATCCATAAAAACAAGTTATCTCAATAGAAACCATTAACGCAAAAAATCTAATCATGTCAGAAAACAACCCGCTGTTAGCGCCGATCCACGGGATCAGCCTGTACGACTATTCCGCCGCCAATGCCAGGCTGGCTAACAATGTACCCGTAGACGCAGTTTGTAAAGCCCTGGGGATCGAAATTCCTGTTTGGGAAGATGCCAGTAATCAATGGGTACAACGGATGCAGGCAGATCCTGATTTTGTGATCGCCATGCAAATGGGCACCTACTTCTCACAGGCGGATCAACACCCGAAACTCGGCGCCCTGAAGCCCGAAGGTGGCGCCGCCGGCAACGAATATTTTACGCGCATTTCCTCCGACCGGTACTTCTACGAAGAACTCACAGCAGCCCGCGAAGCCGCTTACGAAGCTGGTCTCGATGGCGCGCAGTGGATGCTCGACGAATTCGGCATCGCACTCGGCGACTTCCAGCAGGTAGCTATGCAGTGGATGGAATCTTCACGCGGCGAAGATTATGAGATTACCCGCGATTACCTTGATTATCACCAGGAGAAGAAAGCGGAATATGCAGAGAGATTTGCCGGTGAGCAGGGCGGGAATATTGCGGATGATATTGACTTCTAATTACTTTTTAGCGAAAGCGCCCTGCATGGTTTGTGCAGGGCCATTTTCTCCGCGTACTTCACTGAAGTGAGAATACGTACTAACGGGGTCTGAAATGATGTAGTCAAATATATTCATCCTGATCGCTTCATCCAAATATTACCGCGGTTTTTCATTTGCAACACCAGCTCGTAGGGGCCCACACCACAACTCAGCCCATCACCAAAAAAAAATGACGGAATGCATGCATCCCGTCATTTAATAACAATATTTCCTGCTAACCTAATCTACATACAATCCCAGCGCATCAATTTTCCGCCAAAACTCTGTAGACATATCCCCGCAATAAAAGAACATATAAAAATCTTCCCCAAAGTGAATGTATTCCCGGGGATTAACATCGCACCGCAACTCGCACCAGAGATTCTCTCTCAGCGACATGCGTACCATTTTTATGATATCATCGCCCTTTATAAGGTCTCCTTCGGCTACGGAATAATAAAGCAGCAGCGAATCGCTGTCCACATCATCGCCCGAAAGCCTTAACAGCTGGTTAACAATAAGACCATTACAGCTGAGCGTTTGGCAGAATGCAAGCACCGCATCAACGTAATTTTGCTCTACCCGCAGATACTCTTCCCTGGTGAGTACGGTACCATTAAATTCGCTGCCAATGTCCAAATAAGAATGCCATTCCTGGTTGCGTTTTAAAAGATTTTCTTTCTCGTGGAGCTGAGGCGGGTACTTCGTAATACGCTTTGCGATTGTACCCTGATGTTTCATTGCCATTTTTTAAATTTTTCGGGTTCTTACTACTGTTTAATGTTTTGCCGGTTTGTTTCTTCCGGATGGGTAATTGTGAAAAACTAATGCTGGTGCTTTAGACGGTTAATTTGGGTTTATTGATGAAGATAAGGAAGGTTGATTAATTAGCAAATCTGATTGGCTTGTATCACGACTTAAATGCCCCCTTCTCCAAATCATCCCCCCTCCTGACGCAACTCATTTCTCCAATTCCCCCATTCTCCTAATTTGCCGCAAAACCAGAGCGCCATGACCATCTACATCAGTGAAGAGGATAAAATATGTAACATCCAACAGGCTTTTAACGACCAATTCCCTTACCTCAAGCTGGAATTCTACGAGCAACCACATGCCTGGGGCGCGCCCTGCCCGCCTTCCTGCAGTTTGTCGCCCGAAACACCGATCGAACAAATAAGGATGGTGCATACATTTGGATGGATCGATATTGGCAGCCTTCGTACGGCTGCTGAAGTGGACTATGATTTCCGCAAGATACTGGGACTAAGCATACAGATATATCAGCGCAAAACGGAGGAATGGCTCGAAACCACCATGACAGACGACTGTACGCTGGCGCAACTGAATGCGGAATGCCTGGATACCAGGCGGAAAGCCTTTACCTGGCAAAGGCAGGCCAACTGGCATTAACAGGTACACCGCTTTCCCAGAGGATACCGCTTACTATGCCTTAAATCGCCCAAACTTCCCGACCTTTGCACCACAAATTTATTACGATGGAACTGGGAATCAGCACATTTGGAGAGATAGTACCGGACGGGAAGGCAGGAAATGCTCAAAACGCTCACCGCCGCATCCAGGAGTTAATAGCAGAGGCTAAAATGGCTGATGCTGTCGGGCTCGACGTATACGCACTGGGCGAACACCACCGCCCCGATTATGTGATATCGGCCCCTGAAGTGGTACTCTCTGCGATTGCTGCCCTTACCAACCGCATCCGATTGTCCAGTTCCGTAACCGTTTTAAGTTCTGCCGATCCCGTACGCACTTTCCAGAACTTTGCCTCCCTCGACCTCGTATCTAATGGCCGGGCGGAGATTATGGCAGGCAGGGGCTCGTTCATCGAATCGTTCCCGCTGTTCGGGTACGACCTGAAGGATTATGATGAACTGTTCACCGAAAGCCTGGACCTGCTGCTGAAAATTAACGAGCAGATCATGGTATCGTGGAGAGGCAAACACCGCCCGCCCATCCAGGACCAGGGCGTGTACCCCAGGCCGTTACAGGAAAAACTTCCGGTGTGGCTGGCTATAGGCGGTACACCATCGTCGGCAGCCCGGGCGGGTAAACTCAATCTCCCGCTTACGCTCGCTATACTTGGCGGCGATCCTTCTCAATACGCGCCCCTCATCAACCTCTACCGTGAATCGGCCCGCAAGGAAGGTCACGATGTGGAGAAACTACAGATCGCCATCAATGCCCATATGTACATAGCCGATACATCGGAACAGGCCGCTGATGAGTTTTGGCCTACCTATGAAAAGATGATGAACAAGATCGGTAAGGAAAGAGGCTGGTCGCGCATTACCCGCCCGCAGTTCGAACATATGCGCTCGCCACAGGGGCCTTTGCTGGTAGGCAGCGTAAAAGAGGTGACAGAAAAGATCTTACGGATGCACAGCATCTTTAAAAATACCCGCTACCTGGCCCAGATCATTGCCGGCGACATATCACACGGGCAGATACTGCACTCCATCGAACTTTTCGGAACGAAAGTTGCTCCCGTTATCAGAGAAAAACTGGGTGCCTGACCCGCAAAACCTCATCGTATGGCAAATCATGTGGTCCATCTTAGTGTAAGTATCAATCGCAGTGTTGACGATACGTACAATTTCTTATCAGACCCCCGGAACTTCTCTAAGTGGGCGCCGGGCTTCTGCCTGTCTATCGAGGAAACGACCACCGACAATACCTGGAAAATACAAACCAGCAACGGAGAAGCGTATGCAACCTTCGTTGAAAAGAACAAGCTGGGCGTGGTGGACCATTATGTGACGATGGATAAGGTTACGGTGTATATTCCTCTGCGGGTATTGGCAAATGGTTCGGGCAGCGAGGTGGTGTTCTCTTTATTTAAACAACCCAACATGTCGGATGTTGATCTCGAAAAAGATAAAGCAGCAGTGGAGAAAGATCTGCAATCATTAAAAGCTTTATTGGAAAAATAGATTGTTTATCTTTCGGCTTCGAACGAAAACAACTATGAAGAAAATCTACCTGTTAGCCCTCGGCGTTATAACCATTGCCCTGGGCTGCGAGCCAGGCAAAACGGCCACCAGCAATAAGGACACAGCTATTGTTATTACCGGCGACTCCGTAGTCAGTACCCTGCCGGCCGACAGTATCCCGTCTGAAATATATGTGGCCGCGGTGCGCAGCAAAATGGACTCTTTGCATAAAATATTACCTTCTTTAACTCCGCAACAGGCCGTACTGGCCTACACAACTTTTAAAACCTTCATGGATTCGGTGGTGCTGCATCTTTCGGTAAATGAAGCCTGGTGGACCGATCATTACCTCAACACGTATTCGGAGGAAGCTAACGACTACCGTCCCGGCGGCGATACCTTAAAACGCGTAAAACTGCTCGCCACCGCCGGTATTGAGCCACAGTACATTGGTGAAGGTTATACGGAGCTGACGACGGAGCCGTATCTGTATCACAAATTATTTGGCCCCTACCTTCCCGCCGATTATAAATCCTACGTAGAAATTAACGCCCATGAAGACACGACGCTTTTCAGTGCCGATGCCGGAATTATTATCCCATGGCCGGAAGTGGGCATGCGCGTGCATCAGTGGGAAGTGTTCGTGAACACCTACCCTTCCAGCCCCCTATTTAGAGATGCGAAAGCGAAATATGACAACTACCTCGTTGAATTCCTGCTCGGCGAGGACAATACACGTACGATAGAAGATGGTGAGATGGTGCCTGAGATAAAAGCCGCGTTCGAAGCGTATGCGGCACAATATCCTGATACCCGCAGCGGTGCTATTGTAGCTGACTTCCTCAAGAAATCCGCGTCAGAAAAGGATCACGACAAGCTCGTAGAATGGGTCATTAAACGTACCGACGAGAAGAAATAAATTCTTTATTAAATCAGCTTTGGTAATACAAATCAGCCGCCGTTGTGTCACTCCCTTCAGCGGCTGTTTCTTTATTAGGCGAAAGAGGCATTTATTTCATGACGATACCCAGGCAGTCGTCGGCCGCTGCTCTTTTATACCTGGTATAACAACCCTCAACACACATGACGGTAAGGGGCGAAAGCGTGAGCGTGTCGTTAACGATCAGGTATGAATACTTAAAACGCTCACCGGTAGTGGTATTATAAAGCGTAAAGGTGAGACTGTCTTTGGAAAAATTGTGGTACTGAAGCGTTGAATCGTTGGAGGCGAACAGCGTTTCCCCGAAATAAATGTTCCTTGCTTTCAAAGGGTCTACCTGCTCATTTATAACAGGCCCGCCAATGCTGTAACCCACCGACGTCTGGATCCACCAGCCATTTAGTCCTGTGTTTAAGACCCTTTCTTCCTGCGGCACTTCTTTATCCTTTTCGCAGGCCACCAGGGTTAAAAGCGCCAGGCTGCAAATAATAGTCAGAAACTTCATAAAGGGGATTTTATTATTAAACGGAGATGCTGTTGAAAAGTTACAGTTTCTGTGCCAGGTTGAAACCCGCGCCCCACCCCCAAAAGAAAGCGGCCGCAGAGCCTATTGCTCCACGGCCGTTTTAAAAATGTTATTACTTTTTACCTACATGACTTGGTAATGGTCACACTGGAGAACTCCTTACCCACGCCATATTTTGCGAGGGTAAGTGTGGTGGTAGTAGCACCGCCTGTCAGGCTGGTTACCGTAAGCGGCGCTATAGTTTCATATTTGGAACCGTCGGTAGTAGTCACCACCATTTTCAGGTTCACCACCCTGGAGCCTGTAGCGATATCGTAATTATTGGCAGAAGTGTTCTTCACATCGAAGTCCAGGAACACCTGCCCACCAGCATTATCGGGTCTTCTGTCTGTTTCTGTAAGTTCGAAACTGTCTGCAAAACAGGCACCGCCACCTGATTTGTTATCATCTTTGCTGCAGGCAGAAAAAAGTACCGCCAGGGCGGCTACGGGTACAAAAAGCATTCTCTTCATGTTCATGTTGCTATGGTTAAATTAATGGTTCCGTTGGGTACAAACGCGCAATCTGTGTTTTGTCTAACGTATCCGGCTGCACGATCTATTACTGTTCCGCAATTATCAACAACTGTGCCATCCGCTAAGCACTAGCCGCATTTTTTATTAGCTTTGCGGAAAATCACCTAATTAACGCCGTCTTGAAAGCATACCTGAACTTGTTCGATTTTAGCCAGAAAGTAAATTATAAAAATGAGGTACTGGCAGGCCTTACAGTGGCCATGACCATGATCCCCGAGTCGCTCTCGTTCGCTATACTGGCAGGCTTCCCTCCACTTACCGGCTTGTATGCTGCCTTTATCATGGGTTTAATTACCGCCATTTTCGGCGGTCGCCCGGGCCTTATTTCCGGAGGTGCCGGCGCTACGGTGATCGTATTAATTGCTTTGATGAACTCGCACGGACTGGATTATGTATTTGCAGCAGTAGCGCTGGCAGGTGTTTTCCAAATCTTGGTGGGCTTATTCAAACTCGGAAAATTCATCAGGCTTGTTCCTCAGCCTGTGATGTACGGGTTTGTTAACGGGCTTGCTGTAGTGATATTCATGTCACAACTGGAACAGTTTAAAACCGGTGACGGCTGGTTAAGCGGTACGTCGCTGCTCATCATGGGGGGCTTAACGGCCCTGACCATCGCCATCGTGCTTATCTTTCCCAAAATTACCAAAGCTATCCCTCCTTCCCTGGCCGCGATCGTTGTCGTGTTTTTGCTGGTGGCCGGTTTTCATATCGATACTAAAACGGTGAAGGATATCGCGTCCGTAAGCGGTGGCTTCCCTCCACTCCATATTCCCCAGGTGCCGTTCACATTCGAAACGCTGAAGATCATTTTTCCCTACGGACTGATTATGGCAGCGGTTGGACTAACGGAAGGTTTGCTTACGCTCAACCTTGTAGATGAGATTACCGGTACCCGTGGCAACGGTAACCGCGAAGCACTGGCCCAGGGCGGTGCCAATATGCTGAATGGCTTTTTCACCGGCATGGGTGGCTGCCCGATGATCGCACAAACACTCGTGAACCTTTCTGCCGGTGCCAGGGCACGTTTATCGGGCATTATCGCATCGCTCACGATCCTGGTGATCATCCTCGTGGGCGCCCCGCTGATCGAACGCGTACCCATGGCTGCGTTAACGGGTGTAATGATCATGGTGGCGATAGGTACTTTCGAATGGAGCAGTTTCCGCATTATTAACAAAATGCCCCGGCAGGATATTTTCGTGGGCATACTCGTGGCTCTCATTACTATCGTGCTACATAACCTCGCGCTGGCGGTACTGATCGGCGTTATCATCTCAGCCCTTGTATTTGCCTGGGAAAGTGCCAAACGCATACGCGCCCGCAAGTATTGGGACGATAATGGCGTGAAGGTATATGAGATTTTTGGGCCATTGTTCTTTGGTTCGGTAGCCGGCTTTTTGGAGAAGTTTGATGTGGCGGGAGATCCCGAGGAAGTTATCATCGATTTTAAAGATAGCAGGGTGGCGGATATGTCGGGGATCGAAGCTTTAAATAAACTGACCGAACGGTATGCCAAAGCCGGTAAAAAGCTGCATCTCAAACACCTGAGTAACGATTGCGTAGCCCTGCTTAAAAATGCCGGCGGCGTCATCGACGTAAATATTATGGAAGATCCGGAATATAGGGTGGCGGCAGATGGCATCGGTTAAAAAAATCCGTATTTTTGGTTAGACCATACTTTGTTTATGAACATCATGCCTTATAAGCCCGTTTACCGGGACCAGTGCCTGGCCATATTCAACAGCAACCGGCCTAAGTATTTCGACATCTCGGAACTACCAACATTTATCAACTGGCTCGAACATTATGCGGACGAGAACTATTTCGTGCTGGAGCAGGACGGAGATATTATTGGCTGCGGGGGCATATTTTATGAGTCAGATAAAAATACCGGTGGGCTTTCCTGGGGGATGGTACATGCACAGGAGCAGGGCAAGGGATATGGAAAGATGTTTACCCAACACAGGATCGGGCTGTTCCGAACGCTTTACCCCGGCGCATCATTACAACTAAACACCTCGCAACACACTGTTACATTTTACGAAAAGATGGGGTTTCGGGTAATCTCCGTTAAACCTGATGGTTACTCCATTGGCCTCGACCGTTACGATATGGTGGCGGAAGGATAAAATTGGCAGGTAAATGAATATAAACCTGCTTGTATCATTAACCAAAATCTAATATTTTCAGGCTACTCCATCCTCGCCGCACTAAAACTCCGCGATACGCCGATTCTGGTCTCCACGCAGCCCTTCAGAAATTACATTTCAGCTTAACCATTCCAAAAAAACCAATCCCATTTACACGGGACACTTGATCGAAAAGAGACGCATATTGACGGTCTGCAAAATTATTTCCATTCAAAATATCGATTACATCTATACTTAAGGTCAATTGTTCCTTTTCCAGGAACCGGTACCCAAGGCTGCTATTCAGCAAACAGTTACTCTTTTTAAAGCCACCCGGCAGTTGCGGGTTATTACTGTAGTTACAGTCTATAACCAACTGCATGCGCTTAACCAGGTTTGCTTCCAGCGATCCGGAAACACTATTGGTATGGTAATGCAGCCCTCTTAACTCCGGCAGCGAATAAGTTGTACTATTTATAGAGTGTGTAAAATTTCCATTTAGGGTGAATATTTCTTTCCAAATAGCAGAAAAACCTGTCCGCCCGTCAACCCGCCATGTACCAGCCACGTTTTTACGCCCCTCGATGAACCCCGCCTCACGGGTATTCCCCCCATTGCCACCAAGATTTGCCTGCAACCGCACATCCCCTATCTTACGCGATTTAAAACCCGACATACTAAGGCTCCACCTGCCCGTGCCATTCACATTCCGGAAGGTAGCAAACTGCCGGCCCTGCTCATCGTACCGTAAATCGTTTACTACCTGGTTGCCCGTAATCATCGTCATAAACGTCAAATTCAGTCCCAGTCCCTGCCTTGGCTCAAACCACCTCGCCATCGACATCAGCATATGGGTAACGGCCGTTTTAAGAAACGGATTACCCTGCGTAATGTAAACCGGGTTGCTGTTATTTACCAGTGGCGACAACTGCTCGCCCGTAGGCGGAGCTGAAGAAATACTGTAATTGGTAACGAGGTTGCCGCCCTTAAAGTTATAGTTGAACTGCAGGCTTGGCGAAAACTGTCGCTGCCGTTGTTCTATCACGGTATCGGCCCATAACAGGCGATTTTGCTGGTACAGGTAACGCATCCCCATATTCAGCGCCACACTCAGCCGGTCGTTCTTATAACCCAATTGTAACGATGGCACCTGCGAGCGTTGCGTGTTTTTGTTCCAGGCCGACAAAATGCTATCCCGCTGCCCGCCCTTAATTTCATCAAATGTTTCCTTCTTCAGTTCTCCTCCCTGCTGGTCCAACTGATATTCAAACGCTACTACCCATCCTCCTGCAAGTTTACCAGACAAATTCAGATGAAGATAGTTGTTGCTGTTCTGCGAGCCCGAATTGCCCCGCTGCCGGAGCGAATCGAGGCTACCACCTGCGGTGTTTGTTTCGTCGTCCGTATTACGGCGTACGTTACTGCTCCAGTTCACGTCCAGGTTCACCCGGCGGTTGCGCGAACTTTTATTGAAACCTACATGAATGCCTGAACTCCAGGAATCTCCTGTACTCCGCCGGCCCGAACGGATTTGCTGCAAAGCGTTCCCGGAAGTTGTTTCGGTAACTGCGTTGTTTACAATATCCGCTTTACTACCGCCCCAGCCCACTGTCGGCCTCACGGTTAACACGGTGAGCGAATCGGCTTCGTAAGTGAAGTTTAATGACAGGTTGTGATTGGTGCTGTAGTTCACCGTCTGTTCTGTACTCCGGTAATTGAAACTACTGTCGGGTAAAAAGTTCCGGCGAAACGTCTCCTCTGTTTTTTCTATTTTGCTGTGAGAGAAACTATAATTCCCATCCAACAGCAGCTTTTTTGTTATTTGCGTGTTCAGGCTAAGTCCTGCCGACTGCGAAGCTGTTATGCCCTGGTTAGGCATCCGCATCCCCATGGCGCCATCTCCTACGTTACCTGCGGTAGTATAAAGACTCAGGCGCAAAGGGTCCGACAGGGTATTAAGGAAGGCATTTGCAATATACGTCTGGCGGGTGCCTGCACCTGCGGAAGCATTGCCCGTACGGCCAATCCTTTTGTCCTTTTTTAAAGTGAGATTAATCGTCACCTCGTTTGACGGCGGCTGCACGGCCAGGCTACGCTGTTGCGCCAGCGTTTTAGTGTCGGCCACCTGCACTTTGCTGATGATGTTGCCTGGCAGGTTACGGAGTGCCGCTTCAATATTGCCCTCAAAGAACTCCCGCCCGTCCAGCCTGATCTTATTCACTTTCCGGCCGTTAACAGTAATCACCCCGTCCTTATCTATCTCTACCCCGGGCAGTTTTTTCAAAAGGTCTTTCACCATCGCATTGGGCAATAACCGCACCGATGCGGCGTCGAATTCCAGCGTATCGTTGCGCAATACAAACGGTGGCTTTTCTGCGGTGATGGTTACTTCTTTCAGGTCTATTTTCTTAGGCAACGTATCGGCCTGTACCTCGTTAACCCGGCCTGCAGCGCCCTCCTGTGCTTTTAACACGGGGGCGGCTGCAAGCAGGGTAAACAGGATCATGAACAGTATTTTCACTGTATATTAGTTAAGCTCCGGCACCTGCACTATGCGGATATAGTTAGCATTGTTAAAATAGCGCACGGCCGACTGTTGCAGGCTGCTGCCTGTTACCGGTGCCAGCCGTTTTTTCATATCGGGCAACACTAAGGGTTCGCCATTGTTTACCATGCCATTGATATAGGTTAACCAGAACCCGTTTTCTTTAAAGGCTCTTTCCATAGTAGTACGTTCGCCCGCCTTGTATTTGCTGATATCTTCATCCAGGGCGCCCTCCATCTTTACTTTCATAATTTCGCTGTTAGCCGCCAGTATCAAAGGTTCTACGTTTCGCGGATCACAAATGAAATTCACGAATATCGCGTACTCTCCGGAAGGTAACTTACGTGTGCTGGCATTTACCCTTACACCATAAACACCACCCTCCTGTTCGCGCAGCCGCTCTGTGAGTTTGATGTTCATGACACCTGCCAGTGCTTTCACCTGTACGCTGTTTGCATCGCTGTAGTCAAATGGTCCGCTGAAAATGAGCATGACGGTTGCCTGGGGTTCTTTGCCTTTAACCACCTTGCGGGTAATACGTCCGTCGGGATAATCCAGTTTCAGGTTATTGGCCGCCTCGGTTTTGCCGGTGGCGGGTAAAGCACCCAGGTATTTTGCCAGCAGCGGCTTAATGGCTTCCACCTCAAAACTGCCCACAAACGTGAAGCTGAAGTCCGCGGCGTTGGCAAAACGTTCTTTGTACAACGCCAGCGCCTTATCGGCATCCAGCGTTTCAAGTTTTTCGGGCGGCATATTCATTCGCCGGAAGTGGTAACCGGCTAATACGGCCGACAGGGTATCGTTAAATATTCTTGCCGGCGACTGGTCTGGATTGTTAAAATCGATACGCGCTTTTTCGAGCATGTTGTTGAACGCTACGGCATCTTTACGGGGTTTGGTAAAGTACAGGTAGGTAAGTTGAAGGCTGAGTTCGAGATCTTCTGCCGTGGCACCGCCACTAACGCCTTCCGACAGTTCGCCTATCGAAGTTGACACCGATACATGTTTTCCGGTAAGCAGCTCGCGCAACTCCTGCAAGTCCATATCCGCAACACCAGATGCACCTACCATGCCGGCGGCCATCCTGGCATTGTAGAAGTCGGCGTCACTCACCAGCGAAAGGCCGCCAGGACTGTAACCTGTAAACATGATCTCGTCTTTTTTCAAGGTGGTGGGTTTCAGCAATACCTTCACGCCATTACTCAACACTAACTCCGTAATACCCAGTTCCGGCAGCTTACGTTCGCTGGTGATCGTACCAGGCGTTATCTGCTCGCGGAAAATGCTCGTTTTCTCCGACTTTTTATCAACATAAGCCGTTACTGCTCCCTGCTCAACCGACTGCATCCATTGTAATACGGTGGCTTCTGACGGCAGGCTGGCAGCTTCTTTCTCACTGGCAGTAATAATGATATCGCGGTCGGTGGTTTTGAGGTAAGGCAGCAGATAGTGCTGGATAGCGGCAGGCGTAACTGTATCGGTAAACCCTTTATATAATTCCGCTTCGTAAGCAATGCCCGGCGCGCCTACTTTCTTTGTAAAGTGGTTTACATATTCGCGCACATAACTGTCCGACTGGATTTTGTCGCGGTCTTTATTTGTTTGATTAATGCCGGACATGAAATTCAGTGCCGCCTTTTTCAACTCCTTTTCGGTAAATCCGTATCGTTTAATACGCTCCAGTTCCATCCACCAGGCTTTTATGCCTTTTTCGTAGGCACCCGGTTTAAATACCACCTTGCCATTAAAAGCATCCAGGTTGCCTAACATCGCACCTACACTGTAACCGGCGCTAAGAAAAGGAGCATCTGGCTGCTGCTGCAGTTCGTTAAAGCGATTGCCGATCATGAGCCCTATTAACGTTCGGGCAGTGGCTTCTTTAAACTGTTCGCGTGTTTCCATTCCCATAGCCGGGAATTTTACCGACAGTTCAAGCGTTGCTTTGTTTAATTCCGCATCGGTAACCGTCAGGAAGTTATTATTGCCTTTGAGAGATATAACAGCTTCTGTACGTGGTTTGGCGTTTTCGGGCGTACGCAGGTTGGAGAACATGTTTTTAATCAGCTTCTCCACTTCTTTCACATTCACATCCCCCACCACGATCAGTGCCTGCAAATCCGGGCGGTACCAGTCCTGGTAAAACTTACGGATCTCTTCGTGTTTGAAGTTCTTCAACACTTCTTCTGTGCCAATCGGCAAACGGTTGGCGTACACAGAATGATTGGTGATAACAGGCAGTACTTTGTCCTGCACCCGCTGCCCTGCACCGAGCCGCTGACGTTTTTCCTCCAGTATCACCCCTCTCTCTTTATCGATCTCTTCGCCCTCCAGTGTAATGTCTTGCGCCCAATCGCGCATGATCTGCATGGCGTTTCGGAACAGCGTTTTATCTTCCACCCCAACCGGCAACTGGTAAATAGTTTCGTCGAAAGATGTAGTGGCATTAAGGTCGGCCCCGAAACGTACGCCTGCTTTTTGCAGGTAGCTGATAAGCTCGTTTTTCGGGTAATGTTTGGTGCCATTGAATGCCATATGTTCGAGGAAGTGCGCCAGTCCACGTTGTTGTTCCGTTTCCAGCACAGAACCTACTTTATTCACCAGGTACAGCGTTGCCCGTTTTTCGGGGTAGTTGTTTTTCCGGATGTAATAGGTAAAACCATTCGGCAATTTGCCGGTAACTACCACCGCTTCCAACGGCACTGTTTCGCTCTGCTGAGCATGGGCCGGCATTACAGCCGGTATACACAAAAGGATAGCCGATGCGGCTATCCTGCCACAAAAATTCATCATGTTGACCACTTAAATGTTTATAAAAGATATGCTTACGGCATCCACCAGATTTTGCTGGTAAATGGATCGATAGTGCCCTGCGCTTCGAGGTTTTCTTTGTTAAGTAATGCTTCTGAATATGGGTAGGGTGCGCGGATCGGCATCCTGTCGGCAGTACGCGCATCATCATAAGAAAGCGGAAGGTTTGGATAACCATTACGGCGATAATCGACCCAGGTTTCGAATGGCTCGATGCCATTGAACGCCATATATTTCTGGAACATCAGCAACTTGTATTTGTCCGGCGCAGCGGTCCAGCTTACGCTTTGATTACCGGCAGCAGTTTCCTGTATATACCAGGTATTAAACTTATCGTCGCTCAGCGAAGGAACAGTACTGTTCCCCCCTACGTTCAGCCAGCGGAATGATTCTTTAATGGCATCTTTATACGCTGTTTCCGCATCTCCGGCCAGCCAGCCGCGTTGTACAGCCTCGGCTTGTAAAAACAGGCTTTCGATGCTGGTCATCATCCACACGGGCATATCATAACCTTTAATGATACCTGTTGATGTGGGCGACACGGCCATATTCTGCGCCCTGACGCCACCTACCTGGCTCAGGTACTCTGTTTGGTTGTACGGGAACTGCACTACGTTTATTTTCAGTCCGAACCTGGCACCACGGTACTCTCGCGGACCTGCCTGCGGGAAGGCCTCTGCGCCACCTGCCGGCATGGTAATCCTTGCCGGGCCGTAAAAGTAACCGAGGCGGGGATCGTTGTTCACTTTCAGCAAATTCATCGCATACTCATTGGCAGTGGCAAATTGCCAGTACGGCAAAAAGCTGCCCCCCAGGTTGCTCGACCAGCGTGGGTAGAGATCGTATTGCGACCACTGGCTGAAATATTGCGAAGGCTTTTGGTCGGTGTATCCCGGGTTCATGTCGGCATCTTCACCGCTGGCCAGGAACCCGCTGCCTTCGGCCGTAATTTTGTCTATTTCTGTTTTGATATACGCATGCCTGTCCGTACGGCTCGCCTGGTGCATCAGCAGGCGTAGTTTCAGCGTATTAGCAAATTTCACCCACATGGTACGGTCGCCATGAAACACAATGTCTGCCACGCCTATCCGCAAGGCTTTATCGGTAGTGGTGCCTTTTATCAGCGTAATGGCCTGATCCAGTTGTTTAATTAAATCTTCGTAAATCTCCTGCCCGTTATCGTACTTCGGCTTCCGGTATTCGGGCTTGCCTGCCTGCGTGTAAGGAATATTATTCACGCAGTCTACTGCCCTGCTCCAGGAAATGGCCTTCAGTATCTTCGCGATCCCCTCGTAAAAAGGCTGGTCATGGACCTTTGCGTTGGCCTCAAATCTCATTATACTCACGTCTGGCGTCATGCTGACAAACAACTGCTCGTCCACCGGAAAGTATGTGGTATGTTTAATGCCGGAAGGCAGATTGGCGCAGGCCCAGTACCCCATCCAGCTTTGCATGACCCACTGTTCAGAGGACGAGTGAGCCTCTATCAGCAGATTGGGAAGTATGATGTCTGGTGTGGCGTTGGTTTCTGTGATCTGCTGCGGATCGTAGTTAATATCGATCCAGCCTTTTTTGCAGCCTGCTAACGACAAGCCGGAGGCGAGGCTGGCGGCAAGAAATATATGTTTATATGATTTGTGCATTGGTTACTGGTTGATTAGTTAGAAAGTAAGCGTTGTAATGAATCCAAACTGGAGCACTCCCGGCACGGTGGATACGCCTGATGTAGCGCCTTCCAGGTTAGCGGGCAATGTTCGGTAACCGCGGCTGCCGGGGCCATTCACCAGGTCGGGGTCGCCGTAAATGTTGTCTTTCGCGTACCAGTTGTAAAGATTGCGGCCGTAGGCGCTAACCATCAGCTTTTTAAGTACGCTGTTCCTGAATCCGTATTCGTACGCCAATACGATCTCCCTTATTTTCAGGAAATTGGCGCTGGTAAGAAACAGCGTGCTGGTGTTTTCGTAATGACTGTACAACTCCCTGTTGGTATTGCTTACATATACTGTACTATTCTCCACGTATTTGCCACCGCCATCGTCGTACACAGAATTAGGTACAATGAAAGGCTTGCGGTCGTTGTAAGTTGTAATTACGCTCATGCCGGTGGTAAGGTCGTATTGCCCGTTACGGAAGTAGTGACTGGCACCTGCATTAAACTCTCCTAACACCGCCAGTGAAAATCCTTTCCAGTTAAGGTTGATGCTGGCCCCACCTGTGTACTTGGGCAACGTGCGACCGGTAAAGCTGCCTTTTGTGAGGTCTGTATCGGGCATGCCGGTGGTTTTGTTTACAATTACCCGTCCCTGAGGATCGCGCTTCCAGTCGAAGGTCTGGAATTCGAACGCAGTGCCGCCTTCACGGGCGAAGAGGCCATACATATCGCCCGGATTTGGCTTTTTCATTGGGAATTGGCCATCATAGATTTCGCTCACGGAAATCACTTTATTATCATTCTTCGCAAAGCGTAAATCTGCTGTTACAGTAAGGCCATTATCGAGCCTGAACAATGGGTTCAGTTTGATGTCCACTTCGTACCCGAAGTTGCGCAGTACGCCAAGGTTATCGAGCGTGGCACCACCGCTAAGCCATGGGATGGCGGTTTGCATAATCACGCCGTTGTTGCGCTGCGTATAGTAAGAAACATCCACCACTACCCTGTCTTTCCATAAACTGAACAATGCGCCGTACTCCTGGGATATAATGCGCTCGGGTTTCAGGAACGGATTGGGGTTATCGATCGTGTAATTGTAGCTAAGCACTCCTTCACCGGTAGTACCCGGGTATGGAAATCCGTTACTGTAGGCAAGAAACAGGGTGCGCTCGGCCTGGTACGGCAGGATGTTCATATTGGCAGTGCCATTCACTGCTGCCCTCAGCTGCAAACGCGATAACCATGGTAGTGATGAGAGTGATGGCACCAGTTCGTTCAGGATCACGGAGCTATTGGCCCCCAGGTAAAGATCTTTACCACGACCAACCTTCGCACGTTTCGAATCCCAGTCGTTACGGGCCGTAAGCTCTACGAACGCACGGTCTTTCCACCCAATGGTGCTGGTACCGAAGAAGGAGTAAAAGCGGGTAAGGAATGATTGTTCTGAACCATACGGCTGCTCTCTTGAAAAACTAAGATTGAACACTGGTATGATCGGGTTGCCGGAACCGGATACCTTTTTCAAAAAGCTTTCACGTACAGAACTACCTAAAGTGGTCCTAAAGGTGAAATATCCAGTACGATTAAGCGCGGTAATCAGGAAATCATTATTTAACGTCGTATTAGTTTCTGACCTTTCGGTGAGCTGCGTAAGCTGATCGCGCCAGCGGTTCCAACCACCGTTCAACTTGGCGAAATCGGAAAAGTTCACCGGTTTGTTAATTCCTTTTTCCATTTTGCCGGAGTATACAACGCTTGGCTTTTCGGTGATGGTAAGCCACGGCAATACTTTAGCGGTTAACACCAGGCCTGTCACCATGGCATTCTCCTTCACGTCCGATCGGTTGTTCTCGGCTGCCTGGTAAGGGCTCATTACATCTTCATCAGACCAATAATGGTTATTATCCGACCATTTATCGTTTTTCCAGTCTTTGTAACTCAATAACGGAATAAAAGTCGGGGTACTGAGTATATCTCTCATATCTGGCCCAAGGTCAGATGTGGTACAACTGTAACTGATGTTTACCTGGGCGCTGTATTTACCGAAGCGGCGGGCCGAGGTTAAAAAGAGACTTAAGTTTTTACGCTTGTCTGCCGGGATAAAGCCGTCCTGGGAACTGTGATTAAGTCCGAGGTAGAAATCAGATTTATCATCCGACTGGGAAACAGACAGATTGTTTTGAACCGTCATAGCGGGCGCAAAAAACCGCCGTGCATCTTGCCTGTCGGCATAAGTGACCATCTGATATTCGCCATTTTCATCGGGGCGGCCTATCTTCACTAATTCACCATTGTATTTGGGGCCCCAGCCATTGCGGTCGGTGGTGCTGTACAGGCCATTACCATCGGCATCTACTGTACCTAATCCAGTACCAAAACTGCGTTGTTTGGCTTTATCGTTACGGTAGTCCATGTGCTGGAAGCTGACGCTGTTCCTGAAGTTTACCACTGCACGGCCTTTCATCCCCTTTTTAGTGGTGATCAATATCACGCCGTTCACGCCTTCCGGTCCGTACAGGGCGGTCCCGTTAGCACCTTTCAAAACGGTAACATCCTGTATGTCGGCCGGGTTAATATTGTTGATAAAGTCCATCACCAATGCCGCCGCGTTATTGTCGGAACCAAAGGTGAGTGGCGTACCATTAAGAATAAACAACGGCTGGTTGTTGCTGGTACTGCCGAATGAGCGGATACCACGCAGTAACACCCTCATCTGCGGCGTCATGGATGCGTTTTGCGTCGTGATGTTCAAACCCGACACTTTGCCCTGCAAGCCGGCCAGCACGTTGCCGGAGTTAGCGCGGTTGATTTCCTCCCCACTTATTTTATCAACGCTGTAGCCGATTTCCTTCGAACTTTTTTCTATCCCGAAGGCCGTTACTACTGTTTCTGCCAGTTTCGCTACTTTTTCGGAGAGGCTGATCGTGAAATTGGTTTCACTGCGTTTGGTTTTATATTCTACGGTTTGATACCCCAGCGATGAGATGACGAGGATAGTGCCCGGCTCCACGTTTACATTAAATAAGCCCTTACTGTCGGTAATAGTACCGTTAGTGTGCCCCTTAATGGTTACCGTGGCGGCAACAACAGGCTCTTTGGTGGTACTGTTCAATACCTGGCCATTATATAACACCAGTGGTTGCAGGGTTTCGATAATCACTTCCGGTGGCGCAGGTTTGCGGGAAAAGGTGATCATCTTGTCTGTAATCCTGTAATTCAATGGCTGACTGCTGAGTGTTGTGGACAGGAATTCAGCCAGCGGCATATTATGCGCATCAACCGTTATCGGTTTTACATCGTTCAGTAAATCACGATTATAAAACACCACATACCCCGTTTGCTTTTCAATGGCCGATATCACGCGTTTAATCGGGAGATCTTTGCCGGAAAGCGATACGGACTGTGAGCGCCCGGAAGCGTGTACCCCTAAAATGGCCACGGTAAGTAAGAGAAAAGTTAGCTTCATCACTAACAAGATTTTGGTCACGTAACGGCGCTCCCACCAATGCCGGTGGGTGCAGCAAACATTTTTTTGCATAAATTGCATTTGGTTTGGTTGATAATAAAATTCTCTTTGCTGAAATTTTAGGTTGACTTAACTATCCGCCGGAAGTGGGTCCAAGCACTTCCGGCTTCTTTTTTAAAAGGCGTTTATGTATTTGTTGATTCCAAAGCTGACGACTATTTTCTTTCGCTGATCACCAGTTTGCGGCCAGCTTCCAAACGGAAAGGCACTTCTGCATCTTCCAGTACTTTTAACAACTGCGATAAATTAATGTTACGGAGCATTTTACCACCGAAAGTGATATCCGGCACATTCCCTTCGTATTCCACTTCTATATCGTACCAGCGCGCTAACTGGCGCATTACTTCACGCAGTGGCAGTCCTTCGAAGTCGAACAGGCCGTTACGCCAGGCCATTACCGACTGCAGGTCGGCATCGTTTGTTACCTTCACATCGTTTGCAGCATATTGTGCCTGCTGGCCGGGTTGCAGCAATGCTTCTCCCACTTTAATACGACCTTCCAGCAGCGTTGTTTTAGCCACCGGCTCATCCGGGTAAGCGTTTACATTAAAATGGGTACCCAGTACTTCCACATCTGCCTTCCCTTTTATTTTTACCCTGAATGGCTGCCCCGCATTCTTCGCCACTTCGAGATACACTTCCCCGCTGACTTCCACTACCCTTTCTTTCCCATTAAAGGAAGTAGGATAACGGATAGAGGAAGCTGCATTCAGCCAGACCTCTGTACCGTCGGGCAGTACCAGGTCGAACTGTCCGCCACGCGGCGTGGTAAGTGTATTGAACACCGCTGTTTCTTCTGTGCCTTTAGCGGCGTACTTCAATTTGCCGCCGGACTGCTGTACGGCCGTACTACCCTGCTGTAGTTCCCGGTGACTGGCACTATCAAGCGCTACCACCGATCCGTCGGCCAGGGTAAGGAGTGCTTTGTCGGACCCCGGCGCCACATCGTAGGCCAGGGTGTTTTGCACCGGCGTTTTATCCTGCGTCCACATAAACAATGCAATACCGCCTGCCAGCAGTACAACTGCAGCAGCCGCCCACCATTTCCGGCGATAAAGTGATACTACTTTACCCGTTTTGGTTTGCGCCATAATATGACGGAACATCTGGTCAACCGGTGCTTCGGCACCATAGGCCGACTGATCTTCAGCAGCCAGCGCTGCCAGCATATTGTCCAGTTTCTCCTGGTTCCCTTCTTCTTCCAGCATTTCCTTCCACTGCCGGAATTCTTCCGGCGTCATGGTTTCATCCAGGTACTTTGAAAATAATTGTGTAAAATCCATTTCAGACATTGGCAGGTGATTATACGACCCCTTGCTTATATATGGACGAAATTAAATGCAGGGGTAATGCATGGTTTTGAAAAAAAACTTAAATAAACAGGGGTGTAAGAAACAAACAAGCCACCATGGCCACGTCCGGGTAGTGTTCCGCCAGGTATTTACGGATAATGGCCAGGGCCCGAACGAGGTGACTTTTAGATGTAGTAGGCGTAATATTCATTTGTGCCGCAATTTCCTGGTGTGTTAGTCCCTGGAAGCGGCTCAGCATGAAGGCCGTTTTAAGTTGCGGAGAAAGCTGGTTTACCGCCTCATTTACTGCTGTTTGCAACTGTTTAAGGGCGATGCGCTCTTCCGCCGTTGGTGTTTCATCCGCAAAAAAATCAACCAGGTACGTTTCGTTTTCCGGTGCCAGCACCTTTTTACGAAGATAATCGCGGGCTGCATTTTTGGTAATCGTATTCAGCCAGGGCCGGAATTGCAGTACGCCGGCCAGTTGTTCCCGCTTCAGCCATATTTTCACAAAGATTTCCTGCGTGAGGTCTTGCGCCATTTCGGGCGATTTCACCACACGAAGGGACAAGCCATACACATGCCTGGCATATAAATGATATAGTTCGCTGAAGGCCTGCTGCTCGCCCGCCGCCGCTCGTTGCAGCAGTTCATGCTCTGTATCCGGATGTTGCATTCCTGGTTGGGCGCTTATAGCGCTTGTTTGGTTGATTGGTATGGGTTAAAAGTAGCGAAAAAGATGATAGGTAGGTTGTGGGGATAATTCGCAGCGGCCGGCCTGATCACCATCACAACGCCCGCGTTCATGAGTCCTGTAAAGTGTTTGAACCCGGAATAGCCTACCTTTACCTTTCAGGCATTATTCTTGGAAAGATTTATAAAAGTCAATTATGGCAACGTTCTCAGAGATTATCCATAGCAATAAACCCGTACTGGTCGATTTTTTCGCTACCTGGTGCGGGCCGTGTAAAACCATGTCGCCTATCCTGGAAGAACTGAAGAAGGGTGTGGGCGACGATGCTACGATCATTAAAATAGATGTGGATAAAAACCCTGGGGTGGCACAGGCTTACCAGGTACAGGGTGTACCAACGCTTATCCTGTTTAAACAGGGCAGGATACTCTGGCGTCAGTCGGGTGTAATACCGGCGCACCAATTGGAACAGCTGATCCGCCAGCACGCCTGACTTTACGGCGTCACAAACTTTCTGCCACCCATTCAAACCCCTCCCCGTTTTGCCGCACGGGTTTACAACACTCAATTAAAAAACCGATTCCGGTTTACAGTGCTATCATAAAAAACGGGACAATCCATGTGGACTGTCCCGCCCAGTGAGTAAATACCACTGGCCTTCTTTTTTGGGGCTAAAAGGGCTTACAGATGAATTGGTGGCCCTTTTTTCATATAACCGACTGTAACTAAAGCTAAATACGCCGGATACTGCGAACATTGGAGAAAGGCCGAATACATTTCTGCCAACTTCTATCAAAAACAACTGACATGGCTATTATAACACTCCGTCCGGGGTGCTGTAAGCGAACATGGCCTGCCGCTCACAGCAACACCAAAACGGGCATAAGGAATAAACAGCAGGTGTTAGACGGCGGTCCAGGAAAGCGTAAAAGATTTTTTTGGGGTTACGCTTAAGCAAATGGAATCCGAAACATTCAAGAATTATAAGTTACGTTACCGGGATGTAAACACTGCCTCAATACCACACCGTACGGCTATCCCATCACATATAGTTCGTTTTTTTGTCTTTTGCTAAATTGACGGCTCAAGCATAAACCGTTTCATTTCGGCAACAAAAATAACACATCAAACAAGGCGTGTCAACTGCGTAATTCCGCAGGTTGGATATTTTTTTTAGCTTTATGAAAAAAAAGGATGTGCCCCGAACCAACTTATGGTAGTTATTCCAAATCTCTGATCACTGATATCCCTGCCGACCTCGAAAGCGAACAGGCACAACACTTCCGTGAAACCATCCCAAGGTTCCCGGACGAAGCAGTGTACATCTACTCCTTTAAAGAGAACAGGATGATCTATGCCGATGGCTGGGAAGAGGTACTGGGCTATAAGGATTCGGAGGTGAACATGATGACGATCGTGAGTACTACCTCTCCGGAATACGCCCCCTTCTCCCACGAACTGAACGACAAGGCATTGATGTTTATCCAGCAAAAGCGGGAAGAACTGGAGAAGTATAGTTTTACGATCGAATTAAAGAAAATCCATAAAAATGGCACCCACATCCCGCTGATCGTGAAGGTGGGCGTGTTTAGCGCTGAAAATGGGCATATGACGGCTATTATCGGCCGCTCGCAGATTAACCGCAGCCTGAAACTGGGCAGCATCATGCGTTACGAGGCTTACGGGCCCGACAAATCGATGTTCGAGGAGGAGTTGAATAAACAGTTGTTCAGCTACCATGCCATCTCCGGCAAAGAAAAGGAAGCGCTCGAAATGCTGTCAAAAGGTTATTCTTTTAAAGAGATAGGCGCTATCCTGAACGTGTCGCAGTCGGCCATCGAGAAACGCATCTTTCCACTATATAAACGCTTCGACCTGAAAAGTCTGACGCACCTGATCAGCTTCGCGTACGATAACCATATTTTACCTTAACATTAAGCCGAGAGGTTAACGGAAAGGATGTGTTCTTTTTGAACGCCTATCTTTTCCAGCATATTTTCCCAACGTTCCTCATCCTTTTCTTTGGGTACGCTATTGCCCAATACCCATATCACCTTGCGCGACTTCAGCGCCTGGCGGTTTGTTTCGTTATGGGCAAAAGTGTCCACCATATGCAAAAAAGTTTTTGGACTGATGATGTCGGGCTCTATGGGGCTGCCGGGATTAATATCGTCGATAACCAGCACGGAAGCGTTACGCCAGTTCCATATTTCATCGAGATTGCCAGCAGGGCCGTCGAAGAACATACAATATAACTTCATGGCGGTAAGATATACGGCTGCGTGGCGTTTTATCGACATCTCTGTAGCAATACCCACGCTCAGCGTTGTTTTACCGGTTCCCTTAGCGCCAAATACCAGCAGGTGTTTACATGGGCCGCTATTATCCATAAAATCTCTCACCACCTGCCTATTCTCCTCGGTAATACCCATTTCCCACTGGCTTAAGCGGAACTGGAAAGGATACTGAGGCAACTGCAGGTACATTTTGGTCATGTACCAATAACTGGCGGGGTATATCAATAATGCGAGCAACAGCATCAGCACGATCATCGCACTTTGTGTATAAACGCAACACAGGCTGGCGGCAAATGCACCAAAACTGAAGAAGATAACGTCGGTAATGGTATCGAACGCAATGTTGCCCCAGGCAGGTGCAAAGGTATATTTGCTGCCTTTGGGCAGGAACATCCGCTTACTGGACGATGGCTTCTTCATCAGCAATGGCCCGAGGAAATTATAGGCTTCGAACAACACCCATACGGACGCAATAATGCCGGCCGACCATAAAGCCGCCCGCTCTTTTGCCATTTCCCTCGAAAGAAAGATGAACAGTATAATAACAGGAATAAACCCCAGCGACAGGTGTCCCATCTGGTTGGCAAGCCAGGCGTAGGTTAGCGTAATGCCACGGTGTGAATCTTTACCGATAAGATCAGCCTTTAACTGTTTTAACACAGCTTTACGGGGTATGGCCACAGGGGCAACAGTTGTTGTTTCCATTGGGAACAAGCGGATATTGAGGTTATGAAATACAGTTACAGCATAGGCAATGCCGGGTTAAATATAGAAATATTTTGATAAAGTCCCCTGCCGGTCTCTAAGCATAAAACCAAACCCAATGGCACTCGTTGGCGAAAACGATATTGGGTATTCAGTAATGCTTAGGGCCTTATTACACTCTGCCAGCCGTCGCCATAACGCACGAATATGTTCATTATGCCAAAGCACGGGGAGTTTTATGGCGCCGGACAGACTCCGGCAACCATATGAGGCTATTGTTAGCAAAAACAATACGGCGTAGGATAATGCCTACCCCTTCATTGTTCCCTTCTCCCTTAACCCCACATGCCAGCTGAACGCCTCTTCCAATATATGCGGCGTTTGCCCGCCACGTTGCGCGCAGGCCCTGTCGAAGTAATCCTGCAGTGCGGGCCGGTAGTCGGGGTGAACGCAGTTACTGATGATGGTTTGCGCGCGCTCGCGTGGTGCCATGCCTCTTAAATCGGCGAGCCCGTAGTCGGTAACAAGGATATCTACATCGTGTTCGTTATGGTCAACGTGTGAGACCATGGGGAGTACGTGTGAAATAACATCGTTTTTGGATGCGGCCTGTGTCACGAAGATACTTAGGTACGCGTTACGGGCGAAGTCGCCTGAACCACCAATACCGTTCATGATATGGGTGCCGCCAATGTGCGTAGAGTTCACGTTGCCGTAAATATCAAACTCGATGGCGGTGTTGATGGCGATGATGCCAAGCCGCCTGATCACGCCGGGGGCATTACTGATGTTCTGCGGGCGTAATACCATTTTATCACGGTATTTATCCAGGTTACCGATCACGCGGTCGTAACACGCGGCGGATACGGTAATGGAAGAACCAGATGCGAAGTTGAGTTTACCGGCGTCTATTAAGTCGAAAGTGCTATCCTGTAGTACTTCTGAGTACATGGTAAGGTCGTGAAAGCCGCCATGCTGCAGGCCTGTCAGCACCGCATTAGCCACTTTGCCAATCCCTGCCTGTATAGGCAGCAACGATGGGGTAAGACGGCCAGATGTTACTTCGCTTTCAAAAAAGCCTACGAGGTGGCCGGCGATGGCCATTGTTTTGGCATCGGGGGCTACAATGTCCGCAGGACTATCCTGTACTGCCGTGTATACGATCGCGGCGATCTTATCCGGGTTTAGGGGGATCGTAGTGCGTCCTATACGGGCATCGGGCGTATTAACAGGAATACTGTTACGGTGCGGATAGTCGGCTGGCAGGAAGATATCATGTATGCCCTGGATATCTTCGGGCACCAGGGTATTTATCTCGATAATTACTTTTTCGGCCATGGCAGCAAAGGACACAGAGTTACCGACCGAGGTGGTGGGAACAATGCTACCATCTTCGGTAATGAGAGCGGCCTCAATTACTGCAATATCCAGTTTAGGAATATAGTGGCTGTGTAACAGCTCTACTGATTCACTTAGGTGCTGATCAATAAAAAGCACCTCTCCGCTGTTGATATGTTTGCGTAATACAGGGTCCGACTGGAAAGGCATACGTTTAGACAGGGCGCCTGCGGAGGCCAGTTTTGCATCGGTGTCCTGCCCAAGGGAAGCACCGGTAATCAGCGTGATCTTAATACCATCTACGGCCGCCCGTTCGGCCAGTGCGGGTAATACGGCTTTACTGTCGCCGGACTTTGTAAAGCCACTGGTACCAACTACCATTCCGTTCTTAAACAACAAAGCCGCGTCTTTTGCATCCATCACCTTCTGCTGTAGCTGTTCCGCTTTAATCCTGTTCATATTGTGTATTTTATTCCTTTGCAAAATTACCACCGTGCCACTTACCCGGGAATGAGCAAAGTCATGTTCTGTGTACGGTCAACTTACCACATCACCTGACGAAACTCATGTTCTCCCCGAAAACCGCGGTCATCAAAGATTGTGTACGTAACATAACAGGAAACCGGCCGTAATATGCCTGGCCTGTGCTACGTTTTGCACATCGCCCAGTAACTGGTTCGATTCACTGGGGTTGCTGAAGTTAATATCCTGACGGAAATTGTTCTTTTGTCCGTACGTCAACACAAGGCCTGCTTTAATATTCGCGCGGCGGGTGCGTTTGTTGGCCCCCAGCTGGAAGTGGAAATTATTCCAGGTGGCGGTGTAGGGAACAACCCCACTATCGTCGCGGTAGAGGCTTTCGTCGAAGAAAGAGAAGTCGGTGCGGCCGCTTATGTAGCCGGTCAGGTCCTTACGTACGTTGAAACTTACGCCCAGGGCGACGTTCGTCACGCTTTTGCGCACATCCTTCAGGCGCAATATGCCACTGGTAAAAGTGTTAAGGCCGGCGGTATCGGGACGGATAAAGTACTCGTTACGGGGAGTAATAATATTATACTCCTTTATACGGCCGTAATGCTCGGCAGCGATATACAGCTTTCCCTTCGGGAGATCGTATATGTAACCGGCGGCTATACTGAGCGGCGTTCTCCATTTTACCTTCAGTTTTTCCTGCCTCGTATTGGCCAGCAGGCTGAACGGCTCATCCGGCGTAGTTAATACCAGTTCCTGTATAAGATTATCGCTCACCAGGATGGCAGATCCGCCTACGTGAATCATGGGCATACCGGCAGTAAGTCCAAGGTGATGACGACCGTTGTCGTAGGCGAGGCCCGGCCGGATCTTGAGGCCTATATGGTGATAGTCGACCGTATAGATAGCATCTGTACTGGCGAGTTTAAAGTCCACCACGCCTGGGTTTACAATGGCCCGGGCGGAGTAGTTCTGGCTATAACGCTGGCTGTACACATTTCCTTCGAGCAGCAGTCCGGCCGACCAATATTTGCCGAGTTTTAATCCCCAGGCAATCTGCGCGCGCGTTTCGCCTGCCCTGTTCTCTAACTGGTATTGGCCAACGTAATACTCGTTGCCCGGACTGTAACTGTCATTGAGTACCTGGAACTGATCATCGCGGCGCTGAGAAGTTTCTAAACGAATACCGGGGGTATGGATCAGCGCATAAGCTACGGAAACCCTTGTGCCTGGTATAGCCTGGCCGCCGGCTAACATATTAGGCACCGAAGCGTTACTGGCCGACTTCAGATCAAACCCTTTACCCGCACCGTTTTTGATACGGATAGCCTGATGCTGGTACAACACCGTATTCATCGAAATGGCAGCTATTTTAGAGCCGCCGAGCAGTGCAGGGTTATAAAAATATACGCCACTATCGCCATTGGCAGCTATTACAGCACCGGGTACAAAGAAGCCTCCGGCACCGTACTGGCTGTTCCAGTAATGGGTATCCTGAGATTTAACAACATTAAAAACACAAACTGACACGAGGAGTAAACAATATCTGATCATACGTAACTGCTTAACCAAATTTACTGATTAAACATCAGCACAAGATATTTGTTCAGTGAGAATATCTTAAGTGAAACTGACAATTTCTCACATTAATTATTTTTTCTTCCTGTGCTGATCGGTCCCGATAAGCCCTTGTACGGCATCGCGGTAAGATGCACCGATCGGCACGTCCTTGTCTCCCACCCTTACATAATTGCCTTCAATAAATACGATACGTTCTTTGGCGATGATGTAACTCTTATGGATACGCAGGAAGTGCGTATCGGGCAACTGTTCGCTCAGACTTTTAAGTGTGTCGTTCACGAGATACTGCGCCTGGCCGGTCATCACTTTAGCATAATCGTCGAGCGCTTCGATGTAGAGGATGTCTTCAATATTAAGGCGGTACACTTTTTTGTCGGAACGGATAAAGATCGCTGGCGGCACGTCATTACTGGGGCGGGCCTGGCGATTGTCCAGGCGGGCGATGGCTTTGTTAACAGCTTTCAGGAAACGTTCGAAGGAGAAGGGTTTTAACAGATAATCGGCGGCATCCAGTTCAAAGCCCTCTACGGCGTATTCGGCGTAGGCGGTGGTGAATACGATACAGGGCGGTTGCACCAGCCCCTTCAGGAAACTGATGCCCGACAGTCGCGGCAGGTTAATATCCAGGAACACCAGCGCCACGGGTTGCTGCAACAACACGCGCTGGGCCTCCAGTGCATCATTACAAACAGCCACCAGTTCGAGACAGGGATGGCCATCGATGTACTTTTCCAGCACCTGGCGGGCCAGGGGTTCATCTTCCACGATCATACATTTATACATCGTACTCATAAATCAAGTTCCAGTATTACAGTAAAGGTATTGTGTTTCTCCTCCATCGTCAATTTATGCCTGCCCGGGTACAATAAAGCCAGGCGACGGCGCACGTTTTCGAGTCCCAGCCCCTTATAGTTTTCGGGTTCTACCTCATCTACCCTGCCTGCGGTGTTAGACAAGCGGAACAGCAGTCGATGAGAGAATAGTTCCAGGTTCAGCGTGATACCTGCAGTACCGGTATTACCCTTAGCCCCATGTTTAAAAGCGTTCTCCAGGAAGGTGATCAGCAACATGGGCGGCAACTGCTGCTCTCCTATCTCCCCATCAACCGTTACATTTACCTTTAACTCATTGCCCGAACGCATTTGCTGCAGGGCAATATAATCCTTCACCATCTCCCACTCCTTTACCAGTGATACAAACTCCTCGCGGGTGTCGTACAGGAAATAACGCATCAGGTGTGATAAACGTAACACCGTATCGGGCAGCCGGTCATCTTTTTCGAGCGACATGGCATAAATACCGTTCAGTGTATTAAAAAAGAAGTGCGGGTTGATCTGTGCTTTTAAGGCTTTCAGTTCTACCTGCACCTTCTCCTTTTCCGCTTCCAGCAGTTTACGTTCCAGATCATTTACCGTAAACCAGGATTTTGAGAGCTTCAGCAGCGAGCTGAGGCCGGTGTATACACCGAAAAAGGCGGCGATCTCCCACAAACTGAAATAGGATATAAAAAAATAGTCAGGGAAGATACTGGCCGACCAGTCCTGGAAGAAGCGATCGTTTACCCAACTGCATACGGCTATGAGGGCCACCAGCAGGAGGATGTACAACCACCATTTACGCTGGTTGCCGAACTCCGGCAGCAGCCATAACAGGTTACAATATACCGCGGGCAACAGGGTTAGATGGAAAAGGCCGGCATATATATAATCGATCTTCGTGGCGGGCGAAGACGATTTAAAGACCTGTACGAACACGAAGTACGTACAGGCCCAGAAAATCAGGTGTTGAATCAGGCGGAAGAAGGGATGTGTGAGAATCGTCCTCATATCTTTGTTTAACCTTTCTTGTTTAAGGTAATGGCATTTTTACTGCCAAACAAACGTTCGTCGTTCCCATATTTGGCCACGAACTGTTGTAAGTCGGCCGAAGAGGCGGTAACTACAAAGGTGCCAAACAAGGCATCGTGTTCATATTTCAATTTCATATTACCGGCCAGCAGCTGCTTTTTAATAAAATCGCCATCAGCAAACTTTACAGACAGTTGCCCATTATCCAGCACATCTATCTTAGCAATTGTATAACCTGGCATGTATTCACTTTCCGCGATATTCATGCCGCCCTCCACTTTATCTTTCCCGATTTCACCCGCAAATAAAGGCACCAGGTTGCCATACAGGGCGCCATTAATCTTCATCATCTGCATCAGCATATAGTGTTTCACACCATTCCTGGTAAATGAAAGCTCGAAGGTATGTTCCGCGCGTTTCTTATCGGCCGGGCTTATTTTATTATCGAGAATGGGCTTTCCATTGCTAAAAACGGGCTCATCGCCGATAGACTTACGGGTTTCGCTGAGCATAAAAGGTGTAATACGCAGCTCTCCATCTTCAGTATTCCAGTCGCCGCATACCCGGTTATCGACAACCACTTTATCCTGCGTAACCAAAGGTTGCATGGTGGTAAGGCAGGAGCTTAATCCGCATGCAAGTAATATTATAACAGATAAACAGATCTTTCTCATTTTGTAAGGTTTTAGCGGGTTAATTCAATTTTTTATAGGTACCGGGATCTTCATACGCGCCTGGCACATCGCCATACTTCTTTACATAATCCTGTAGTTCGGCGGTAGATGCAGTAATAAGGATTCCCCCATCAGCATTCCTTTCGTGGCGGATGCGCACCTGCTTATTATTAATCAGTTCGGACATATAACCACTATCAAACTGTTTAATTTCAAACGTCTGCGGGTTATCCATTTTAAACTTGTACAGGCTATGCAGGCGTACAAAATGTGCGACGTAGAAGGGGCTGTAAGTTTGTATTTCAGGCGTTGCAGCAGGGTAATAGTCCATGTACAGGTTGCCGTCGATGCGAAACAGGAAAGCATAGTACCGCTGCCTTATCTCCCCCTCGTTATCCCTCGAGGTTACCAGGTAAGCTTTGCCGGCCAGGAATTGCAGGCCCGCAGGCAGCTCCGAAAACAACTGCTGGCTGCCGCGTTCGAAGGTGACTACATCTCCACTAGAGCCTGTACCCCAGTTACCAAGCAGGCGGTCGTCGAAAGTAAGGTCTTCGGGTTTAAATAGCGGGTACAAGGTGGTGAGGCAGCTACTGAAACTTAGTAGCATCACGGTAATAGTTGTTAGAATGAGCGTTCTTTTCATAATAAAAGATTTATAGCCCAAAACTACCCGCAGCAGAGGGGCGATAGAAATTAATTCGGTAAACATAGTGTTTTGTCCGGTGAAACCTGAATGCGAAAATTCCGCATTGCGTAAAATTATTTCCCAAATCGATTGCCGGTTACCGCGAGGTTGAATTTTCTTTGCGCATCAATCTATAAACGTACCCTTATCATGCGATTACTCCTACTGGCCATATTAGCCTTCTGCATTAGCAGTGTGCAGGCACAAACCTCCATTAAAGGAACGGTGAAAGACCCGGACAACAACCTGGTACCTGGTGCCAGCGTATCCATCAACAAATCGAAAGTGACCGTTACCAATGAAAAAGGAGCATACACTTTCACTGACCTGACTGCAGGTAAACATACGCTTACTATTTCCTTTATGGGATTTGAAACCACTACCCGCAGCATTACCCTCAAAGATGGGGAAACGCGCGTGGTGAATATCGGCCTTACTTCGTCTGCCGAGCAATTACAGCACGTGGAGATCACCGGCCGTAAAGAATCTGGTTATAAAAATACCAACTCCTTTGTAGGTACCAAAACCGCTACGCCCTTAAAAGACGTACCGCAATCCATCAGTTACGTTACCAAAGAACTCATGCAGGACCAACAGGCACTGCGTGTGGGAGAAGTGGTAAAGTACATGAGCGGCGTTACGCAGCACACCACTTACGACGACCTTAACATACGCGGTTTCCGTACCCAGAACAACAGTCAGGTACAGATGGTAAACGGCCTCCGTACCATTACCGGTTTCTGGAAACAACCACTTACTAACTACCTCGAACGCGTAGAAGTGATTAAGGGCCCGGCCTCGGCGTTGTTCGGCAACTCCTCTCCCGGGGGTGTGATCAACAGGGTTACCAAAAAGCCGCTGGCCGAAAGGAAACAGAGTGTAAGCTTCAGCAATGGCAGCTTCAATACCTTCCGCGCATTCACCGACTTTACCGGTCCGATGAACGAGAGCAAAACACTGTTGTACCGCCTGAACCTGGGTTACGAAAACGCCCAGAGCTTCCGCGATCTGCAGTTTGACAAAAACTTCGTGGTAGCGCCCTCTATCTCCTTTTTACCAACAGAAAAAACAAGGTTAAACTTCGATGTGGTGTACAACCGCAGCATGAGCCGGCTGGACCGCGGGCAGGCTGTGTACGGTAATAATGACCTCTACTCTGTGCCCACTTCCAAAAGTCTCAACGCATCGAACGACTTCCTGAATGAAGACAACCTGCTGATCACCACTTCATTTAACCACCAGTTTTCTAAAAAACTGCAACTGAATGTGGCTTACCTGAAAAGCATGTGGGATGAAGATCTGCTTGAACACCGTACCGCCAACGGTTATGCGAAAGACAGCGCCGGTGGTTCCATTCCCACCCTCGTAGAAATGCAGGTACTGATCCGCAAGCGTAAAGTGTTTACCGATAACGTATCCGCTTATTTCTCTTACGATGCTAATACGGGGTCGCTCAGCCATAAACTGTTATTCGGCTACGATTACGCGCAGTACAAAATGCCATGGGGCGCTGCACAGCAGCAGGCAAACGGTTACCGCAACGCGACTAACACCGGTGCTTCTGCGTACAATGCTGCCCGTCCGGCTAACTTCCAGTACACGGTCGTGAATGGTCAGAAAAGCCCGGTGCCAAACGTGCCGCACTTCGACCTCACTTCTACCAGTCCGTACCAGATGTACGACATGAGCAAGTACTTCTATGTTAAAACGAACTACGATGCGTCGTTCACCAACGCGCAGGGCATATACATCCAGGACCAGATCACGTTTGGAAGATTACAGGCCTTACTGGGCTTACGTTACGATCGCTTCAACAGCAAGGTAAACTACGACAAACCATTTGAGCGCGACGATATCCAGGATGCCATCATTCCAAGAGTGGGCCTCGTTTACACTGTGAACAAACACATTAACGTTTACGCTACTTACACCGAAGGTTACAATGTCCAGGACACTACCAAGATGGGCCCCAATGCTGGCGGACCATTCGACCCGCTGATCAGCAACCTGATGGAAGTGGGCGGTAAAAGCGACTGGTTTAACGAGAAATTATCCGTAACCCTGGCGGCTTACCGCATCCAGATGAAGAACGTACTGTATAATGCAGGCGATGCCACCAACCCCGATCTGCTACGTCCTGTAGGCCTGGTTGAATCTAAAGGTGTGGAACTGGACGTAAAAGGACAGATCACCCCGAACTGGTCGTTGATCGCTACTTACTCGTTTAACGAATCAGGTATTAAAGAAAGTACCAACAAAGCAGAAATCGGCCGTCAGCCTGCAGGCGCACCAAAACACCAGGGCAGCCTCTGGACAAAATACAACCTCAGCACAGGTTTGCTGAAAGGGTTAGGTATTGGCGTGGGCGGCAACTTCGTAACAGAACGTAACACCGACAATGTGACCCAAACCCTGCCTGGTTATGAATTGCTGAACGCGGCGCTGTTCTATAAAATTGATAAGTTCCAGTTACAGTTGAACATGAACAACCTGCTCGACAAAACCTATTGGATCGGCGGTTACGATTACATCCGCCTGTTCCCCGGCGCACCACGTAACTGGATGACCACCGTATCATACGTATTCTAATGTTGAAAGAAGATAGGCCCTGATTTTCCTGTTCCTGGTACTTTCGGTCATTATACCCTGGTGGCCTGAGCAGAAAAAGAAACCCGTTGAATGCCTGGTGATGTTTCGCCAGGCATTTTTCGTTGCTAACGAACAGGATTTGCCATCTGGCGGAGCGGAATTGCCTTCTGACGAACAGGATTTGACATCTGGCGGAGCGGAATTACTTTCTGACAAACAGGATTTGACATCTGTCGGAGCAGAATTGCCTTCTGACGAACAGGATTTAACATCTGGCTGAGCGTAATTACCTTCTGGCGAACAGGATTTGACATCTGTCGGAGCAGAATTGCCTTCTGACGAACAGGATTTAACATCTGGCTGAGCGTAATTACCTTCTGGCGAACAGGAATTAATAGCTCACCGACCGAATTGGCCTTTTGACGAACAGGATTAACATCTGACAGAAAGGAATTGACACTGGCCAACCAGCATTAACACCTGTCTGTGTGAATTACTATTTCACCAAGGCAAATTCGCAACTTATGACACAATCCAGCTGGCAAACGAACCATTTTGTCAGCCAAATGTCACAAATTCCCCCATTTAATTGTAGTTTTCTACTATAACCCGAAACGACATCTACTCAACACTTAAATTAATGATTTACAATTAGATATGCCAACCACCGGCACACTCAAACGCAGACAATCCTCATCAATTTATCCCCCTAACTGCACCATATCATTAGAAAATCTTCTGAAAAAGTCAGAACTTGTGCGAAGATTCCAAACGATTCTAAGGTTATACTATAAAATTTTCAAAAATGAGCAGCAGTACACCCACTACGTTATTTGACAAAGTATGGGATTCACACGTAGTGAGAAAGATTGAGGACGGACCAGATGTATTTTTTATCGACCGCCATTTCATTCACGAAGTGACCAGCCCGGTAGCGTTCCTGGGACTGGAAAACAGGGGACTGGGTGTTATTTTCCCGGACAAAACATTTGCCACGGCAGATCATAACACGCCTACTATCAACCAGCACCTGCCCGTGCAGGACCCGCTTTCTGCCAACCAGCTTAAAGCGCTGGAAACCAACTCCGCCAAATATGGTATTTCACATTGGGGACTCGGTAATCCCAAGAACGGTATTGTACACGTAGTTGGACCAGAAAATGGTATTACCCTTCCGGGTATGACCATCGTATGTGGCGACTCACACACCTCTACACACGGTGCATTCGGAGCAATTGCCTTCGGTATCGGTACCTCTGAAGTAGAAATGGTGTTATCGTCGCAGTGTATTATGCAGCCGAAGCCAAAGAAAATGCGCGTGACCATCAACGGTAAGCTGGGCAAAGGCGTAACACCGAAAGATGCTGTTCTATATATTATCTCCCAGCTCACAGCAGCCGGCGCTACCGGTTACTTCCTGGAATATGCGGGCGAGGTGTTCGAAAACATGAGCATGGAAGGTCGTATGACCGTGTGTAACATGAGCATTGAAATGGGTGCCCGCGGTGGTATCATCGCTCCGGACGAGACTACCTTTGCTTATATTAAAGGCCGTGAGAAAGCGCCAAAAGGCGAAGCATGGGATAAAGCGGTAGAAGTATGGAAAACACTGAAAACTGACGAAGGTGCCACCTTCGACCAGGAGTATACGTATAACGCTGCCGATATCGAACCCATGATCACCTACGGTACCAACCCGGGTATGGGCATGGGCATTACCCAACATATACCTTCAGCAGCCGATCAGGGCGGCAGTAAATCGACCTACGAGAAATCGCTTGACTATATGGGCTTCCATGAAGAAGAAGCGATGCTGGGCAAAAAAGTGGATTACGTTTTCATTGGCAGCTGTACCAACGGCCGCATCGAAGACTTCCGCGATTTCGCCTCTATTATCAAAGGAAGAAAAAAAGCCGACCATGTTACCGCGTGGATCGTACCCGGTTCTCATATTGTTGAACAACAGATCAAAGACGAAGGCATTCTCGACATCCTTACCGATGCAGGGTTTCAACTGCGCCAGCCTGGTTGTTCCGCCTGCCTGGCCATGAACGACGATAAAATTCCGGCCGGCAAGTATGCAGTAAGCACCAGCAACCGCAACTTCGAAGGAAGACAAGGCCCCGGTTCACGCACACTGTTGGCCAGTCCGCTGGTAGCAGCGGCTGCGGCAGTAACCGGTGTAGTTACCGACCCAAGAGAACTGATGGCTTAATATCTTAACGATCACAACACGATACTTACATTATAATGGCTTACGATAAATTTACCGTACTTACCAGCTCCGCCGTTCCTATGCCAATCGAGAACGTGGACACCGACCAGATCATCCCTGCACGCTTTCTGAAAGCAACCGAACGTAAAGGTTTTGGCGATAATCTTTTCCGCGACTGGCGCTACAACAACGACGATTCCCCTAAACAGGATTTCGTATTGAACAACCCGATCTATTCCGGTAAAATACTGGTAGCCGGTAAAAACTTCGGCAGTGGCAGCAGCCGCGAACACGCAGCCTGGGCTATCTACGATTACGGATTCCGTTGCGTGGTATCCAGCTTCTTCGCCGACATCTTCAAAAACAACTCGCTTAACATCGGCATACTGCCCGTACAGGTGAGTCCCGAGTTCCTGGATAAAATATTCACCGCGATAGAGGCCGATCCGAATGCACAGGTAGAAGTAAATCTGCCAGCGCAAACCATCACCATCCTGGCCACCGGCGAAAGCGAATCGTTCGCTATTAACACCTACAAAAAACACAACCTGACCAACGGCTTCGACGACATCGATTACCTGCAGGCCATGAAAGACGAAATACAATCATTTGCTGCGAAAAGCATGTATTAATAGTTTACAATTATGCCAACGGCGCCACGTTACATAGAAATAATGGACACTACCCTGCGCGACGGGGAGCAGACCAGCGGGGTGAGCTTTTCACCTTCTGAGAAGCTGACCATCGCCCAGTTATTGCTAACGGAAGTGAAGGTAGACAGGATCGAGATTGCCTCCGCGCGCGTGTCTGAAGGCGAGTTTGCGGCCGTAAAAGGCATTACCAAATGGGCGAAAGCCAATGGTTACCTCGACCGGGTAGAAGTACTCACTTTCGTAGACGGCGACGTGTCTGTACAATGGATGTTAAAAGCCGGGGCAAAGGTAATGAACCTGCTCACGAAAGGCTCGCTCAACCACCTCACCCATCAGCTTAAAAAGAAACCAGCACAACACTTTGCCGAAGTAGCCGCCGTTATTGCACTGGCCCGTAAAAAGGGATTGGAATGTAACGTGTACCTCGAAGACTGGAGTAATGGTATGCGCCATTCGCCGGAATATGTGTATGAATACCTCGACTTCCTGCAAAGCCAGCCCGTTAAGCGCGTAATGCTGCCAGATACGCTGGGTGTGCTTATTCCTTCTGAAGTAACCACGTTCATTACCGAAATCGTGGCCCGCTATCCAAAGCTGCACTTCGATTTCCACGCGCATAACGATTACGATTTAGGTACGGCCAACGTGCTTGAAGGCATTAAAGCCGGCGCACATGGCCTACACCTGACTATTAATGGGATGGGCGAACGTGCTGGTAATGCGCCTTTGGCGAGCGCCATTGCGGTGTTACACGACTTTATGCCCGGGGTAAAAACTGCCGTGGCGGAGAAGTCGCTGTACAGCGTAAGTAAACTGGTGGAAACCTTTTCCGGCTTCCGCATACCGGCCAACAAACCGGTGGTGGGCGAAAATGTGTTTACGCAAACCGCGGGCATACATGCAGATGGTGATAAGAAGAACAAACTGTACTTCTCCGACCTGATGCCCGAACGTTTTGGCCGCCAGCGCAAATACGCCCTGGGTAAAACCAGCGGCAAAGCGAATATTGAAAACAACCTGCATCAACTGGGCATACAATTGTCGGACGCCGACCTTAAAAAAGTAACGGCACGCATTATTGAACTGGGCGATAAAAAAGAGGTGGTAACACAGGCCGATCTGCCATACATCATTTCCGACGTTCTCGATAGTAATACCATCGAGGAAAAGGTGAAGATAGAAGACTACGTACTCACCCACTCCAAGAACCTGAAACCTTCGGCCACACTGCGTATCCTGATAAACGGCGAAGTGTTTGAGGAACATGCACAGGGCGATGGACAGTACGATGCCTTTATGAACGCGCTGAAACGCATCTACAAAAAGAAAAAGCAGGAACTGCCCGGCCTTAGCGATTATGCTGTACGCATACCGCCCGGTGGTAAAAGCGATGCGCTTTGCGAAACCATCATTACCTGGCACCATAACGAACGCGAATTTAAAACCCGCGGGCTCGACAGCGACCAGACGGTATCTGCAATAAAGGCCACCCAGAAAATGCTCAACCTGATTTAAACCTCACATCATATCACCACATGGCAAGCAAGCATATATTAATCGTTCCCGGCGATGGAATTGGCCAGGAAGTAACGGCAGTTGGCAAAAAGGTACTGGATAAGATAGCCGCTAAACACGGTCATACTTTTACTTACGATGAAGCCCTGATTGGTCACGTAGCCATTGAAGCTACCGGCAATCCTTTACCAGACGAGTCGCTGGAAAAGATGCGCAACTCCGATGCTGTATTGTTCGGCGCGGTAGGCCATCCTAAATACGACAACGATCCTACTGCCAAAGTAAGGCCGGAACAAGGTTTGCTGAAGATGCGCAAAGAACTGGGCCTCTACGCCAACCTCCGTCCTATTAAATTATTCGATGAGCTGCTGGGCGCTTCCAGCATCAAACCCGAGATCTTAAAAGGAGCCGATATTCTTTTCTTCCGCGAACTGACCGGCGATATTTACTTCGGTGAAAAAGGCCGTAAAAACAATGGCGATACCGCTTACGACATTGCAGAATACAGCCGTTATGAAGTAGAACGTATTGCCCGCAAAGCGTTTGACGCCGCGCGTACCAGGAAAAAGAAACTTTGCTCCGTAGATAAAGCCAACGTAATCGAAACATCGCGTTTGTGGAGAGAAGTTATTCAAAAAGTAGCGCTCGAATACCCCGATGTGGAAGTAGAACACCAGTTTGTAGACGCCACCGCTATGCTGCTGATCAAAGATCCACGCCGCTTCGATGTGGTTGTTACCGCTAACCTGTTTGGCGATATCCTTACCGACGAAGCTTCGCAGATCGCTGGTTCCATGGGCATGCTGGCTTCTGCCTCTATTGGTGATGGAACGGGTGTGTACGAGCCTATTCACGGTTCGGCACACGACATTACCGGCAAAGGAATTGCCAATCCGCTGGCCTCCATCCTTTCCGCCGCACTGCTGCTCGACATCAGTTTTGGTATGAAGGAAGAATCCGAAACAGTGATCAGCGCAGTAGATAAGGTGCTGAAAGCCGGTTTCCGCACACGTGATATCGCCGATGCCTCTACCCCGGCCGACAAAATCCTTGGTACAGAAGCGATTGGCGAAGAAGTATTGAAATTTATCTAGTTTATAGCTTTATAATACAGGCGCGCATCCTTTACGGGTGCGCGTTTTTTATTTGTGCAAAAATCGCCTTAATTATGTCGCAACAATACCCCCTGTAAACCAATGTTGCGTCGTATGTTTGCATCATCAAAAAACGGAACCCATGAACAAGGAAGTAACACAGTACATTGCAAAGTTGCCCGAGTGGCAGGTGAGCGTTTGCGAGGAGTTGAGGAGAACGATACATACGGCAGTGCCCGACGTGGAAGAACGCATCCAATACGGTAAACCACACTACCTGAAAAACGGCCACTATGCAGCCGTTATCAGTGCATCAAAAGAAAAAGTGGTTTTTAATATTTTTAATGCAGAAGGGTTGGATGAAATAGACGGATATTTCGTCAATACCACCACCCCGCAGCGTAAAGCCGCGATGATAAAGCAGGGACAGCTGGTAAACTACGAACAGCTGGGCGACTTTTTAAAAGAAACGGCTAAAACACTTAAATAGAAAAAGGAACCATACGGTTCCTTTTTTTTATGTTTCACGTTACTACTCTTTATCGTACGCATCCTGTATTCCCTTAAAATCAAGCTTCACCATCTTCATCATAGCCTGTGCTACATTGCCTGCCTTTACCGGGTTTTTATCGACCATATACTTCATCAAAATATCCGGCACTACCTGCCAGGCCACGCCAAACTTGTCGGTAAGCCAGCCGCACTGTATGGGACTTCCACCGTCGGTGAGGCTGTTCCAGTAATGATCTAACTCCTCCTGGTTTTTACAGTTAATAAAAAATGAAATAGCCGGCGTGGGCTTTTCGTTCACTCCCATATTGAGGATATAAAACGGCTGTCCTTCTATTTCGATGGTGTACGCCATCACGGTGTTGTTGGGGCCGGGCATGGTACTGGTAATTTTACCATCTTTAAAGATACCTGTGTAGAAATTAGCGGCCTCCGTGGCTCTGCCAGCTAATGTCAGAAAGGGTGTGATCTTTTGCATACTCATTTATTTTTTTGAGGGATCAATGTTCGTTGTACTATGCAAACATACACCCTTACCCTAACTGCGATGCGGTGCAAAAATGACAATTTGAAGGGTGGATAACGACAGGGATTTACGTCGCGTTACCACCTGTAGAAACTATGCCGAAGGATTACAGCCAGGTAGCCACGACAGCTGGCGACGGCAGTAAGCGGCTATTCCAGGTTTGGTGCCCCAGGCATTTTTAGCGGGATATACGGGCCGGCCGCCCAGAAAATAGCGTTGCGGAAGAGGGTTTTATAATCTTCGTTGTCAAACAGGTCGGGCGAGTGGCCCATGAATATGTATACATTCCGCGCTTTATAATCGCGGTTGGTCCATATTACCGGGTGATCGCCCATCTTTTTACCGGAAGCCGGACTGTAAGAATTCTCATCTACGTTCGCCAGCACATGTACATGGGAACGCGGATTTTTATCGTACACATACCATTCTTCGGTTTTAATGGAAAAAGCCTTTGGAACGTTCTTTAATACAGGATGCAGCGTATCTTCCGCCCGCACTGTACCTGAAGCAAAACTGCCGATATAATCTTTGAAACGGATCTGTCCCATAAATTTGTAAAACCAGGGCCAGATACCGAATCCGTCGAACTCGCCGAGCAATGTGGCATGGTGGAAGCCGATCCATCCACCTTTCCCTTCATTAATATAAGATTCAAAAGCCTTAGCAGCTTTATCTTTCCAGCCATAAGGCGGATAATCGAGCTGGATAAAAAGCTGGTACTGTTGCAGGAAATCCACATCAATCTTATCTGTATTGTTGATATAGTCGATCACAAAACTGCTGTCGGCAGCCAGTTGATCAAGCCATACTTTGGCCGCTCTGGAATACGCTATATGATGACCACCGCTCTCAGACAAAACAAGGGCGCGGAAACGCGGGGCAGGCTTAAAGGACATTAACGTTAAAAAGATCAGCGCACCGATGGTGGACAGGGAGGCCAGTCGTTTCATAAATTCATGACGTGTTCATGGTAAGATAAGGAGAATATGACCGTGGTGCAAGCTGAACATTTTGTATATTGATAGCATAACCCTCAAACATATGATCAAGCATCTTTTCCTGATTTCCACGTTACTGCTGGTACAACTGCTAGTAAAGGCACAACAGACGGCCGAGAAATTTGTGGTAGAAACAAAGTACCTGTTATCGCTGCCCGATGGCTACAAGGACGATACAACCAAACGCTGGCCACTGGTAATATTCCTGCACGGCTCCGGCGAAAGCGGCACCGATCTTAATAAAGTAAAAGCGCATGGCCTGCCCAAACTGGTGGAAGCCGGTAAAAAGTTCCCCTTTATCGTGGTATCGCCCCAATCATCCGGCTTTGGCTGGCAGCCCGACATACTTTACCAGATGTTGCGCGATATTAAAAAGAAATACCTGGTAGACGATGACCGTATTTACCTGACAGGCCTGAGTATGGGCGGTTACGGCACCTGGGCGCTGGCGCAGAAACACCCGGAAGAATTTGCGGCCATTATACCAATATGCGGCGGCGGCGACACCACCGATCTTTGGAGGCTTCGCTACATGCCTACCTGGAATTTCCATGGTGCTAAAGACAATGTAGTATCTATCAAACAAAGCGAAACCATGGTAAACACACTGAAGCAGTATAATAAAAACGTAAAGTTCACCATTTACCCCGAAGCTACGCACGACAGCTGGACGCAGACCTACAACAACGACAGCCTGTACACCTGGATGCTGGCGCAAAGCAAACATCGTTTTAAAACCGTGGAAGTACCTGCCAAAGTGCTGAACAGTTATGCGGGCACTTATGTAAATAAAAGTAAAGACACTGTACAGGTAACCAGCACCGGCACGCAACTGAAAGTGGCAGCTTCCCGGAACAACCTGGTGTTGAACCCTGCCTCTCCCACGGTGTTTTACTGGATGCCGAATGTACCCATAGACGTGGAGTTCGTAAAAGACGGATTTATACTAAGGGTCGATCGCCGCGATAAATACACGAAAATAAAATAACAAAGGCCGGAGCAGGAACTCCGGCTTTTCTTATCTTATTTCGATGTACTGTTCTTCCACATTCCATCCGAATACTTCAACCAGCGCATCTTCTTTCCATTTACCGCTGATTATTACTTCGCGCTTTTCGCCGGGTAATACGGATACATAGTTGTCGCTGTAAAACACGGGCAGTATTCGCTTCCTGTGCTGTTTATCTACCAGTGATACCCGGTTAAAGAAAGCAACCGGGCTATTCGCCGTATTTGATATGGTAACCGTAATACTATCCCCGGTTTGCCTGGCCGTAATTTGTGGTTTGGCGGCAGGCATTTGCTGCAAACCGGTATGATTGCCATCCGCAGCTGGCAGCCAGTAAAGGTTTTCATCTACCACTTCGCGGTTTGTATTGATCAGTTTTAAGGAGAAAAATACACCTTCCTTCTCCCTCAGTTTATCAAGCCGTTTCTTTTCTGAAAGATACTTCTGGATGGTAGCAGGCGGCGCTTCTACGAACACCTGTGTAAGCAGGCTGTCGCGGCCCTGCATATCATATACCTTCAACTCCAGCATCAGGTGGCGGGCATAATCAAATGTATTGTTGGCGGCCATTACCATTCCATCGGTAGGGTCGTACATAATGTGCAGCGGTGTGCCGCCTTTACGCAGGCCGTACAGGCAGGCATTGGGATCGAGATAATAATCATACATCTGACCGCGCATGGCCGTCCATGGGTTTTGTGTTTTCCAGATGATAACGCCCGTATACCAGTCCCACATATGCGAGCTGAAACCTTCCATCAGTGCCCTGTATTGGTCGTAGTTCACGAGTTGTGCTTTATTGGCCCAGTCTTTCAGGTTTTCCACCTTTCCATAAGGCTGCAGGTGATGATCGTAACCTATGTATTTGTGGTATTGCCATACCGAATCTACCTTGCCTACCGGCGGTACGCGGTTTACTTCCGGCAGAAAACGTTCGAGCGAAGCGTAGTCGCCAACACCAACCGAACCCACTTCGGAGTTATACGGGAAGGTACGCTGGTTCCAGAATGTAGCGATTTGCTGTATACCATAAGGCCCGTCGCCGTTGCCGCCGATGGTATTGTACGACATACTGTCGGTGTTAGAATAATCATAGAAATAGCGTGTGCCATCAAGTAATGGTAAGATGCTATCCTTCATGGCATTAAGGATGTCCTGTGGCGGTGTAATTTCATTACCGCCGCACCAGAAAGCCAGGGATGGGTAATTGCGCAGCATTTTCACCTGGTCGGCCACCGATTCAAGAAACAGGTTGTGATCGTCCGGGTAAGCCCTGCGCGTCCATTGGTCCTCCTTCTTTGCAGGATCCAGCCAGCGGCCGTTGCAATCGCCCGACATCCAGAAGTCCTGGAACACCAGCAGGCCGTATTTATCGCATGCTTCGTAAAACTCTGGCCGTTCGGTGAGGCTGCCGCCCCATATGCGGATCAGGTTAAGGTGCATATCGCGGTGAAAACGTACCTCCGCATCATAACGATCCTTCGTAAACCGGAACATCGCATCAGAAGCGATCCAGTTGCCTCCTTTAATAAATATCTTTTGTCCGTTAACAGCAGTTTCGCGGCTGCGGGTATGTGTGTTCCAGTAGGTTTGTATCTCCCTCACCCCTACCTGCAATTCTTCCACATCGCTTACTTTACCATTTATGAGGAACTGTAGCTCCATCGGGTACAGGTATTGCCCGCCGTAACCGGCAGGCCACCAGAGTTTCGGCTGTTGTAAGGTAAGGTCAGGCAGTTGTACCGTTAACGACTTATTGGCGCCGATAGTAACCGCTTTACTTATCACCTTCCCTGCGAGCGTATATTTTAATATGCCTGCAATGCTTTTAGCAGTGCTGTTCTGTAATTCTGTACCTACCTGTATCAGTGCAGGCGCCTGTTGTTCATCAGCCGGCTTCCTGGTGCCAGCTACCCTGGTAACGATATGCGGGTGCAGGATACGGACGGCCCCGGTTCTTTCCACCGTCACCTTGTCCCAAATGCCTGTATTACGATCGCGCATAGGTTGTATCCAGTCCCAGCCAGCTGTGTACTGCGGACCAACGTTCTTCGCAATAGTACCATCGCCACCCTGACCACCATTAGGATTACCGGGCACTGCCGGCGGGTATACGATGACGGCGAGCCGGTTGTTCCCGTTCCTGTCCAGCCAGGCTGTTATATTATAGGAATGGCGCAGGTAAGCGCCGTAGTGGCGTGCATTATTCAACTTGTACCCGTTCAGGAATATATCGCAGCCATCGTTCACACCCCGGAAGTGCAGCCAAACCTGTCCGTCTGCTGTAGGTTTTGGCTCCTTAAAGTCGTTCACGAACCAATAAGTATAATGATCGTTACCCGTATGGTACACATCCGGGATAAGCTGATTGTTCATGCCATAAAAAGGATCGGGCACCTTCCTGTTATTCAGCAGCGTAGTTAATACGGTACCCGGAACTGTGGCGGGTAACCAGCCATCCAGGGCGTAATTGCGTTGCGATAAGGTTTCGCCGCTGGTACTTACTTTGCCAATGTTGTTACACGACCAGCCGGTATTAAGCTCGTACTGGGTTTGGGCGTATGTACCCGTAAAAAAAGTAAGTAGCAGAAATAGTAGTCTGAAGGTCTTTAGCATCATCGCACGGTTTTTAGGGAACGGCTTAGCGTCCTGGTTCACTGTTGTAGTAAATATAGAAAAGGAGACACTGGTATCAAAACCGTATGTCCCTAAAAAGCTCTATTTTGTTATGATGAAACAATCTTCACCTGCAGGAAATATTCCCAAACTGGCACAGCCGGCGGTTAGGGCTTTGAATGATGCAGGCATCCATACGCTGGAGGCCCTGGGTAAAATGACTGAAAAAGAATTGGCTGCACTGCATGGCATCGGACCGGATGCGCTTAAGCGGCTAAAAAAGGCCATGCAGGAAAAAGGACTTTCTTTTAAGAAGGGATTATAAATACCGCATCACCTGTTCACGGTAACGGTCAAAGTCTGTTTCATTCGTAATCGTGTCAAACACATCCTGCCCGCCATCGGCCTTTTTCCGGACCAGTATAACGTTATTGCCACCAATGATGGTGCGCCGGGCACGCTCCAGGATGGCCTCTATACCCTGAACGTCCTTAATGGTTTGTAACTCCTCTATTTTATTGACAGCGATAGTATAATCTTCCATAAATCGCTAAGATATTTCAATTTGAGAATATAATGTATCAGCCACACTAACCACATTCAGTAAAAAGACTGATGACGGTCAGTATCCGGGGTGATGATAGCGGTTATATTGCAACCATAAAATCTGCATGCTGGTGATACAGGAAAGAAAAATAGATGTGTTGATCGCTGAAACGACCACCTGGAAACAATTGATCCAGGAGTTGGAGAACGAGAACATCTTTTTCAAAACGCGTTTGGCGACGGTGCTTAGCACTGGCCGACACGGCTTGCCGATAGAACAGTTCGAACACTTCCAGAACCGCTTCCTGAAAATGGACAGTCAGCTCACCGTACTGCGGCACGAGGTGCGCGAGCAGTTAAAGCAACTGGAGAGCGCAGCCCAATCCCACGAAACCGCGGAGGTCTTATCTGTTTTGTTGCAGGAACAGCTCGGCAAACGTATGACCGTTCTTGAAAGCAGCTTTGAAATCCTGCTGCACGACTTTTCCATGTACCTATCCGAAAACTTCCCCGGCAGCTAGTACAGCAGCCCTGCCAGTTTCTGCTGGTTCATTATTACAATCGCTCCTTCCTGAATATCAATCAGTTTCTCTTCCCTGAAATCGCCCAACGTGCGAATCAGCGACTCCGTAGCCGTGCCCGCAATGGTAGCCAGGTTATCGCGACTGATATCGATCGTAAACGGCTCGTCTCTGGAAGCATTGTACTTTCGCACCAGGCTCATAAGCGCTTCGGCCACTTTTTTACGGAGAGAATTGTAGGCAAGTCCCAATAATTGCTGCTCCTTAGTGCTTACGTTGCGGGCCAGCATTTTTACAAACTGAACAGCTACATCGTTATTACTGTTTAGCAAACCTTCAAAGTCCTCCAGCGGAATAACGGCCAGTTCTGTTTCTTCCATCGCCTCTGCTGTATCCTTGTATAAACCGCCTTCCAGCAATGCAATATGCCCCAGAAAGTCACCTATGTTATAAAGTTCCACCACCAGCTCTTTACCATCATCGTTTCTTTTATAGGTTTTCACCTTTCCTTTTTGCACATAATAAAGGCGCTGGGGGCGATTCCCCTCAGAATAAATCACCTGTTTCTTTTTATACTTCTCCGTATTGCGGCCCTCGGGCAGGTTTTGCAGGGCCGATTTACCCCCAGCTACGTCCATGAGTTTGTTCAAACCCTGTATATCCGGCGTGAAGTTTTCCTTTCTGACCTCCGCCTTTTTCAGCCTGCTTTCTACCGCATTCAGCAAATCGGTGCCGCTAAACGGTTTGGTGATGTAATCGTCCGCCCCGAGATCCATGCCTTTGCGAAAGTCACCTCTTTCAGACTTGGCACTGAGGAAAATAAAAGGTGTACCCTTTAGCTCATCGTTACGCTGCATCATATGTAATACGCCATAGCCGTCTAATACAGGCATCATAATATCGCAGATGACCAGGTCGGGATGATTTTTAATCGCCAGTTCCACGCCTTTTTTGCCGTCGGGGGCTGTCAATACTTTGTAACCCGCCAGTTCCAGAATTTCTTCTGTATTTTCTCTTATTTCTGCGTTGTCTTCAATCAGTAGCAGCGTTTTCATCTATTTTCAGTTAAAAGTTTCAAAATAACATGGATTAACATTCGGTAACGGGGGGAAAGATGATGGTAAAAGTCGTGCCAACGTCCAATTCGCTTTGACAGGTAATAATGCCCTTCATTAACTCGGTGTACTTGCTTACGATGTGTAATCCCAGGCCCGTACCCTGGATATTGCCGGCGTTGCCGCCCCGGAAGAAGCGTTCAAACAGGTGAGCCTGGTCTTCAGGGCTCATACCAATACCATTATCCCGCACCTTAAGCGTAAGGCCATAGGAGTCGGTGTGCGACAATACCTGTATTTGCGCGTTTTCCCTGGTACTGAACTTCACTGCATTACCGATGAGGTTAAGTATAATATGCCGTAACAGCGACGGATCGAGCATTACATCAGGCCAGCCCTCATGTTTATAGCTGATTTCCTGGTTAGGTTTTACAATTCCCTGGGCCTCCTGTATCATTTTATTAATACTCTCCCGTACATCGAACAGCACTGGCCGTACCACCACTTTGCCTTCTTCAATTTTACCCAGCGAGAGGAAGTCGTTCAGGATATCCGTCAGGAAGTTCACTGAGGCAACAATCCGGTCGATATGTTTATTTCTTTTATGCTGATCTTCTTCGGCATTGTACTGTTTGGCCAGGTAGGCGGAGGAAAGAATAGTGCTGAGCGGTGTGCGGAACTCGTGGGAAGCCATGGACACGAAGCGGGATTTCAGTTCACCCAGGTCCTTTTCCTTATCCAGCTTCACATTCAGCTCGTCCCGGGCCGATTGCATCGCCTCCAGTGCATGCTGCAGCCTGTCCGTACGCTGTTGCACCATTTGCTCGATGTCTTTGTTTACATGGTCGGCCAGCGGGGCAGAGAGGCGTATCAACAGGTAATCTTTATTATTGAATGTAAGCGGCGCCTGCTCGTAATGGCTATAGAAGAATTCGCCGCTGGCACTCTCCCATTTCCGCAGGCTGCCGGACGTTGGTACAAAAGCGTCGGTGGCCCCCATCTCGTTTTTTGCCAATAGCGCTTCCGCCTCTTCCGGACCGGATACGCCCAACATGGCGGCCCCTTTATCGTTCAGGAACACAAGCGTGCCCTCCGGAAATTCGCGGATAGCCACCAGTGCCGGAAGTTTTTCTATAGCAGTCTGAAAAACAGACAAGTGGAAATCAGTGCCAGGATCAATCTTCGAATAATACATACAACAGCCGAAAATATGGTAAAACAGGTTTGGGTCCGGTATTGCGACAGTGAGGGAGTACGATGTTTTCGGGAAAACTCCCCTCCTGCCATAGTAAGTACTTAGAGCAACCGTTAATCCGCCGGAGTGAGGCAATAAGGCACAAACACATCGGGGTTTGGTTAGCGCGAATCTTCCTGGATGAGGTTACAGGTTAAAATCACCTAAAAATGATCACCGGTTGCCATTAAATGATATTGAAAGATAAGTAAATTATCTTCTTCATCAATTACTCGCTGATTTAACCCCATAAAGGCAACTCTTTTTTTCTAACCAAAATCAGGTACTGACGGCCGTCAGCTTCCCAAACCCTTACCCACACTACATTTCTATGTAAATACACCGAACGTGTGAAGATGACACTCATCATTTTTGGTGATGGCCATCATTCTTTACGGCCTGCGGCGGGTATACCTTTGTTTCAGATTGATGGATAAGCGGGGTGAATGAAAAACTGAAGTAACCTGGAAAGTGCCCGCAACATCATCTACCCAAAACGAGGCTTTGACCATATCCAAATAAAAAATGAAATTCCGCCTGACGTTCTTAATTCCGATAATCTGCCTGATGGCTTCGTGTTCAAAAGAGCCGCTGACAGAAATAACCGTAGAAAACGCTTCGGCCCTCGGTAAAGATTCTGTTTTTTCCTATACCAATACATTAAACAGAGATGTGATGTTGGCGCTGATCAATGATGCTCGAAGCAAAGGCTGCAACTGCGGAAGCGAAACAATGCCTGCTGTAACACCGGTAAAATGGAGCCAGCGGTTAGAGAAAGCAGCCTGGTTACACAGTAAAGAGATGAGCGACAGCAACTACATCAGCCACACCGGCAAAAATGGTAGCGATGCGGGTGCCAGGATCAAAGCCCTGGGTTACAACTGGAAAACATACTACGAAAACATTGCGGCCGGCAATATTACTGAACAGGAGGTGATTGCTGGCTGGCTGAAAAGCCCCACGCACTGCAAAGCACTAATGAACGCAAAGGTTACTGAAACAGGCATAGGCCGCTACAGTTACTTCTGGACGCAGGAACTGGCAACACGATAAAAAGAAATTATTATATGCATAAGTCTGATTGGGAAACAGTGAAACGAATATTTGTCCATATCCTTCGAAGAACCTACAGCTGTTATGAGAGAAGAAAACCTTCAACAGTCATAAGACAAATGAAGCATGAGCAAACAGATAGGCTATTTATCCCTTGCCGCTGATTTGAATGTACGAGAAACATGGTGGTGTACATAAACGGGCAGGAACAGTGAAAACAGGAGATGTCGAAGAGAAAAGTTCCGCCCGTTTATTTTAAAACAAACGAGTCATTTTACAAATACAATGCCCGGGGCACATTAAAACGAGCGCAAACGATCAAGCTATTTATTACGTCCTGTGACGATCCTATTTTAACTTTTTAACACCTATTGGAAATAACTTTTTAAAAACTGATTAAAAAACTAAACATGGAACGTTACTTTTTCGCTGCCTATGATACCGTTTTCAGGATTAAGCCGAATTACATTTTCTGCAAGTTTAAACCGGTTGTATATCCCGTGCCGGTGGTATACAATTAATAAACAAGCCTGCCATATTCTATGCTTTTAAGAGTTGCTATTTATTCTATACCTGTGAACGATATTCCATTTTATCATCTGTTCTTTTTTTGAGAGGGCTATTTATCTCTTACCTGTGAACGAATTTTTTTGGGGTTTAATGTTTGATGTGTTATCAGCCAAAATCTAAAACACTTAATAGAGAAATGTACGCGTCAATTTAGATTTTTCAGCGTGCAAATTTTGACCATATCTTTTTGAAAACCTGCCTGTACCTATAGAAATTATTATAATGTACCTTCTCATAATCTATGCTTTTTTGGGTTAAAGAAGAGAGGCCGCCTGTAACTGGCGGTCTTTTTTATTTCAAACAATATTCTCTATCTTGAAACCGGATGTTCGAAGAAGGTACTATTCCACCAATCAACCAGTAATCAACCGCCCACAAAGACGGTATTAATTGTATAAATGCATCAATACGAGGACACGGACCTGATCCAGCGGCTCAAAACCGGCGACCTTACGGCGTATGATGCGCTATTCCTGAAATATTACAAACTATTGTGCCTCAATGCCTTTTGGTTCCTGCAGAACGAAGAGGAAGCGCAGGACCTGGTGCAGTCTTTTTTTATAGATATATGGGACAAGCAGCTGTATTTCCAGTTTAACGGGGAGATAAAAGGTTATTTACACATGGCTGTGAAAAACCGCTGCCTTAACCACCTCAAAAAGCAAAAACTGCTGCTGGACAAGGAGGCTGCCTGGTCGCAAACCCAGGAAACCGAGCAAGCCGCTGCTACCGGCGAAGCCGATCCTGATTACTATGGTCAGATAAGGCACACGCTTAACGATATGGCCGGACAGAAAAAGATGGCGGTGCAGATGGTATATGTACAGGGTAAACGCTACAAGGAGGCGGCGGACGAGATGGGTATCAGCGTTAATTCTTTTAAGACGCACCTCAAGCGGGGCCTGAAATTGCTCCGGCAAAACATGAAAAATAACCGGCAACATTAACCCGATCACTACAAAAAGTTGTAGTATAGTTACAAATGGAACCACTGAACGACGACATATTTCAATTATTTATAGAAAAGCTTGGCGGGCAGTTGTCTGCCAGCGAAGAGGCCCATATAGAAAAGAAGCTGGCTACCGACCTGGCATTTAAAGCTGCCTGGGAAAAACTGGAACAGGACGCACTGGCGATGAAGGCCGGCACGTTTGCCGCCAACATCGATACTGGTGAGGCGCTGGCTAAAGTAAGAGCCCAACTGCAGCCCGCACCTAAAAAGACATTCACCCTTAAACGCGCACTGCCGGCCGCTGCTGTATTACTGCTTCTGGCCTCTGGCGCGTATTTCCTGCTGAAACCAGCACCTAAAAATGCGGGTACACTTGCCGGTATCAGGGTAACTAAACAGCCGGTAGAACTGAAACTGGCGAACGGACAAACGATCACACTGAACGATAGTGCGGCCATCCCCCTGAATAATGCTACTTTAAATACAGGAAATAATACCCTGGCCTACACCTCTGAAGACACCACTGTTAATACCTTACAGGTACCGGCAGGCGAAAACTATCACCTGGTGCTGAGCGATGGCACCGAGGTATGGCTCAACGCCGCCTCCACCCTCTCTTTCCCTTTCCATTTTGGCAAAGGGAACAGGCAGGTAACCGTATCTGGAGAAGCCTTTTTCAAAGTGGCGCAAAATGCCTCGCAGCCTTTTATAGTCCGTACCCCGCTTACTGAAGTACAGGTATTGGGCACCTCCTTTAACATTAATACCTACGAAAGCGGCACTGTTAATACGGCGCTGATAAATGGCAGTGTAATAACGAAAAATGCGGGCGGCCAGCAACTAAAGCTGACGCCCGGTATGCAAGCTGGCTTTACGGCAGCAAAAGGGTTTAGCTCCACCGCCTTCGATGAAGATGAAGTACTGTCATGGATGAAAGGTATCTATTATTATCACCGTATGTCGCTGCCTGAACTGGCAGATGTTGCAGGGCGGTTTTATGGAGCCAGCTTTCATGTAGACAAAGCTAAATTTTCGCACATTACAGTAACGGGACTCATGGAGCGCGACAAACTAAAAGAGTTTTTAGCCGATCTGAAAACCACGGCCAGCATTTCTTACCGCTTCGAAAACAACGAGATATATCTCCAGTAACTGATCTTCATCCATACTTTTTTATTGGGTAAAATATTTTTTTTAATACCCGTCACCCATTCCATTTCTTGCGTTGTAGTTATGTTGAAAGGCATTATCAACCAACAAATGCTGCTGTTATCGTAAAAAGTCTTAAATAATATTCCATCATGCGAAAATGTGTACGCCATTGCCAGCCGGCTATGCGAAGGGCGCTTTATGTCCTGCTGATCGGCTGCCTGCTACCGATGCTCTTCCAATCGGCCCAGGCACAAGTAAATACGCCAACCTTGCAGCTACCCGTTTCCATCTCGGGCAAAAACATTTCTCTCCTGGAAGTTTTCCAGGCCATTAAAAAACAAACAGGGCTTACCCTGGTGTACAGTAACCAACTGTTAAACGATGCCGAAAAAGTAGACGTCAACTTTAAGAAAGCCAAACTTGAAGAGGTGCTTACTTTCGTATTAAAAGGCAAAGACCTCCGTTTTGACGTAAAAAGCAACCGCATTGTACTCGACAAAAAAGACGCGGCACCAACACAGTCTGCCCCACCCCAACAGCCAGCAACAGTTACACAAAGCCGTGCTGTAAAGGGTCAGGTGATGGACACCAAAGGTGCGCCATTACCCGGCGTTACCATTTCGATTCCCGGTACATCCCGTGGCACCGTAACCGATGAATTGGGTGTATTCTCGCTGGATGCCGACAAAGGTGAAATCCTCAACTTTAATATGATGGGGATGAACCCGGAGCAGGTAGCCGTAACCGACCGCAAAACGCTCAAAATCGCGTTAACTGAAAAGGTTGACAAACTGGATGAGATCGTGGTAGTAGGTTTTGGTGCCCAAAAGAAAGTAACCGTTACAGGCGCCGTATCCACCGTAAATATGGCCGATATGCAAACACCGGTACGTTCGCTCACAAATGCACTGGCCGGTAAAGTGGCCGGTGTGATTTCGGTGCAGAGCGGCGGTGGTGAGCCTGGATATGATAACCCGGAATTTACGATCCGTGGTGTAGGCACATTTACCGGTAACCGCAGTCCGTTGATCATTGTAGATGGTGTACAGCGTGAGGATGTGAACAGCACTTACGGGGGCGCGTTTAACAACATTGATGCGGAAGATATCCAGAGCATTTCCTTACTGAAAGATGCCTCTGCTACTGCCATATTCGGTGCCAAAGGCGCTAACGGCGTATTGATCATCACCACAAAAAAGGGGATTGCCGGCAAAGCCAAAGTATCTGCTAAGGTGGAATCGGGCGTAACCGGCCTTACAAAATTACCGAAAATGCTGGATGGCGTAAGTTACATGCAGCTCTTAAACGAAGCGCGCACGAATAATGGTGAAACACCTGTGTATTCGGACGAAACAATCGCTAAAACGGCCAGCGGTCTGGACCCTTACCTCTATCCAAACGTAAACTGGATCGATGCTATTTACCGCGACTGGGCTTCTATGACCAACGCGAACGTAAATATCAGCGGTGGCGGAGAAGCCATGCGTTATTACGTGTCTATGTCCTTCTTTAACCAGGAAGGCCAGTATAAAGTAGATAAAGACGTAAACGGCTACAATCCCAACCTGAACTTCAAACGTTACGACTTCAGAAGCAATATTGACCTCAACATTACCAAGTCTACGATATTATCATTAAACCTGGCGGCGATGCTGGTGAACAGCCGTTATCCAGGCAATTCTGCGAGCACTATCTGGTACAATTCCTTTGCTACCAACCCGGTTGCCTACCCTATAAAATACGGTGACAATATATGGGCAGGCCCGCGCGCAAACGGCGGTAACAATCCTTTCAACCTCGTACAGAACGCAGGTTACAGCACTGAGTTCCGTCCCTCCGTACAATCCATCCTTTCCCTTAACCAGCGCCTCGATGGTATTATAAATGGACTTAGCGCTACAGGCCGTTTTTCGTTTGATACCTATGGCGAGTTTAACAACAGCCGCAAGGGTCTCAACGATCTTTGGTACGCCGGTTCCCGCAACCCGGACGGCACACTGGCGTTAGAACGTGTAAGGAACGGCAGCACTTACCTGGGTTACGAATATAGCTCGCAGGGCGAACGGGTAATGTACCTCGAAGGTAACATCAACTACGATCGCAACTTCGGCAAACACACGGTAGGTGGCTTACTCGTAGCATCTGCCCGTAACCGTCTTATCGGTGCCGCCGGCACGCTGAAAAATGCTATTCCCTTCCGCAACCAGGGCTTCGCCGGTCGTGTAACATATGCTTACAATGACAAGTACATGGCTGAGGCCAACCTCGGTGCTACCGGTTCAGAGAACTTTGAAAAAGGCAATCGCTGGGGTTACTTCCCTGCAGTATCTGCCGGTTGGGTAATATCGAAAGAAGACTTCTTTACGCCTTTTACTTCCACCATCAACCTGCTTAAAGTAAGAGCCTCCTGGGGACTTACCGGTAACGACCAGATTGCAGGCGACCGGTTTGGCTATCTTACCTACGTGGGTACTGGCGGCGGTACACAACTGGGGTACTCTCCCACCTGGTACGAGGGTATAACAGAACAAGTGATAGGTGCTGACAACCTTACATGGGAAAAATCAGCGAAAACGAACATTGGCCTCGAAGTTGGGCTTCTGAATAAGTTCAGCCTGATCGTAGACGTGTTCCAGGACAAAAGATCGGCTATCCTGATCCAGAGAAATTCCATTTCTTCCATCGGTGGCTATACAGAACTCGCCTCCTTTGCGAATTTGGGCAGAATGCAGAACAGGGGTATTGATGGTACCCTGGAATATAACGACAAGTTTGGCGAAGATGGAACTATCCGTTTGTTCGGTAATGTTACCTACGCGAAAAACAAAGTGCTTTTCAGAGATAGTCCTAAGTACCTGTACGATTACCAGCAGCCTGAAAACAGGGTATGGTCTGAATTGTACGGTTACAAAAGCCTCGGCCTCTTCGCAGACCAGAACGACATCGATAAAAGTCCGGAGCAAATGCGCCCTGTAAAACCAGGCGACATTAAATACGAAGACCTGAACAATGACGGTGTTATTAACGCCAATGATCAGACTTACCTCGGCAAATCCACCTTCCCTACATGGTCTTACGGTTACGGGTTCAATGTTACCTACCGCCGCTTCGACCTCTCGGCTATTTTCTCTGGTATTGCAGATGTGGGCATCATGGCCAATGGTGATCAAATTAACATGAACGACGGCAGTTCTGCCGGTGTGGGTGTTGTGCCTTTCGCCGGTATCGGTCAGTATCCTGCCAACGTGATCGCCAATGTTAAAAACAGGTGGACGGAAGAAAACCCAAGCCAGGACGTTGAGTATCCGAGACTCAGCATGGCCAACTCAGAAGATAACAACTACGTTCGCAGCACCTGGTGGTTAAAAGACGGTAGTTTCATGCGTTTGAAACAGGCTTCTATCGGCTATCAGATCATCACACCGGCTATGAACAAAACAGGCATCAGCAGTCTGCATTGTTACGCTGCGGGCACCAACCTGCTTACTTTCTCCAAGTTCAAAACGTGGGACCCGGAGTTAGGTAATTCAGCAGCCAGGTATCCTTATGCAAGAACGATCACCGTAGGTCTGAGAGCACAGTTTTGATCAGGTAACAACAAAAACATTAAAGATGAATACGTGTAAATATATTATTCTGTTCACAGGCCTTCTGCTGGCTGTAGGTATTACTTCCTGCACCAAATACCTGGACCAAAAGCCGGACAATCTTTTAACTGAGGACCAGATATGGCAAACCAGGGCGAATGCCGAAGCCTATCTCTACAACATATATGGCTATCTGCCCGATAACAGGGCCGGTGGCGACTTTGAAACAATGGGCGCTTCTGATGAATCCTCTGTTTCTATCCCTACAGTAGGCGTTCGCCAGATGGCCATCGGCAACTGGAGCCCTACCAGCGGTTATTTTGAAACATGGGCATGGTTTTACACCGCCATTCGTAAGAGTTATGTATTTGAGCAGAACATTGACAAAGTACCGGCCAACCAGCTGAGCGACGAGCTTAAACTGCAGTACAAATCAGAGAATAAATTCCTCCGTGGTTTCTTCTACTGGAATCTGTTAAGACAATATGGCCCGTTCGTAAAAGTGACCACGCTAATCCCACAGGACGCCGACTTTCATCAATTCCCACGCGCACCGTTCGATACTTGTGTAGGCTTCATCAACAACCTGATGGACGAAGCCATGGTAGGACTTCCTGCTAAATGGGAGGCGAATTCAAACTTTGGCAGACCCACAAAAGGCGCCTGTATGGCCCTGAAAGTGAAAACCAACATGCTCGCCGCAAGCCCGTTATGGAATGGTAACCCGGCTTTTGCCACCTTTAAAAATGCCGACCAAACACCACTTGCACCGCTCAGTTATGATAAAAACAGGTGGAAACTGGCGGCCGATGCAGCAAAAGCCGTAATTGACTCCAACTACTTTAAACTGTTTACCAACCTTGATAACGGTGGTACCACATTTGATCCGTATGCTTCCGTTCGCGACGTGTTCCTGACTAACTGGAACGACGAGATCGTGTTTGGCAAAGTAGGCTGGAGCCGCTGGGGCTTCACAAAATGTGCGTCCCCTGCACCAGGTGGTTACAATATGTACAATCCTACTCAGAACCTGGTAGATGCCTTTGCTATGGCAAATGGTAAAACCATCGACGATAACACTTCCGGTTACGTAGAAACAGGTTTTGCACAAAGCAGTGGCGCCAACAGCTGGGGGCACAGGCAAAATGACTGGAACATGTACGCTAACCGCGAACCCCGTTTCTATGCCTACATCATGTACAACGGCCGCCCCGTAGTACCTGCACCAACTCTGGACGACAAAAACTTTTACTCATCAGATAATAACATCAACGGCCAGGGACGTGCAGAGTTTTACTATAATGGCAAATCTGGTCAGCGTACCGCTACGGGCAACCTTACCGGCTACCTGCCACTCAAACGGATCAGCGCGAACGATAACATCCGTAACGACCAGGTTGCCTTCCGCGGTCCCTACATACTGCTGCGTTATTCGGAGATACTGTTAGATTATGTAGAAGCCCTCAACGAATTTGATCCGGGCGATCCTAACATTGTTACTTACCTGAACCTCGTAAGAACAAGAGCAGGTTTGCCAGGCATAGAAATCGTATACCCCGGTGCTGTGGGCAACCAGGACCAAATGCGTAAACACATTCTGCGCGAAAGGCAGGTAGAACTTTGTTTCGAAACCGATCGTTACTACACCCTTACCAGGAGGTTGCTGCTGGGTAAACCGGAACACACCGCTATTTACGGCCTGGACGTTAACGCGAACGATAACGGGCTTGGATTCGCCTTTACCGGCTTATACACCAGGAAGTTGTTCCAGCAAAGGTATTGGGACGACAAAATGTACCTCTACCCTATTCTGCAGGGCGACATAGAGCGTAACAGGGCCATCGTGCCAAATCCGGGCTGGTAATATCATTCACACAAACTTCAATGCATTATCTATGATAAAGTCATTTTCTATATACCTGCTGCTCGCCGTGTTAATCATGGCGGGCTGCAGCAAAGATGATCTCGGGCACAATCCATCTCAGCCGATGACCATCACCAGCTTTACACCGGAACAAGGCAGCGGTGGCACATCGATACTGATTACCGGCGAAAACTTTTCGGGTGATACTTCCCAGCTTGAAGTACTGATCAATGGCAACAAACTGGTGATCACCGGTGCTAACACCAAACAGATCATGGCCGTAGTGCCGAAGAAGTGCGGCTCCGGTACTATCACCGTGAAAGTGGGCAGCAACAGCGTAACCAGCACCGATGTATTTAATTACCGATTCACCCGCACCGTAAGCACGCTTGCAGGCAACGGTACCGCAGGTTATGCAAACGGCAAAGGCGAAAACGCCTCTTTCAATTTCAGCGGTGCTAACTGGTACAGATCGCAGGGTATTGCGGTAGACGACAACCTGAATGTTTTCATAGCAGACCCTGGCAACCATTGCATCCGGAAAATCGACAGCGCGGGCAACGTAACACTGGTAGCAGGTAATCCGAACGTTGGAGGTTATGCTGATGGCCAGGGTACCGGCGCAAATTTCTGGTATCCTTACGACCTGGCTTTAGATAAAGCAGGCAATATGTATACCGTAGATCCTATCAACTGGGATATCCGTAAAATTACCCAGGATGGAACAGCAACCACCATTGGCTGGGCATCACAGGAGCCATGGTCAGTTGCTGTGGACAAAAGAACAGACCAGGTGTATTATAGCGGTGCAGTAGGCAGCGCGAATATATATAAACTGGAAGACGGTAATTCAACCGCCATCGTTCAGGGTCTTGTATATCCTACAGGTTTCGATTTCGATAAAGACGGCAACATGTTTGTGACCGGTCATGGAGAAAACGTTATCTATAAATTCGACGTGGGCACCTGGACACGCTCTATTGTGGCCGGCCAGTTAAATGTAGGCGGCTATCAAAACGGTGTAGGTACCGCCGCTAAATTCTCTTTACCCTGGAGCCTGGCACTGGACAGTAATGGTAACATTTACGTAGCGACCAACGGCCGCAGCGATGGTGGTACAAACAATCCTGATCAAAGCATCCGCTTTATTGAGCCGGGTACCTGGACCGTGAGTACGTTCGCTGGCAGCGGCACGGCAGGTTACAGCAATGGCATTGGTGAAGCAGCAGCCTTTAGTGCGCCTACAGGCGTAACAGTGGATAAAAACGGTACGGTGTACGTACTGGACAAAAACAACAACCGTGTAAGAAAAATAGTATCCGAGTAACCATATAAACGGGTGGCAGCTCCGGTTGTCACCCACCTTTTTCTACCATGTATTCCATTCGCTTATGTGTAATATTGCTGCTGGCCTGTGCCTGTAGCAAAAGTGGCAGCGCGCCCACTGGCGGCAACACACCGTCTTCCAAAACGTACTATGTATCACCCACTGGCAGCGATGCCGCTGCGGGCACTATTAACGCACCACTGAGGGGTATTAATACCGCTTTAGACAAAGCTGTGGCCGGCGATACGGTGATGGTGAAAACGGGGGTGTACCACGAAAATGTACGGTTCCCGAAATCGGGACGACTGGATAAATACATTACATTAAAGGCCTACCCCGGTGATAAACCGGTAATCGACGGAACGGGCCTGGGCGTTACCGGCAAAGAAGCCCTGGTCAACATCAGTAAATCCAGCTACATTATTTTTGAAGGATTTGATGTGTGCAACTTCAAAAGCAGTTCGCCCTGGGTTAGTCCCAACGGTATAGTAGCAGACGCGGGAGCCAGTAACCTCATCATCAGGAAAAATAAGATTTACAACATTGAACACAATGCAGCGCCTGCAGATGGCAGAAGCGCGCATGCCATCGAAATATTCGGTAACACCAGCACCCCTATGAAAAATATCCTGGTGGAGGATAACGAGATACACGACTGTAACACCGGCTACAGCGAAAACCTGACCATTAACGGGTATGTTGATGGCTTTACCATCCGCGGCAACAAGATATACAATGCTGAAAACATTGGCATTGACGCTGCAGGTGGCTACGCCGCCAACACTGTACCGGAATTTAACTACGCCCGCAATGGTGTTATTACCGGCAACGAATTGTTTAATATCGATATGACCACCGGCCCCGTAGGCCCCATTCACGGTCACGGTGCTATCGGCATTTATGTAGATGGCGCACGTAACATTACCGTAGAGAAGAATAAAATATACAATACTGATCGCGGGATCGGTATTGTGAGTGAAAACGACGCCTTCCCTACCAGCAACTGCATCGTTCGCAATAACGTTGTGTACAACTGCTGGCGTACGGGTATTTACCTGGGCGGTTACCTGGGTTATACCTCCGGCGGTACCAGGGATTGTTATGTGGTCAACAACACCATCTTCTTCAACAACCGTGAAAACGGCGCTTTCGGTGAAAATGAAGGGGAAATAAGACTCACGGAACAATGCTTTAACAACATAATCAGGAACAATATCGTGTATGCAAGGCCCGGTGGTATTTTCGTTCATAAATACAGCAACACCGGATCGGGCAACATCATCAATAACAACATGTATTTCACCACAGGCACACCGCAATGGATATGGAACAGCACCAATGGCACACCGTACACCACACTGGCCGCCTGGCAAAATGCATCGGGCACAGACGAAGCTTCTGTTAGTCACCTCGATCCGCTGTTCGTAAACTTACAGTTACCCGATCTCCAGCTACAATCTGCCTCCCCCGCAAAAACCGGTGGTGTATTCATTTCGGCGGATGTTAACGGTACAACGGACATACTGGGAAAACCCAGGTTTAACGGGACAAATATAGGATTGGGCGCTTACCAGGCGCAATAGCACATCAACAGCTAAATAATTTTTTTATGAGTATAAATAACCGACGCAGCTTTCTGAAAAGGGCCACCGCCGGCACGGGTGGATTATTATTGGGTAATATGTTCGGCTATGCTTCTGCAGGTGCTTTGAACGAATCGGTACAGCAAAGCCTTTCGCAATCAAAAAAGCATAAGCAATTGTTTAATATGACCGGTTATGCCGCTCCCAAAATACCAACCGTTCGTATTGGTTATGTAGGCATTGGCAACCGCGGTGGCTGGGCAGTACACAGGATGACCAATATCCGGAACGTGGAGATCAAAGCGCTTTGCGACATCCGCGAAGTGGCAGTAAAAAAGAGCCAGCAGGTATTGAAGGAAAAAGGATTCGCTGCGGCGGCTGAATACTTCGGCGATGTGAATGCTTATAAAAAAATGTGCGAACGTGATGATATAGATCTCATCTACATTGCTACACCATGGGAATGGCACGCTCCAATTGCCATATACGCTATGGAACACGGGAAACACGTAGCGGTGGAAGTTCCGGGCGCTGTTACACTTGAAGAGTGCTGGCAGATGGTGGAAACATCGGAGCGCACCAGGAAACACTGTATGCAACTGGAAAATTGCTGCTACGACTTTTTTGAAACACTGACTATCAACATGGCGCAGAAGGGTTTATTGGGAGAACTGGTGCATGGCGAAGGCGCTTATATTCATACACTGCTCGATGGCTTCTTCCACAAACCAGGATCGCCAGATGAAGCCCCGGGCTGGCGCTGGAAAGAGAACCTGAAAAACGGCAACCTCTATCCTACGCACGGCCTGGGCCCCGTTGCCCAGGCAATGAACATCAACCGCGGCGACAAAATGGAATACCTTACTTCGATGTCGTCGAACGATTTTATGATGGAAGCACTGGCCAACAAACTTGCGGCGGGCGGCGATCCCTACTACCAGCAGTTTGCAGGTAAACACTATCGCGGCAACATGAATACATCGGTGGTAAAAACGAATAAGGGAAAAACGATCATGATACAGCACGATGTTTCTACTCCCCGCCCCTACAGCCGTATCCACGCGCTTAGTGGCACCAAAGGTTTTGTACAGAAATATCCGGAGCCGGGCAAAATTGCATTCGGTCACGAAGGTTTTCTGAGCGAAGCAAAAGTAAAAGAGCTGGAAACACTTTATACACCTGAAGTAGTGACGCACGTAGCCGAAGTAGCGAAAGCCGTAGGCGGCCATGGTGGTATGGACTTCATCATGGACTGGCGTATGATCGACTGCCTGCGAAACGGGCTGCCACTCGACATTGATGTGTACGACCTGGCTACCTGGAGTGCCATTACACCTTTGAGCACCTGGTCGGTAAACCATCGTTCCAATTCGGTTGACATGCCTGATTTTACAGGTGGTTCATGGAAAAACAATAAACCGGTAAATCTTTCCCTGCGTGGTGGTGGCAATACAGGTGCTGTAAAACTTTAAATCGATCATGAAGAAACTCATTATATTATTGCTGCTGTTACCTACAGCGGGCTTTGCCGCAGACTTTACCGGCGTACAACAACTCGTTAAACGCCGCGTACCCTGGCTGCAACAGCATATTGTATTTGAAACACTGAACAGTAAAACGGACGCGTTCCAGTTACAGACCAAGCAGCATAAACTGGTGATAAGCGCCAACAATCCCAATGCAGCAGCTGTTGGCCTTAACTGGTACCTCAGGTACTATTGCCACCGCAGCATGTCGCACATGGGCGACAACCTCGCACCTGTAACAAAACTGCCGGAGCTGGAAACACCCGTTACGGTACAATGCCAGGCCATTTACCGCCATGCACTCAACTACTGCACCTACAACTACACCATGAGTTTTTATACCTGGGCCGACTGGGAGCATGAACTGGACTGGATGGCACTAAATGGTGTAAACATGATGCTGGTGGCCAATGGTACGGAAGTGGTATGGCAGAATGTGATGAAACGCATGGGCTTTAGTGCAAAAGAAATCGAAGGTTTCATTACAGGCCCGGCTTTTAACGCCTGGTGGCTGATGGGCAATATCGAAGGCTGGGGCGGCCCAATGCCACAAAGCCAGATCGATAGCCGCAAAGTACTGGTGCAAAAAATGCTCGCCCGTATGAAGCTGCTCGGCATCGAACCCGTAATGCCTGCCTTCTTCGGCATGGTGCCCAAATCGCTGGCTGCCAAAACAAAAGCACATATCATACTCCAAGGTACCTGGGGCGCTTTTCCACGTCCAGACATCCTTGACCCCACGGATACAGCATTCGCACGCATTGCAGGGATCTTTTACGACGAAACCCGCAAGGCTTACGGTAAAGACATCCGCTTCTTTTCCGGCGATCCTTTCCATGAAGGAGGCGTTACCGAAGGCGTTGACCTCGCCAAAGCCGGTGTGGGCGTGCTAAAGGTGATGCAACAATACTTTCCCGGTGCTATATGGGTGTTACAGGGCTGGCAGAACAACCCTAAGCAGCAATTGATATCCGAGGTAGATAAATCGTCGCTGCTGGTGCAGGAACTGTTCGGCGAAAACACCCAGAACTGGCAGGACCGTAACGGGTACGAGGGTACGCCTTTTATCTGGTGTACAGTTACCAACTTCGGCGAACGCCCGGGACTTAACGGTAAATTACAAAGGTTTGCGGACGAGGTGTACAGGGCTAACCAGAACAATTACATGAAAGGGGTGGGCATTATGCCGGAAGGCATCAACAACAACCCGGTTGTATACGAATTGCTGTTAGAACTGGCCTGGCACAAAGAAAAATTAGATGTTAGTAAATGGCTGAAGGATTACACCGCCGCCCGTTACGGCAAATCCAACCCGCATATCGACTCGGCCTGGCAGTTACTCCTGCAAACAGTGTATGGCAACCCCGGTTACCAGGAAGGTCCGCCGGAAAATATACTCTGTGCGCGCCCTGCTCTGGAAATAAAATCGGTATCCCGTTGGGGGAATTTAAAGAAGGGATACGACACCGCGGTATTTGTAAAAGCAGTAACACATTTCTATAAAGCTGCGCCGGCCTTTACGGGCAGCGAAACGTATAAAACAGACCTGATCAACTTCGCCCGGCAGGTATTGGCGAACAGGGCCGATAAAGTGTTTGCGGAGTTTGTAAACGATTATCATGCGAAAGACCTGACATCGTTTAAACTCTCTTCCGGCAAATTCCTGCAGCTCTGCGATCTGGAAAATGACCTGTTAAATGCGCATGCTTATTTCAGGTTACCTACCTACCAGAAACAGGCAGTTAATGCCGGCAATACTAAGCTGGAAAAAACGAATAACCTGTTGAACCTGATGATGCTCACCACCTATTGGGGCGGCCATAATGAAAAGGAAGACAACCTGCATGAATATGCCTATAAAGAATGGGCCGGCCTGATGAAATCGTTCTACCGGGAACGCTGGGCAATATACTTTGCACACCTGGAAGGAAATTTAACCGGCAAACCCACTACCCTGCCCGATTGGTTCTATTGGGAGCGAAGCTGGGTAGAAAAACATCCGGGAATAGCAGTAGATTCGTATCCATCCAGGATTAACGAAACGCTAAAATCTATTCTCCGTTGATGAAGAACACATTACTATTATGCCTGCTGTCTATCAGCAGCTTTGCCCAGGTAAAACTGGCCGGTTTTGGAAACACCGATGTACGTTACAATGCCACGAACCTTCCGCAGCAGCAAACCACGCACACACTTGAAGGCTGGAAGGGCGAAAAAGTAAATACACAACTGGTAATCTATACCAGTTCTCCCGTAGCCAAAGCCTCCGTAAAAACGGGCACCTTCCGCAAAAGCGATGGTAAAAGCCTTGCCTTCGAAACAAAAACCGGCTTTGTACATTATGTATGGACCGATGGTTTGAACAAAGCTGGCAGCGGTTGCGGTATTCCGGCCAACAACCAGCTTGACTCTTCCCGGGTGGCAGATGGTATTGAATGTATCAACACAAAAAAAATCGCCGCAAACACTGTACAACCTGTATGGGTTAGCGTTCGCATACCACGTCATGCTGAAACCGGTGATTATAAAAGCGATATTATTATTGTGATCGATGGGAAAGCGTATCCTCTCACCTTAAACATTAAGGTGAAGGATCACGTTTTGCCCGAACCTTCCAAATGGCAGTTTCACCTCGACCTCTGGCAAAACCCGTATTCCATTGCCAGGGTGCATAATGTAAAACCCATGACGCCGGCCTTTTTCAAGGCAGCAACGCCGTACATGAAAATGCTGGCCGACGCCGGACAAAAAACGATCACGGTGAGTATGATCCACGATCCGTGGCGTAGTCAGACCTACGACATTTACCAGTCGATGATCAAATGGACTAAAAAGAAAGATGGCAGCTGGGCTTATGACTATACCATATTTGATCAGTGGGTGTCTTACATGATGTCGATAGGGATTGATAAGTTGATCAACTGTTATTCGATGGTGCCCTGGAACAACCGGTTCTATTATTACGATGAAGCCGCTGGCAGGGATACAGTACTGGTGGCTCAAACCGGTACGCCCGAATACAATGCACACTGGCGCCCTATGCTGCAAAATTTCGCCCAACACCTGAAACAAAAGAACTGGTACCACAAAACAGCCATCGCTATGGACGAACGTCCGCTGGCGGATATGCTGAAGGTAGTAGCGCTGGTGAAGTCGGCCGACAAGGATTTCAAGATCTCGCTGGCCGGTACCTATCATCGCGAATTAGGCGAAGATATTTACGACTATTGCATATCAGCCGCTGAAATATTTGAGGCAGACATCATGGAAAAGCGGCTGAAAGCATCGCTGCCTACTACCTTTTACACCTGTTGTGTAGAAGCCCGTCCTAATACGTTCACCTTCTCCCCTCCTGCAGAATCAACCTGGATGGGCTGGTTTGCTGCCAACAAAGGCTTCAACGGCTATCTGCGCTGGGCTTACAACTGCTGGCCGGCCAACCCAATGACCGATTCACGCTTCGGCACATGGTCGGCGGGCGATACTTATTTCGTTTATCCGAACGCAGGCAGCTCCATCCGCTTCGAGAAACTGATCGAAGGTTTGCAGGATTATGAGAAGATCAGGATACTGCGCGCCGGTGTTATCAATGCTTCACAGTTGGAACAACTGAATAAAACCGTTCAACAATTTGAGTTGGGCGCACTGGCTAAAGAAACCGCAGCAGAAATGCTGCAAAAGGCCAGGACAGTTCTCAATTCACTTTAAAAACGTTTATCGTTGAGGATGTATCCGTAAGGATCTATCTCCACCGCATCCACGCTTCTGCTAAGCACCAGGTCCAACACCGTTTCGGTTGATGTGACCTGGTGCTTTTTTAAATAACATCGTTCGCCACCGGCATACAGGGCAATTTCCAGGTTATCGTCGGGCACCAGTTCTTTTCCTGTTCGTATATCTCTCTTTCGAACACTAAGCGCAATAGTGGCTTTAAACTGCTGTCCGCCGACAGGTTTACAGGAAAGGAGCCGGGCGCCCGCTGAATAAATGATGACCCGTTGTAGCTCTTCGTGTACTACTTTCTGCTGCCACGGATTCGCCTTTGCAGTCAGCATTTGCACCAGGGCATCGGGGTTGGCCTTTATATGAGGATAGGCATGCTGTGCTAATAACTGGCGCAATACCCCGTTCAGCGTATCTTCCCCAAAAGCTTCCTTCAATGCGTACATCACCACGGTGCCCTTCTGATAATGCACGTATGCTTGGTTGTAAGTGTAGGCAAGCGGCAACTCATCCGCTGTACGCATACCGAAATACAGTTGATTATCAGTCAGCAGGTGTTTGCCAACTTTATCTTTCCCAAAACGCTTCTCCAATACCATTGCCTCTGTATACTGTGCCAGCGACTCTGTAAGGAAAGCTGCCCCTGCACCGTTCTCCGGCCCCAGCAGGTATGCGAACCATTGGTGTGCCGTTTCATGAGCAGTAATGGCGTACGCCTGGTTTACCGTACTACTATCGCTGTAATTACCAAGAAAGTTGATACGTTCACCACTGAATACTACGCCAGGATAAGCTGTAGCAGCACCACGATATTGCGGAATGGCCACCAGCCTGTAATGCCTGTAAGGATACCGGCTATACTGACTGTCCCCATAATCCAACGCATCTTTCATTGCCATCATCATACCTGCCAGATTTTTGGTTTGATTGGGATGATGATAAATGGTAAGTGCTACCCCATTGTACCACTCGGATTTTACGGCATACCTGGCCGAACTGAGCGCCAGCATAAAGCGTACCGGCGATGCCGTTTTATAGTGATAATAACGTCTGCCATCTTTCTTCCAGGAGCCTTGCAGATCACCCACTGTCACCACCTGTTGATCTCCTTCCGTACTAACTACGGTTTCGTAATCGATGAAATGATACAGGCTATCGATTTTTTCTGTTTGTGCAGGCAAACCAAACTTACGTCGCGCAACTTTATCGCCGTTTTCGTACCGGTTATTGTAGCCGATATGTGGCAGGTATTTTTCCAGTTCGATATAAGTACCGTTGCTCACTACAGCGTGTTCGCTATTAAACGGCGTAAAGCCCGAACGCACTGTCTGCATATTAAACTTCAGTATTGTTTCTTCGCCGGGCTGTAGCGGTTTCGGCAACTTGTAGCGATATTGACGGAATTTTCCATCTTCCTGTTGCATCGTACATCCCTCCATAACCGCAGTCGTCACTTCCGGATCGATGCTGATCCATAGCGAATGAATGACAACAGCCGATTCGTTCATTATCCTGTAACTACCACTCACGCTGTATCTATTCTCTGATGGATATAAATCAACCTTTGTGGCAACCGCCTTAATGGTCGGTTGTGGCTGGTTCTCTAATGATTTATATTTTCCCTCATACTGCAACTGCCATTCTTCAGCAGCTTTCCGGCTTTTATAATCCCCTTCTATATTCGATTTATAAAAGATAAACGCCCCGGTAACCATCCAGGCCACCAGCAACGGGAACAGCCACTTACTAATGGGAATTTTCCTTTCCTTTATCCAGATGCTGATGCCAAGCAGCGAAAGTGCTACCGATAATAGCGTCCAGTAAAGCATGTACCAGTTAAATGCTTTCGCATAATGACCAAACCCGTTAAAGTCTGAATATTGCATTTCCGGCACAGTAGCAAATCGTAGCAGGTAATGCTCTATCCCTATTTTTTTACTGAAAATGATAATGCCGGCAATGATGAGGTTACATAACATCGCGAGGTATTTATTCGGTATCAGACTTTGAATGAATATGGCAAGAAGTACGTAGAGGCACAAAGGCAAAGCGCTATAATAGTAGAGACTCAGATAAGCCGCTACATCCATCTGCGCAGTATTGTTAGCCAGTTGCAATACCACGCCCATCATTACATTCAGCGTTACCAGCGTAAATACCAGTAAGAAAAGACTACAACTTTTGGCACTCCACATCACACCATTCGAAACCGGGGTACTGTAAATTATGCCCTGCATGTTCGATGCTCTTTCACGGGCCAGCACTTCGGCCGTGTAAAAAATGATCAACAGCATGGCCGGCCTTACCGTCCGTAATTCCTCCACCAGTATCCCGGTTAACGGGTAAAACGTTATCCCGTAAGGCCCGCGAAACACACCTTCATAAAGCTCTACGCCGTACAGGAATACCCATAACACTAACAGCAGCACAAAAGGAATATGTAAAAAAACAGACCTGACCTCCAGTTTCAGTTGAGATGTAAACGAATACAGGAAACGCGGCTTCACGGCAAAACGCTGGTAGGGAATTATATCGCGGATAACCGTACCCGGCAACTTCTGTCGTAGCTTCTCCGCCAGGCGGAAACGAAATATGCGGTAGGTAACCAATAGCAGTAACGCAGAAACCCCGCCCCATAACAAACGGTTCCATAACAGGATGCCATTTAAGGGCAAAACTTCCGAATTCCGCTGCACATCCGTCCACTGCCTGGTTTCACCAAAAAGCACAGAGAGGGCAAAAGGGTCGGTGAGATAAGGTAACAAAGACGCATGATCGGTCTTAAGCGCCGAACCTGCCATCATCGGCGAATTACCGAGAATGGAAGAGGTAAGATAGAGGATGAACAATAATACACCGGCAGCATATACAGCCTTTGTGCTTCGCGTAAGAACCGCCGTACAAAAAATAACAGCACACGTAAACAATACATTCGGCAGCGCGAATACAAATAACGGATGCAGGTGCCAACAAACGCGAAACGGGCCGTTATTGTCCATCATTGAACTGCCGAGCATCATACCCGCAAGCGCTAACACCATTACCACGAAAGCAGCCAGTAGCAGCCCTGAAAAACGTGTAACAAAGTAAGCTGAACGTCTGATGGCAGTGGCGTACAGTACTTCCTCCATCTTCCAGGTACTGTCTCTTAACACCACGACAGCACAAAAAACAATACTCACAAAAATCGTGAACAGCGATAACAGTCCGAGTACCACCGAAATTACATAAGGCCCGTTGGAATGTACATCCGGGCCGCCAAAGCCGCCATGTACACACACGCAGCCTAACACGAAGAACAGTAGTCCGGCCAGCTTAAATGTTAGCTGCGACCAGTAATACTTTAATTCGAAACTCAACATATGCTACCCTCCTTTTGCCCTTCTATTGCCGAAAAGTAAACATCTTCCAAATCAGGCTGGCATCGCTCAAAGTCCTCGCCCGGCTGCTGGTCGGATAATACATGCAGCTGAACATTGCCCGCAACACGCCTTGTTGAAATAACATTCAGATACGACAGGTAATGCTGCGCCGAAGATTTATCTACCACCCTGCGCCATACCCTGTCCTGCAGCGACCGGGTAAGGTTAGCGGGGCTACCCTGCAACACAATGCGGCCGTGTGCCAGTATAGCCATGGCCGGACACAGATCGTGTACATCTTCTACGATGTGCGTAGACAATACAACTACGATCTGCTCGCCTATTTCGCTTAGCAGATCGTGGAAGCGGTTACGTTCCAGCGGATCGAGACCTGCCGTGGGTTCATCTACAATAATTAGCTGTGGGTTACCTAACAGTGCCTGCGCTATACCGAAACGCTGCCGCATGCCACCTGAAAAAGTACTAACGGCTTGTTTTCTTACCTGGTAGAGATTAGTTTGCTGCAACAGGGCTGCCACCTGCTCTTTCCGTTCTGCTTTGCTGGTCAGGCCTTTCAGCACAGCCAGGTGATCGAGTAAAGCCATAGCAGATATACGCGGGTAAACACCAAAGTCCTGCGGCAGGTAACCCAGTTGCAGTCGTAGCGACTGTGGATCACTCATCACATCTTTACCATCGAAAAGAATGGTACCGCTATCGGGTAACTGCAAAGTGGCGAGGGTACGCATTAACGTTGATTTACCGGCACCATTGGGTCCCAGTAGTCCAAACATACCATTACTCAGCTCGAGGTTAATGCCGCGGAGCGCGGTGATGTTGCCATAACTTTTTGTAAGATCTTTTACCTGTAAGCGGTACATAGGTTTACTGATTTGCTGCAAAGTTGCGGGCAAGGAAAAAAAGCATCAACTTAAAATGAAGAAGGTGACCAACCCAATGATGAACGCCCGCCCATCACCTTCAACCGTCATTTTTTACCTACATCACGAAAAGAGCTGCTTTCGTCATTAAAATTTGTCAGACACACAGATTCGGTGTTTTTTTAGTGATGTTTAAGATGTCGCGCATCTATTTCTGGATATATGCAGGCTTGCTGTTGTGGGGTTGTTTGCTTTTCACGCAGCCTGAAGGTGGCTGGGATGTTTATTTCCAGGCGTTCCTTTTCGGCTGCCTGCAACTGTGGCCCGTGTTGGCCTTCAGTTGGTTCAGCCATCACAAACCGCGGCTCTTTCGTCCGCTCACTTTCCTGTTAGCGCTCCCGCTCACCAGTTATATTTGCCTGGCGCTGAACGCTGATCCGGAATTAATTGTGGGCATGGGCGCCACCGCCATCGTACTGGAACTGCTGTTCATGCTGGATGTGTTTTACAGGCAACGTGCCCGGAACAGCGGCTGGCTGCGGCAACCCGGACTGGAACACGCTGTATTGATCACCATCGGGATTATTGCCGTAGCACTTTCGGCGATGGCAGTTTCCAGTATGGATGATCCGGCCTATAATAGCGGCGGCCAGTTGTTGATCGGGTTTGAATTCAGTATAATCAAAGTGGTTCGGAACTTCGGCACCTTCCTGGTTTTCTGCCTGCAGTTTATATTGATGTACCTGTGCGGATATGCGTTCTTCTTCATCAACAGCAGGTACCTTGTGCCTATTATCCTGAAGCAGAAAGGAATACTGATCTACCTGCTGTCGGGTATGGCAGTGGTGGCATTCCTCGCCCCTCTGCTGGCCCAGCTCGTCATCCTGCTGCCACTCAATCGTACTTTCGGGCAAATATTCCCCAGCAATCCCCTGCGACTCGAAAATGCAGCAGCGGGGATATTCATTATCCTGCTAAGCCTTCCTATTGTGCTGGCATTACAGTACGCACGGCAAAACAACCGCATCTTATCACTGGAAAAAGAAAAAGCCCGCACCGAACTGGATTTGCTGAAGCAGCAAATCAATCCTCATTTCTTCTTTAATACGCTCAACAACCTTTACGCCCTGAGCATGCAACAGTCGGCGCAAACATCTGAAAGCATACTGCAACTGTCGGAGCTGATGCGGTACACCATCTACAAAGGTCAGTTACCAGCCGTTGCCATCAGGGAAGAAATAAAGTATGTGCAGGACTATATACAACTGCAACAAATACGGTTAAAAAACACGGCAGATATTACTTTTGATATACTTACCCAGGATGAAGAGCAACTGATACCACCCATGTTACTGATCGTTTTCGTGGAAAACGCATTTAAACATGGGATTGAGAATGCGGAAGATGCGGCGTTACTCAGGATAAGCCTGCAATGCAGCGAACGCCGGTTGTATTTCTGCTGTGAAAACTCTTTTGAAGAAGGGCATGAAACGCCAGGCATAGGGCTCAGCAACCTGCGGAAGCGCCTGGAACTACTTTATCCGGGTCGCCACGAGCTGCGCACTACCATTAAAAATCATACATTTAAAGCCGAATTGCAACTGGAATTATGAGTATGCGCTGTCTTATCGTTGACGATGAACCACTGGCCCATGATATTATCCTGCGGTATATGGAGGACGTGCCTTTTCTCAAACTGGCCGGACAATGTTACCGCGCGGCAGAAGCACTCGACTTCCTCAGCAAACATTCCGTCGATCTTATTTTCCTGGACATCCGCATGCCTAAACTAAGCGGCCTCGAATTACTTCGCACACTGAAACACCCGCCAATCGTGATCATTACTTCTGCCTACGAAGAACATGCCCTCGAAAGCTACGACCTCGATGTTTGCGATTATCTGCTAAAACCCTTCCGCTTCGAACGTTTCCTGAAAGCTGTAAACCGCGCACTGACGCAGCATACACTTCAGCAACCAACGCCCGGCACATTGCCGCACGCTGAACCGGCACCACCTGCACAGATCTACATCAAATCAGACAAAAAACTCATCCTGCTCGATCTCGAAGCTGTTCACTACCTGGAAAGTCTGGGTAATTATGTGAAGATTTGGGAAGGCGCCACCTTTTTGCTTACACCACGCACGCTCAGCAGCTTTGAAGAACAACTGCCTGCAGATGCCTTTATCCGTATCCACAAATCGTTTATCCTGCACCGTAAGTACGTGCAGTACATTCAGGGCAACATCATCAAATTAAAAAACGGGAAAGAGTTACCCCTGGGTAAAAACTACAAACATGTGCTAAAACTGCTCACCAACGGTTACCAGTAAGCCGGGTACTTATGTAATTCCGCCGTATCCAGCGGCATAAAAATGTAATATTCTTTATAGATACCGGGATAGTTTTTATCTGCGAACGGTTGCCTGCCCTCAATACCACCTTTCAGGATCACGATACTGTCTTGTGCAATGTGACCGAAGGCATAGTTAAACTGCCGCAAAGGGTTATTTACGCGTTGAATAGCTATACGATCACCTTCGATCCGGTAATACCCTTCAAACAGCGTTGCTCCCTGTTCTTTATGCCTTGCTGCTATTTTACCGATAAAGTCCGCTTCGGTTTTAAGGCTGTCGCCCATATCGAGAAACAGGTTGGTTTGCCCGCCAGGGAAAAACTGCAGTATCTTCTTTTCCTTCGGCGCACGCAGGGTGGGATTATCATCTGTCCACACGGCGGCGGCAATATACACACCATCGGTACGTAAGAATGAACTGTCTGCCAGGCGAAATTGTTTACGGTAATAGGAATAATCGCCTGTACGATAAGTTTTTGGAGAACAGGCTGATAAGGCGATAAGCAACACCAGGCTAACGTATTTCATGTATATCGGTTGGTTGTAGATGCCAATTTAGAAAAAAACGGCGTAATTCCTTACCATACGCAGCTGTAAGCGATGGCATTTGCTTTGTAGTTGTATACAGGCTTAACATAAAACCGGCGTATCGGAATATATTATTATTTTTGCTGTCTTCTAACGAACTAATTTAAAATGACCTGGGACATACTTCTAACACTTTTCCTTGTAATACTGAATGGATTTTTTGTAGCGGCGGAGTTCGCGATCGTAAAGGTGCGTACTTCTCAAATTGAGGTAAACACTGGTCGAAGCAATGCGGTTACCGGCATTGCCAAAAGTATTGTAAACAACCTGGACGGTTACCTGGCCGCTACGCAACTGGGTATTACGCTGGCTTCGCTGGGCTTAGGCTGGGTGGGTGAAGATGTAATGACGGTACTTATTATGGACCTGTTCAACTTCCTCAACATGAACCTGACGCCGGAAGTTGCCCATAAAGCTGCTTTGCCGGTGGCATTCATCGTGATCACCATATTACACATCGTTTTCGGAGAACTTGCGCCCAAATCGCTGGCCATTCGCAAACCGGTGGCTACCACCTTTGCAGTGGCGTTACCCCTGAAAATTTTCTTCATCGTGTTCCGCCCCTTCATCTGGATATTAAACAGCTTTGCCAACTTCATCCTGAAAGCCATCGGTATAAAACCCGCCGGCGAGCATGGGGATATACATTCGGAAGAAGAACTGCGGGTCATCATCTCTGAAAGTCACCAGGGCGGTGTAATTGAAGAAACGGAAAAATCACTCATCCAAAACGTATTTAACCTGGCCGACCGCCATGTACAGTCGCTGATGACACCGAGGAACGAGATCGTTTGGCTGGATGTGAACGATGCGCCTGATGTGAATATGCAAAAAGTACTTACGCGCAAACATACGATCTATCCACTGGCCACCGATGATATCGACGCCTCTTTCGCATTCGTATATTCCAAAGATCTGATCAGCGAAAACCTTGCGGAGAAGTTCAAGGACCTGAAAGCGATCAGCAAAAAAATGCTGGTGGTTACGCAGTATAACCGCACTTACCAGATACTCGAACTTTTCCAGAAGGAGAAGGTTTACCAGGCGATGGTAGTAGACGAATTTGGCAGCATTAAAGGTCTGGTGACCATTAACGACATCGTGGACGCGCTGGTAGGCAATATTTCATCGGAAACCAACGAGTTTGAATACGAAGTGGTGAAATACGAAGATGGCAGCATGCTCGTAGATGCACAAATGCCCTTCATCGAATTCCTGGAACTGCTGCATGTCACTATCGATCCGGCTAAAGCCAAATTAACCGGTGGTTATGTTACCCTCGGTGGCTTTATCCTCGAAAAGCTGGGTAAAATACCCGACATCGGCGACACCGTAAAACTGGGCAACCTGCAGTTAAAAGTAACTGCCATGGACCAGTTACGTATTGCCAAGATACTAGTGACCGGCAAAATCCGTCCGTAACCTTCTTTTAAATATAGTGAGCGGGTGTTCCATCAATATGGGGCACCCGATTGCTTTTTTAGCCCCCTCTTTATTTAAAAACCAATATGTCAAAGAACTTCGAAAACGACCTTTTGCCGTTAACGAAACGAAGTTACACCCGCCAACAGGCGAATGAAGGCGAAATGATTTGAAGCTTCATAAACCTTGGGACGAAGCTTAGCGAAAGTTGGGACGAATGCCCTCCTGATCGCCTGTAACCCTCCACCAGAAGGCATCTCCACCATAATTCACTTAATCACCATACAAAAGATGCTGCTTATCAAGCCACTCGAACCAACAGCAATAGGATCAGCATGGCGAAGGTATATCGATCCTATATCGATCCTATAATGCCCATCACCACCAGCGCGGGTTTCAGCGAAAACGGATATAGGATCGATAAAGGATCGATATAGGATGGCCGAAAAAAGGCGTCCCAAAACTGGGACGCCCGTCTTTTCTTTCCTTACTTTATTTTATTTAATAGTTACCCGATATACGGAGAACGAGTTTGGTGGCAGTTCTACATCCAGCTGTTTGCCTTTTAGCTTAACAGCCGATGTTACAGGCGCTACCAGCTGCGGGGCGTTGAAACTGTTCATGTCCTGCAGGGACGGGCTTTTAAGTGTAGCTACCTCGGCATTGCTGACAGCTACGCTCACACCTTCCAGCGCGATCTTTTGTTTTACCGCTACAGAAGAGGCGTTCACCACTTTGAGCAACAATGTTTTCGCCGGTTTGTCGATAACAGCAGAGGCGTACAGGCTGTCCTGCCCTTTAATGGTATTACCGTTCCGCAAAATGGGCACCACGTGCGTGCCTTTATTGGTAGAGAACATCTTTTGCACGTAATAGTCGGGCGTGCCGTACGACTGCAGGTTGTTTACCCAGATAAGGTCGGGCGTCCACTGCCAGCCGTCGGTGTGGGCGAACAACGGTGCGTAAGAGGCCATTACCACTACGCCCGCATTACGTTCCAGCCCGGTCATAAACGCGGCTTCGGCGATCGCTGTTTTTAAGATGTTGCGGTTATGGATACTTACTACTCTATCGCTTTGGGCGGCATACTCACCCGCGAAAATCTTGGAAGCGTTGCGGTCGTAATTATCATAACGGCCGGCATTGTCCAGGAACCAGGAAGGCGGACTGTAATAATGTTCGTCAATAATGTCAGCTTTCATAGCGCGCAGTTCTTTATCGAGATAATCGAAGCGTTCGCCGTTAGGATTAGTGCCTGCGCTTGCGATGATCTTAAAATCCGGGTACTTTGCCTTTATTGCATCCCGGAACAGTTTTAAACGTTCGATGTACTGGGGACCCCAGTTTTCATTACCCACGCCCATCATCGTCAAATTAAACGGAGCAGGGTGACCCATAGAAGCACGGATGCCGCCCCACTTCGTAGCCACGTCGCCGTTGGCAAACTCTATAAGGTCGAGGGCGTCCTGTATATAAGGATCTAACTGATCGAGCGGCACTACCTCCGCGGTGTTAAACTGGCAGGCCATACCACAGTTAAGGATAGGTAGTGGTGCTGCACCAATATCTTCCGCCATCTGGAAGTATTCAAAGAAGCCAAGCCCGAACGTCTGGTAATAATCGGGGGTTGGACGATGTGCAAACTCGGTATTCCAGCGGTTAACGATCAGGTGACGGTCTTCTATCGGGCCAATGGTTTTTTTCCATTGGTAACGTACAGAAAGGTCGTGGCCCTCCACAATACATCCGCCCGGGAACCGGATAAAACCGGGTTTCATATCGGCCAGTAGCTGCACCATATCGGCACGCATACCGCCGGGCCGGCCCTTCCAGGTATCTGAAGGAAAAAGGGAGATCATATCGAGATCTACAGAACCGGCACCATCGAACCAAACCGCCAGTTTGCCACGCATGGTACTATCGGTGGCGTTAAAACTTACATTCGCTTTATGCCAGCCGTCGCCGGTTTCTTTTAAATCAAGTGCGCTGTTGCCAATGATTTTCCCCGCAGCACTCACCAGTTCCAGCCGCAGTTTGAGGCCAGGTTTATGTTGGCGGTACATCACCGAAAAATCGTAGCGCAAGCCCTTCTTAATGCCCATGCCCCTGAAGCCCTCATTCACCATTCCTAAAGTCTGGGTATTAGCTTCGCGGGTTATGCGGATAAAACGGGGATTCGCGGCACTTTTTTCCTGCCTGTTCTGCACCAGCACTGCACCTTCTTTAACGGGCGACTGCCGCACTTCCCAACCCATCAGTGGCTGGTAAAATTCGAAAGAGCGGTTCTTTACCATTTCGGCATAAAGACCACCATCGGCCCCCATATTAATGTCTTCGAAAAAGACGCCCCACATGGTGGGTTCTACAGTCGAAACTACCTTTCCAGCCTGTACCGTCATTACAGGGCTGCCGGACTGTGCCCGCACTTTAGCGGGACAATATGCGGCAACCGCGAGCAGGGCGCCCGCAATCATGCGCTTTTTGTTCATATCTCAAATATAAGGTTATTCAGTACGGGTCTATTTCAGCTGTATCAGTTCGGCAGGCGTATACACCTGTTCGCCAACCCCCACCGCCTTAATTCCTACCCGCGCATATACAAAACTTTTGTTTGCAAGGTCTGCGGGCAACGTGAGCGTTAAGGTTTGCGGTTGAAGGATGTTGGTGATATCGGCAGCCACTTTGGTGACCGCTACATTCCTGTTAAACACATCTACAATCTTACTATTGCCCACGTAAAGAGTGACCGACTCCAGTGGTTGGGTGGGATTTATCCGCATTATTGTAAAAGTTGCCGTTACTGTGGTGGCCGTATGCTGGAAGGTAGCGTCCTGGAACACAAAATACGGGTCTACCTGCACATCGACCTGCCCATTACCCGAAACAGTTACGGGGATAGAGTCCTGGAAGTCGACCCAGGGCCCGTTACCACGCACGCCCACCAGCTTATAGTTACCATTAAACAGTTTTACTGAAAAACTGCCATCCTGGGCTACAAACACAGGGATTTTAGACGACAGTGCAAAACCAGGCTGCCATAACTCCAGCTGCACACCATTAGAGCGGAGGCCCAATTGTTTACCATTGTAAATAATACGGCCTTTCAGTTCCGTGGAAGGCGCATCATAATTATCCTTTTTACATCCCGCGCCCGCTAACAGCAGTATAAAGGCGAGTGATGACAGTATTCTTGTACGCATATGATCTATTGTAAAGGATTTTTAACAATTTTCGGGTTATTGTTCATTACATCCTGGGAGATGAACGTGTAATAGTTCTGTAACTGGAAGTTGCGCGGGGCACCGAAGCGCGGGGCCACCATCTTCACAAAAACAAACTTGTTGTTACGCGCTGCATCGCCTGGCCGTATTACCCGGTACGGATAAAGCGCATACACCCTTGCATTGGGATTGTCGTTTACACCATTCCATACCTGGTCGGCAATACGCCAGCGTTTCAGGTCCCAGAGGCGATGATCTTCAAAGGCCAGCTCTACCCTTCTCTCACTTTGTATTTTAGCGATGGACAGTGTGGTAAGACTGTTTGGAGGAAACCCCGCCCTCACACGCAGTTCGTTAATGTAACCCAGCGCTTCACCCGTACGGCCTAATTCAAACGCAGCTTCGGAAGCGTTCAGGTATATTTCACCCAGGCGGAACCATACCCACCAGTTATCGCTTCTTACACCACGGGTACTCGATTGCGGTGTGGCATCCACGAACTTCCGGAGATAAAAGCCAGTGTTACTTACCTCCTGGATGGCGCGGTGAGGGCCGGCCGCGGCTACCAGGGTACCACCATCTGTGTACTTAGTAGCCAGGTCGTTGCCTTCTGTGGTTTGATAAGCAGTACCGTTCCACACCATTACACCGGCCTGCATATCGATCACTGTACCTTTAAAAGGCGCGCCGCCGTATACGACAGTGCCGTACAGGCGGGCGTCCTTGTTGGCAAAGATGTCTTCTATCTTATCGTAATAAATATAATCGCTGTTATCGGCAGTGCGTGTTTTTACAGCGCCATTACTGCCGTCGAGGTAATCGAAACTTTCAACCAGGTTTAATGAAGGCGTTACGGACGATGACCCGAGGTTGTCTTCACGAATACTGCGCACGATGTTATCGTATGCAAAGAAGTGACGTTTATCTTTAGCGGCAAGATAATCCTTTACGAAAATCACTTCACCATTGGTCGCTTTCTTGTTTACGGCTTCATAAAAGTTCTCGCCCAAATTGCCGGTATTATTACGGTACAGGCGGAAAGGACTGGTAGTAATGATTTCCTGCGAGGCGATCAGTGCTTTATCGTAATACTCATTCGCCCGTGTTGCGGGTATTCCTACTTCGCCACCCGGTGTGGTAATCTGGGGTGTGTTCAAAGCATTGTATTTAGCGATAGAGGCTGCATACAACATGGCCCTGCTCTTTAAAGCCAATGCGGTGAACTTAGTTGCCCGGGTAATGCTGCCGCCGTTTCCTAAATCTTCTTTAATAGCATCTACTTCGCTGGCAATGAAGTCGTATACTTCGGCCTCTTTTGCCCGCGGTTGTTGCAGTTTGCTGGCATCACCGCTGTAGTCATAAAGCAACTGTGTAGTTACAAGCGGCACACCGCCCATTCTTTTCACCAGTTGGAAATAGTTGAAAGCACGGATAAATCGCAGCTCGGCCAGGAACTGTGTCTTCTGCCCGGCAGTAAGCTGGGTGCTTTTAGTAGTGATATTATCGATCATCAGGTTGATGTCGCGGATAAGGCCGTAGTTCCAGAGGTACCAGCTGCCGAAGAAGTCGTAACCGAAAATATTATTACGCCAGTCTTCGTTACTCTGCCCGCTCCACATGGCATCGTCATAATTAGCCATATTACGCCATTGCGAAATACGGTCGCCGCCGTCGGCAATGTCGTCCAGACCCTGATCGGAGGGTAAACGACTGTAAAAGTTAGCGAGTACGCCCACGATCTGACTGGGATCATTCAGCACCTGGTCGTCGGTGAGTATATTCCTGGGCTTCCTGTCCAGCCAGTCTTTCTGGCAGGCTACCAGCGCGGTAATACAAAGGAAGAGTGGGATCGTTTTTTTCAGCATTTTCATAACATGTACGAATTAGAGCGATAAATTAAAACCAAAGTTGAACAGCCTTTGCTGCGGATATACAAGCGCGTTTTCCGAAGCAATTTCCGGGTCAATGCCGTAGTCTTTCACGTTATCGATAGAAAACAGGTTGGTGCCGTTCGCATACATCCTGAAAGCTTCCACGCCTATACGTTCCAGCCACTTTTTCGGGAAGCTGTAACCCAGTTCGAGGTTGCGGAGCCTGACGTACTTCACGTTCATCACCCAAAAATCATTGGGCAGCCAGTTATTGGTAGCGTTGTTCAGGCGGATGGCGGGGTATTTACCGGGAATCCATTCACTGGTATTGTCATAAGGATCGGCGCGGTGCCACACATCGGTAAGCATGTAGTCGGGTGAGTTGCCATTGTTCTGGAAAGGATACCGAATTTCCCAGTTACGGTTGAAAGATTGCAACGCACCTCCCGCAAAGTCGGCACGAAGCGTAATGCCTTTCCAGGCGGCATTAGCCGTGAAACCAAAGCTCACGTACGGCTGCGCGCCCAGGGCATAACCAATCGGGCGTTCGTCCATGAAGTTGATGATCTTGTCGCCGTTCACGTCCTGGTATTTAAAGTCGCCCGGCAACTGTGTCCTGTTGCCCTGCTGATCATTGTTGATATCGTAGTTGCGGATCTCTTCTTCTGACTTGAACTGCCCGGTTACATGGTAGCCCCAGTAGATATTAGACCAACGGCCTTCCACAGAAGCACGGTACTGCTGCCAGGAGTTCTCGAACAGCGGGTTGTAGGTATTCAGTATTTTCAACCTGGCGAAAGTGGCGTTAGCACCAACACCGATATTTACATCCCCTACACGGCCGGCATAAGTAAGCTGGCCTTCAATACCGCGTGTTACATCGGAGTTCAGGTTTTCGTTGGGTAACACGTAGCCTACTTCGTTCGGCAGCCTCACATCGTAGCGGCCGGCAGGTAAACCTGTGCGTTTGCGCTGAAAGATATCTGCACTACCGGTTAACTTATTATCGAACAGGCTGAAGTCAACACCAATATTGGTAGAGCGGTTCGTTACCCAGCTGAGGTTCGTAATAGGAATACCTCTTGGCCTTACATTGATGGTATATTTATTATCAAGTACCGCGTTAAACACCGTGTTGTTATAAGTATAACCGGGAATGGCATCGAACGCGCTCACTCCTATTTCACTACCGGTTTCGCCATACGAAAACCTCAGTTTAAGATCGTTCAGCACCCTGCCTTTGATCTTTGTAAAGAACGGTTCATCCGAAATACGCCATCCCGCAGACATGCCGGGGAAAAAGCCATAACGGCTGCCATCTGCGTACAGGAACGAGCCATCGTAACGGCCCAGCACTTCCAGCAGGTAGCGCTGTTTATAGTTATAGGCGATACGGCCGATATATCCGGCACGTGCTTCCATACCCCACTCATCCGCCAGGTAATCCTGTTCGGCAAATGATTGCAGTGGAATGTAGTTATTGGAAGGCACCGTATGCACTACGAAATAAGAGTTATCGTAATCCGACTGCTCGTACGCACCCACTGCATACACGCTATGGTCGCCAAACTGGCGGGTATACGCGATCTGTAGTTGTGAGAAACGCGATACTACGTTACGCTTATGCCTTTCACGCCAGGGGTTTTGGTTACCGGTGCCTTTGATGTACGTATCAGTGGCGGTGTCATAACGGTACGCATCGTAAGTATATTCAAAACCGTCGAAGTCTTCGTTCATGTAATTGTACGAGTAAATCCCCTTCAGCGACAAGCCGAAATCAAAGTCGTACTGCGCGTTCAGGTTTACGTTCATCGCGCGCCACAGATTGTCTACATAACCCGTTACATCATCCTTATAAGTAGCCGGGTTCAGGTTTACGCTATGGGTTTCGTTGATGTACTGGGGGTTATCGTTTGCATAAGGACTCTCGGTAGGCCACATGCTAAATACGCTCAGGAACGGGTTAAAGTAATCGTCGAGCCCCGGCACCCCTACGTTATGCGTTTTTTCCAGTCTCGCGCTGATCTGTGTACCGATCCTCAATCCTTTTGCCAGGTTCGTTTCTATATTCGCCTGCAGGTTGGTGCGGTTGTACGAGTAATCGCGTATAATTGCTTCCTGGTTAAGGTTACTGGCCGACATGTAATAACTCGCACGTTTCGAACCACCGGAGGCGCTTGCGCTGATGTACGACTGTGGCACATTCTTACGCATCACCATATCGAAGTAATCGTAACTCTTATAGTATTTCTCAGTTCCCGCCTGCCATTTCGCCAATACTTCGGGCGTGTACAACGTTCTTGGATCGCCGCCGATGTTTTGCATACCTTGCGCCCTTGCCAGTGTATATTGCGCGGCATTGGCAGGTTTAGGGTACCGCGTAAAATTCTGGAGGCCGTAATAGCCATTGATGTTGATGTTGGGCTTTTCGTTTTTGCTGCCTTTTTTCGTGGTTACCAGCACTACGCCATTGGCGGCACGCAGGCCGTACACGGCGGCAGCACCATCTTTCAGGATAGTGATGCTTTCGATATCTTCCAGCCCGAGGTTATTAAACACGTCCTGCCCCGTACCTGTGCTAAAGCCGAAGGCATCCGTTTGTGGATTGGCATTGTAAGGCACACCATCGATCACGAAAAGCGGGTTACCCATATTACGGATCTGGATATTAATACCATTGCCCGGCCTGTTATCGGTAGCGCGCGTGGTAATACCCGGCACTTTCCCCACCAGGGCACCTGATGTAGTGGTAGAAGGTGTTTGCACCAACTGGGCCGACTTAACACTGCTCACGGCCCCGGTTACGTTCCCCCGCTTCTGGGTACCGTATCCTACCACAATAACGTCTGTTAATTGCTGGCTGGATGATTCAAGGCGGACATTAACCGTGTTCCGGCCGCCTATCTTCACTTCCTGGGTCGAAAAACCTATATAGCTGAAAACCAGCGTAGCCTCCGGGGCGGCATTGATCGTAAAGGTACCGGTGGCATCAGTAACCGCCGCAATAGTTGTACCTTTCACCTGCACGTTTACGCCGATAAGGGCGCTGTCGCCGGAACTGCTTACCTTACCAGTTACAACCGAAGTTTGTGCCAGCAAAGCAGATGGTAATATCAGCATCAGGAAAAGAAAGAATGGCCGGGGTATACAGTCCAAATAGAAAGTATCACTCTTCAGTTGTTGAAAAGTTTTTTTCATAACGCGTGATTTTGATTGAATATTTAATACTTTAGTTAGTGTGAAATTGACAATTATTATCTGATCCGGCACGCCATTTTGTTTCAATATTTCGCCAAATCATCTCAATAAAGTGATTTGAAACCCTGGACCCACATATTACTTTCCACGTTACTGGCTGTTTTTGTACACAGCCTTTACGGGCAATCCTATAACTTCCGCCATTACCAAGTTGAGAACGGGCTTTCCAACAACGCCACCATCTGTTGCCTGCAGGACCATAAAGGTTTCATGTGGTTTGGGACAAAGGACGGACTGAACCGTTTTGATGGTTATACTTTTAAGGTATTCCGCCATAACCAGGCAGACAGTACCAGCATTGGCAGCAACTTCATTCACAGTATTTATGAAGATGGGCGGGGTATACTCTGGGCCGGAACAGAAAAAGGGTTATACCGCTACGATGCTTCAGTAGAGAAGTTTAACCAGGCCGATAAAAGGGTGAGTGGCCCGGTAAGAGATATTAAATCTGACCGCCACGGCCGACTCTGGTTTATCATGGGTTTTACGCTCTACCGATTTGATCCGCAATCCGGTCAGCTCGATACTTTTGATACCCAGGGCTACTTTGAGGCCACGTCTATTTGTATGACGCCGTCCGGGCACATCTGGGTATCTACGCGCGACGGACTATTAGAGCGGTACGATGAAGCCAGGAATACTTTTACAGGCTTTGATATTTTCAGCCACTCCCCCGGTGCCGTTTCTCACTGGATAGAAAAGATCTACTGCAATTCGAAAGGACAAATATTCGTTGGCACCTCCAACCAGGGCGCGAAAATATTTGACAGTCAAACCCATTCTTATAAAGATATCATCACTTATAATGAAGATAAAACCGCCCTGTTTGCGCGCAACTTCGTAGAAGTATCACCGGAAGAAACCTGGATCGCCACCGAGTCGGGTATTTACGTATACCACACTGCTGCGGGAAAGATCATCAACATCAGGAAAAAATACAATGACCCCTATTCACTGTCAGACAATGCGGTGTACTCATTCTGGCGCGACAAAGAGGGCGGCATCTGGGCAGGCACGTACTTCGGCGGCATCAACTACTTCCCCAACCCGCTAACTCCATTTGCCAAATACTATCCGAAGATGACGGGCAACGCTATCAGCGGCAATATTGTACGCGAAATAAAGCAGGATGCTGCGGGCAACTTATGGATAGGAACAGAAGATGCGGGACTGAATAAACTGGATACCGCCACCGGCCTGTTCACCCCCTACCAGCCGACGGGAAGCCGTAAAAACATTTCGTACAATAACATACACGGGTTACTGGTAAACGGTAACGAAATATGGATAGGCACCTTCGAACATGGCCTCGATGTAATGGACGCCCGTACCGGACAAATTATCCGCCACTATTCCGCCGGCGCCGGGCCGCATATGATGAAGAGCAACTTCATTTATTATCTTACCAAAACCGGCGATGGACAAATACTGGCAGGTACCACACGCGGCGCATACGTTTACCGGAACGATGGTTTTGATCCACTACCGAATATGCCCGCCAACAACTGGTACACCTATCTTCTAAAAGACAGTTACGGCGTAATATGGGCCGCCACCTACGGTAATGGTATAAATTATTCATCCGCCTCAGAACATGGCAATTTGCGCCAGCGGCCGGGTGATGAAAAAAGTCTTAGCAGCGACAGGGTAACCAGTGTTTTCGAAGACAGTAAACGTAACCTCTGGTTTACTACGGAAGATGGCCTTTGCCTGTACAACCGCAACAAGCGCAACTTTACAACCTACACTACCGAACACGGCCTCCCGAGTAACTTTACGTTAAGTATACTGGAAGATGATAAAAGTAATTTATGGGTATCAACCACACGCGGGCTTGCAAGGTTTAATCCGGCCGCCGGTAAAGCGGTAATTTACAACAGCGTTCACGGTACTCTTGGCGATCAGTTCAACTTTAATTCCGCTTATAAAGATGCAACTGGCCGTATGTATTTCGGCAGTGTAAAAGGCATGATCAGTTTTCATCCTGATGAATTAAAAGAAAATGAATTTGCACCCCCGGTTTATATTACCGGGTTCCAGGTATTTGATAAGGAATTAAGGATCGGGGATAATGATTCACCTTTGCAAAACTCCGTGTTATATACAAAAAAAATCACCCTTCCGCACGACCAATCTACCATAAGTATTGACTTTGCGGCGTTAAGTTATGCCGCGCCCGACATGTCGGAGTATGCTTACGTTTTAGAAGGACAGGAAAAAAGCTGGACTTACCTGGCGCGTAACCGAAAAGCATATTTTACCGAACTGCCACCCGGTGATTATCTATTTAAGGTAAAAGCCTCCGTAAAACCAGGTGTGTGGAACCAGGAAACAGCGTTAGCTATAAAAATACTTCCGCCATGGTGGGCCAGTAATGCCGCCTACTTTGCCTATTTCATTTCCACCGTACTCGTGATATCATTCGGCATTAAAAGATATCATGAAGAAGTGGAGAAAAGAAACAACCGCAAGTACGAGCTGCTGGAAAGAGCAAAGGAGAAAGAAATATTCCAGGCCAAAATCGTGTTCTTCACCAACGTAGCGCACGAAATACGAACGCCCCTTACACTCATCAAAGCCCCGCTGGAAAAAGTAATGACCAAAGCCACCGGTATGCCCGACCTGATGAAGTTCCTGCACATCATGGAGAAAAACACCAACCGCCTGGTAGACCTTACCAACCAGTTGCTCGACTTCCGCAAAACAGAGATCAATGGTTACAGCCTTAGTTTTGTGAAAGCAGATATCGGTGCTATGCTGGAAGAAACCTATTATAGTTTTAAACCGCTGGCCGATGAGAAGCACACACGATTTCATCTCCACCTGCCGCCGGAACAGGTGTATGCTTACATTGATATGGATGCGTTCAACAAGATCATCTATAATCTTTTCAGTAACGCCATTAAGTTCGGAGATGTATTTGCATCGGTACAACTATTACCTGTGGACGAAGGTGCAGAGAATTTCAGTATCCGCTTTAGCAACGATGGTCCGCCGATACCCGCCGAACTGCAGGAGAAAATATTTGAACCTTTTTACCGGATGAAAGATATTAAACAACCTGGCACCGGTATAGGCCTGGCTTTATCGCGTTCACTTGCCAAGTTGCATAATGGCTCGCTGTACGTAGAAGCGCATCATCAAAATGTATTTTTACTAACCCTGCCTGTACATCAGGCCACAGAATTTAATCTCTCTGTTGTTCACGGCGTGAACGGCAGAAAACTCTCAAACTGAAAACCAGCAATATGAAACCAGTTTTATTGATCGTAGACGACAACAAAGACATCCTGGATTTCCTGGCAGAAGATCTTGGAGAGAAATATGAAGTACTTGCCGCCAGCAGCGGCCCGGAAGCCCTCACCCTGCTAAAAAACAATTGCGTACAACTCATTATCTCCGATATCATGATGCCCGGCATGGACGGCTTCACGCTTTGCCGCACCATCAAAAACGACTTCGAACACAGTCACCTCCCCATCATCCTGCTCACCGCCAAAAACACCATGGAATCGCGCATCGAAGGCCTGGAACTGGGCGCCGATGCGTACGTAGAGAAACCCTTCTCCCCCCAATACCTGCAGGTACAGGTAGCCAACCTCCTGCAAAACCGCAGCAAACTACGGGACTACTTCGCCAACTCCCCCCTCACCCACATCAAAAGCATGGCCCATACCCGCCACGACGAACAATTTCTCGAACATCTGCACGAAGTCATTTCCGACAACCTCGACCAGGAAGAACTCGACGTGAAAAAAATCGCTACCATCATGAACATGAGCCGTCCTACGTTCTACCGCAAACTCAAATCCATCTCCAACCTCACGCCAAATGAGCTGCTCAACATCACACGCCTTAAAAAGGCAGCAGCATTGCTCGCAGAAGGGAACTACAAGGTGTACGAAGTATCAGAGATCGTTGGTTTCGGCTCGCCGAACCATTTTGGCCGTAGTTTCATGAAGCAGTTTGGGATGTCGCCAACGGCTTATGTGCAGGAGAAGTTGGGGGAGATAAGGGGGGTGTAGCTGCTTTGCCCTTATTATAAGCGTTGATTTAAACGTTTTTGACTGGAGCGACGGGTTGCTTCGCTTCGCTCGCAATGACGGCGGAGAGTAGCGTACATGCGGCGTTATACGTCTCGCGACGATCTAATTTATAAAAATTTACGCTCGTATAAATTCATACAGGTCTTCGCTACAGTAAAAAAACACGCCGACACGTAAACGCATCTACGGCACGCCAGCATCGATTCAACAACAGCCCCGAACATCATCCCACTTGGTCGTCATTGCGAGCGAAGCGAAGCAACCCGTCGCTCCAGTCTTCGCTACAGTAAAAAAACACGCCGACACGTAAACGCCCCCGCTAATCCCAAAAACCGAAAAATATCCAACCCACCTATTATCTTTAGCACCTTCAATTACAACCACGTTTTACATTATGAGGTACTCCATCCTTCTGGGTTTTCTATTTACTACGCTGAACGCATTCTCACAGCTTGCAGCGCCCTCTTCGCCACAGTCCGTGTTCCTGGGCAAGGGCTGGCAGATGCAGCATTTCCCGAAAGCCGGTGCCGGCGGGGAAACGATATCTACTAAAACTTATAAGCCGGATGGCTGGCAGCCCGCGATTGTACCGGGAACGGTGCTTACTTCGCTGGTAGCCAATAAGGTATATCCGGACCCGTATTTCGGGGATGCCAATAAACGGTTACTGCACAAAATCCCGGATATGGCCGATGCCGGGCGGGAGTTTTATCATTACTGGTTCCGGAATTCGTTCAGGGTGCCTGCCACTTTAACGGGTAAACGCCTTTGGCTCAGGTTACATGGCATTAACTACCGGGCAGAAATATGGCTGAACGGACAGAAGCTGGGCGATATGGCTGGGATGTTTAATACGCAGGCTTTCGATATCACCAATATTGCCGTTCGTAACAAAGAGAACGTATTAGCGGTGAATATTACCCCGGTAGACGTTCCCGGGCAGAGCGGGCTTAAGAAAGAGCGGCGTAATGGCGCACCTGGCGAAAACCAGAACGGCGGAGATGGGATGATCGGTAAAAACGTAACGATGCTGATGAGCGCCGGCTGGGATTTCACCTTCGCCGATGGTATCCGCGACAGGAATACGGGTATATGGCGGGAAGTGGAACTCTATACTACCGGCGACGTGCTGGTTGAGCATCCTTTTGTCGTGTCTGACCTGCCATTGCCGGATACTACCAGTTCAAGGGAAACCATATCAGTAGAAGTAGCTAATGCTTCTGACAAAATGCAGGAAGGTTTGCTCCAGGCTACTATACCGGAAAATGGCATTACCATACAGCAAAAGGTTTCGCTGGCGCCAAAAGAGCGTAAAACACTAGTGTTTACACCGGAAACGCATCCCCAACTGGCTTTCCGTTCACCCAAACTTTGGTGGCCTATCAATAAAGGGCATCAGTTCCTTTATCATCTTAACTGCTCCTTTATACAAAATAAAGCCGTAAGTCATACCAGCACCAGCACTTTCGGCATCCGTGAAATATCGAGCGACCGTAAAACGCCGGATTCGTCGCGGAGGTTCCTGGTGAACGGGCACCCTGTGTTTATCAGGGGTACGAACTGGATACCGGAGGCGATGTTGCAGAACTCGCGTAAACGCACCAATGCGGAACTTGTATATACGCGACAGAGCGGGCTTAATTTCATCCGCTTCTGGGCGGGTGGTATCACGGAATCTGATTACTTCTTCCAGCGCTGCGATGAGTTAGGCTTAATGATATGGGCCGAGTTCTGGATCACGGGCGACACGCAGTTCCCGGTTGATAAACCGTTGTATTTGTCTAATATAGAGAACACGGTGAAACGCATCCGTCCGCACGCCTCCCTCGCCTACTATGTTTCCTCTAATGAATCTACGGAGGTAGCCGGCGCTGCTGCCCTTATCAAATCGCTCGACAGCAGCCGTGGTTACCAGATGCAATCGGAATGCTGCGGCGTGCATGATGGAAGTCCGTATAAATACGAGAACCCCATGCAATATTTCGAGAACACGGCTTCGCGCAGAGGCAGTCGTGTGGATGGATTTAACCCGGAGTATGGCACGCCCTGCCTGCCTACGGTGGAATCTTTAAGAGAGATGATGCCTGCCAAAGACTTGTGGCCGATTAACGACAGTGTTTGGAATTACCTCGATGGGGGTGGATTTCACCAGGTAACAACGAAGTATCGCGAGGCGGTGGACCAGTTCGGGCCATCATCTTCTATAGAAGAATTTGCAAAGAAAGCCCAGTTTGTAGGTGCGCTGAACTACCGCGCCATATGGGAGGTTTGGAACCGTAATAAGTTCGGCTGGGGCGATCGTTTCGCTTCCGGCTTCCTGTTCTGGTACCATAACAGCCCGGTAAGGCAAACCGGCGGACGTATGTACGACTGGAGCCTGGAGCCAACTGCGGCGCTTTATTACTCACAGAACGGCCTGCAACCCTTACATGCCCAGTTCGATTATCTTAAGAATACGGTGTCGGTATACAACGACTACCGCAGCAAGTTTGATGGTTACACGGTTTATGCAGAACTCTACGACATCCATTCAGAAAGAAAAACGATACAGCAGGCGATCATCAATATTCCAGCCGATGGTGTGGTGAAAGACGCAATCACCCTGGTTTTCCCGCAGGACATCTCCCCCGTACACTTCATCAAACTAATATTAAAAGACGAGAAGGACAATGTGGTGTCTGACGCATTTTACTGGCGTTCTACCAACGAATACAAAGGCGCCTGGACAATGACCGGCCCTGCTACCGCAGGATTTCAGTCGATTAATGAACTGCCGCAAACCATGCTTAATGTGAAGGCAACCATGCAGGTGAATGGCAAAATAGATGTTACGGTGACGAATACCGGCAAATCGCTCGCATTCTTTACCCAACTGAAATTACAGGATGGTAATGGCAAAAGCATTCGTCCGGCGTTCTACTCCGATAACTTTATCAACCTCCTGCCCGGAGAATCGAAAAAGATAACGATCAGCTTTGATAAAGAAGATGCCGGCCCGAAAGAATTTTTTCTGCGTACAGAAGCATTCAATGCAAAAGCGCCGGTGTTGGACTTTAAGGTGAAGTAAGTAAAACGGCCGGGTAATATGCCCGGCCGTTTTCTATTTATCTTTTACCGCATGCCATTCATGCACGACTTTTTTCATTAATAACGCATTATCAAACTGCACGCTTCCTTCGGGAAACAAATCCCTGTTTTCAAAGAAGGAAGAACGCACCTGGCTTACTTCCAACGGCGTAACTTCCCATTTAAGGGTTTGCAGTTTCATACCCTCGTACTTCGCTCCATTAGGAGAATATCCTACAGCTCCTTTTTCGAAGAAGGAAGACACATTCTCCAGTGTTTTAAAGATAGAGTTACTGCTGAAATTATCAGTTTCCTTCGCATCTATGGAAATCTGCGTATTATCTGAACTGTTGAACGCAACATGATAATTTCCATCCCCTTCCTTTACATCAAAATCTGCCAGGTAATGTTTGCCGGGGAACAAACGGCCGCCCACCAGTGCGTTTAACCGCAGCGATGTATCGCGGCGCGGAATGTATACGCCTTCCTTCGTCACACCATCTTCTTCCCACTCCACCGCAAAACGATGCGCGCCGTTTTCAGAGGCTATTCCCAGGAAACCAGGAAAACCCTTAGGCCGAACCTGCTTAAGACGGATCAGGCAAATGCCCACAATGGCTTTACCATTGTACACTTTCGGGCGAAAAGGCGCTGGAATAACACGGGCCACTACGTCCGGGTCGGCAGCAAAATTCACGAGAATGCGGCGGTCGATTACGCCGTGGAGGACAGGGAGCTTCATATGCCCTCCAAATTAGTGATTATATCTCAATAACCACTTTCCCGGCCACACTTTCATCCTCTAACATGGCATGCGCTTCTCCCGTCAATTCCAGGGGAAACGATTTCATGATCACCGGCCGAACATCGCATGCCTCCACCCAACTTCTGAGTACGTCCAGGTCGGCAGTCAGCGGATCTACCATATACATACGCATACGGGCTTTCAGCAGGTCGATAGCGGAGGAGAGTACTTCGCCTACACCATCAGACGGAGGCTTGGTAGTAACCAGCACACCTTCTGGTTTCAGGCTTTTTTCGATATCGGAAAGGGTTAATTGGGCGGCAAGATCCAACATCAGGTCGTAGCGACCATCTGCCGGTATTTCTTCCCTCTCATAGTCAATCACAAAATCACAGCCCAGTTCGCGGGCCAGCAGGGTATGGGCGGATTTGCAGGTACCTGTTACGGTAGCGCGCAGCTTCTTCGCGATCTGCACAGCCATGCAGCCCACACCACCTGTACAACCGTTGATCAGCACATGCTGACCTGCCTGCAGCTTACCTTCGCGCGTTAAGCCCTGGTAAGCCGTTAGGGCCACCAACGGCAGCGATGCGGATTCGGCAAAACTCAGATTACTGGGTTTAATCGCGGCATTATCTTCATCCACCACCACATATTCTGCGTAGGCATGTCCGGCGGCAGCATTTTTAAATCCATATACTTCATCGCCCGGTTTAAAACGGCTGCTGGAGGAAGCGCTTACTACGCCGGCGAAATCGCTGCCGATAATATGTTCGCCGAACAAACCGGTGAGCAGCTTTAGTTTGCCTTTACGCACGAGCGTATCAACCGGGTTCACAGAAGAGGCGAAGCTGCGCACCAATATCTGCCCTTCCTCTATTTCTGGTATTTTCACGTCTTTGATCTCGAAATTACTGGCGTCTCCATACTGTGATAATACAGCAGCTTTCATATTAAATGATTTAGTTTCAAACAATGTTTCCATGAGTAATGCAACGAATACTATGCCAGTAGCAATTGTTACTGAATGAGTTGCTTAAATCGCCGCTTATCTTCCCCAATTGCGCGTTTCTACCAATTTTTCCGCACATTTGTCTTTCAGTAAAAACGAACCTCATGAATTACAGGACATTCAAAGATGTAAAAGTGGCCGAAGTGGGCCTTGGTACGTGGCAACTGGGTAGTGCAGACTGGGGTGTGGTAGATGAAGACAAAGCATTGGAGATATTAAAAGCCTACACGGACGCAGGCGGCAACTTCATAGATACGGCCGATGTTTACGGAATGGGGGTTAGCGAACGTATTATAGGCAAATTCTTAACTACAGTTGATAAAGAGGTGTTAGTGGCCACCAAACTGGGCCGCCGTGGCGATCAACCGAATGGCTGGCCGCAAAACTTCGGTTACGATGTGATGCGGAAGCATATCGAGGACTCATTGCAACACCTTGGCCAGTCACAGTTGTTCCTGGAGCAATTGCATTGTATCCCTACGGAGATCATGCGATCGGGTGAGGTATTCGATCACCTGCGCAAATTCAGGGAAGAGGGCCTGATCCGGTATTTCGGAGCCAGCGTGGAAACGTCGGAAGAAGCACTGATCTGCCTGGAGCAGGAAGGACTCGCCTCTTTGCAAATCATCTTTAACCTGTTCCGCCAGCATGTGGCAGATGAGGTGTTTGCAAAAGCGAAAGAGAAAGGGGTGGCGGTGATCGTACGCGTGCCATTGGCGAGCGGACTGTTAACCGGTAAGTTTAAGGAAGATACTGTGTTTGAAACCAAAGACCACCGCAACTTCAACGCGAACGGCGAGGCATTTAACGCCGGTGAAACCTTCTCGGGTGTTCCGTTTAAGGATGGCGTACAATTTGCCGCCCGTATAAAATCCCTGCTGCCCGATGAACGTATGGCGCAATGGGCTATCCGCTGGATACTTGATCATCCGGGCGTAACCACCGTTATTCCTGGTGCTTCTAAACTTTCGCAGGTAGCGGGTAATGTAGAAGCTGCGGCGTTACCACCTCTCCCATCTTCCACTCATACTGCATTAAGAAAGTTATATGATGAAGAGATTTATGAAAAGATAAGAGGACACTTTTAACCCGTTCTCTTAAAAATGAACAATACTTTGTATCAAAAGCGGACAGGTTGATTTTTTTGTAATATATAATCTCCTGTCCGTTTAGGATGCAATTAGTGGCATTGTCTTGGGTACCCCAATCACATCAACTATCCCGACATGCTAAAGAACTACTTCAAGATCGCCTGGCGCAATCTGCGTAAAAACAGGATATATTCAGCCATCAACATTACAGGTTTTGCTGTGGGCATGGCCGTAGCCATACTGATAGGGCTATGGATATGGGACGAGTATTCCTTTAATAAATATCATGCGAACTACGACCGTATTGCGCAAATATGGACGCGGGCCACAGACGAAGGTAAAACCGAGGCTTCTTCCGGCATGCCCGTACCGATGGGCACAGCGTTGAAAGAAGCATACGGCAGTGACCTTGAGTACGTGGTGATGTCGTCTCCCGGCGTACACAATATTTCTTATGGTGATAACAAACTTTCGGAATTAGGGAACTTCATGGGTGAGGATGCGCCGGACATGCTAACACTGGAAATGATCAGCGGATCGCGGGCAGGACTAAAAGATCCGTATTCTATCCTGCTTTCCGAGAAAACGGCCAACGTGTTATTTGGCCAGGCCGATCCGGTAGGCAAAGTTGTTACCATCGATAACCGTATAGATGTGAAGGTAACCGGCGTATATAAGAACCTGCCCGAAAACAGCGGCTTTCATGAACTGAACTACATTACACCCTGGAAACTGATGCTGACCCGATGGCAATGGGTGAAGGATATTGCGGAATCGTGGGATTTTTTTGCGTTTTCCGTATACGTACAAATCGCCCCGCATACTAGTTTCGAACAGTTAAACAAAAAGATAAAGCCGCTGGTTGCCGATATGCTTCCGGAAGCAGCAAAGTATAAGGTTGAAGTATTTGCACATCCCATGAGCCGTTGGCGTTTATTTTCGGAATTCAAAAACGGCGTGAGCACCGGCGGATTGATACAATTCGTTAAACTGTTTGGCACTATCGGCCTTTTCGTACTACTGCTTGCGGTAATCAACTTCATGAACCTGAGTACCGCACGGTCAGAAAAGCGCGCAAAGGAAGTTGGCATCAGAAAAGCAGTTGGCTCTTTACGTAGCCAGCTGGTCAGCCAGTTCTTCGCCGAATCGATACTGGTGTCGATGCTGGCTTTAGTGGTCGCCCTGTTGCTTGCACAACTGGCGCTGCCCTTGTTTAACGATATTGCGGGTAAACATATCTCGATATTGTGGAGCAGTCCATTGTTCTGGGCGATCTGCGCCGGTTTTAGTTTGTTTGCCGGCATTATTGCCGGGAGTTACCCGGCGGCTTACCTGTCGTCGTTTCAACCTGTAAAGGTACTGAAAGGTACATTCCGTGTGGGGCGTTATGCATCGGTACCCCGTAAATTACTAGTGGTGGTACAATTCATAGTATCTGTATTGCTCATCACAGGCACGATCACGGTTTACAGGCAGATACAATTTGCTAAAAACAGGCCGGTAGGTTATAACCGGGAAGGATTGATATCCATCCAAATGACCACACCAGATATATATGACCACTACCTTACTATCGCCGACGAGTTAAAACGATCGGGGGTAGCGTTGGCTGTTTCGCAGTCGCAGGGCCCTATCACGGATGTATGGTCGGGTAGCAGCGACTTTGAATGGAAAGGAAAAGACCCCGCAACGCCGTCTTCTGTTGCCCTGGTAGGCGCTACACATGGTTACGGAGCGGCCGTCGGCTGGCAGATAGTACAGGGACGCGACTTTTCTCCCAAATTTGCGAGCGACTCCAGCGGCGTAATCCTTAACGAGGCGGCAGTTAAGTATATGGGACTTAAAAACCCAATAGGCGAAACCATCAGATGGAAAGGCGAACCGTTTATAGTGACGGGTGTGATAAAAGACATGGTGATGAAATCTCCCTATGAACCTGTCTACCCAAGCATTTACTACATATTAAAAGAGCCGGGCAACTTCGTGAACATCAGGCTGAATCCCGCTAACAGCACCAGCGTGGCATTAGCGAAGATCGGCGACATGTTCAAACAATATAACCCCAAAGCGCCATTCGACTATACGTTCGCCAGCGAAGAATACGGGAAGAAATTTGCAGACGAGGAACGAATAGGGCAACTGGCGTTCCTGATTACCCTGCTGGCTATCCTTATCAGCTGCCTGGGTTTGCTGGGACTCGCCTCTTTTATGGCGGAACAGCGCACCAAGGAAATAGGTATACGCAAAGTGCTGGGCGCTTCAGTAATGAACCTCTGGGGATTGTTATCGAAAGAGTTCCTGGTACTGGTAGTAATCTCCTGCATTATTGCCAGCCCTGTCGCCTATTACTTCCTTCACCAGTGGCTCGAACGTTATACGTACCGCATCGCCGTTTCGTGGTGGATATTTGCTATGGCCGGATCGGCCGCGATACTTGTTACGCTGCTTACAGTGAGTACACAAACGATAAAAGCGGCGCTGGCCAACCCGGTTAGAAGTTTACGGTCGGAATAATTACCAGGCGTTGGTAAAGTCTTTATTTACACGCTCAGGTTCTTTAGGAGCATGTTGCTGCCAGTTATCATCGTACCCAACAAAAAATGCAATCCATATGGAGCGGGCCAGCCGCATAAGTATGGGTTGCAGTGCCACCAGTAATACGCCGTTGGCGACCAGCCAGTAAATGAAACGGTTATCGTACAGGCCCATGCCGATCGTTAAAAACCAGGCTACCAGCGAGGCCACACTAATGGCAACAGACAAGGCGTAACTCACGTAGCCAGATCCGTAGTAGAAACCTACTTCAAGGTCGAAGGGCTGGTTACATACCGGGCAGTGAACGTTCATCTTCATGGTACGTTTAAGATGATATGGATTTTTGTCGGCGAACATATCGCCGCGCCTGCAACGGGGACATTTACACGCAAATACTTTGACAAAGGAAGGCCGTTTGGAGGCTTTGTCAGCCACCATCATATCTTGTTCCATCTTATAACTATTTAAGTTCAGTAATACTTTTCCTGAATTCGTCGGGTGTTTGACCCGTGTATTTTTTGAAGAAGCGGTTAAAGTAAGAGTTGTCCTGGAAGTTGAGGTCATACGCCACTTCGGTGATCGTCATCTTTGCATTCGCCAGCAGGCGTTTGGCTTCCAGCAAAACCCTGTCGCGGATCAGTTCTCCGGCGGTTTTGCCTACCAGGTCCTGGCAAAGTGCGTTCAGGTGATTGGGGGTAACGTACAACAGGTCTGCAAACTCACCCGGCAAACGCATGGTACGGTAATGCGCATCTATCAGTCGCCTGAAACCTTTTAACAGTACGAGCTTCTGCTGCGGCACAGCGCCCTGCTGCTTCACCGCCTGTACATCTTCTATCACCATAAACAACTGCAACAGCAACACTTTGATCATATCGGCATGTTTGCGCATATCGCTTACATAACCCAGTATCTGCTCCAGCAGCTCACCCGCTTTTGCAAACACATCGGGCGCTAACTGGCTGACCCCTTCTTCGCTGATACCGCTGAAAAACGAGAACCTGTCCAGGTAACTTTCATTTTGCAGGAAGGATTTAAAGAAGGAGGCGGAGAAGTTGATGATGTAACCGTCCGTATTCCCTGTAAAATGCCAGCTATGCACCTGCCCTGGCACCATAAAGTAGACCTGCCTGGGCTTTACATCAAAAGTGGAAAAATCAATGGTATGAGTGCCTGTGCCTTTCGTAAACAACACCAGGTGAAAGAAAGCGTGTTTATGCGGAAAATGCAGATGGTCGTAATACTTGCCCAGGTAATCGGAAAACCGGTCGGCCAGGAAGTCGTCGTTTCCTTCGTGCGCCTTGCCTAAGCTGCAAATGTCGTAAACCGGTATCTTTTCCTTTGCCATGATGCAATCTATTACTACACAAAGGTAAAGCGAAATAGTACCACAGGTATGAGATTATTCATGGATTTTATGGTGTTATTTACCGAATCTGCATTCCGCCAGGCCCATCCACCTAACTAAAAGCGGCCGCCCCCTCGCAGGTACGGCCGCTTACATTAGCATTTATTCCAGGTTATTTTGCGCCAAACAGCTCTTCGAGTTTCTTTTCCAGCGGACTGTTGCCACCGGGTTCGAATCCTACTTCTTTCATCAGTATTTTCCCTTTAGGATCAATCAGGAAAGTAGTGGGTACTCCGGTTACGGCGAACCCGCTGCTCGAAATACCTTTGGTATCCAGCGACTGTAGCCAGGGAAGTTGCTGATCTTCCAGCCCTTTGAGCCAGGCAGCTTTATCCTTGTCGATGGAGATGCTGTAGATCTCGAATTTGTCGCTTTTGTACTTCGCATACACTTCTTTCATATGCGGGAACGACTGTTTGCAGGGACCGCACCAGCTGGCCCAGAAGTCGATCATTACATATTTGCCTTTCAGTTCGGAAAAAGCAAAAGGTTTGTCCTGCGGCGTATTCAACGTAAAGTTCGCCACCGTAGCACCAATAGCCGATTTTTTCAGTCCGGTGAGGTAGTCGCCTACATTTTTAGCTTCGGCGGAAGCTTTTGTTTTTGCAGACAGCTTGTTGTACAACCTTTCGAGATCAGCTACATCGATGGCAGTGCGGGCACCACTGAGGATGTAACCCGTGGCGTAAGAGTCGGGATGTGCATTGATGAATGCTTCCACCAACTTCAGGTTGCCGGCTTGTATGGCAGCCTGTTGCGCTTCGTTCGCCTCTTTATGCTGCGTATTGTTTTTCGCGTCGTACCAGTTTTTGCCGTACTTCTCTCCTATTGCCTGGTTAACGGTTACATACATTTCGTTCTGCTTTTTACGGTACTCCGAAAAAAGCGTGGCGCTTTCGAGCCCCGACACCGTAAAGCTGCTCATACCTTTGCTGATGTCGCCATCGCTGAGCGTAATGGTACCCGGTTGGTCGGCCAGTACGGCAAAGGGGGCGTACATTCGCTTCACGCTTTTATCGTACTCCGTGTAAAACAGCGGCATAAAAGGCTTATCGAATGGCAGGGTGAACGTGAATTTACCGTCCGTCATCAAAGCAGAATCGCTTTTAACGCCGGTACCATATACGTACACCTGGTTAAAGCCTTTGGTATCGCCGGTAAACTTACCGGTTATTACCAGTGTTTTTTGTGCTGATACGCTACCTGCTAATAACAGGAGCCCCAGCACTAATGGTTGTTTCTTTATCATGATGCGTTATTTTAATGCCTTTTCCAACCTGTCTTCCAGTTCTTTACCGCGCATATTGGTGGCGATAATTACACCGTTAGGATCGATCAGCCAGTTCTGAGGCACAGCGCGAACGTTGTACAGTTTCGCCACCACGTTATCCCATCCCTTTAAATCACTTACATGCAGCCATGGCAAACCATCGTCGGCAATCGCTTTTATCCATGGCGCTTTCTCTTTGTCCAATGATACGGCAAGAATTTCGAAGTTCTTACTTTTGTACTTGTCGTAAGCAATTTTAACATTAGGGTTTTCTGCACGGCATGGTCCGCACCAGCTGGCCCAAAAGTCGATCAGTACATATTTACCACGCAGGGAAGCCAGCGAAACGGCAGCACCCTCGGTATTGTCCTGGCTAAACGCAGGCGCTACAGCACCAATTGCCGTGGCAAAAGCGCTTTTAATACGGGCTTCGAACTTCTTACCTTCTTCGCTATTCCTCAACCTGGCCGACATGCCCTTAAACTGCTCCTGTGTTTGCGCAGGATTGCTGATAATGCTTTTGCTGGTGAGTTCACTGAAGGCTACCCAACTGTCGGGGTGCGTGCGGATAAATTCTGCCTGCACCGGCGCGTTCTCTTTCATTGTAGCCAGCAGTTTATTGTAGAGGGCTTTGTACTCCTCCGACTCCCTGTCTTTCGCCAGTTTTCCCATCTCCGCATTGATCGCGGTCAGTTTATCTACCACGGGCTTTTGCGCCAGGGTTAGCGCTTCGTAGTCTTTCTGAGCAGCAGAACCTTTGATGGCAGCTTCCTTGATGGTTTTACCCTGGAAGGTAATCGCCCCTTCGTCCAGGAAGAACTGCACACCATCGCGACCGATAATCTCACCGCCATACCCCATGCCTAAACCCATTCTCGGATTGGCACTGGACTTTAACAAGGTTATCATGGCTCTGTTTGGCTGGTCTATCTTTCCGGCAAAACTGAACGCACCTGCTGTCAGCGTTGCAGTATCAGAAATTCTCTTGCCACCGGCGCTGTACGCCAGTATTACTTTTCCCGGCTCGCCGATATCGTCGATCTTACCCTGCAGCGTAAAGCTTTTTTCCTGCGCTTGTACCATCAGTACGGGTAAACCGGCTATGGCAAGCAATAATAGTTTTTTCATTATCAGTGGTTTTATTGGATTTTACCGTTCATTCTACCAGGACAACGCGCCATCACCGCCCGCATTCTCTTCACCTGGTCTACAGTGATAGAGGTCAGCAGTGTGGGATAACGGATATCGTCCATAGCATTATCTGTGATGTATTTTTCATTGTCGATGCCCACCTTGGTGGCGAATGAGTAGCTGTTTCTGGTATCCAGCCCATCGAATTTGCGCGTATCATAGCAAAAATCCGAGTACAGCCGGGTAGCCGTGTAAGTGGGCGTGTACAGGCCGTAAAACGAACCTATGTAACGGAACGCTTCCAGTTTACGCTCAAAGCCGGGGAAGAACACTGTGCGTGGAAAACCAACGCATGCAGCGGCGTATGTAAGGGCAAAGTCGTTATCGTTAGCCGCCACACCGGCCACGCCGAGTATCGACTCCTCGCCCTGACCAGGAGGCAATTGTTTTGCGGGAAAAGCGGTACCCATTGCATAGTTGGTGCCCCACGGAATTACGTGTACGTTCAGGAATTCTTTAGGGTTCCAGATGTAGCTCGCCGGTGTAGCGTTGATGATGGTCGTAAAGTCGGCCATCGCAAAGCTGGTAGCCAGCGGGTTGGTTTTAATGTTATCGCTGTAAATGATCTTGTTAAAACCAGGCTGCGCCAGCGCAAGACCAGCCGCGTTCTTTTTAGCCAGGCGGAACTCCACGTTGGCCGAAGCGCCGTTCGGACTGTGCCCCACTTTGTTATTTACCACATTGTTCATGTAAGTAATGGCTTCCTGTAATTTATCGTAAGGTACTGCCTGGTAAGATATAGGATCGTAAGATGCATGCGTGGGATTAAGTTCCCACACGTGGAAGATCACATCTACATACACCTTCGCAGGGAGTGTGGGCACTGGCCTGAGCGCTACCGGTTTGGTGGCCGACTTTACAGTTCCGATTTCCGCGTGGAACTTCACGGTATCAAAAGGGATCGTGGTGGTAGAATAAGAAAGTCCTACTTCGGTACCTGATCTTTCCTCTATCAATTTTAGAGAACCAGCCGGCAGTTCACGGTAATCGATGAACGCCATCGTATCTTTTCCGTTAGAAAGCGTGACCTTGCGGTAAGCTTCCACGATGAAGTCGAGGCGCGCCTGCCCGTCGGCTACCAGCATTTTATCGGTAGCGGAAAAGTACACAGAGTCTACATCTTCCAGGGTGGCTTTCACCATTTTATAATTGAATCCATCTTTTTTGCAGGCGCCCAGTAAAACCGCCGCCAGCATGGTACATGTTATGATGATGTTTTTCATGTAATGCGTTTAACCGTTAATATTCAATAGCTATCCATCCGTCGTTTGGCACCAGGGCCGGGTTTTCCTGCACTTCCGTTAAAGGAATGGGCAAGGCGTAGTTATACGCGTCCGGAGCCACAGTGAGGTCGTACGTTTTGTTGAAGAATATCAGCTTACGTGTGATAGTCTTATTGCGGTAGCGTTTCAGATCGAGCCAGCGTTTATCATTATCACCAAAAAACTCTTTACGGCGTTCGTTGATGATTTCCTGTAACAATGCATCGCCAGTAAGGCCATTAGCCGTACCCGCATTACGCAAGGCTTTGAAGGCGTTCAGCGTAGTGATCGCATCACCGGTTTCGTTCAGTCTGAACTGTGCTTCGGCCAGTAACAGATAAGCCTCTTCAGGTTTAAAGATAGCTGCATTACCACGCTTCAGTGAACCCGTGGCAGTACCATCGGAAGGCCAGCCCCAGTTCAGCGTTTTGCCTGCTACACCTACTTTACCACCTGCACGGGTAACATCATTATTGAAGATAGCAGCGATACGTATATCACCAGGCGTAAACAATGCAGCGAAATCGGCCGCAAGCGGAATGTTCTCCGGGCCGTAAGCGCCGGGCGACAAGTACTGATAGCAGGAGCCATAAATGGCACTTACCGCGCCCTGGGAGTTGTTCTCTCCGCATATAGCCGGGTAGTTGGGATCTTTACCAGCATAAGCATTGATCATCGTTGTAGTGGTAGTCGGAATAGCAGCTGCTGTTCCTTCTGCCGCTGCTGCAGCGTGGGTTTTCACCTTTGCATAGTCATCGGCTTCTTTGGCAGGTGATTCTGCTTTGAACCAATATACCTGTGCCAGGAGGTGATTCAGGTAACGACTGTTGTAAAACACGTTAAAGCCCTGCAGGGGAGCAGATTTAGCATTTAACTCCAGCGCCGCGTTCAGATCGTCCAGGATAATCTTATATACCTCTGCATGCGTTTTGCGCGACATCTTAATACCCATGGTACTTTGACCGGTATGCAGGTATACAGGAATGCCCTGTTCTGCTTTGTTATATGGAGCGAAGTATTGCAACAGTTTGAACACGTAATACGCACGGTGCGCTAACATTTCACCCCGCATCTGATCGCGCTGCTGCTCTGTACCGTCCTCGATCTCTTCTAACTGGTCGATGAGGCTGTTCAGGAAGCCGATGATCTCGTAGTGCTGCGTCCACAATGTTTGCGGCGTAGTGAAGTTATTCCACAACAGCAGATCAGCGTAGCTTAACTCCGATTTAAGATGGTAGTTATTCGGCTGCAGGTAAGTTTGCGTAAGGGCCGTTTCAAAATCTATATTATCGGAATAAGATTCGAACAGCACGTTGCCTGCGGGCGGCGCTATGCACAATACACTGCCGTAAAGCGGCTTTACACGTAACTCTGCCACGCCGCGCAGGTAAGAGCCCAGCAGCGATTTTACATCGGTGATCGTCGTCACCGTACGTTTGTTTTTTGGTGGCAGGTCGAGGAAGTCTTTACAACCCTGCGAAATCATCAGCAGGGAAGAGAGTAATATATAGGCAATACTTTTTCTCATGGTTGATAAATTTAGAAGCCAACGGTTAAGGATGCTGTGTAGCTGCGTGTGTTAGGATAGCCGAAAGGTGTTTGCGTTTCCGCATCGGTACCGCTGTACGGACTTAACGCTAACAGGTTGGAAGCTACGATGGTCGCTTTCAGCGATTTCATGCTCGAACGTGCCAGCAGATTGCGTGGTGCGCGCCATGACAGCGCCAGCTCTGTACACTTCAGGTAACGGCCGCTTTCTATATCGGTAGAAATAAGGTAGTTGGTATAACTGGAAGACGAGGTGCGATATACCGGGATATCGGTAATATCACCTACCTGGCGCCAGCGGTTCAGGTTTTTCTTCAGGCGATTGGTTCGGCTGGTAAAGATGTCGCTGTTAGCGCCACTAGGACCTTCTCTCCTGTCGCGGAAACCAACGATCTGGTTGCCATCTGCAAATACGAAGTTGGCGGTCAGCTCTATCGCCTTATAAGTTAAACGGGAATTAAAACCACCATACACCTCAGGGTCACGGTGACCGAGGTAGTAAGGGCGGTAGTTAGCCTGCAGATCGGCCACGGCGGTGCGGCTTAAGTCTACTTCGGTATCTACCAGGGAGGTTTCAACTTTACCATCCACCACTTTAGCGTTACGTTTCTGCGCCAGTACGATCAGGCTGCCATTCTCCGGGTTTACACGAACGTATTTGTAACCGAACCAGCTGTTTACCGGGTATCCTTCTATGTTGGTAGTATAACTGTTGGCCAGCGTTGGATATTCCTTTTCGAATACATTCGTCAGGTTATTCTTCACCTTCGTGATGTTACCGCTCACTTCCCATAACCAGTCTTTTGTTTTGATCGCTTCTATACGCAGGCTCACTTCCAGTCCTTTGTTGCTTAAAGAACCTACGTTCACTTTCGTGCTCGAACGGCCAGTTGATGGTGGTATCTTGGTATCATCGAGCAGGTCGGTTACTTTCTCGTTAAAGTAACGCCACTCTGTATTCACACGACCTTTAAACAGCGATAGCTCCAATCCTAAGTTCGTTTCACCTTTTTTCTCCCACTTAATTACCGGGTTACCATAATAGAACATTGCAGCAACAGGTGTGCTGGCGTATACGGCGGTCCCGAGGTCGTAAGTATGGAAAGGCAATACACTGCGGTTAATACTACCGCGGTAACCGTAACCGGCCGACAGTACCAGCCTGCTGATCACGTCCTGATAGTCGATCAGGAACTTCTCGTTCTGCGCGTTCCACCGAACACCGGCAGACCATAACGGAGAGAACTGATTTTCGGAGCCGATAATATCTACGCCATCGTAACGAATATTACCGTTAAACACGTAGCGGTTGTCATACGAGTACACGAGCGAGCCGATAAAGGAGGCGCTCCTGTTCTCTGATGTTTTGGTATTACCGAACCTGCTTAAATTCAGACTCATGAAGCGCGTATCCGCCACCAGGTCCCAGCTGGGATAGCCGGCGATGGCATACTCCTGCAGGTAGATAGGATTGAAGTGCATGAACTGGTCGTTTTTAATGGCGCCGAATTCATTCGCAAAAAACGCCTGCACGAAATGTTTCCCTGCAATCGTATTGTTGTACTCGAGCGTATTACGCACCGTATAATCGAAGGTGCGACCTGTATTTTCCTGCAGGTAACCACGGTTATGCTCAGGCAGTACGCCTCCACCCGTAGACGCTGCGGTTAGCCAGTTGTTGGCCCATGAGCGGTACGTGCCTCCAAACGATTCGTCCTTATCATGCACCGAAGTGTAAGACGCTGCAACGTTACCCGTGTATTTAAAGTGTTTCAGGAAATCGTATTCCACTGCAAACTGTCCACGTATGTTGCCATACATGTTAGTAAGCCGGTTTTCCTTCAACTCGCGGATCATATTGAACGTAGAGTAATACAGGGTACTGTTGTTCCCGATATCATAAGGAATAGCGCGGTAGGTCATATCTGATGCGTAGGAACCGTCTGCATTATAAGGCTTCTCATACGGATTGGCGAACACCGCATATTTAAAGGGGTCGAGGCCTGCCTGACCCTCCTGGTTCTTTTTCAGTGTGGTGTACAGGTTTACCTTAAACAGCAGCTTGTCCGTTGCATAACGGGAGAGCTTCATATTCAACCCGCCAGTCTGGAACTTGTTCTCGATCAGGCTACCCTGTGACTCCTGGTAGTTGAAACCGGCATAGTAAGTGGTTTTTGTATTACCACCACTCAGGCTGATGTTGTGCGACTGGCTCTGTGCCACGCGGTACAATTGTTTGATCCAGTCGGTATTCGTTTGTTCCAGTTCTGCGATCCGCGCTTCTGCATCAGCTTGTGAAATGGCACCTTTGTCGGCCAGACTAAGCAGCTGGATAACACGGCCACCCGATTCATACGGGGGATAAAAGTCATCCCTGAGGCCCCTTTCAAACGCCACTTTCTCTTTCGAGTTCATGAAGCTGAAGTTGTTCTGCGGACGTTCGGTGATACCATATTTGCCAGTATAGTTTACATAGTCGTTACCCACCTTACCGCTTTTAGTGGTAATTACAATTACCCCGTTAGCTGCTCGGGAACCATAAATGGACGCTGCCGTCGCATCTTTCAGGATGGTGATGCTTTCTATATTTTCAGGGGGGATGTTACCGATACCGTTGGTGATGAGCGTATTCATGCTACCGCTCACTTCACCAGGCTGTAGCGGCATACCGTCCAGTACGTACAGCGGTTCCACGTTACCCGTAAGCGTGTTAACGCCACGGATGATGATCTGCCCTGTTTCGCCCGGCCGGCCCGATACGCTGCGTACGTATACGCCTGGCATTCTTCCTGCCAGGGCTTTATCGAACGTAGTAATACCGGAGTTCTCCAGGTCTTTTCCCTTTACAGAAGTAATAGAGCCTACCTGCTGGCTCTGTTTCCTGGTTTGATAACCAGTAGTTACGATCGATACTGCCTCCAGGTTATTGGCTGCAGGAGCAAGTCGGATCAGTGATGAACGTAATACGGCCGGCGTGGTCAAATCGCGCGGCAAATAGCCGATACTCGAAATATGCAGTATGGCTGTAGTATCTGCCTTGATGCGGAACTTCCCCTGCGCATCGGTGGAAGTACCGCCAGTACGGCCCTGAACACGAACTGTAACACCCGGAATAGGTTGTCCTGCTTCGTCGGTTACCGTACCAATAATGTCTTTCTGCGGAAGGCGTGCAGTGTCTGGTAAAAAGGGAAGCACATTGACTTTCTTTCTGCGGATAGTAATCGTTTTGTTCTCAATAGCATATTCGAGTTTCGGCCCCTTAAACAGTTCGTCGAGGAACGTTACAAGTGGCTGCTGCGACGCCGTGATGGTCACAGGAGGAGCTTCTTTAATGAGCTGGCTGTTGCTCATAACAAGGTAGCCGGTTTGTTTCTGCACTTCCGTGAGTACCTCTTGTAAGGGCACCTTTGTACCGGAAAATGTAATACGCTGGGCGTGTGCCATGGCGCTACAACTTAGTGCACATGCAAACAGCATGAAGGCAATTAATCGCATAGTACAAATGTTTGATCTTGGTTGGTAAATAATGGTCAATACAAGCCTTACAACCCTCTTTCGGGCTGCAATATGTTCTCTAAAGCTTCAAATGCGTACTAACGTAACACGGATAGTTTCCGTCCTTCTTCCAGTCTAACTTTTACATCCATTGCGTTCAGGATGGCAACTACTTGTTGCAGATTTTGGTTTCTTTTCATTCTTCCCCATATCTTAATATCGGGGGCGCCTGGTTCATAAGTAATGGTAACATCGTACCACTTTGATAATTGCCGCATGACATCCGACAATTTCGCATCGTTAAAATCGAACTCTCCATTTTTCCACGCCACGGCCCGGATAGTGTCGGCCGCCTGTACATTTACAGGACTGTTAGGCTGGTGGTTTACAATGGCCTGCTGGCCTGGCGACAATCGTCGCCTTTCTGCGCCGGCAGTAACGGCTACTGCGCCTTGCAGTAGTGTTGTATATATATGTTCCTGGTCTGTATAAGCATTTACATTAAAGTGGGTACCCAGCACTTCTATAGCAGTAAAATCGTTTACTTCCACGATAAAAGGATGTTCCGCATCCTTTGCTATTTCGAAGTAGGCCTCCCCTGTTACCTGCACCGTACGTGTACTGCCGGTAAACTTTGTCGGGTAACGGATAGATGAAGCGGCGTTCAGCCAAACCAGCGTACCATCTTCCAGTCTCACTTTAAACTCGCCGCCTTTGGGGGTGATGAGTTTGTGATAGATTACTTCATCCGTTTCTCCCGTCAACTGTTCGTAAGCCAGGTTCCCCTGGTGTTGCTGCACCTGCACTGCCTGCCCCTGCATGAAGGCCGTATCGCTGGATTCGTCCAGCGAAAGCGTTTCACCGTTCGGCAGTACCAGTTTTGCTTTGGTACTGCCAGGCAACACTTCCGCTATTGCCGCCACGGGTGTGGTAGCCGGTTTCGTGTTATTTACCCATATCGCCGTGGTGCTGCCAATAACTACCAGCGCAACCGCTGCCGCCTGGGCCCACCATATTTGCCTGTTACGCACGGGTACGGGCGATATAGCTTTTACCGTTGCCGGTTTCTTCAGCCTGTACTTCTCCATCATCCGCCACTCCGCTAACGCCTGATCTTCGTTCAGCAGGCTTTCCACCGCTTTGCGGTTAGTGTCGCTGGCTGCCATCCATGCCTCCAACGCTTCCCTTTCTAACGGGGTAAGGGTATTAGTAAGATAACCGGGCATGAGCCCCGCCATCTTTAACGCTGTTTGCAATTCTTGATCATTCATCTTTGGAATAGCCGTATATCCATATTAAAACAGAACTCAATCCCGTTTTTGGACAAAAAGAATAAAATATTTTTTCTCAGGATAGCTGATCGTTGCTCAAAGCCGCCAGCAGTAAGAGAAATGATTTATGAGAAAGAAGTTTCTTTAAGGACGACAGGGCTCTGTTCTTCTGTTTATGCACCGTATTCACCGGCATATCCAGCTTCTCTGCTATCTCGTTGATTTTCAATTCTTCTTTATAGGCCAGTTCCATAATTACCCGATACTTCTCTGGCAGTTTGTCGATAGCCTGGTATATTTCGCGCATGGCTTCCGCCCTGAATATGGAACTGAGGATCACTTCTTCAGAAACCGGGCTGCTTTGCTCTATTAACTTTTGCTGCTGGCGCTGCCGTTGCAGCTTATCGAGGTGGTTAAGGCTGGCGTTGCGGGTACTTATATAGAGAAAGGATTTAAGGGCAGGAAAGGCGTCGAAGTCCGCCCGTTTGTTCCATACCGTCATCATAACCCCCTGCACTACTTCTTCGGCGGCAAACTTATCTTCCAGTATCTTTTCCGCGAAGTAACAAAGGGGTGCATAGAATTGCGAGAACAGGCTGTTAAACGCAGCCATATCTCCACTCCGCATTGCATCAATAGAAAATGTACCGGTAAAGTCTGCCTTCTTTTCCATGTCTCGAACTTCGGGGGTTAAGATATAAAAAATTGGAGAGAAAGGGTAATTTTAGCCGTTAGCCTATAGCGTTTATGCCATCCGGGGAATATGGACTTATAACCAGCTGGTGAATGTGACGCGGCGCAGGCCCGTCGGGAAGCGAAACAATTTATCGCACCGGCAAAATGTCTTGGTTAGGAAAATTACTATATCAATCTTTGGGGTGAAGCGTTATAGTCTTTATACATCAGTAGTTATTCCCTTTTAATGTTCTATTTATGAGGAAATCCGCTTGCGTTAGTAATGTACGCTTAACCTCTATTCCGTTTCCTTGCTTATTTCTTTTTGTAGGCAAAATCCTGTCACTAGCTTCGCCTGTATAGACGATGCTTCTGTACTTACCAAATTGGATTATTCAAAAGGAACTATTCCGGATTATTATCTTTTTGTAACAGGAATTTATAAATCAGTCCACCAACAATGGCACCTGCAATTGGTGCAACCCAAAAAAGCCATAGCTGCCCCAATGCTTCTCCCTGTACAAAAAGAGCCTGTGAAGTAGAGCGGGCAGGATTTACCGAAGTATTGGTAATCGGGATAGAGATCAAGTGTATCAGTGTTAGTGCTAATCCGATGGCTATTCCGGCAAATTTCCCATTCGCATACTTATCGGTAGCCCCTAAAATAACAATCAGAAAAAATGCTGTCAAAACAAATTCAGCTGCAAAAGCCGCCGCCATGCTAAAGCTTCTACCGGCATATCCGGGCATTTCATAAAAGTTAGTAGCAAATGCACCTGGGCCCTCTGCCGAAAAAGCGTCAGCACCATTCAAAATTAAATACAAAACAGCCGCTGCTGCCGTTGCCCCCAATACCTGCGAAGCAATATAAGGTAACAATTGCTTTGCTTCGAATCGGCCACTGGCAAATAAGCCAACAGAAACAGCCGGATTAAAATGTCCCCCTGATATATGACCAACAGCATAAGCCATCGTCAATACCGTAAGACCAAATGCCAGAGAAACCCCTAGCAAACCGATCCCTATTTCGGGAACACCCGCTGCGAAAACCGCACTACCACAACCTCCGAACACCAGCCAAAATGTACCGAAAAATTCTGCAAAGTACTTTTTCATAGTGATTTATGTTATTGTCAATATACTAATGTATGATTTTTTAAAAGAATAACTACCGGGGCACGGAATTTAATTAATCTTTTACCGTCATGGTTAAATGTTATGTAACAATAGACTGAATGTAACTAACATACTTACCGAAGGCAACATAACACCTACCTCCAGGTATCTTTAATACCGCTACCGCTAACTAAACAACAATAAATACGCAATGGATCATAAATTGTTCGGCACCAACACTAACTTTGTATGATATATCTTTATTGTTCTCCCATCTGCCAACTTTTAATTTACCTTCTATCCCCATTATATCGCTGACCGGCTTTTGAAATATGATAGCGTTGAAACCTGGTCAAACATGGACTCACGCATCTAAAACAAAAGCCCTACCGAAAAAAACCTGCAAATAACTCCGCTAAACCCTACCCAAATACAACCTCGTTGTATAATGAAACTTCACGATCCGCTGTTCATTATACTTCCCGAATATTGATTCGAGTTTCTCAAGCATGGGTGCATAGTTTTTATGACCGGGTTCCGGGGCATAAGAAGATGATAACAGCCGGCCTTTAAGTCCGGCATAATCGAAGAACTGTGCATTCTTAAACAACTGCAGCACGAAACCCTCTTCAGAAAAGAACTCTGCCAGTTGTTCCGGCCCTATATTACGGTGATCTACTTCAATATAATCCACCGCATAATCTTTCAGCAACTGTTCAAACGCCGCTTCAAACGGGGTGTCCGTTAAACGTTCGTTCCAGATTAAGGCCACCATCGCATTTTCACGGCCAATCCTTCTGAACTCCGCCCGCGCCTCGGCCCTGTTGAACCAATGAAATGCCTGTCCCGCTATGATGAGGTCAGCGCAGTTATCGGGCAGGGTGGTATGCTCGGCAGAGCCATTCACTACTTTAAAACCGGTATTGTTGCCCAGTTGATTTTCTGCAGCCAGGCGCATTGCTTCATTGGGTTCTACCCCAAGCACTGTATTACCGTTTTCAAGAAAAAGCAGGGAAGATATACCCGTACCCACGCCGATGTCGGCTACTACGCCACCAGGTTTAAGGCCGGCATGCTGTTTCAGATATGGAATGATGGCTTCAGGATAATGCGGCCTGTACTTCACGTAGTTGTCTACCCGGTTGGAAAAGCGTTCGGTGTTTTTCATGGTACTTTGAAGTTAGGGAAAAAATACGAAGGGACGCCCGGTTTACGAGCGTCCCTTTGGGGCTTATTGAAAATTTAACGTCTACTTATCTCTTAGCATTTTAAATTCCACCGACACACCTCTTGAGATATGCGAGCAGTCGGTGATCATCATCTCCATGGAACCGGAGAAATTCCCGCTCACAACTTCCCCTATAGCTCCCCACTCAGTAACGTCAACCTTTCCGGAAGCCGTAACCGCTTTACCGGGATCGCCACATTCATGGTGACCTACCGTCCACGTATCATCATCAACGGTTACCGTTACGCTGGAGGTGCCTGGTTTGTAAGCGAGGTCCCAGGGATAAGCACCGGCGCTGCCAGGCCCGTCACTATTAATACCGATAGCCACTGCAATTTCTCCATCCTCCGATTCCCCGTGGATCCCCATGAGCTTCTGCGTAAACATACCAGCAGCAAGTTCGCTGCGAAGCACGTACTCCTTCCCGTTATACTGCAGTCGTATGTAACCCGCCATAATATCTACCTCCGTGCGGATGATCAACAGCCCCGTCAGCCGCTCGCCACCGGGTGCTTTCGGGTCTTTTACCGGCCGCACGCCTTCCAGCGTCACTTCTATGAGGGCCTTATCTGTCAGCTTTGTCATTGTAGTGGGGGCTGTATAAAGCGCCTTCGATTTCATATCGTTCGCCACTTCAATCGATCCCGGACCGGTAACGATACGCCAGTTCTTGATCTTAGTTACCTGGCCGGTACGAATTACCTCGTATAATTCGTTGCCATTCTGGAAACTCGGCGTCAGTGGAGCCAGTAATACATCCTGGTTCGGACTGCTGAAAAGAGTACCTAACAGCACCTCGGTATACTCACCGGGTGCTACCTGGTCTTTCACGGGCATTAAAAATATTTTCTCATAAATCTCAAATATCGAGAAGCTGGATTTTTCCACCGTAACTGTATTATTCGTTTTATCCAACGCCGTCGGCAGGTCGCGCCACTTCCCGGCTTCATCCCTGTAAGCCACCATCAGCACATCTTCATTCATCGACAGATCCGCAGCATACTTGAAGCTCACCGATATTGGTTTGGAAAAGTTCACATCGTGCGGCAGCAGTTCGTAACTCACCTTTCCATCCGACTGCTGCAACGTGTTTTCAACAGGTTGAATACTGAAGGTAGTGGCAGACGATACTGCGCCGGCGGGCACTACGATTTTCACACTATCGTTGCCCAGACTCAGGGTACCGCCCTCTGCCCCAATCACCTTCGTAACGGCTGCAGCCAGTGGCATTGGCTTTGCCGTAATTACCTCTTCCATATCTTCGGGTATTTCCGCAGGCCCGTCATTATTTTTTTTATCGCACGATGCAGCGAGCATGGCGATCAACAAACAGTAAGCATGTATTCTTTTCATTTTTGAGGGGATATTTAAGGGCAAAACTAGATGAATCGCAGGCGGTATGAAAGCGCGGCGAAGGAGGGTTTGGGGGGAGATGAGGGGTTTGGGGGACGAAGTGATAATTTTTTGGGTCGA
>NZ_CABHOU010000102.1 GCF_902168175.1 uncultured Chitinophaga sp. | reverse complement strand
CTGTAAAACATGGGAAATCCGAATATCTCAATCCCTTAACTATATTTGTACACGCAAATGACCAGCCCGCACCTACATAACGAACATTCCCTGCTGCTCGCCACCGCAAATGGCGATGAAAAGGCGTTTGCGGAGCTGTTCGAACGGTTCCGTAATAAGGTGTATTCGATCGCTTTCGATATTACCCGCTCCCAGCCGGTGTCGGAGGAGATTGTGCTGGACGTTTTTTTAAGGGTTTGGCTGAAAAGGGAACAACTGGCGCAATTGGAACACTTCTCTGCCTGGTTGTTTACGATTACGCGAAACCGGGTGTTCTCGGCGCTCAAACAGTTGGCGCAGGAAAAACGATCTATGCCGGTGGAGGAAGAACTACTCGCCGATCCTAAAACCCCTGGTTCACAGCTGCTGGATAAGGAATACCAACAGGTATTACAGCAGGCGGTGGCCGGATTATCTCCCCAACAAAAGAAGGTGTACCGCCTCATACGCGAGCACGGTATGAAACGCGAAGAAGCCGCGCAGGAACTCAACCTTTCCCCGGAAACGGTGAAACGCCACCTCTCTGAAGCTATGCAGGCGATCCGCGTGTATTGCCTTTCTCACCTTGGCCTCTACGGCGCACTGATCATCTTAAAGGAGTGTCTTTAGTACGCTTATATTACCGAATTGTTACCTCTGCGTTTTTTTCTATTTCCCACTGACCCATTTCCTTTTTTCCGGAGTTTCTATATTGCTGCCCATCTAAAAAGCGTGCAGTTTACCGCTCATGCCTGTTTTTGAACAACTGTTTGAAAAGTACATTAAAGGTGACATCACCCCGGCTGAAGAACAGCAATTGTTCGGGATGATCGCACAGCCGGAGTACAACGCCCGCCTGCTGCAACTGATCGACCAAACGGCTGCCCGCAGCGGCGGGTCGCACGAGATGGCACAGGAGAAAGCGGAGGAAATCCTTTCGCTGGTGATCAATGCCAGGCCGGGTAAGGTAAAACGCCTGAACATCTGGCGGTATGCAGCGGCAGCAGCGGTGGTGCTGGCGGTATCGGGACTAACCTGGTCGCTGATGCAGCGGCAGGCCACTGCGCCGGCATTGGTGCAGCATCAACGTAAAACTTCTATTGATAATAATGATATAGCCCCGGCTGTAAAGGGCGCTTTGCTAACGCTGGCGGATGGCAGCACGGTGCCGCTGGACAGTATCAAACAAGGACTGATTGCCAACCAGTCGGGCGCGAGTGTGTCGCTGCAAAATGGTACGGTGAGCTATAATGGCGATGTGGCGGAGGTAAGTTATAATACGTTGTCTACCCCGAAAGGAAAACTGTTTCACCTGGTATTGCCGGACGGATCGGAGGTGTGGCTGAACGCGGGCAGTGCGATTACTTACCCAACGGGCTTTACGGGCAAAGAAAGATCGGTAACGCTGAAGGGTGAAGCGTATTTCGAGATCGCGCAGAATGCCAGCCAGCCTTTTATGGTGAAGGTGGGCGGCTCGGAAGTAAAGGTGTTGGGTACACGCTTTAATATTAATGCGTACGATAACGAGGTGTTTGTGAGAACTACGCTGCTGCAGGGTAGTGTGTCGGTATCGACGGGGCACCGTTCGCGCATCCTGCAGCCGGGGCAGCAGTCTACGGTGTCGGGTGTGGATGTACAAGTGCAAACTGTGGATGTATCGCAGGTGATGGCCTGGAAAAATGGATTGTTCAATTTTGAGAATGCAGGCGTAAAAGACGTCATGAACCAGTTAGAGCGCTGGTACGATATAGAAGTGCAGTACGAAAACGGGGTGCCGGATATTACATTCGGAGGTAAAATGGAAAGAGGGCTGAGCCTCTCGCACGTTATGAGAATTTTAGAGATTTCCAAAGTAAAACTGAGACTGGAAGGAAGGACTTTAATTGTAAGCAGGTAACACTTAAACAACACAGATAATACGCAAACTGTACCCGCCAGGGTGCGGAAAGGGCTTTTATTGCTTTCCCGGCAGGCGCCGCAGGGATGGCCGATATAGCACCACGTCATTAATTTATTAAACCAGCTAAAGGGAATGCAGTATCAAAACTTTTGTCAACCAGGCAGTCCGCCCGAGGCAGGACACTGGTCGTTCATGAAAAAATGTATGGTGATGAAACTAGCCACTATTGTATTGATGCTTTTGGTCCTGCAGGTGCAGGCCGCCGTATCGCAAACGGTTACTATGTCGGGCAACAACCTTCCTTTAAAAGAGGTGTTTGCCCAGCTCGAGAAAAAAACGGGTTACGTTGTTTTTTACAACGCAGCCCTGCTTACCAAAACAACACCGATTACGTTTAACGTAAAAGACATGCCGGTAGAAGATTTCCTGCGTCGCGTCATGATGGGGCAACCGGTGGATTTTGAGATCAGTGCTAAAACAATTACGATTAAGGAAAAGGAAGTGATGCCGGACGTTACGCCGGCTGTTCAGCAGGAAGAGCCTCCAATAAAGGGGAAGGTGCTGGACGAAAAGGGTGGTCCGCTGCCCGGCGCTACTGTATCTGTTGCTGGCACCAACCGCGGTGTACAAACGGATGGCGATGGCAATTTCTCCATTAAAGCGAAAAAAACGGATGTACTCCTGATCTCTTACATCGGGTACGATCGTAAAATGGTATCGCTCAGCGGTGCTACATTGCCTATACAGGCACAACTTCAACTGTCGAAAGAAAGTATGGAAGAAGTGGTGGTGATCGGTTATGGTACGGTCAACAAACGTGATCTCACCGGCGCGGTATCCAGCGTTAAAACGGCGGATATTAAGGATGTACCTGTAACGCGTGTAGACCAGATGTTACAGGGCCGCATCGCGGGCGCTGAAATTGTTTCTACAGATGGCGAACCTGGTGCGGCTACCTCTATCCGCATCCGCGGTACGCGCTCTATTTCGGCCAGTAACGAACCTTTATTTATTGTGGATGGACTGATGGATGCGATCCGCAGCCTGAACGAACTGAACCCTTCTGACATTGCCTCGATCGAAGTATTGAAAGATGCTTCGTCTACAGCGATCTACGGTTCGCGCGGCAGTAACGGTGTAATTATTATCACTACTAAAACGGGCGGCGATAAAGCAGGTAAAACGAATTTTACTTTCCGTACGGATGTGGGGCAGAGTAAACTACCCCGTTACCTCGACCTGATGAATGCCACGGAGTTCGCACAGTTGCAGAACGATCGTTACTATTTCTCCGCAGCAGCTAATCAAACTAAACCTTTGGAAGAATATCCTTATCCGGATCCTTTATCGCTGGGCGAAGGCACGAACTGGACGGAGGAAATCACGCGTACTGCTCCTTATGCCAACATCACGCTTAGCGCAACCGGCGGTGATAAGGCCACGCAGTACTTCTTCTCTGTAAACCATAACAACAACCAGGGTATTATCGATAACAGTGGTTTAAAGCGTTACCAGGTAAGACTGAACCTCGACCGTACCATCAGCAAATTTGTAAAAGCAGGTGTACGTTTCAACTATTCCAATATTAAACGTGCGATCAATAATGCGGACGTGGGTACGAACACGCTCTGGTACCGTTCTACATTATTCCTGGCGCCTACGATCGCGGCTTACAAGCCCGATGGCAGCTTCAACGACTGGAACACGCAATGGTACAGTGGTACGTTATTCGATTCGCCTATTGCCAACGTGCAACTGCGAAAGAACGATCAGTCGGAGCGCAGTTTAAGCACCATGGCTTATGTAGAAGCCCGCATCTTCAAAGACATCGTCCTTAAATCTACTATTTCCTATTCCGACTACAGTATGCTGGCCGACCAGTTCACACCAGGCACCATGCCTAGCCGCGTCAAAGCCAATTCCGGCGCCTATGCTTATAAAAGAAGTTACGCGGTAAGCAACCTGCTGAACGAAAACACGGTGAGTTATAAAAAGACTTTTAACAAGATACACACGGTGGATGCGGTGTATGGTTTCACTATCCAGAAGCAGCAATACACCAACATGACAGCCAGCGGTAGCGGTTACTTCGTAGACGATACCGGCCCGAACGACCTGGCAGCTATTCCATCTAAAGAAACGTTGAGTGTAGGTTCTTACCTGGAAAACCTGGTAAGGGTATCGCAACTGGCAAGGTTAAACTACAACTATAAAAGCAAGTATTATTTAACGGTAACAGGTCGTGCCGATGGCGCTTCCAACTTCGCGGCGAATAATAAATGGGCGATGTTCCCATCCGCTGCGGCGAAATGGAATATCAGCCGCGAGGGCTTCATGTTACCGATTAAGAAGATCAGTGAATTATCCTTACGTCTTAGTGGTGGTACGTCAGGTAACGATGCGATCAGCCGTTACCAGTCGCTGCCAAGGCTTACCTCCAGCAGTACCGGTTACCTGTTTGGCGGCGCGCAGCCGGTGGCTTATTATCCATCACGCATTGCCAACGAGGGACTTACCTGGGAAAAAACAACTTCTTACAACGCGGGCCTCGACGTAGGACTGTTTAACCAGCGCCTCGAAATCACACTCGATGCTTACATGAGCCGTACCTCCGACCTGTTGCTGACGGTGCAGTTGCCTACACAGTCGGGGTATAACAGCAGGCTGGCTAACATTGGTAAAACGTCGAACAAGGGTATTGAATTAACGGTGAGTTACGATAACATCCGCCGTAAAAACTTTACCTGGAGTACCACCTTTACGGCCGCGCATAACAAACAGATGGTAGAAGATATTGGCGGGCTGGACCGGATTTCGGCCTACGACAACCCATACGGTGCATTTTACATGATGTATGGCTACGTAAAAGGCAAACCACTGAACGCCCTTTGGGGTATGGAATACGCGGGTACCTGGAAAAGTCAGGCCGAGATCACACAGGATAAAACAGACAAGAAATACGCTTCCTCCGCTGTATCTTATTATTCACCCGGCCGCCAGCGTTACATCGATCAAAACCATGATGGTGTGCTCGATAACCAGGACCTCGTGTACCTCGGTAATGCCGACCCTAAGATGTATGGCGGTTTGCAGAATACCTTCTCTATCTATAAAGTAAACATCTCTTTCTACTTTAACTATTCACTGGGCGGCGATATTTATAATCCTACCGAAACCTTTATGGGTACAGGTGTATATCTGTCAAACCAGTTCCGTTACATGGTAAACGCCTGGCATCCCGTGCGTAATCCGGATTCCGATTACCCACGCGCCGATTCGAAAGATGATATTCCGAACGATCGTTTCGTGCATAAGGCCACCTTCCTGCGTTTCAAAAACTTCGCCGTGGGGTACCCGGTGCAGTTGGGTAAAATTACCGGCAACAAACTGCAATCGCTTAACCTGAGCGTGAGCGGTAACAACCTGGTACTGTGGAAATACTATAACGGTTATGATCCGGAAGTGAGTACGCAGAGCGAGGGTTCTACCATTCGTCGTATGGACAATGGCGCTTACCCAAGCAGCAGGACCATCACCTTTTCAGCGGAACTTAAATTCTAATTACAAACACATTGAGATATGAAAGCAATTAAGACGTACCTGCTGCCAGCTCTGCTTTTAGCCGCCCTAAGCCTGGGTGGTTGTAAAAAGCTGCTGGAAGAAGATGCAGAAAGCTTTGTGAGCCCCGAAGGGTTTTATAAAACGGAGAACCAATGTATCGCAGCCTTAAACGGCTGTTACAATCCACTGAACAGCGTGTATTACCAGGATTTGATGTTGCCGCTCGAAGCCGCAACCGACCTGGCTTTCCTGAACTCCGCCGCGCTGGACGTAAAGTTCGAGATATCCCCGGCCAATCCGGGTATGGGCGACAATATATGGACAGCCTGTTACCAGGGCATCATGTATTGCAATGCGGCTATTCATGGTATTGAAGGCGCCACCATTGCAGAAGAAAAGAAGCCGCAGCTGGTGGCAGAAGCGGTGGTATTGAGAGCGCTCTATTATTACGTGCTCACGAGCACTTTTAAAGATGTTCCGTTTTACCGCGAGGACGTTAGCAGCCTGGAAGCATTGGAGAAAATAAATAAGATAGGCAGGATGGATGCTTCCGTAACCCGCGATACGCTGATCGCTGAGTTACAACGGTACGCACCGCATATGCCGCAAACGCGTACGTCGGAAGTGCCGCAAAACAGGGTGAGCGCTCACCTGGCTTATATGCTGATCGGTAAAATGGCATTGTGGAATAAAGAGTACCAGGTATGCATCGATGCAATGAAGAAGATACAGGCTGTATATGGTCAGTTGCTGCAATACCCGCTTACCGACACTTACTTCAGGAATAAAAACACGCCCGAATCTATTTTCGAGGTACAGTATATATGGTCGGCTACCGGCTTAAAGAAAACCACACAGGTGGCCGCGTTCTTTACACCTACAAAAACTTCCGGTACCAGTACTTACAACGGTATCAACATACCAGAACTGGGCAGCACCGCCAACCCGTTTAACTCTATTACACCTTCGGAGTATTTCATGTCGCTGTACCCACTCACCGATCCGCGTAAGGAAATAATCTTAGGCTACACTTACAATGGCGTTTGGTTTAGCCGTCCCATGGCCAATAACGGTACGGGCAAACCCTGGATGGGCCCTAAGTTCTGGTGCCCTGGCATGGATAACATTGCCGATGGCAATAACCAGAAAGTGTTCCGTTATGCCGATGCGCTGCTCATGATGGCCGAAGCGGCGAATGAACTCGATCAGGTGCCCTTGGCCATGCAGTGCATCAATGATGTGAAAATGCGTGCGAACCCTGATTTCGAAATGGATACTTATCCCGGTAAAACAGAATTCCTGGAAGAGCTGAAAAGAGAACGCGCCCGTGAACTGATGGGAGAGTACGGCCGCAAATGGGACCTGGTACGCTGGGGTACTTTTTACGATCGCCTGAAAGAAACGGTAGCCATAGAATACGAAGTGATTGAAAACAACCTTCGTCCTTACCACGAATACTACCCCATCCCTGATAAGGAAGTGGTACGCACCCGTGGCCTTTTAACTAATGACGCTTATAAATAGAGATAAATGAAGAAGATATTTTTATTCCTGTTCCTGCTGCCGGCATTGGCAGCATCTGCCCAGCAGCCCTTTAAAATACTTAGCTACAACATCCTCGAAGGGATGAAGATGGATACTACCAAAGGCAAACAACAGTTCGTATCCTGGATCAAAGACAAGAATCCGGACGTACTGGCGCTGCAGGAGTGTAACGGGTTCACACAAAAAACGCTGGAAGAACTGGCCGCTTCGTACGGTCATCCGTACGCGGTAATTGTGAAAGAGAACGGTTATCCCACCGGTCTTACCTCCAAATACCCGATCGCTGCTATCCAGAAGATCAATGAAAACATGACACATGGGTTTATTATGGCGAAGATTGAGCAGTACAACATTGTAGTGCTGCACCTCAATCCGCATCTTTATAAAAAGAGAAGGGCGGAGATCGCGCAGGTACTCAAAAATATATCGCTGCAGGCGGATAAAAAGAACTGGGTGATCATGGGTGATTTCAATTCAAATTCCCCGCTGGATAAAGAGCGTATGACCAACGGCCGGGTAATTACCGTACAGAAAGCCGCATCCGCTAAAAATCCTAAAATAGAAAACCTGGTAAATGGAGAAACGATCGACTTCACCGTGCAGCAAAGCATGCTTACCGCCGGATTTGTGGATGCAGGCTGTTACTACCATGATAAAGTAAAAGCCAGCACCGGAAAAGGCGTTATCGTAACCGACGCCAGGATCGATTACATCTATACCAGCAAAGACCTGGAGAAGAAGATCGCCAGCTGCGCTTTTATTTATGATGATTTCACTAAAGTGTTTTCCGATCACCGTCCCATACTCATGGAGCTTAAAAACTAAGGAAGATGAAAAAGTTATTACTCGCCGTAAGCGCAGTACTGCTGGTAACAGCCGCCTGCCGTAAAACGGAATATTATAAATTCAGCACCGACCTGGCCATCGATTCGCGCACCATTACCATCGCAGCCCCGGCCGATACCACTAAGTTCATCGTGTACGCCGATGGCGACTGGTCGGTAGAACCGATAGACACCGCCAGTTGGCTTACGCTCACCGCAAAGAGCGGCAGCGGTAAAGGTCAGGCTGTAGCACAACTCACCGATAACAGCGTGAACCTGCCCCGTTTCGTACGACTGCTGGTAAAGGCTGGTGGTAAAACAGATACGGTACGTTTGCAGCAGCGTGGTCTTGTTCCTACACTGGCCATTGCCGATGTTTCTGCACAAACGATCGCGAACGGCGGTACGTTTAAAACGCCTGTTAATACGAATGTGCCAATGGAGCAGATGGTGGTAAGTTATACACACCGTACGGAGGGGCAACAGAACTGGGTGTCAGACCTGCGCATCGAGAAAGGTTATCTCTATTTTAAAGCAGATACCAATCATACCGCCGCCGCGCGCACCAGTGTACTTAAACTTACTTACAAAGATGCGCTCAACGTCACCATCAGCGATACGCTGGCTATCAGTCAGCTGCCGGGTATAGACTACGAAGGCGCCACTGCCAGGGGTTTTGATTACATCAAAACGACACTCGCAGCGGGCGTCGTAAATGAAAGTATTTACTTCGAAGGGGTAGTAGTCAGCGATAAGGGCCATCCCAATATCACCCAGAACCTGAACAATACGGATAAACACACCCTCTCTAAAACAGAGAACGCAATTGCCGTGTATATCCAGAGTGCCGATGGTACCAAAGGCATCTACCTTAAAACCAAAACGCCCGGCGACAACATTTACAACTTCAACGATCGTGTAAAAGTCTGGTTGAAAGGCACCACCGTACAACGTTTGTCAGGCCCCGATCGGGTGATTATCACCGGCGTGGAAACAAAACACATCATGGCTAAAAACGCCGGCACTACACCATTGCTGCCCCGCGAAAAGTACATGAGCGAATTAACCGACAACGACCTGTACACCTACGTAAAACTGAAAGATGTAGAAATCTCTATCCCAAGCGGCAGTTTCACCAATATCAACGAAGGTTACGCAGCCCGTATGGATTGTTATCCCACAAGCATCCGCGACATCCAGGGCAACAGCATGTACATGCTCACTAACCTCGATGTACCTTACCGCCGCGATGGTAAACTGGTGCCGCAGGGTTCCGGTACAATAGCCGGCATCATCGTAAACGAAAAAATGGACCGCTTCGGAGGCAACATCGGCCGCTACGCCATCCGTCACCTCTCCCGTGAAGACATCGCACTGAACGCCGACCGTAACGCCGGCTTCTCGAAAGTACTGGTAGAATGGAGCCGCTTCCGCGCCGAGTACAATTCTGCTCCCACGGCAGAAGCAAATCCACTAACTCCCGAAACCGGCACCGGCCGTATTTACCACAGCACCCGCCAACCGCTGGACTTCACCGCCAACGGTAACTACGCCACCACCGACTACAACGGTCTGTTACAGGAACCATTAACAGTAAAAGGTGCCGTAACCAACGGCGGTTGGGGCAGCAAAAACTGGTGGCCAACGCCTGCCACCACCACCGGCGCATACTGGAGCATCGAAACATCCACCGCAGGTATTACCACCCCAATCTCTTTACAGCTAGAAGGCAACACCGATATCGGCGGCCCCCGTAACTTCATCGTAGAGTGGTCGGGCGATAACAATGCACCATTCCAACAGGTAGGCACCTTTACCTTCGAAGACGTAGCGAATTTCTCCAACACCCTGCTAACGCAGTTACCAGGCTACAAAGCCGTAAACTTCCAGTTCCCGCAGGCAGCTTCCGGGTTAACTAACTTGTACATCCGCGTAAGAGTGGCGAATAAGAACGTTGGTACTACTACGAGTGCTACGGGCGGTACGCTTGGAGCTACGACGAATAGTAGGTTGGGGCATGTTTCGATTAAGTATAATAAATAGGATCCATGTCATATTGAGAGAGAAGGGCCGCCGGAGAGGCGGCCCTTTTTTTGTTGCTAGTAGTTGCAGATGTATCCGGGTGAATTACTCAGATGTACCCTGAGGCGAGCCTCTCAAATGTGTTTCGAAATGAGGTAGTTAATGTGTTCTGAAACGATTTTCTCGAATGTGTTCTGAAACGATTTTCTCGAATGCGTTCTGAAACGATTTTCTCGAATGTGTTCTGACATGATCTGCTCGAATGTGTCCTGAAACGATATGCTCGAATGTGTCCCGAACGATCTGCGCGAATGCGTTCTGAGTCGCTCCATCGAAAACGTGCCCGAGGCAAGCCTCTCTCCGGCCGTCATGGCGAGGAACGAAGCCATCTTCGTGCGCAGTCTTCGCTCGAGATACACCCTGTGTTATGACCATTGGATAATAGCAATGCAAATCGTTTTCGTAGCTGGAACGTTGCCTTCTTCGAGGCCTTTTACTGTAGCGAAGACTGCACACGAGGATGGCTTCGTTCCTCGCCATGACGGGCTGGGAGTGCGTTGCTTCACCAACGCTACTCGTGTGCGGTGCCATGAAAGTTGGGGAGTGCGTTGCTTCACCACCGCTACTCGTGTGCAGTACCATGAAAGTTGGGAAGTGCTTTGCTTCGCCACCGCTAATCGTACGCGGTACCATGACGGGCTGGGAGTACATTGCTTCACCAACGCTATTCGTGTGCAGTGCCGTGACAGTTTGAGAGTGCATTACCGCTACTCGTGTGCAATGCCACGACAAGTTGGGAAGTGCATTGCTTCGTCAACGTTGTTCGCGTGAGATGGTTTTACTTTAGCCGAGACTGCGCACGAAGATGGCTTCTTGCCTGGCCATGACGATTGGTGTGATGCCCGCTAATGCGGGCTCACAATAGTGCCAGGCGTTCGTCGCTCCAGCAGGAAAAACTCGGAATCTGGTGAGTAAACGCAAAAAAAAACCGCCATTCCTGGCGGCCTTTTTCTCTTCATTAACATAGGACAGGAACTAATGGTACAAACCATTTTTAACCAGGTACGCTTTTAATAAAGCCGGTTGGTCCGTTTGAATAATATTGGCGCCGCCTTTCAGTAAATCAGCAAAAGCGGTAACATCGCCTGCTGCTACTTTCTTATCTACGTCACCCAATGCATTCATCCAAACGCGGCCGCCTTTTGCTTTTATCTTCGCTACTACTTCCGGTGTGTAGTGTGAATCATCAAGATGATACGCTTCCGAAACAGCTACGGAATCTACTTCTGCGGCGGAGTGTGTACGGACGAGGGTGCGGAAACCTTCTTTTCGCACGGGTTGCGCGTAATGGAAATCGTAGAGAAAGAATAGCGTGTTTTCGATAGTGCCTGTTTTACGTACAGCTTCCATGATCTTGTCAACGCAGGTTTCTGTTTTAATGTCCAGGTCAACCATGATCTTGCCTTTGGCGAATAACAGGGCTTCTTCGAGTGTGGGAACGGTTTCGGAAGTGAGCTTGCCGTTGTGTTTTAATTTCAGCTCTCTTATCTGTGCGAATGTAAGGTCGGCTACATCGCCCTTACCATTCGTGGTGCGGTTCACGCTTTTGTCGTGGATCACGACCAGCTGCCCGTCTTTTGTGCAACGAACGTCCAGTTCAATAATGTCGATGCCCATTTCGATGGCGTGACGGAACGAGGCCATGGAATTTTCCGGGGCTTCGAGGTGAGCGCCACGGTGGGCCGCTATGAGTATGGTGTTGGATTGCGGGTTCATCAGCGCTTTACCGATGGTGGTAAAGCGGTTTTGGGCGAAGGCGCTGCTGCTAAGCAGGCATAATGCGAATAGTATTCTTTTCATCTTAATAATAGTTTTCGTTTTGTTCTTCAGAGATAGGTCCTGCCGGGTCAAGACGGTCGATATGGGTTTGTGGGATAGGGCGGAGGATGTGGTAATCACGGATGTTTTGTGCATCCGGGTTGTGCAGTTTCACCCGTTCTACCAGTTTCTCGCAACGTACGAGATCTTCCCAGCGGTTCAGTTCACCGATCATTTCACGGCCTCTTTCGTCCAGCATGAAGTCGGTGAAGTTGATGGCGATGCCGGCCGGTTTTACTTCCATATCAGCTACGGTGGATTTTAAGCGGTCGGCAAAGTTGCCTCCTTCAAACGTCCAGTATTGCGTGGTTTTAAGTTCACCTTCTTTATAGGCAGCGCGCTCTCTTACTTTGTTGATATAGATGGCGGCGTTAGTGTAATCTTCTTTTAAACCATAACCTTCGGCCAGTAATAACAGCGTTTCAGCGTAACGGTATACCATCCAGTCGCGGCCACCATTTACTTCATTCGTAGTAGGGCGGGTGCCGTCCAGGAACTTACGCAGGCCAGGGAAGATGTAATTCATAGAGAGCGGCAGGTAAGTATTCAGCGGGTAATACACAGCGTAACGGTTGTTGCTTTGTGTGGCGGCGGTCAGCTCCGTTGGTGTGTTGTAGTAAACAGGGGAGAAGTAAACAGCCGTATCGCCCACTTTCACATCTATCTTATTACCTGCTGTGGTAACGATACCGGCAGATGCTTTATTGGCGATATAACCCCACACGAACGATTTTGCAAAACGTGAGTCGAATTTACGGGTGGCGCCAAACAGGCCGTTATACACGAAAGGTGTAGGTCGTACACGGCGGTAAGGGCGGCCATATTCAGTAGAGCGGCCAAGGATTTTAGTATTGACAGCGTCGTATTGCGGTACGTGGTACAGGTGCTGCTGGTTACCGCTGCCGTTGTTCAACAGCGTATTGGTGAACTGCACCGAGAAAATCACTTCGCTGTTCACCTGGTTCGTTACATCGAACAGTTTGGCGTAATCAGCCACCAGGCTGTAAGCGCCCAGTTGCTGGTTCACGATCTTGCTGGCGTAAGCAATCACACTATCGGCATCGGTAGCAGTGCTGCCACGCAGTTCGCGCTGTTTGGCCGACCTGGCGCTGGCTTTTACGAGGTACACCTTAGCCATCAGGTGAGCAGCGGCAGCCTTGGTGGCACGGCCTTGTGCCGCAGCAGGAATGGGCAGGTTGTTAAATGCGAATTGCAGATCGGTAATGATGCTGGCGTAAATATCTTTCACCGCCGCTCTTTTATAACTGGTCACTACTTTATCGTTCGACTCCATGATCAGTGGCACTTTTCCGAAATGCTGCACCAGGTTAAAGTAATAGAAGGCGCGAAGGAATTTAGCTTCTGCCTCTATCTGTACTTTACGCTTTTCATCCATTGTTACTTTTGGAAGATAAGTAACCGTCACGTTGCACTCTGAAATACCCTTGTAATTCCAGTCCCAGTAAGAAGTAGTTTTGCCTTCGAGGGATGACAAGGTGGCGAGGTATTGGTTGAAAGCAGGATTACCATCAGAGCCCAGCGTAAACAAATCGGTACCAGCATCACTGAAGGTAAGCGCACGCTCGCTGCTCACGCCTGCACGCATGGTGTTGTAGGCAGACGTTAAGGCGCCTTCAATACCTTTTTCAGTGGTGTAAAGCGAGTAGGAAACTTCAGAAACAATTTCTTCCTGCAGGAACTTTTTACAGGAGCTGGCCGATACGAGCAGTACGCCCGCCAGGCCCCATTTATACAGATTATTCATATTATTCAGCTTCTAAAAAGATTAAAGAGTAAGGTTTACGCCGAGCAGGTAAGTAACCGCACTTGGTTCACTGAAACCGGAAGCACCTTCAGGATCGGTGCCCGGAAATTTGGTGAACAGGAACGGGTTTTGTACACTACCATACACACGGAACTTGTCGATCTTAAGGGTGTTAAGCACCGGTTTGGGTAAAGAGTAACCCAGCGAAATATTTTTAACACGCAGGAAAGAACCATCGTAGTAGTTTAGAGTACTCAGGTAGTTCACGCTGGCTGTTCCCAGTAACGGGCGGGGATATTCGTTGCTCGCATTGTCCGGTGTCCAGTAGTTAAGTTTAGGCTGATTGTAACGCCCGTCGAAACGCATATCGAGGTTGTGGGCAATCGTATGACCAACCATCGCGTACAGGAATACAGAGGCATCGAAATTTTTGTAACGGAAGTTGTTACCCCAGCTGGCTGTCCATTTAGGATCTGCCTGGCCACGGATGTAACGGTCGCTCGCATCAATTTTAAAATCATTGTTGCGGTCCAGCGGACGGATATCGCCTGGTTTAAAAGTGCCTCCGTTTGTATTGTACTGCGCCATGGCTACTTTATCAGCTTCAGTGTTTTGCCAGATGCCGTCAAAGCCAAGGTCGTACAGTACGTTCACGGGTTTGCCAATGAACCACAGGTTCGCCACATCATCTTTCTCACCATTATACAAGCGTACTATTTCCTGTTTGTTGGCAGAGAATATCCAGTCGCTACGCCATTCGAAATCTTTATTGGTATAGTTCACCGTATTAATAGTTACTTCCACCCCCTTGTTTCTTGTTTTACCAATATTGGACAGTATCTGGTCAAAGCCGGAGGCGGTTGGTAACTGGCGCATCAGCAACAGGTCGTATGTGTTCTGCATGTAAAACTCCAGGCTGCCTGAAACACGGCCTTTCATCAAACCGAAATCTACACCTGCATTATACTGGCCGGTAGTTTCCCAGGTAAGTGAAGGGTTGATCATTTCCATGGGTGTGAAACCCAGCACCGATGTTTCGCCGAATACGTAACGGTTGGTTTGCAGTTTACCCTGTGTTTTGTAAGGTTTTACACCGGCGTTACCGGTTTTGCCCCAGCCTGCACGAAGTTTCAGGTCGCTGATAAAGTTCACGTCCTCCAGGAACGATTCGTTCTTTAAACGCCAGGCCAAAGCAAGCGATGGGAACATTACCCATTTGCGGCCGTTTGCCAGTACGGATGAACCATCGTACCGCGCAGAAGCGGTAGCCATGTACCTGCCTTTGTAGTTGTAGTTCACACGGCCCATGAACGATGCCATGTTCCATTTGGCGAAACCACTGCCTACACCGTTAATAGTAAGCGCTGTACCTACGTTGTAATACAACTGCTCTTCATAGGGCAGGTCTTTTACTGAAATGTTGTACTCCTCTGTTTTGTCGGATTGTACAGACTGTACAACTGTTGCGTACAGCGAGTGACCACCGGTAAAGGTTTTGTTATAACTAAGGATGTTTTCCAGTGTGTACATAAACTTCCTGGCACCACCGTTTACTGCGCTGGCCGGCGCAACTCCACCTGCTGCTGCGGTATTGGAGGCATTGAAATCATAGTTCTGGTAAGAGCGGTAGTCTATCCCGAAATTTGTACGCAGGGTAAAGTCTTTCAGGAAGTTGATATCCGTATAATAATTACCCAGGAACCGGTCGTTTTTACGAAGCCTTTTTGTTTTACCAAAGTTCGTTACCGGGTTAGGGGTACGGGTATTATTGGTAGGGAACAGCGACAGTGTAACACCATCTGCTTCGTAAGGAGACGCCAGCGGGTTAAAGCTTTTTAAACCGTAACCGGTAAACACATCCGACCAGCCGGCGTTCTGTACGCTGTTGGAATATACAGTCTGTGTACCGATCTTAACACCTTTACGGATTTCATGTTCCGCGTTCAGTCTTACAGAGTAACGCGTATAATCCTGGTCTTTCACTACACCTTCATTATTAAAGTACTCGCCACTCAGCAAAAAGTTAGACGTTTCGCTGGCACCACGTACACTTACCTGGTGGTCCTGTAGCACACCCTGGCGGAGGCCGTAGCTAAGCCAGTCGGTGCTTTGTAATTTAGAAGGATCGTAAGTGCCGCTTTCCCACGCCCGTTCCATATTGGCCAACATGTACGGGGTAGCTACCAGTTGTTCGTTTTTTAAATCCAGTTCTTTGCTGGGGATGGGATTGTAAGTGCCACCGAGCGCGTTGCGCTGCGATTCGCGCGAATACTCCACGAACGCTGCTGCGTCCATCAGTTCCGGCATGGGCTGATTTTCCTGGATACCGTAGTAGCCATTATATTCTACTGTGGTTTTACCTTTCTTTCCTTTTTTAGTGGTGATCAGTATGACGCCATTGGCGCCGCGGTTACCATAAATAGCAGTGGCCGAAGCATCTTTCAGCACCTCCATCGATTCAATATCGTTCGGACTTATCTGGCTGATAGCGTCTACGAATGGGATACCGTCTACTACATACAACGGTTCGTTAGAGCCACTGATAGAACGGCTGCCACGGATACGTACTTCCGCCATGTTACCTGGTTTCCAGTTCTGCGCACTTACCATTACGCCGGAAATACGACCCTGCAAAACCTGCGTAGCGTCTGTAGCGGCAACTTCAGTAATCTTATCTGACTTAATAGAACCTACCGCGCCGGTTACGTCCTTCTTCTTCATCGAACCATAACCAATTACAACGATGTCGTTCAGGTTAGAAGGCGATTCTTTCATGCGAACGATCAGCGCATTTTCAGCATCCGCCTTTAACGAATAGTTTTTTAGCAGGTAAGGTTGATAACCTACATAACTGAACAGCAGGTTATACTTCACGCCCGGTTTAAGCGTGTTGATGCTAAAGGCACCTTTCTCGTTCGTAGTACCCGATTGTTTTTCTTTACTTCCATCAATGGTGATACTGATAGATACGCCGTACAGCAGTTCACCCTTTTCAGAGCTTACCACGCCGCTCAGCTGCGTCTTTTGCTGAGCCGAAAGCTGTAAGGAGCAAAGCACCCCTATCAACCCCCAACACCATCCTTTAATCGAAAAAAATCCTGAAAGTGACATATAATTTGGTTTGATATTGACAATAGTTTCCCCGCACACCTGGCCCGGTGCGTGACGGCAGAAGTAATTTTGCTAGTAGTCTATTTCATTTTGCGTACGGTAATCGTATCGCCCTGTTGTGTAAACTGCAGGTGATTGGCGGCGCTCAGTACTGATAAAACAAAGTCGAGCGAGTCGCCCGGTAAAAATTCGCCGGTTACCTGCACGCGGTTGAGCGCCTTTGCTGCATAAGAAAAATGAACGTTGTATCGTTTGCTGATCTGTTCTAAAACAGATGTTAGCGGTTGCTGATCAAAGGCCAGCCTGGTATGTTCACTATTTATATTATTGTTGATAGCGGCTGTTTCCACATCCTGCTTATCGCCAAAACTGGTGACTGCGAACTGGTGTTTTGTGGTATCTATATTAAACTGTTGCCCTGGTTTCAGGTATACATCTTTCATGCTTAAACTCACCGTACGCACCATCACTTTACCCGAAAACAGTTTCACCTGTACATGGCTGCCGGGTGAGGTAGTGTTAACCGAGAACTCGGTGCCCAGGGCCACCGTGGCTACATCGTTCGCATATACCGTAAACGGGTTGCCGGCATCGGCCTGCACTTTAAAGCGGGCGTTGCCCAGCAAACTGATATCTCTCTTGCCATCGCGGAAAGGTTCGTAGTAGCGGATGGAGCTGCCGGGTTGCAGGCTAACAACCGAGCCATCTTCCAGTTGCAGTTCCATCAGTTTGTTCCCTTTATTCCTCTTCCACAAAAGTTCATTCGTTGCGGTGGTGATGTTGGTAAGGGCAGGTGTTTGTGCAGGCTGATGAATGAGTCTGTAACCAAATCCCGCTGCCAGTACAAGCATCGCGGCGGCCGTCCACCGTGCGATGCTGCGTATTGGAAATACTTTTTTACGTACCGGTGTTGCTGTTATAGCGATCGATGCATGAATTTTCTCAAGTATTTCTTTACTGCGTTGCTCCGCCAGCAGTTTCACCGGTGACTGCAGGTGTTGGTTGTATTCCTCTTCCTGTAAAGATTTTACTTCTTCCTCCTGCTGTTGCAGGTAATCCAGCAGCTCGCGGCGTGCAGCTTCCGAAGTATTTTGTTGCCAGTACTGGTCGAGTAATTGTTGATACTTGTTGCTCATCTCAGTAGTAAATACTCCGGGAGCGGAAAAAGGGGATGCCTTTAGGTGTTACGGAATTGTTACCAGTTATCAGGTAGTGATATAAAGGAGGAGTAATCCCGCGCTGGCAGCGTCGAGGGTGCCATGATGACGGGTTACATAATCGCGTATAAAGCGGGTGGATTGTTTAAGATAATCTTTTACCGAGGCGGCAGAAATGCCGAGCAGTTCGGCGGCTTCGTCGTACGAGCGGCCTTCGAAGCGGCAAAGGCGGAACACTTCCTTCTTACGTTCCGGCAGGCGGGACACGGCCTCTTCGACGATCGAGAGTTTAAGGCGGTACAGGGCTTCTTCTTCCGCCGCATCGTCCGAAACATGTATGTTATCGGCTGCTTCCTGTAACAAGATTGCGGGTTCTTTCAGTTTCTTTTTAAGCCAGCTGGCCGATTTGTTATAGCTCACCACGAACAGCCATCCCGGTACGCGGCCGGCGTCCAGTTGCGCTCTGTTTTCCCATAATGCGAGAAATACTTCCTGCAGGATGTCTTCGGCAACTTCGGGCTGCCTTATCATTTTGGTAATGTTGGCGTATACGGCCTGGTGGTATTGTTGGTATAGCGTATCGAAATGCGCCAGGCTGTTTGTCGTAGTAAATACATCTTCCATATCCCTTGCACTTTTTGAGCTGTCGATGTAGCGGTCGGAGGCAAAATTACAAGGAACATCGGTGGTTCAAGGTTATGTAATTGTAAAGGCGCGTTGCCTGTAGTAAAAGACTGTTTTCCGGCAATGTTTGCCTGCAGGGTAGCAATATTTTCACCCGGCGTAGCTGAAAATTGTCTTTACATCGACACATCCTGCCTTAACGGATACAAATTATGCCCGTTCGCCGCAACATTTTGCCAAACCCTGCATCTGGCATCCTTTTGGAATTATTACAGGCAAGAAGGGAAACAAACAACACCTTCACTAACAATTAAAAACAATAGCCATGAAAAAGTTTACTATGATCTTTGGGATGATGTTATTAGGACTGGCCTTTGTAAAACCAGCCGCTGCGCAGGTACGCATCAACATAAATATTGGTAGCCAGCCTCTCTGGGGCCCTGCAGGTTACGACTACGCAGAATACTATTACTTCCCCGATATCGAAGCTTACTACTATGTTCCTTCTAAACAGTTCGTTTACCGCGAAGGCCGTAACTGGGTGAGAATGAACAGCCTGCCTGCCAGGTACCGTAACTTCAACGTGTACAATAATTATAAAGTGGTGATCAACGATCGCAATCCCTGGATGCGTCACGACAGCTACCGTAATAAGTATGCCTCTTACCGGGGCCGCCACAACCAGGTACTGATCCGCGACCGCCGCGATTACGCTTCTAACAACCGTAACAACGGCAACAACTGGGACAGGAATGACAGGAACGATCGCAATGACCGCAACGATAGGAATGACCGCAACGACAGGAACGATCGTAATGAAAGAAACGACAGGAACGATCGTGGCCGCGACCGCAACGGAAGGTTTTAACAACGGCTCCTTATAAATTACAAAGCGCTGCCTTCATTGGTGGCGCTTTGTTTTTTTGTTACTTTCATCTTGTAAATACCTAAAAATAAGTATTCTCTTCCCGTTAGTGCCCGCCTCTTGAAAACTTGGATCATCGTCATAATTGTCTGCCCAACAATTTTATTACATCGTGCTAATACAGCACAGTTTGCAGCCCAAAGCGGCGCGGGGATTAAGCGCAAGGCTACATTCCGGTGACAGCCGTTCAGGCCGGAGAAATGCCATTTAAAACTTTTTTGTCACCTTTATAACAAGAACCCAAAAAACCGTAATAATTGTTTTATTTTGCACCCGATTTCAAAAACCAATCATGGAAGCAGGCGCTTTTCTATAGGGAATGTCATGTGTGAATGTCCCGCGAGTCAGAGAGAAAGCATAACCCGCGCCTATTGTCATGCAACGTTCGAGAAGTCCTATTACGCCACTAAACAGGCTCGTAGTTAACAGAATTACCAATTTTTTAGACGAAGTCACCCTATGCTAGTTTTCCTAGTATCAATAGTGTAAGCATTCCAGCGTTATACTGCTCCCGGGGCGGTGTAGTGAGGTATTGTCTAAAAAACTCAAAGCTGACTTATTTCTTTTTTTTTCTCATAAACAAAGTTTAGGTTGACGGGCTGCTCTTCAGGGCGGCCCTATTTTTTTGCAACCCGGAATTGCCGTTCTTTGCACTTATAAAATACGACAGACTATGCAGGAGGTTTTTATAGATGATGCAGGAATAGGTTGGGAAGACCTGGGCGGTGGACTTAGCCGCAAGATCATGGCTTACGACGCACGGGTGATGATGGTAAAAGTGGCATTTGAAACAGGCGGCGTGGGTTCTATCCACCAACATCCGCATACACAGATATCACATGTGCAGGAAGGTTCCTTCGAAGTGGAGATTGCCGGTAAAAAGCAAATCCTCAAAGCCGGCGACGCCTTTTATGTGCCGCCAAACACAGACCACGGCTGCCGTTGCATAGAAAAAGGGGTACTGGTTGATGTGTTTAGTCCTATGCGCGAAGATTTTGTGAAGTAAAGGCTGTTTTCTAAGGGATGTAAAAATATCATTATGCGTTACGGTGGAATTTATATAACTTAGTCCTCCGATCCGAAATTAGTATTCGAGTACAAGATATTGTTGAACGTCGGCTCCAATTTAGATAACCCTGATAGACTTAAAGCCGCTATGCCCAAGAGTAAGGACTTTCCACTTAACCGTAGATTAAAAAAGGGAGAGGTTATAGATTTCATAGAAACCGGTGGTGCAAAACTGCATCGCGAGTATACTTTTGACTTTTATGAAAAGTACCGCAACGGTACTGAAAAACGCGACCAGGTATATGAACTGCCTAACGGCGATTTCATATATGTGTTTGACCCCGAAGGCCAAAGCGTGCCCGGGAAAGGTAACTACTGGCAAAAAGAATCGTTTCTCCGTTTCGTAAGCTGGAAGAAGCGGGTAGATGAAGACTATAAGAGCGGTCGCGCCGCTTCGGTAGACCATTGGCGTCACTACACCAAAACCGGCAACCGCCTCATTGAACAGGGCGGCGTTATGCTGGAACTGATAAGCCGCGAACTCGGTATTTCAAAAGATAAACTGGACTACGGTTATGAAAGCCTTGGCATTATAGACAGTGTACTTGAAGGGTACGATCTCGATCAGGCCTGGCAGGTATTGTACGATGCGCTGGTGTATTATATCGGCCAAACCATCGCCGAGCGGGTTGAGGGCGACTGGGACATTAATACCAGCAATTATGGGGGCGACTATCCCTACATCACCCTGCCTGGCACCAACTTACACTATATGCCTATCAACATTGTACGGAGCGAGCTTGATGGCGTAAAACCCTGCAACCTTAGAAAGGCTACGTCTGACGAGATAAGGATCAATGCGTTCAGGCATCCCATTAATTAATTATTTCGCGAGCGCTTCTACCGCCCAAAGCAGGTATACCAGCGGTGCATTCCAGTTAATCGCGATCTCGTTCGAGGCGTAACTGCAATCGTCGTCGGTGAAGGCCTCGTCCGGCACCTTTGACGTGTAGGTAGTGCATTTGTCCTGCATGCCAGGGTTAGGCCCGCCCGACAGTAATCCCGGTACGGGACCGGTTATTTTATCTGCCACGGATACACGGTGGTGCGGGTGCATTACCCGCTTGGCGCCAAAGCCGGTAAGGAAACAATAGCCGGTGGCATTACGCCCCATCAGGTAATCCAGGTTGGATATGGCAGCATCCAGGTAGATGGGTTTACGGGTGATGCGATAGGCCTGCAACAAAGCAATGCCCTGGTTGGCGGCTACCGCACTGCTGCCCCAAACGTAATCGCCCGCCTGTTTGCCCATCACGGTCTGATAGGTGGTCGAATCGCTGCCCGCCAGCAATTTATCGGCAAACGCGATGATGCCCGGGTTTACCTCCTGTTTCAGCTTTCCCTTTCTTGATAAAGTATAATAGGCCAATAGCTGCACCTGGCTCCAGGAAGGCAGTGGCCAGTATTGCGCGGGCAATAGTTTAATAAACGGGCGGTATTGCTCGTCGCCGGTCGTTACATACAGTTCGGCGGCCGCCCAGCCAACTTCATCGTTCATCATATTATCGCCGTAAGCACCCGTTACCACAGGTGGCTGGTACTGTTTGTTCATATCGTCCTGTTTATACAACACGTTCGGGTGTTGCTGCGCCCATTCCCAGGCTTTAATGGCAGCTGTGCGGCAGGAGTCGGCCAGTTTTTTATTGAATGGCGAGTACACCCTCGCAGCCTGGGCGGTTACGGCGGCAAAGTCCAGCGTGGCGGCCGTTCCTTTTTGCACTACGTAACGCGGTTTGGTAGCCTCGTGAGGCATAACCATTCCATCAAACGAGGCATTGGTCAGTTTATGGTATACACCGCCATCGGCCGGGTCTTGCATGGTTAACATCCATCGGAGGTTGTACAGGCATTCGTCTAACAGGTCGGGTAGCTGGTTGCGGCTTTCAGGGATGTTGAGGTTGATCTTATTGCAATAAGCCGGGAAGTCTTCGTACAGCGACAGTAAGGTGCCCATGGTAATACCACTGTTCACGATGTATTTATTATAGTCGCCCGCATCGTACCAGCCACCGGTGCTGCTGATTACCGTACCGGCAGGGCGGGAGGGCGAAGCGGCGGAGGGGTGGATAAGGACGTGGTTATCGGGGTGGCCGGCTTTTCTTTGCCATTTACCTGCGTAGGTGGGTCCCAGTGGCATAGAAGCGCGTTGCAGGTAATACCCTTTCATGGCCGCCATGGCAGCCGCGTTGTGTGGGCTGGACCGTATGCTGAAAGCGTAAGAAGTATCACCATTGGCGCTCAGGCGGTAAGTACCTTTTGTATTTACCCTGCTGAAGTCCGCCAGGTAGGTAGCGTGCGGTGAATATTTGTTGACGAAGGGGCCCTGGAGTTTGCCGCTGAATACCGTATCGTTATGCGGAAGTCTAATAAGATAGAAATTACCTGGCTTTCCATCCTTTATAATGGCCTTTTTCGGTCCGGAAGGATAAAAGCCTACCTGGTTTACGGCAATTGTTTGTGCAGAAAGCGTGTGCGCATACACGCAAAATAATAACGTGGTAATCAGTTTCGGGAGCATGTAAAACAGGTTTTTACTAAAATAGGGCAAAAAGGAAGTTTTTTTAAGGCGTTTTTTTTCAATAATTCACCCTTAAATTGATTTTAAGCGTCTTTAATATAGTTTCACTGACAATGAGCTGGAGTTCATTATCAAACACCGGGACTGTTTTCATACCTGGTAAGTCTTATACCAAAAACTCCAGCGATTTAGATTTTGCAAACTATTAGCCCGGTTTTTTTAAACCGGGTTTTTTATGTCGTGTCGCAAAACTGAACGTCCGCTGTACCGAAAACGGACATCCTCCTATAAGTAAATAATTGATAACCAGCATTTCTTTAAACTGGCATATTTTTACGATCTAGAGCTGCATCACCGCACAAAACCAGTTTGATATGCTCCGGAACTATCTAAAAACAGCGCTCAGGAATCTTTGGCGTCACAAATCGTTCTCTGTTATCAATATTGTGGGCCTATCTGTTGGTATGACGGCTTGTTTGCTCATCTTCCTGTTCATTTCTTTTGAATTGAGTTATGACCGGTTTCATGATAAGGGCGACAGGATTTACAGGCTGGTAACCGATATCAAAACCGCATCAGAAACCATTCATACGGGTAGTACTTCGTACCCGATGGGAATGAATATTAAACAGGAGTTCCCGGAAGTGGAAGCGTCTACCACTTTCTACGGCGGGCGCGCACTGGTGCAGCGTGGAGAAACACGTTTCCAGGAAAATGACCTGCGTCTTGTGGATTCTACATTTTTTACCACCTTCAGTTTTCCGCTGATAAGGGGCAAGGCTAACGAGGTGCTTAACGAACCTAATGTGATCGTTCTTTCTGAACGTGCGGCCACCAAATATTTCGGTAAAGAAGATCCTATCGGAAAAGAAATGTTGCTCGACGGCGACCGCAGGGTGACTGTAAGCGGCATTATGAAAAACCTTCCTGAGAATTCTCATATCAAAACGGAGATTATTTTGCCGATGTCTTATATCAGCCGCGGCTCCACCCTGTATAACCAGTGGGGTAATTTTGGCTGGCAAACGTTTTTGCTGCTAAAACCCGGGGCCGACTATAAAAAGCTGGAGGCTAAACTGCCCGGCCTACTGGAGGCACGGCTCCCGAAAGATCAGCGAGACATGAAGTATGCGCTTTTCCTGCAACCATTTACAAGTGTTTACTATGATACCGACCGTGGCGCCTTCGAAAATGGTAACATGACCAATGTGTATATTTTTTCTGTTATCGCTATTTTTATCCTGATCATCGCCTGTATCAATTTCGTAAATCTTACCACCGCCCGGGCGGCAGAACGGGCGAAGGAGGTGGGTGTAAGAAAAGTAATTGGCGCCAGCAGGAGCGAACTCGCTATACAGTTCCTGGGAGAGTCGATGATGATTTGCCTGGTATCGTTTGTACTGGCCTTATTTTTCAGCGCGCTGTTAAGTCCGTTGTTTAATACACTTTGCGGGAAAGAAGTAAGCAGTAACATATTTGAACACGGCAGTTACCTGTTGCTGCTATTCGGCGTGGCAATACTGATCGGGTTACTTGCTGGTGTATATCCGGCTTTGATCTTGTCGCACTTTAAGCCTATCGCGGTATTAAAAGGCCGTTTTGTATCAGGCAAGAGCGGGATTACATTACGGAAGTCGTTGGTCGTAGTGCAGTTTACGGTATCGATCATGCTGATTGCGGGTACTATCATCGTATACAAGCAGTTATACTTTATGCGGCACCAGGAAATGGGTTTTAATAAAGAGCAATTAGTACTGCTTAATTATTATGGTGATAACGAGGTGAATAAACGGCTTACAACCATCAAACAGGAACTTTCCGAAGTGCCGGGCGTTGCTTCCGTAACAGCCACGATGGCTGGTCCGGGTACAGGCCAATGGGGTGCGTTTACAGAATTGGAAAACCCGCAGGGCGCAATGCAGGCAGCCAACCTGGATTTGTTTCCCGTGGACTTCGGCTTCATCGAACAACTGGGCATGCAGATGGCGGCGGGCCGCGCTTTTGATGTGAAGTACGCAACCGATTCGACCCAGGCAATGATCATAAACGAAGCTACTGCGAAGCTGCTGGGCTATAGTAATGCTGCAGATATAGTGGGCAGAAAGTTCTCGCAATGGGGCCGGGAGGGGCAGGTAGTGGGTGTTGTGAAAAACTTCAATTACCAGTCACTGCGGGATACGGTAAAGGCACTTTCCATACGTATTGACCCCGAGAATTGCAGCCGTTTTTCTGTTAAACTAAAAGGCGGTGATATAAAAGGTACGCTGGCCGCACTTGAAAAGAAGTGGACTGTATTGGTACCGCAACGTCCTTTCGATTACCAGTTCCTCGATGAAAATTTTGATAAGCAATATGCTTCGGAGGCGCGCTTTTCTACCTTGTTCTTTTATTTCGCCGGGCTGGCTATCCTTATTTCCTGCCTCGGGCTTTTAGGGCTGGCGGCTTACAGTACCGTGCAGCGTACCCGCGAAATCGGTATCAGGAAAGTGTTGGGTGCTTCTGTTACGAACATTACAACTTTGTTGTCGAAAGAGTTTGTGATACTGGTCGTTATTGCTCTGGCTATTGCCTCGCCTGTGGCATGGTATGCTATGGCGAAGTGGCTGAACGGGTTCGCGTACCAGTCGCCCATTAGCTGGTGGATATTTGCGATAGCGGGTATTACAGCTATTGTTATTGCCTTGCTAACCGTAAGTTTTCACTCCATCAAAGCCGCTATTGTTAATCCTGTGAAGAGTTTGCGAACGGAGTAAAAACCGCCATTCTAACTTGCTTCCGCAAAAAATAAAGCCGCTCCGTTTAAACGAAGCGGCTTTTGGTTTATGAACAAGGCCGGCTGCTATACTTCCTATTCCAAACTTATCATTTCATTAATTTGCCTGGCCTGAATTTTCATTAGAGGTTTGCCTGGATCTTTTTCTCCAGTACAGATTTCGGAACGGCACCTACCTGTTTGTCCACCACTTTACCACCTTTAATAAACAGGATGGTAGGCAAATTGGTAACGCCGAAATTTACTGATACTTCCGGGTTGGTATCCACATCCAGTTTACCGATGTTTACTTTGCCTTCGTAGTTTGTGTGCAGGTCTTCGATGATCGTACCTATTGCACGACAAGGGCCACACCAGGCGGCGGTAAAGTCTACAACGCTAAGTTTATCCGATTGTAAAACGGTAGCGTCAAAATTTTTATCGGTGAATGTGAGTGCCATATGTTTTGGTTTTATGACTCAAAAGTAGGGGCGATTTCGATACCGGCGCTATTGATTGATACTATACCGACATTGACGGAATTGATAAGTAGTTAATAGTGAATGCGGTAGAGGTATTGCGGACGAATGGCTCAATCATGGTAAGTTGACCGTACTTGCGTTTGTAGTCGTTTTTGCGTATGAAAAAAGGGGCCTAAGCCCCTTCGGTATTTATCATTATAAAAAGTAAATCAATGACTGTTCATCCGCTCGCCAATCTGCCGGAACCTGGCAGCTATGGTGGCTATTTCACTTTCTTTTAAATTCGACGTAGCCTTTAATACTTTTTCAAAATAGGCTACTTCTTCTTTCGATGCGGGGCAGCCTGTGTTTTTGCCGGTAGTATGAATATCGGCACCTTCTGGCCTTACCTGCGAATCAGCGATAGCTTTACCATTTTTATCGAAGATGATCCAATACGGAATGCCGGATTGTGCTGCTCCATAAGTAGCCATCAGGGCTTCTCCGCCTGAATTTTCTTCTGCTTTATGCGCCGGTGATTCTTTTACCACTACATGTCTTACCACGTAACTTTTATCGAACAATGGTTTGCAGGAAGCGCTGTTCATGGCCGTATCCATTTGATGACACCAGCCGCACCAGGAGGCGTGGAAGATCAGGAATACTTTTTTATTTTCTTTGCCGGCTATTTTGGTAGCTTCTTTAATGATGTCGGCAGTGCTGGGCGGCGTTTTTTGTTGCGCTATTACTGCAACAGACAAAAGCATGAATACGGATAGAAGACGAAGTTTCATGGTGGTGGTTTTAGATAGATGAAGATAATGCGTTTTTATTTGAATAAAAAAGGCCGCCTTGTAATAAGGCGGCCCCAGATTGTTACTATAGTGTATTAGAATTTGAAAGTCACATTGCCGGAGAAACGTCTTGGCATGTTAACCTCTACGGTGGTCCAGCCGGAGTAGTAACGCTCATTGGCTACATTGTCCAGTTTAAGACCGAGGCGGTACTTAGGTTTATCGTAGAAAACCGAAGCGTTCATCACTACGTAAGAAGGCAGTTTGAATTGACCGGTTACTGTGTTATTGGTAATGATATTTTCGGAACCGTAGTTACCACCAAAGCCCATACCCAAGCCATTCAGCACTTCGTTTACATTACCCAGTTTATAACTGATCCACGCGTTAGCCTGGTGTTTAGGGCCCGAAGAAACAGGGCGACGGTCTTTAATGTCTGCGGTGGTTTTATCGTTGATCGCGTCGTTGTAAGCGTAACCTGCAATGATGTTAAGGCCATTAACAGGGTTAGCGGTTACTTCTGCTTCAAAACCTTTGCTGGAAATGTTGCCGTCCTGGATGGTGAAACCGGCGGCCTTGTTAGGGTCGGGAACGGTAATATTAGTTACATAAATATCGTAGTAGCTAATGGAGCCGGAGATGCGGCCACCGAGTAATTCACCTTTTACGCCGGCTTCCCACTGGTTAGCCTGTTGTGGTTTAAAGGTGCTTACAGAGCCATCGGGCTGTGTGGCTGGTGCTACGTTCTGGAAGCCGTTCATATAGTTACCGAATACGGAGAGTTTATTTTTCAGGATCTCGTACACCGCGCCAAACTTAGGAGAGAAAGCGGTTTGGTAATATTTGCTGGCAGACGGGGTGATATTCGTAGCGGCATTGTAAGTACCCTTGTTCTCAAAATAATCCACCCGGAGGCTGGCCATTACATTCAGTTGTTCGGTTACGTTCAGTACGTCAGACACGTAAGCACTGTAAGTATTGGTTTCGGAGATAGTTCTGCTGTTGGATGCGCCTGCAAACCTGGCAGTTACGGCCGATTCGGTAAGGCGGGTGTAACGTGCATCTGCACGGTTAGTATTCACCGTATCGAATGAAATGTAAGGGCTGTTGTTATTATTGGTTTTGTTGCTTAGGTAATCGAGGCCAATTACCACCCTGTTCCTCAAACTTCCGATCTTAAAATCGCCGATAAAGTTCTGCTGAATATCAACAAAGGTGCTGGTTGCATCCTGTTTACTGATTGACCTTCCGAGGGAGGTGTCGCCTGGCAATACGGACAGGTAGATATAGTAGCCATCCGATTTACGTACGCTGGTAGAAACGTTGGTTTCTGAAGTCCAGGATTTGCCCAGTTTGTTGGTCAATACGCCATACACGTTCATCACCGGGTTCTTCATAGAGATGTCGTTAGACGTCCATGCACGGGAAAAATCGATGTTCATTTCATCGGGCGTGAATGTTTTAAGGGCGCTGTTCCTGGTAAGGAAGTAGCTGGGGATGTTAGTGGCATCCGACTGGGAAATTTCAGCGCGGAGGTCCAGCGTGGTGCGGTCGCTTACTTTGTAGGTTAAGCTGGGGGCGATAAAGAAAGATTTCTTAAAGCCTGCGTCCTGCCAGCTTCCTTCGTTATGGTAAGCGGCATTCAGGCGGAAGAGGGCTTTACCCAGGGAGTCGAGTTGCGTATTCACGTCGGCGGTGATACGGTTAAGGCCGTAAGATCCGCCGGTGTAGCTAACTTCTGCAGCAAACCCTTCGTGTGGTTTCTTCGTAACGATGTTGATAAGACCGCCGAAAGAGGTAACGCTGCTGCCGAACAAAGTACCTGATGGGCCTTTGATCACCTCAATTCTTTCAATATTGGCGGGATCGGGAGAACCGTTGCTCGCCCCAGCCACGCCGTTCACTACTTTGGGCTGCACGGTGAAGCCACGCAGGGAATAGTAACCAGTCCCATCGCCGCCACGGCCGGTAGATGACCATAATTTGTTCAGACCCGGTGCGTTTTTCAATGCGTCATCGAAGCTGGTAACGATCTGCTCTTTCAGCAAATCTTTGTTAATAACACTGTAAACCTGCGGATTTTCCAGGTTGCGGATGGGCAGGCGGGAAATGTTTTTAGATTCCCTGTTGCCAAATTTGTTGATTGCGGTAACTTCTACTGTCTGCAATTCCTTGTTGGACGCTTTCAGCCGGAAATTAACGATGGAAGTTTTATTCTCCTCTACGATAACCGTTTCGGAAAGTGTTTCGTAACCTATTAAAGATATTTGTACGGTATAGCTGCCTGCAGGGAGCCTTCGGATCTGGAACTGCCCGTCCACATTCGTGATCTCGCCTTTTTTGCGTTCAACAACCTGAACAGTAACGCCCGGTGCAGGCTCGCCGTCTGAAGTAAGTACCTGGCCTTTGATAATGCCGAATGCGTCGGGATTTTCCTCGCTTGCCATTGCCACGAAAGGGAATAGCAGTAAAATCAACTTAAATAAATGCTTCATACCTGTTTTGACTAAATTTTCGCAAAGGTAGGAGCAACTATTCCGAAGGACTTACGCAATCGGGAAAATATTTATTGGCATGGGTATCTTGACACTTCGATGACGTTACAGGCACTATTTGCCCGATACATTAAAAATAAACCCCACGCCATACACATTATCAATGCTTACCACAGCCGATTTGCCCAGGTGTTTACGCAATCGGGAAACAAAAACGTCGAGACTGCGGCCGAGAAAATAGTCGTTATCGCCCCAGAGTTGTTTGAGGATGTCTTCTCTTTTGAGAATACGGTTCTCATTGCGGAACAGGAAGTCGAGCAGTTCTGCTTCGCGGGGGGTGAGGGTTATTTCTTTATGGGAGCCGATCAGCAGTTTGAATGAGTCCTTATAAAAACGTACATCGCCGCGTTCGATAAAGTCGCGGCTGTTTACATCGATGCTGGTATGCAGGTTGCGCTTAATAATATTACGAATGCGCAGCACCAGTTCATCTATATCAAAAGGTTTGGTAATATAATCGTCGGCCCCGATCTTCAGTCCGTATAGCCGGTCGGCGCGCTCGTTACGGGCGGTAAGGAACAGGAAGGGTACGTATTCGTTTAATTTGATCACTTCCTGCGCCAGGGTAAAACCATCCATATCCGGTATCGAAACATCGATAAGCAGGATGTGGTACACCTGCGGATTACTTTCGAAATGTTCGAGCGCCAGCGTGCTTTGCTGGTACCAGGTTACTTCAAAATCCATGATCTCCAGGTACTGCCTTACTACATTTCCCAGGTCCGTTTCGTCCTCTATCAGTAATATCTTCGGTTTCATGTCCGCAATTTACAGTGGTATGGTAATGATAAAAATGCTGCCCTCACCTGGTGCGCTTTGTACGCTAATCTTCCAGTTGTGTGCATCTACGCCTTGTTTCACGTAATATAATCCCAGCCCCAGCCCTTTAATTTGCTGGTTGTTATTTTTTATACTGCGATAGAATTTATCGAACACCCGTTCTCTCGTTTCTTTGTTCATGCCGATACCGTTATCTGCAATGCTGATGTAAATGTTCTTTTTATCACTGTAGGTACTTACACTAATTTCTTTGGATGAGTTGGTATTGTACTTGACTCCGTTGTCAAGTATATTAAGCATCAGCGTGGTAAGCCAGAACTGGTCGAGCAACACCTGGTCGTGCATAGCGCCCCGTTTAAAGTTGAGCTGAATATTGTTGCCGGCTGCTTTCAGGCGGTAATCCAGCATAATTTCTTCGAGCAATGCATGTAGCGAATGGGGTTGTTTATTAATGGGTACCTGGCTCATGGTAGTAATGTCGAGCACCTGGCCTATCAGGTTTTTGAGCCGCTCCGCCTGGCGTTGAATAACATCAGTAAGTGGTGGTATATTTTGCTGATTGGCGATAATACGTTCGTTACGCAGGCTTTGGTTGGCTACAAATATCGCGGTAAGTGGTGTATGAAATTCGTGTGTAATACTGTTGATGAAATCGGATTTCATTTCAGACAGCTTCTTTTGCTTTTGCCAGTTCCTGAAAGTGATATAGTAGATGATCACCACTGCCAGTATCGAAAACAGCGATAACAGCAGGTTGGGTAACATCAGGCGGAGGATGGTCAGTTTACGGTTGGGCGTATCTATATTTAAACTATATACAATGCGATAACTATAATCAATGCTGGAACTAACCGTGAGTTTGATAATGAGGTTTTGCTGGTCGGGCTCTTTTAACGTGCCACCTATCCTGGCTCCCTCGGCTGTAAGGGGAACGGAGTGGATCAGCGGATTGGCCTCGTGCCAGCTGAACAGGGCTACGGCCTTTTCTTTTTCGAAGTTCACATCCACCAGGTGTACGGTGAGCGCATAGTCCAGTTCGCGTTTGATGTTGTATCTACGACGGGCTTCACCGATGATGCTATCGATATTATTGGCCGCTTTTAATAATGCAAAAGTGCTGTCCATCGTCCGCTGCCTCAACACGTTAAAGGCTTTGCGGTCGGTATGATAAAGCCTTTCGTACTCGTACATGTACGTATTCACGTAACGTTCGATGAGTTTAGCGCCGCCGGGGAACAATTTATCGTCCCGCACACTTTTACCGTATTCTTCTTCCAATACCTTCTTTTCTTCCAGGAAGTAATGCCGGTTCTTTAGCTCGTATGTGTTGTAAAGCAGGAAAAATAGTACGGACGAGAGTACCAGGAAGCTGGCAATCGCAATAAGCCGGTGAAGTACTATGGGAGATTTTAAGTTGAACATAAACCGGGATGAAGATAAATATTCTTACCATAGGGTGATACTATTTTGCGGCCATTTAATATCTGTTAACAATGTGTTTGATGTCCGTTAACAGCTTCGCCCTCAATACCGGTTTAATTTTAGGAGCTTAATAACAGCCAAATCTTAAACTGATCTTACAACGGGTCTTTTATCTCATGAAATGTAACTTTTTAACGAAGACAGGCTTGACGCTTATGCTCGCTTTATCTTCCTGGACCACTTCCCTGTACGCACAAACACCGGCCAGTAAAATGGACTGGTGGCGCGAAGCCCGACTGGGCATGTTTATTCACTGGGGCGTATACGCAGTTCCCGCAGGCGTTTACCACGATAAAAAGGTAGATGGTTTGGGCGAATGGATTATGCACGATGTAAGCATCCCCCGCGATGAGTACAAAACCTACGCGCAATCTTTTAATCCAACTAAGTACGATCCTGAAAAATGGGTGCAGCTGGCGAAGGATGCCGGGATGAAGTATATCGTTATCACTTCCAAACACCATGATGGATTTGCTTTGTTCGATGCCGTGGGCAGCGACTGGAATGTGGTGAAAGCCTCTCCGTACGGCAAAGATCTTCTGAAACCGCTGGTGGAAGCTTGTCGTAAGCAGGGAATGAAACTCGGTTTCTATTACTCGCAGGCCAACGACTGGTATAATCCGGGTGGTGCAGCCGCCCGTGGCCATTGGGATAAAAGCCAGGAAGGCAGTATGGACGAGTATATCGACAAGGTGGCGGTGCCACAGGTCCGCCAGTTGCTTACCGAATACGGCGACGTAGTAGAACTCTGGTGGGATGTGCCTACCGATATGAATAAAGAACGCGCCGATAAACTGGCGGAACTGATCAAACTGCAGCCGAATATTATCACCAACGACAGGCTGGGTGGTGGCCATAATGGAGATATTACTACCCCCGAACAATATATTCCTGCTACCGGTATTGCCGGCCGCGACTGGGAAACCTGTATGACGATGAACGATACCTGGGGTTTTAAAACCGCAGATAACAACTGGAAATCCAATACAGACCTGATCCGCAACTTGGTCGACATTGCCTCTAAAGGCGGTAACTACCTGCTGAATGTTGGTCCCACTGCCGATGGTGAATTTCCACAGCCGATCGTAGATCGCCTGGAAGCTATTGGCAGCTGGATGAAAGTGAACGGCAACGCCATTTATGGCACCACCGCCAGTCCTTTTAAAGTACTGCCCTGGGGCCGTTGCACCAAAGTAAAAACAGCGAAGGGTACTACTTTGTACTTTCATGTGTTCCAGTGGCCTGCCAACGGACAGTTGTTGGTAAGTGGTTTAAAAGGAAAAGTAAAATCAGCCAGTATGCTGGCGGATGGCAAAATGATCAAAACGAAAGCTACGGAAGATGGCCTGCTGCTGACCGTTCCATCCCAGGTGCCCGATAAGATCGCATCTGTAATAAAAGTAGAAATAACCGGCACACCGGAAATTGCGCCTTACGTAATTAAACCAGGTACCAACGGTGGTTTCGATCTTCGTGCAGAACTGGCCGAAATACATAACAAACAAGGCGAGGCCAGCGCTTCGGTAGAAGGCCCGGAAAACAACAGGAACTTCGGTTTCTGGACCTCCAATACCTCCTGGATGTCGTGGAATATAAAAGGTGCTAATCCCGGTAGCTATACGCTTGAAGCAGAAGTGGCTACCCCGGCCCGGCGTAGCGAAGTCGTAGTAGAAACACAGGGCGATGCGAGATCGTACAAGATCAGCAGCACCGGCGACTATAATAAATACCAGAAGGTAAATATGGGCACGATTACCGTATTGTCAAAGGGAGTTACCGAAATACGGTTAAAGGCGGCGGCGTCTAACTGGAACGCCATTAACCTGCGTAACCTTACACTAACCAGGGTAAAATAATTAAGCGCATAAAAATCAGCCTTAGAAAAAGGGGCAGGGGCGCGGCAGTACCAACCGCATCACCTGCCCACCCTATTTAAAGCTGTTAACATATTGCGGCCAGTACGGCTAAAGATTCAATGATTTGGTTATTAATAGAAGCAACAGCATTATCGCTGCCATTGGGCGCAGTTCTCTGCGCCCATGCTTTTTTTTAATGAACGGGTTATTGGAAAACGTGGAAAGTGTCTTAATTCCGCCGCCGCAACCGGTTCATGGCCCCGGATTGCGTCATGCAGATGTAAAAAAAACAGAGGCGGCTAAGGGGAAATGTTTGCCGGAGTTACATATTGGCTACATGAACGGTACTGGTGATGAGGTGTGTGGTCGTAATAACAAGGCATTTCCCTTCCATAGTAGAAGAAATTTGTTTCCTACCCACCCTTATCAATTAAAATTACGAGCGGCGATACACAATGACGGCCGGGAATTGTTGCTGAAGGGTTAAACCTTTCTAAAAGGATAGCGTAGACCATAACGTTATATTACCTTTAAGCGAAGAGAAAAGTCAGCCTTAAATAACGCTGAATAACAACTTTGGAGAGGGATAATATCAACTGAAACGAACCGCAGCCTTATCAACAAAAAACTACCGGCTTTAGATATGGCGGATAACAATTTGGTGTGCCCGGCTTTTAACAAACCTTACCAATCATCAATTATACAGAATGAAACAACTACTCACCATGCTACTTGTCACTGCAGCCATTACTGCCAGTGCACAAAAGAAAGTAATCGTTAACGGAGACTTCCCGAATTTGAAGGAAGGCACTAAAATGTATCTTGCTTCGAATGCAAGCAAACTCGATTCCGTACTCGTAAAAGACGGAAAATTTAAGTTCGTGCTGGACATCCCTTCGGCCGACGGTTATGTGCTGATGGCGGGTATGCAGAGAGTGCAGGACCATAATATGTTTTTCTTTCTTGATGAGGGAGAAATTAACCTGAGTGGTAACGGCCCTTTACTGAGAGATGTGCGCATTTCCGGAGAAAGTAAGTTTGTAAAAGACTACCTCGACTGGCAGCATAAAGAAGCCACCGACCCAAGGCTGGCGCATTTTGGCGAGTTATACGAAGAGTTGAATAAGGCGACCCAGGAAAATGATTCTGTGGCAGTGGCCGGCATTCAGAAAGAAATCCGTAAAACTTACCTCGACCGTTACGCGATGTACCAGGAGTGGATCGATGCGCATCCATCCGCCACCCTCAGCTCATTCATTATGGGCGTTTACCTGTCGCACTCCTACGGCGACCAGCTGGAAGCTAAAATGGCCTGGCTGAAAGGCGAAGCCACTCAAACCGCGCTTTACAAAAGAATGGAAAACTCTGCCAAAGTACTGAGAGAGCGTGCTGTTGGCAAAGTAGTACCCGACTTCACTATTAAAGATACCGAGGGTAAACCCGTGTCATTGTCATCTTTCAAAGGTAAATATGTACTGCTCGACTTCTGGGCAAGCTGGTGCGGACCATGCAGGGCCGAAAACCCGCACGTGCTGAAAGCTTACAACACGTTCCAGAACAAAAACTTCACCGTACTCGGTATTTCCATGGATAACGACCGTGCAAAATGGTTAAAGGCCATCAAAGAAGATAATATGCCATGGACGCAGGTGAGCGATCTTACTGCATTTAATAACGAAGTAGCTAAAATGTTCGATATTACCGCTATCCCCACCAACTTCCTGATTAGCCCCGATGGTAAAATCATCGCGAAAAACCTTCGTGGAGCCGATCTGGACAAGCAGCTGGAAGCATTTATCAAGTAATAATAAAGAAACAGTGTCCCGGCAGCTGTGCCGGGAATAAGGAACAGATATGAAGAAAGTATTTATTGCGGCATTAACCTTAATGTCTATCAACGCCTCTGCACAATACGTACAGGGGCCGGTTACAGACCCTGCCGAGTGGGTAAATCCTTTAATGGGCACCGATTCGAGAGGCGAGCTTTCCAACGGTAATACCTACCCGAGCATCGCATTGCCCTGGGGCATGAATTTCTGGACGCCGCAAACGGGTGGAATGGGAGATGGCTGGCAGTATGTTTACAGCGCGAGTAAGATCCGCGGTTTCAAACAAACGCATCAGCCCTCACCATGGATGAACGACTACGGTATGTTTTCGCTGATGCCGGTAACCAGGGCGCCGAAGTTTAAGGAAGAAGAGCGTGCCAGCTGGTTTTCGCATAAAGCCGAAACCGTTAAGCCTTACTACTACAGCGTTTACCTGGCCGATCATAACGTAACAGCAGAAATGACGCCCACCGAACGGGCAGCTTCGTTCCGTTTTACCTTCCCTAAAACAGAAAAGGCGTATGTAGTGGTAGATGCGTTTGATCGCGGTTCCTACATCAAAGTAATTCCCGCAGAAAGAAAGGTAATTGGCTACAGCACCCGCAATAGCGGTGGTGTAACGAAAAACTTCCGCAACTACTTCGTCATTGTATTCGATAAAGCTTTCGACAATTCCTTCGCTTGGAAAGATGGTAAAGAGGATTCGAACAGCGAACTGACAGGCAAACACACTGGCGCCGTGATCGGTTTTAAAACTGCGGCGGGCGAACAGGTGCATGCAAAAGTGGCTTCTTCATTTATCAGCTTTGAACAGGCAGAAATCAACCTGCAGGAGATAGGCAACGATAATTTCGAAACCGTTAAGAACAAGGCCAGGGATACCTGGAACAAAACACTGGGTCGTATTGCTGTGGAAGGTGGTACGGTAGACCAGGTGCGCACTTTTTACTCCACCTTATACCGTATGCTGTTTTTCCCATTAAAGATTTATGAGAAAGATGCAAAAGGTAATATCGTACACTACAGCCCTTACACCGGTAAAGTAACCCCTGGTTACATGTTTGCCGGCACAGGCTTTTGGGATACGTTCCGCGCGCAATATCCTTTCCTTAACCTGATGTATCCTGCTATCAACAAAGAAATGCAGGAAGGCCTCATCAACGATTTTAAAGAAGGTGGCTGGCTGCCGGAATGGTCGAACCCGGGTTACCAGAACATCATGGTGGGTAACAACTCTGCTTCCGTAGTGGCCGATGCTTACCTGAAGGGTATGCGCGGTTACGATATCGAAACGCTTTACCAGGCGCTCATTAAAGGTGCTAACAATGAAGGTCCGATCGATGCAGTAGGCAGGAGAGGAGCGAAGTATTACACTACGCTAGGTTATGTGCCTTACAATGTGGGTATTAACGAAAACGCCGCCCGTACGCTGGAGTATGCCTACGATGACTTTACTATCTGGAAACTGGCCGTAGCGCTTAAGCGCCCGGCTGCCGAAATAGAAACTTACGCCAAACGTTGCCAGAACTACCGTAACCTGTTTGATGCCGAAACAAAACTGATGCGCGGTAAAAATGAGGACGGTAAATTTCAGGCACCGTTTAATCCCAAGAAATGGGGCTACGCCTTCACCGAAGGAAACAGCTGGCACTATACCTGGTCTGTATTTCACGACATACAAGGCCTGCAGGATTTAATGGGAGGCCGCGAAATGTTTGTAAGAATGTTGGATTCCGTATTCATCATGGAACCCGATTTTGACGATAGCTACTATGGTGGCGTAATTCACGAGATCAGGGAAATGCAGATCGCTAACATGGGGCAGTATGCGCATGGCAACCAGCCCATTCAGCATATGAGTTACCTGTACAACTACGCCGGTGAACCATGGAAAACACAATACTGGGTGCGTGAGATCATGAACCGTTTATATAAAGCAACACCGGATGGCTATTGCGGCGATGAGGATAATGGCCAGACATCAGCCTGGTATGTATTCTCCGCGCTTGGTTTTTATCCCGTTTGTCCTGGTACCGACCAGTATGTACTTGGTGCGCCCTTGTTCAAGAAGGCCACGCTGCGCCTGGAGAATGGTAAAACCTTTACCATCACTGCACCTGCCAACAGCGAAACAAACCGTTATGTAAAGGCAGTACAGTTCAACGGCAAAACCTGGAATAAAAACTGGATCAGCCATTTCGACCTGATGGCCGGCGGTTCACTGAATGTGAACATGAGCGCGACACCTGAAAAAACTAGAGGTACCGAAAAAACAGCTTATCCTTACTCTTTCTCCGTTAATAAATAATTATAAAATGATGTACCTGAAAAGATCATTATGCTCGCTCGCCTTCGCAGCAGCAGCACTGTTAAGCGCCACTTCAGCGACTGCACAGGAAAGGAAAAACGACTGGAACTATATCGGCGCCGAAGGCCTTGTTTCGTCGGATACAATTAAACGTGGTGACTACACGCTCATCTTCATCAACAAAAAAGAAGGCTTTCCCGAAGCCCTCAAAACGCGGATGATAGAAACGTTTTTCACCGTATACCCTAAACAGGCCAGCACTTACAATCCTAACACCCGTAAGCAGGTGATCTTTTTGATTGATCCTGCTTATGATGGCGTAGCTGCTACTGCCGGTTCCATCATCCGTTACAATCCCGCCTGGTTTGATAAACATCCTGGCGATATTGATGTAGTGACGCATGAGGCCATGCATATTATCCAGGGCTACCGCCGTGGTGGTCCGGGTTGGGTTACCGAGGGCATCGCTGATTACGTGCGTCATACAATGGGTGTAGATAATGCCGGCGCAGGCTGGAACCTCACTCCTTTTTCTCCCAGTCAGAACTACGATAACGCCTATCGCATTACCGCCAGGTTCTTTGTATGGATCGAGAAAAACTATAAGAAAGACCTGGTAGTGAAATTGGACGATGTTATGCGTAGGGGCCAGTACAATGAAGGGCTCTGGAAAGAATGGACTGGTAAAGATCTATCCGAATTGTGGAAATCATATGCCGCCAATCCCGTTATCTAAGCGGTTTGGCCGGTAAGGAGAAAGTCCCGGTGTAATGCCGGGACTTTACTTTTTTATAAAAAAGTGAAATAAGGTTTTGCAGGAATAAAAAACTGTATTATTATTGCAGCCCGGAATTACGGAATGGATCGGTAGTTCAGTCGGTTAGAATGCCGCCCTGTCACGGCGGAGGTCGCGGGTTCGAGTCCCGTCCGGTCCGCAAAATTTAAAAAGCACTCATCACGAGTGCTTTTTTTATGCGCTAAACCGCCATCTAAGGGCGTTTTCAATTAATTGCATATCATCTACAGCCATCCGAAATCATGCGCAAAGGTTACCTATGGTGTTACCTATTTTAATTCCCAAAATTAGTGACCTCAGCCGGGACTCACACTTGGGATTTTGGCTATTTCTTCGTTTTCGAAGCTCAGCCAGTGAGTTTTGCTATTAGTGGTAAGCTTTTCCGTGAATTTTTGGGAGCCTCGTTAAAGATAATGGACTAGGGACAAAAAAATTATTTAGATTAAATCCATTTGCGCAGCCATTTTAACCAAAGACGCAATATTTTTTGCTTGAAATTTAGCCAGTAAGTTTTTCCTATGGCTATCAACAGTGGTAACACTAACAA
>NZ_CABHOU010000101.1 GCF_902168175.1 uncultured Chitinophaga sp. | reverse complement strand
TAACGGTGCCATTCGTAAGGGAACAGCAGTAATATAGTACCTTCTTTAACCACCGTAGGCGCACAACTGGCCGATTCAAATATGCCTTTGCCCCGCGAGATGTAGATCACCTGGAATTCCTGCAATATCCGGCCCGTTTCCCAGTTAAAGGAATAGGAGGGCGGGTGTCCGGCAGAAGGATAACTTTTCCTTTTCTCAATGCGGTTATAACCCACGTTCAGCACATGCAGTCCCCACTTTTTATCTTCCGCACTTACCGGCAGGTATTTGTAGTAATTGTTCATGGCAGTTCAGAAAGTGTATGTAATATATCAAAATGGCTATTCCTTTTGATAGCGGAGTAGCCGAAATTTGGAAGATAAGTTGATAAATCATCCGTTATGAAAGATATACAATTCCCGCACCTGCAGCAACAAAGCCAGTTTAAGATCGGTTTGTTCGGCATAGGGCTCGATACCTACTGGCCACAGTTTGAAGGCTTAAAAGAGCGACTGGAGGGCTATTTAATGATAGTAGAACAACGGTTGTCTGCCATCCATCCGCAGGTGTTGAATGCGGGCCTGGTAGATACCGTGGATAAGGCCTTCCTGACCGGTAAACTGTTCAAAACGGAAGATGTGGATATCATTTTCCTGTACGTCACTACCTACGCATTATCATCTACCGTACTGCCCGTTGTGCAGAGGGCCAAAGTACCGGTGATCGTACTTAACCTCGCGCCGGAAGCGGCGATTGACTATAATTCATTTAACAAAATGACCGACCGTACAAAGATGACCGGCGAATGGCTGGCCTTTTGTTCGGCATGCCCAGTACCCGAAATTGCTAATGTGTTTAACCGCACGGGCGTTCGCTTTTTCCAGGTGACCGGCATGTTAGCCGGGCAGGATGCGTGCTGGCGCGAAATAACGGAATGGGTGGAGGCTGCAAGGGTGGCACACACAATGGCTTATAACCGCATGGGTTGTATGGGCCATTACTACAGCGGTATGCTCGACATCTACACCGATCTTACACGCCAGTACGCCAGTTTCGGCGGTCATATTGAATTGTTGGAGGTAGAAGAGCTGGCGGCGCTGCGAAAAGAGGTTAGTGCTACGGAAGCTGCTGAGCGGGTGCAGCTGTTCCGTAAAACCTTTGATGTGCAGGAGGATTGTTCGGTCGCCGAGCTGGAAAAGGCCGCTATTACCTCGGTGGCGCTTGATAAACTGGTGGTGCTGCATAAGCTGGGCTCCATGGCTTATTATTATAAGGGTACCGGCAATTTGGATAACGAAACGTCCATTGCCTCGATCATCCTCGGTAATTCGTTATTGACCGCTAATGGTGTGCCGGTGGCGGGCGAGTACGAGATCAAGAACGCGCAGGCCATGAAAATTATGGACAGCTTCGGTGCCGGTGGTTCTTTCACCGAATATTACGCGATGGATTTTAAAGATGATGTGGTGCTGATGGGACACGACGGTCCCGGCCATATTGCGATAGCGGAAGGTAAAACGAAAGTGCGGCCCTTACAGGTGTATCACGGTAAAGTTGGAAGCGGGTTATCGGTAGAAATGATGGTGAAGCATGGCCCGGTTACCCTGTTATCGGTCGTAGAAACGAAAGATGGCGGACTTATGCTGCTGGTGGCCGAAGGAAGTTCGGTACCCGGGCCTGTTTTACAGATTGGGAATACGAACAGCCGTTACCGCTTTCCGCAGGGCGCACGTAAGTTCGTGAACGACTGGAACAGTTATGGCCCGGCGCATCATTGTGCCGTAGGAGTAGGGCACATAGCAGCCAAAATAGAAAAGCTGGGCGCCTTGCTGGGTTTGGCAGTAAATAAGGTTTGCTGATACGACAAACCATTGCCTCCCAAACATTTTTTAATTACTTTAGTACGCGTTTAACGGCTGCTTTAAGAAAATGTGAACAGAATAAGTGTACACACCCTCTGCCTCAAAGCGCAGATGGTACAGGACAGTTAGCATGAATCGCTTATGTATCTTGGCTCTTCGGCATACCATGTATGCACAGTGAACCTTTTAGTCTCTTGATAACATTGGCAGACAAATGGCGTCTAAAATAATAACAACAAATCCTCCTCTACCGGAAAAGGACCTGGTGGCCGCAATGGTAGCCGGGAATGAAGACGCTTTTACGGAAATCTATAACCGTTACTGGGAGCGCCTGCTTTCCATCGCCTTTAACCTGACCCGTAACCAGGTGCAGGCCGAAGAGGTTACGCAGGAAGTGTTCATCAGCCTCTGGGACCGCCGCGGCGACGTAGAAATACTGTCATTGGGCGCTTACCTGGCTACTGCCGTTAAGTTCTCCGTATTTAAATCTATCGTTCGCCAGCGCCGCCGCCAGGAAATACTGAAAGAGAACTATACCACGGTGCTGTTCGATAACACTGAAGATAAAATATATACCCGCTTCCTGAAGGAGTATATAGATGGGGTAGTGGAAACGCTGCCCGAAAAGTGCAGGCTGGTATTCCAATATAGCCGCCGCGAGGGTCTTTCTGTAAGCGAAGTCGCCAAACGCCTCGATATTTCTCCCAAAACCGCAGAAGCGCATCTCACCAAAGCACTGAAAGTCATCCGCCTTAGCCTTAAAGGCTCCGGCCCGCTCATGTTATTCCTGGCACAATACTGCCAGCAGTAAGACTTTTCCTGTTCCACCTTATTTTTTACAAATAATTTTTACCCGGCTAAGGGTAGGGTAATATTTATGGTACATTATAATTAAGACGAAAATGCAAAACCCATTTAGCGTGGATGAAAAGGAACTAACAGACCTTGTTGAGAAGTATCTCGCAGGTTTGGCCACAGACGAAGAGCGTGAACGGCTGCTGTTATGGTATCGCCAGCAGGCGGACCAGCCGGCCAGCTGGCCGGCAACATCAGCCGGAGAGAAGCAGGAGGTGAAAAACCGTATGCTGCGCAATATTATGGAGCAGATAACGCATCAGCAGCCCCGTAAACGCCGGGTTTACCGTAGTGTTGCTGCCGCTGCTGCGCTGCTGTTACTGGGCGCAGGCCTGGCGAAGTTGTTGTTCTGGCCTGCATCAACATCTCAACCTGTTATATATAAAGTGGCTACCGCAGCAGGTGAACGAAAAATAATTCAGCTGCCCGATAGTACCAGGGTTTGGCTTGGGCCACGAAGTGAATTACAATATACAGCGGCATTTGGGAACGATAATAGGGACGTAACGCTGAGTGGTGAAGGCTTTTTTGATGTAACGGCGAAGACAGAACTGCCATTTGTATTACATACGGGCGAGCTGGCCACGAAGGTATTGGGGACGGAGTTTAATGTAGAAGCCTATCCCGGCGAAACACAGGTGAAAGTGACGCTGCTCAGCGGTGGCGTGGCACTTACAGGGCCTAACGGAAATAGTCGCCTGCAGCCCATGCAACAGGCCTTGTTTAATACTGATTCAGGCAATGTTCGCCAATACGATTATCCGGCAGCATCTGCCATGCTTAAAAGAAGAGAAGGAAACATTGAATATAAGAACGTAACTGTTAGCGAGATCGTAAAAGACCTGGAGCATATGTACGGCATCAACGTTACGCTACGTGGCCGAAGCAGCACCTGCCTGTTTTACGGACGACTTAAAGCCAACGAAACGCCGGAAGATTTCCTGGAAAAATTGTGCCTTGTACTAAATATGAAGCTGGAAGAAAATGAGGGGAAATTTATCATCTCTAAAGGAGATTGTAACAAATGATTGGCGCTTGTAAATCCACGTATGTAAATACATGCTGTTTATTAATATCAACCAACTAATAGCGGAACAGAAGTTCTGATTAGCTAACACAAAAACATATGGTCAAAAGTATGAAGAAAATCTATGCCTCACCGGGCAGGAACGGATTGTTGCGCGCCATTCAATACCGATTCCTTGTCCTTTCCCTGTTATGCTTTACGGCGGTAACGGCTATGGCCCAGGATGCACTCAGCAAAAAGGTGACGATTAACCTGAAGGATGAGGTGCTGGGCAATGCGCTGGAAAAAATTGCAGACGCTGCTGGTGTGAAATTTACTTATGATGGCAAAGTGGCGAACAGTGCCATTAAGATAAGTGTCGCCGCTAAAGACATGCGCCTGGCTGATTTGCTGACGCAGGCATTTAAGTCGCAGCCCATTACTTATGTTCTTTTAAAAGATGAAATTGTAGTGCGACTTGGAGAAAAAAAGTCTCCGCCGGCACAAGAGGCCGGCCAGCAAAGGGTAATAACGGGAAGCATATTCGACGATAACGGGCCGCTGCCCGGTGCTACTGTAATGGTGCAGGGTACCTCGCGCGGCGCACTTACGGATGCGGACGGAAAGTTTAAGATACAGGTAGATAATGATGATGAGGTATTGGTGTTTTCATTCATCAGTTACCTGACGCAAACGATCGTAGCGGGTACGCAGAAGGTAATCGATGTTAAACTGAAACCCAATGCCGCGAAAGATTTGGGAGAAGTACAGATCGTAGCTTTTGGCACGCAGAAAAAGGAAAGTGTGATCGGTTCCATTACGACCATCAATCCCAAAGATCTGAAAGGTCCAACCAGTAACCTTACCACAACGCTGGCGGGTCGCCTTGCGGGCGTTATTGCTTACCAGCGCAGTGGTGAACCCGGTGCTGATAATGCGGACTTCTTCGTTCGCGGTATTACCACGTTCGGTGCCAACAACCGCCCGCTCATCCTGATAGATGGTATTGAGCTTACCAGTACAGACCTTGCGCGTTTGCAGCCAGATGATATCGCCAGCTTTTCTATCATGAAAGATGCTACTGCTACGGCATTATATGGTGCGCGCGGTGCTAACGGTGTGATCCTGGTTACCACTAAACAAGGTACAGCCGGGGCTGCCAAGGTATCGCTGCGCGCCGAAAATTCAATATCAGCCCCCACTAAAAATATTGAACTGGCCGACCCTGTAACCTACATGAAACTCTATAATGAGGCCATGCTTACCCGTAAACCGGAAAACGGAACGGAGTTTACAGAAGAGAAAATTGAGAATACGGCAGCGGGTAAAAATCCCTACGTGTACCCGGCTAACGACTGGAGGGAAATGTTGTTCAAGGATTATACGAGCAACAAACGCGTGAACCTGAATGTGAGTGGCGGTGGCAACGTAGCCCGTTATTATGTAGCTGGTTCATTTAACCAGGATAACGGGATTCTTAATGTAGATGAGCGTAATAATTTCAACAGTAACATCAACCTGAAAAGTTACTCGCTGAGGGCGAACGTAAACATTAACGTGACTAAAACGACAGAGATGATGGTACGCCTGAGTGGTAACTTCGATGATTATACCGGTCCGATAGACGGCGGTGCCTCGATGTATCAGAAGGTGATGGCCTCTTCGCCCGTACGGTTCCCCGCGTATTTCATGCCGGATGCGGCCCACTCGTACGTAAAACACATCATGTTCGGTAACGCCGGTAATAACGGCCAGTACCTGAACCCTTATGCCGACATGGTAAAAGGCTACCGCGAATCGACCCGCGCCCTAATGCTGGCACAACTGGAACTGAAACAGGATTTAGGTGCTTTGCTGAAAGGTCTTTCTGCCAGAACAATGTTCAATACGAACCGTACCTCTTACTTCCAGGTAACAAGGGCCTATTCGCCTTTCTGGTACAACATCGGCTCGTACGACCGCGTAAAAGATACGTATACCATGCAGCAGCTGAACCCTGGTGGCGGTACGGAGTATCTGGGTTATGATGAAGATCCCACGCAGCTCAACAGTATTTTCTATTCAGAGTCTGCGTTGAACTACAGCCGCGACTTTTCGAAACATAGTGTAAGCGGTTTGCTGGTATTTATTGCCCGCCAGAGCGTGAACGCAAATGCCGGTACGTTACAACGCTCGTTGCCATCACGTAACCTGGGGCTTTCTGGTCGTGCCACGTACGCTTATGCTAACAAGTACTTCGCGGAATTTAACTTCGGTTACAACGGTTCTGAACGTTTTTATAAGAACAACCGTTTCGGCTTTTTCCCTTCGGGTGGTGTAGCATGGAGTGTTTCGAATGAAAAGTTCTTTGAGCCGTTGCAGGCCATCGTAAACAACTTCCGGGTGCGTTACTCACTGGGTTACGTAGGTAACGACCAGATCGGCGATATCACCGATCGTTTCTTCTATCTCTCCAATGTAAATATGAACGAACCTGGTCGCGGTGCTACTTTCGGCCGCGATGGGGGTGAGTTTAAAAATGGCGTACTGATCGACCGTTATTCCAACCTCGATATCAGCTGGGAAACTTCCCTGAAGCAGAACGTAGCGATGGAATTAAACCTGTACAGCAAGTTTAACCTCGTGGCGGAATTCTATACGGAAAAGCGCAGTAATATCCTGCAGAACCGTGCCGATATTCCGAATACGATGGGGTTGGCTACGGGCATTAGTTCTAACCTCGGTAAGGCGTCGGGTAAGGGTGTAGACCTTAGCCTCGATTACCGGCAGGCATGGTCGGGTGGCCTGCAACTGTCGGTGCGTGGTAACTTTACTTATGCCAAAAGTAAGTACGATGTATATGAAGAACCTGAGTATCCTGAACGTTACCGCTCCTACATTGGTCAGTCGGTGGCACAGCGTTTTGGCCTGATAGCAGAACGTTTGTTTGTGGACGATAAGGAAGCCCAGAACTCACCTAACCAGGAATTTGGTGCCGATTATGGCGGTGGTGATATAAAGTACCTCGACGTAAACCGCGATGGCCGTATCACGAATGCAGACATGGTGCCGATCGGTTATCCCACTGTTCCTGAAATTATATATGGTGGCGGATTTTCGCTGATCTACAAGAAGTTTGATATCTCTGCGTTTTTCCAGGGCGCTGCGAACCAGTCTTTCTGGATAGATGCAGTAGCTACCTCGCCATTCAAGCGTAACGGCGCTTTCGCAGCTAATAATGAAACACAGTTGTTGAAGGCTTATGCAGATGATCACTGGTCGGAAGACAACCGTAACATTTACGCCATGTGGCCACGCTTAAGCACCAACATCAACAATAATAATGTGCAGACAAGCACCTGGTTTATGCGCGATGGCTCCTTTATACGCCTGAAGCAGGTGGAACTGGGTTATTCGCTTCCCCAGAGCTGGCAAAAGAAAATCCGTACTTCTTCGTTCCGGTTTTATGTAAGCGGTACCAACCTGTTGCTGTTCAGCAAATTTAAATTATGGGATGTGGAGATGGCAGGCAACGGGCTTGGATACCCTATCCAGCGTGTATTTAATATAGGTTTGAACGCATCATTTAACTAACCGGAAGTTTTACAGAAATGCAAAGAATTATGAAAAAGCATAGCATCAAAGCCTTTGTACTCGTGCTGTTACTAACGGTACTGGGCTCCTGCAAAAAATACCTGGATGTAATACCTGATAATATCGCTACACTCGATAACGCATTCACCATGCGCTCGGAAGCAATCAAGTATCTCTACACCTGTTACTCCTACATGCCGAGAAACGGGGAGTTAACGGCCGATCCTGCCATGCTCAGTGGCGACGAGATGTGGGCGCTTACTGATCCGGGTTTTCCGGAGTTCGATCACATTATGTTCACCGTGGCCAGGGGCCGCCAGGTTACCGCTAACCCGGTAGGCGAGGGGTCTTACTGGGTAAACCTTTACAAAGGTTTGCGTGATTGTAATATCTTCCTGGAGAATGTTTATAAGGTGCCAGACCTGCTGCCCGAAGAACGCACCCAGTGGATCGCGGAAGTAACATTCCTGAAAGCCTACTATCATTTCTCCCTGTTAAGAATGTATGGGCCCATTCCCCTGGTAAAAACAAATTTGCCGGTAGATGTGGATGTAAACACCGTAAAGGTATACCGCGACCCGGTAGACTCCTGCTTTAGCTACATCGCCCGTTTGCTGGATGAATGCAAAGACGACCTGCCGCCCATTGTAATAGACCCTACGAAAGAACTGGGTCGCATTACACAGCCTATCGCTTATGCTTTAAAAGCCAAAGTGATGATCGCCGCTGCCAGCCCCTTATTTAATGGTAATACCGACCAGGCATCGCTGAAAGACAACCGTGGAATACAACTGTTTAACCAAAATGTATCGTCTGCCAAGTGGGATTCGGCCGTGGTGGCCTGTAAACAGGCGATTGATGTATGTCATGCGGTAAATATGAAGCTGTACACTTACCTGCCGTCATTCCAGCAATACACGCTTACCGATACGATGGTAACGCAGCTGGGCATAAGAAATGTGTTTACGGAGAAGTGGAATAGTGAGATCATATGGGCAAATACACAAACCAGTGTTAGCCTGTTGCAACGTGTGGCTACGCCAAACGTAGACTTTACGCGCATCGATAACCCAAGGATTGTATCGGAGCTGGCACCACCGCTGAAAATGGTGGAACTGTTTTACACCGACAACGGTGTGCCGCTGAATGAAGATAAAACCCGCACCGGAAGCAAAACAGCATTACGTACCGCCGTACCGGCAGAGGCCTTGTACATCCGCAATGGTTATACTACAGCCGCACTGCACTTCAACCGTGAACCACGTTTTTACGCTAACATCGGTTTTGATGGAGGGGTGTGGTATGGGCAGGGACAATACAATGATGCTACGCCTAACAACCTGTTTTACGTGGCGTCGAGAAAAGGTCAGCCCAATGGTAAAATCCAGCCCGATAAAGGATCTGTAACAGGTTACTTCATAAAAAAGTATGTGCATTTCCAAAACGTGCAGGGTACGGGCGTATCTGACTATTCCATCACTTCTTATCCATGGCCAGTTATCCGCCTCGCACAACTGTACCTGTGGTATGCGGAAGCGCTGAACGAACAAACTGGTGGCGCGGAAGAAGCTATTGTATACCTGGATAAAGTACGTGAGCGTGCAGGTTTGCAGGGCGTAAAATCTTCCTGGGATAACTTCTCCATCACACCTGGTAAATACACTACCCAAAATGGTTTGCGCGATATTATCCGCCAGGAAACGATGATTGAAATGGCCTTCGAAGCACAGCGTTACTGGGACATTCGCCGCTGGAAAACAGCCATCGCAGAATATCGCAGACCTATCGAGGGCTGGGATATCGAACAGTCGGACCCTCAGTATTTCTACAGGCAGAAAACACTGTTCACGCAAACTTTTGGGTTGAAGGATTACTTCTTCCCGATTAATACAGAAAACCTGCTAAGGAATAAAAACCTGGTGCAGAACATTGGCTGGTAATTTTTACAGATCCTATTCAAACATATGAAGCATATGAAGAAAATATTTAGCATGCTCGCAGCCGGCAGCCTGTTGTTGCTCTGGAACAGTTGTGCCAAGGAAGACCGGATAGATCACGTGGACAGCAGTTCACATGTGCCCGACCAGGTAAGCGAAGTAAAAGTAGTGGCTACGCCCGGAGGCGCCATCCTCACTTTCAAATTTCCCAAAGATCCGCAGTTGGCTTATGTGAAAGCAACGTACGAAATACAACCCGGCGTTATCCGCGAAACCAAAACATCTGTATACTCAGATACCCTGGTGCTGGAAGGCTTTGCCGATACGGCTTCGCATATAGTCAAAGTATTCAGCGTAGGTAAAAACGAAAAGGCATCAGCACCGCTGGAAGTGACCGTGAAACCACAGCGCGCTCCGGTTTTTAATGCTTTCGATGCGTTAACGATCGAAGAGGCGTTCGGTGGCGTGAAGATCAGGGTAACCAATGCCAACGAAGCTAACCTTGCAGTAGTGTTAATGTCTGATACGGCCAACGAGGCTTATTATACACCCCTGCAAACCTTTTACAGCAAATCGCCCGAAGGAGTGTTTTCGTTCAGAGGTCTGCCACCGGTGGAAAAGAAGTTTGCCGTTTACCTGCGCGACCGCTGGGGCAACCGTTCCGACACGTTGCTGAAAACGATTACGCCTTTGTATGAAGAAGCAGTGCCGAAACCTTTCGTGGGACTTAAACTACCTACCGATGAAGTAACGCCCGTAGAACCACCTTACACGATGGACAGAATGTGGGACGGAATTATTGATGGATGGATTTTCGCGACCAGGCATAGCAGCTCCACGCCACAGTGGTTTGCCTTCGATCTGAAAAAGAAAGTGGTGATAAGTCGTATGAAACTGCACCAGCGTGGCGAGAACTACACCTACACGGGTGGTAACGTTAAACAGTTCGAACTCTGGGGGTCTAACAATCCCGACCAGGACGGCGGCTGGGTTAACTGGAATTACCTCGGCACCTTTAACTCCTACAAACCATCAGGTCCGGGTACGGTTACTGCGGAAGATAAACAGTATGCTGCCGTAGACGGGGAGGACTTTGATCTTTCTTTCATCCCGCCTGCTTATCGTTACGTGCGTTTCAAAACCACGGCTACCTGGGGCGGCGGTCCGCAGATCACGATTTCCGAACTGAGCTTCTGGGGACAGATTCAATAACCTTAAACGCTATTTAACATGAAGAAAATATATAAAGGCGTATGGCTTTTACTGGGATTAGCCGGTGCATTTGCAGCCTGCAGGGATATGGACGATAATTACAAAGATTATATCGTGAACGGCGGTATTACTTATCCCGGTAAACCCCAGAAAGTAAGCTTGCATCCGGGCAATAACCGGGCTATGTTACAATGGCTGAAGGGCACTGACCCCAAGGTGGTGAAAGCCCGCATCTTCTGGAATAATTATACGGATTCTGTAGAACTGGATATGCCATCCAAGGGTGATACGGTGAACTATACGTTTGCTACTTTACCGGAGGGCGACTATACGTTTAACATCCGTACTTACGACGAAAAAAATAATGCATCTATTCCAGTAGAAATATCCGGAAGAGTGTTCGGTGCTACTTATGGCGGCACCTTACTTAACCGTCCCGTAAGCGCCAGTGAACTGGCTTTCTCCGGCAGTCTGAAAATAGGATGGGGATCGCCCGATACGGTAAACGGTGCTTTTGCCATGGAAGTAAAGTACATTAATGTTGCAGGTGCGGAAACGATTACCCGCTTTGGAATCAAAGAAACCAATACAGAGATCACCGATTTCAAGCCAGGTGGTACTTACGAATTCAGAACATTGTTTCTGCCCGATTCGCTGGCCATCGATACCTTTTACACACCGTTCCAGTTAGCGAAGAACGAGTTCAAACTCGCCAAGCAAGGCTGGATCGCTTATGCAAATTCATTCGAACCCTCGGGGCAACAGCCTAACGGGGCACCAACGAAGATCCTTGATGACAATGCGGAAACGTACTGGCACTCGGTGCATACCTCCCCATCTCCCCGTTACCCGCACTGGGTAGTGGTGGGCACTATTAATACGGTGGAACTCACAAGGGTTGAACTTACCTCGCGCAGTTCTCACTTCAGGGAAGATTTTACTGCCTTTAGGTTAGAAGGGAGTATGGATGGGAACACGTGGACAGAGTATGGATCATTCACCCAGGCAGAAATTACCGGCCCGCAATCATTTGCCATTCCCGGGAAGCCCCAGGCGAAATTTATCAGGATCTATATGACAGCTGGCCCAACTATTCACTCGCATATGGCAGAGTTTTCGGCTTTCGGTAATTACGTGCAGTAGTGGAGTTGAAGAAATAATTATCCCAGCCCATAAATACGTCACAATAAATAACGGCCGCTTCTTCGGAGGCGGCCGTTATTTATTCATTAATGGCCTTCTTCGGTTATCATCCCTTCAATATGCCCTAATACGCTCCTGTAGTATTCCAGCGGCGACGGGTAGGGAAACTCTACGACCTCTACACCATTCACCCGTAACAGATCGAGTTTAAATTTACTGGCTGCTGAAAACTTATCGGGGACGTAGTAATACAGGCGATTATTGATGGGCAGCTTACGATAATATTTCAACCTGGCGCGATAAGTAAGCAGCCACCAAAGATCGGTTTCTGAGAAGTCGAGGGAGAGTCCGAAAATATGTACATCGCTGGTAAAAAACAGGTCGATCCACGATTGGTGATTGATCCTGCCGTTTTGCAGGCGGTACTCAAGCGATTGTTTAAAGATGCCTTTGGTTTTGTAATCAGTGCCTGTTACCACGTAATTACGCATTTGCTGCAACTGGCCACCATAATGCTCATAACCCAGGTTAATCGACTGTGGTGAACGGCATTCTCCATGCACATGCCAGTAAGTAGTAGGCCCTTTTTGCGAACGGCGGAAAATACTGTAAATGCGCTCTTTCACCATGCCGGTATTTTTGTCTGGCAAACCATTTTCGAGTGAGTATTCGTAATTAGTGGTCATAATATGCGGCAACTTCATCTTTTCGATCCGCTGATGTATTTCATTTGGTTTAATAACGTTAACATTTTCGGCGATGAACGTTTTTAGTGCAATTTCGTCGATGTGCCCTTTATGAAGGGCGGTGAGAAATATTTCTTCGTACACAAGGGGGAATGGTTTTTCTTTATGTCGTTCCACCTTATCGCTTACGCCACAGAAGTCAATGATTTTACTCAGCAGCACGTCCCAGCTAAGTTGCTGAGTGGCGTTATTAATATCGTTGCCAACAAGCAGGGAAATCGGTTTCATGGATATATTTATCAGGAATGAGGAGGATAAAATTAAGCTTTAATTTCCGGATGGGAGTGAAGGGTCAATTGTTACCGGTTGCATCCATCGCCGCGCCAGCGGACCTATTGATAAGCCCTGAACGATAATCGAAAATAATACGACCACGTACGTGATCGTTACCATTTTCTCCCGGCCGGGACCTTCAGGTAAACTGAGCGCCAGTGCTACGGAAACGGCGCCGCGCAGGCCTCCCCAGGTAAGTACGGCAATAGCGCCTTTTTCGCGCGTGGTTTTATTGGTGAGAATGTACATGGGGATGATAACGGATACCCATCTGGCCAAAAATACGACAGGCAAACAGAGTAAGGCTGCACCCACCAGCTGCCAGTCCAGCACGAGTACCAGCATTTCAAAGCCGATCAGCAGGAACAGGAAGGCATTCATGATCTCATCTATCAATTCCCAGAATTTAGATACATAATCGCGGGTAGTTTTGCTCATTGAAATAGCCATCCCCTTGTTGCCAATGATGATACCGGCCACCACCATACTCAGTGCGCCGGATACGTCCAGCAATTCAGAAACGAGGTAACCGCCCATTACGATCGCCAGTGTAATCAACGTTTCTACTTTATAGTTGTTGATAGATTTAAGTACGATAACGCCTCCATAACCCAGGGCTAATCCCCATAACCAGCCACCAGCGGCCTCGCGCAGGAATATCCAGGCAATTTGCCCGGCTTTCATGGTTTCTACGCCATTTTGGTCCAGTTGGAGCAGGATGAGAAACAGTACCACGCCAACGCCGTCGTTAAACATCGACTCCCCCGCGATCTTAATCTCCAGCGATTCGGGAACGCCCAGTTCACCAAGAATGCCGAGTACGGCGATAGGATCGGTGGGGGAGATGAGTGCGCCGAACATCAGGCAGTAAATGAGTGGCACATGAATGTTGAATACCTGGAACAGGAAAAAGATGCCTGCCCCAATAACAGCGGCCGATATAATGACGCCGATGGTGGCCAGTAATATTACCACGCTACGGTGGCGGTGGAGCTTTCGAACATCCAGTTGAATAGCACCTGCAAACAGCAGGAAACTTAATAACGATTGCATGATCAGATCGCCGAACCTCACGTTTTGCATAATAACACGCGCTTGTTCCGCCAGTTCAGGAAACAGGTTCCCTAACGCAATAAGTACCATGCTACATACCAGCGACATAATCATTATACCGATAGTAGACGGAAGGTGGATGTATTTGCAATTGATATAACTAAAGGCCGCGGTAATCGTAATAAGCAGGGCCAGCGATGTGTACACGGGTGACATTCACAAGGGGCTTTGTCACTAATTTACTGATTATTTATAACAATAACCACATGCCTTTTCGTGGCCCGATTCCACCGCTTCTTTAATAGTAACCGTATCTATGCGGTGCGTGCAGCGCTTAAGACCCTGGCAAAGTTTTTTATGATAGGCATAACTGGTGCCGGATTTGCAAACGTACACTTTGGGGGCTTCGCCAGGCATTAAAAACAGTGCGAGTAAAAGGGAAATCGTATTCATAACGTTAGGGCTGTGGTACTTCTCCAAGATAGGGCTATTATTGCGCGTAGCACTAGCACGATGATGGGATTATATTCATAATAATATTTATGGATTGTACTGGTTATTCGTTATACTGTTAAGTTCCTGTAAAGAAGCTATTGATTCTGAAAGATTAGTGCTATTTTTTCCGCCATTAACAGCAAAATATGGATTCAAGAAGGGATTTTATAAAGAAGGCAGCACTTTTATCGGGCAGCGGCCTGTTCGCGGGGTTGCCTGTATCTATACAAAAGGCGATGGCAATAGATCCTGCGCCCGGCAGCACTTATGAGGATGCGGAACATGTAGTTTTCCTGATGCAGGAGAACCGTTCGTTCGATCATTGTTTCGGCGCGCTTCGTGGTGTTCGCGGATTTAATGATCCCCGGGCCATCACACTCCCTTCTGGCCATCCTGTTTGGTTACAGTCTGATAAGGGCGGCGAAACCTATGCCCCTTTCCGGCTGGATATGAAAAACAGTAAAGCTACCTGGATGAGTTCTTTGCCACATTCGTGGGAGAACCAGGTAGATGCGCGTAATGGCGGAAAATACGACCAGTGGCTGGAGGCAAAACGGCCTGGCATCAAAGAGTATGCGAACATGCCGCTTACACTTGGGTATTATACACGGGAAGATATTCCGTTCTATTACGCCATGGCAGATGCGTTTACTGTTTGCGATCAGCACTTCTGCTCTTCACTTACCGGTACTACGCCAAACCGTTTGTATTTCTGGAGCGGTACGATCCGTCCGCCCGAAGACGCCGATTCGCACGCGGCCGTGCGCAACTCCGATATTGAGTATGACTCCAACGCCAACTGGAAAAGTTTTCCCGAACGCCTCGAGGAAAACGGAATTTCATGGAGGATTTATCAGAATGAATTAAGTATGCCAACGGGTTTAAGCGGGGAAGAAGAATCGTGGCTGGCTAACTTCACTGATAACCCGATAGAGTGGTTCCCGGCTTACAAGGTGCGCTATGCGAAAGGTTATATGGCCTATCTTGTTAAAGAAATAGCCAAACTGAAAGCAGAAATAGTAGTGCTTCCGGCAGGCGATGCCAAACTTGCCACTAAAAAGGAAACACTGGCAAAGCTCGAGAAAGAGCAACAGCAGTGGAATACGGAGAATTACGAAAAGTTGTCGGCATACGAAAAGGCCTTACACGAAAAGGCTTTCACCACCAATATCAATGATCCGTATTATCATCAGATAACAGAAGTGGAATATGAAGACGGCCAGGAGAAGCGGAAGATGAGCATGCCCAAAGGAGATGTGCTGCACCAGTTCCGTGAAGATGTGAAAGGCGGCAAACTGCCCACCGTTTCCTGGCTGGTAGCGCCCGAAAACTTCTCTGATCATCCCACTTCGCCCTGGTACGGCGCCTGGTATTTATCCGAAGTCCTCGACATTCTTACCCAAAACCCGGAAGTATGGAAGAAAACCATTTTCATTCTTACCTATGATGAAAACGACGGCTGTTTCGACCATGTGCCTCCCTTTGTAGCGCCCGATCCGCGTGATCCATCTACGGGAGCAGTGTCGCCGGGCATTGATACTAAAAACGAATGGGTAACGAAAGAACAGGAGTTGCGTAGAGATGATCTGAAACCTTCACAGGCGCGGGAAAGTGCCATCGGGCTTGGGTATCGCGTACCTTTTGTAGTCGCCTCACCATGGAGCCGGGGCGGTTTCGTCAACTCCCAGGTTTTTGATCACACCTCTTCCCTTCAGTTCCTGGAAAAGTTCCTTAGTAAGAAGACGGGTAAAAAGATAACAGAGCCTAATATCAGCAGCTGGAGGAGAGCCGTTTGCGGCGACCTTACATCGGTATTCCGTCCGTACAACGGCGATAAAATCGACCTGCCGACGTTTATCGAGCGTAACGGCTTTCTCGAAATGGTGAATAATGCCCGGTTTAAGCCCGTTCCCGATAACTATCGTAAACTGAGTAAGGCAGATATCGCGCTGGTGCTTAAATCGCCTCAATCAGCCACTTACATGCCACGGCAGGAGCCAGGCACTCGGCCATCGAACGCCCTGCCGTACGAACTGGCAGTAAGTGGTAAGTTAGATGCAGGCAAACAATCGTTCGTGCTGCAATTTGAAGCAGGTAATCAATTGTTCAGGGATAAAGCGGCGGGTGCACCTTTTACTGTGTATGTACCCGGCCCCAATATGCAGGTCAGCAATTTTGCTGTAGCTGCCGGCGGTAAGGTAAATGGAGCATGGAAACTGCAGAAGGGCGGTTATCATTTACAGGCGCACGGTCCTAACGGTTTTTACCGCGAGTTTAAAGGAACCGCTCATGATCCGGAACTGGAGTTCCGTGTGCAGCAAATAGTCGCTAAAAATGAAAAGTACCATAACCTGTTACTGTCATTTCAAACACCGGCAAAACCCGTCACTCTGAAATTAATAGACAATGCGTACGGCAAAGCGCCACTTACTGTCGTGGTCCGTTCTGAAAAGGATAGTCCGGTTATCAACCTGCAGAAAACACAGGGCTGGTACGATTTTACGATTCGCGTGAAAGGTCATAAGGCCTACGAGCGCCGCTTTGCGGGTCGCGTAGAGGCAGGGGCGGAGAGTATTACGGATCCTGCTATGGCGTAACATTAATGATTGTACAGCCGGAAAATATAGCTTAGCTCATATACGATAAAAGCGATGACGATAGCCGCATGATAAGTGCGGTTATTCGTTCGCGTGGCGATAATGCATAGTAGAAAGTGAATGGCATTGCGTACGGGGTATTCCCAGTGCAGGTGTGCGAAGTAGGCCCGGCCTTTTATCAGCGTATCTATAAAGTCGGCCACGAAGTTCAATGCCATCAGGCCGAAGAACCATTTTTTACGGGAAAAGAAATACTCTTCGTAGTTGTTGTATTCTTTAAGATCATCGGGGAACAACAATACGCATTGAAGATAGAAGATGATTATATACAACACCAGGAAAATATACTCGCTGAAGGTCCACACGGTTACATTACGTAACCCTATTTCCCACCACCAGAAATGCACAAGCAGCAGGAATATATACAAGGCCCAGCCCAGGTGCAGCCAATAGGGTTTTTTTACCCGGATGCTCGATAAATTTCACGCCTCCTTTCAACAGATGTGTAATGCTGAGGCTTAGAATAATGCCAATGAGAATACGGATGTGAAAGAAAATATCCATAAAGCCAGTAGTTTGGGCGTTAAGCTGTATGAAAATAGTGAATTGTGGGCAGCCAGGCAAACGCATGTACATGTAAGGCGGGGCCTATTCTTTTGTCACTACTGTTTCACTTGGGTTGCTACAAAACAGTGATCTCATCACAACACAATCCCACCTTTTTGTCTGAACCGCGCCAGGCAGGCATGGCGGACAGGCATTTAGCGGTTACTCTGATATAACGTACTCCCGTAACTGGTGTAGCCAGGGTTATATTGCGGATCGCAGCGCTGTAATCCTCTTCTGTGGCCGAGGGCACGTCCTGCTTTCCGGCGGGTTTATAGGTTTTGCCATCTGCAGAGGTTTCTACGATCACCGTTTGCGGCGCAAATATGAAATGGCGGGCATCCTGTAAAAAGCCTGCCTGTATGCTCCTGATATTTTTAGTCTGACCAAGGTCGATGGTCGCCACCATATCCTGTCCGTAAAAGTATAGCCAGTTCGTACTAAAGTCCAGCCCGCCGGTAATTCCATCGGTAAGTGTACGTTCGCCTTTGGCCGGATAATCTTCGCTATAGGGGAACTGTAAGCTTACTTTCGCTCCAAACGCAATGCTGTTCAGCCATTTGCGGGAGAATATCTCCGACCATTCCTTTGCATAAGCATCCGGCGAAAGGCCGCCTTCGGAAAGTTCGGTAACGCCGGCTTTTTTACTTAGTTCTGTAAAACGTTTTACACGGTCGGGCCATTTGGGGTTTACCCCATATGCGGTGCCCTGCGGTACGAGGTAGCCAAATTTCTCTGTGCCGTAGAAACGTGATTGTTGTAATACAACGTATTCCAGTCCCAACCGCACTTCATTCACACGTTCCAGCAGGTAAACGTTGCCGTCAGCGGCCTTTTCAGCTTTATCGAGGATGGTTGAGTACTGATCTAACAACTCCGGCGTTAAATATCCAGCCTTTGTACCGCCATATATGTCGAGCCTTGTTTTACTGCTCTGCAGGCCCTTTTGCAGGGCCGCCAGGTATTCGGAAACATACGGGGCCGATTTGCCATAATAATCCTTTATAAAGTCATTACTGGCCTGGTTGAAGTCGATCTGCTGCTGCCACAGCAACTTCGCCTGTATAAAGCTGTTATAAGCTGCCATGTCGCTAAACGTAGCGCCGCTGCCCTGGGAGAATACGCCCTTTACGCCATTCTCCGCGAAGTAACGAAGGTTGGGCTGCAGGTTATTGTAGTCGGGAAATGGATTAAGATAGTTGGTAAACTGTGTGGTATAGTCCCATATAAAAATGTGAGGGGTAATGGTCGCCCAGCCTTTCAGGTCCTTCCGGAAACTTTCTGCGGATGCGGTGCTGCTGATCGGCTCGTGCCTGAGTACCGCGATGGTGCTGAGCATTATGAATACGTTAGCGGCCGGTTTAATATTTTTAGGCGGATGTACGGTTTGCTCGTACGCCAGTGTGGTAATAGTTTGCTTGGGGAACTTGGCCGCCACGCGGTTTACAAATGCGATAAGCGAACCCTGAACACCACCTTCTGCCGCGTTAACGCTGCTGCACTTATCGCAACTGCAAAAGCCGCCGCCGTCTTCCTGGCTTACCGACCAATACATGGCATCTGGGTTTTCGGCAATTGCTTTACGAAGGTTTTCGGTGACCAGGCGTAATACGTTTTCGTTGCTCAGGCAAAGTTGTGTGGGCTGGCGTTTGCCGTTTACTAAGGCATAGTATTCGGGGTGGCTGGCGAACCACGTTTTGGGCGGCACAAGTTTGAAGAACGAGTGGCCCCATATTCCCCATAAATCTTCGAAGCGGTGTAGTTTATGCCAGTCGAGGTACTCCGCGTCTGCAGAAGCAGGGTAGTAGGTTTCGCGGTATTGGAACGCTGGTTCCTGTTTGTCGTCGAGGTATTGAGGAATGTTGATCGTTTTAAGGGCGGCGACGCTGGCGGGGCCATCGCTGAACTTCTTACAGCCCAGGTAATTTTCCAGCAGGGTGTATACGCCATACAGACTTCCTTTTCCGCTACCGCCTAATATATAAAGGTCGGAAGCGTCTGAGTTGATTATAAACCCTTCTCCCTGTATTTTTCCCTTATTTATTTTTTGGGAGCGATTGGTTTTGCCAATGAAAATAGCTGCCCTGTCCTTATTATAAGCACTTTCTTTAATGATGTTAAATGCCGCGCCCGACATGCGTTTCAGATACTGTTGTAATACAGATGCTGCCTTTGATTCGTTTTTAGTCGCCTCATCGGGTATCACGATCACATGTTGTGCTACGCCGTTTTTTACAAGCGTAATACTGCCAGCCTTGATGCGGCAGCCGGTAGCGATGAGCATGGCAATTATTAACAACAGTGCCTGTAACGTTTTTTGCATGAACTTAAAATTTTCTTAGGAACATCAGGTAGATATCGTACTGGTTCTGGAACTGGTTGTCCGCAATCTTCTGATTGATCCAGGTGCCTGTGATACTTAGCGTGTTCCTATATTTAATTGACTTTTGATAACCCGCGCCCACACTGCGCGTCAGCAAGCCCGACAGTTGCGGAAAGGCAATCAGCCGGCTGCGATCATCGGGAGAGGTGCCCAGTCCGGCGAATACTGACAGGAAATCCTGGCTGCGGTTCATGTAATAACGGGTGGTCAGGTTAAAAGAAGTGTAGAAGTCGGACGAGTCGCTAATAAAGTAAGCACGGCCATTTACCCAGAAGTCGTTCCATGTTTTAGCCAGCGACACTACGCCGGAAATACTTTGCACACTGTCGGCCTTCAAATAACGCGCACCCAGTTCCGCTTCTATATCGTGCTTAAATGTTTTAAAGATGGAATAACCCAGCCGCATTTGCGGAAAGGCTACTTCGTTAGAGAAGGTGGCAATACCGTAGGAATACAATGATTTACTATGATTGATATACGCTTCCAGCTCGCCCTGTATACCCGTGCCTTCGGCCCGTCCGGCATAACTGATACGGCCGGCAATAGAACCGGCTTTGATAAACCTGCGGTATTCAAGCGTAGCTATCTGGTATCGGGTGGAACTATAGTCGTATTGGGTATTCAGGTAGTACAGTCCAAACTGGTTTTTTAGCGTTTTGCTCCGCAGGAAATCTGCATAGTCAGTATTAGCCGCGCTGCCATTCATTTTAACCAGACTATCTGCCGCCAGGGCAGCTTCTGCAAAGCGTTGCTGGTTTTCCAGGGATACTACGCGTTTCTGCAAAAATGTTTCCTGGTTAGGGTAATATTTCAAACCTTGTTCTGCGAGTGCCAATGCGCTGTCGTTTTGGCCAAGACTGCTATACAGATTGATACTGTACAGAAGCGCGAGTGAATCACGTTTGTTCAGCGCCAATACTTTTCGGAAGGCTTGTAAAGCACTATCAGGCTGGTTATTGCGCTGGTAGTTCACGCCCTGCTGTAATAACCCATCTGTATAAGATGTTTTGTAGCGCAGTGTAAACGGATAACGTTGCAGCAGTTGCGCGTTAATTTCGTTAGCTGCTGTGTATTGTTTCAGCTCAGTAAGGGCAGCGGCCTTCTTTAGCAACAGGTCCTTATTGTCCGGGTAATACTGTAAACCCTGGTTTGCATAAGCCAGCGCACTGTCTGGCTGGTTCGTAGCACTTTCAAGGTTAATGAGGTAATTGAGCGCGTCGATATTGTCAGGCGCCTGGGCAATAACTGCGGTAAACTGTTGTTTCGCCAAATCGTATTCCTCCGCCTGCATCAGGATGCGTCCCGCAGTGAGGCGTAGTTCCACGAACGTAGAAGCGTACTTTTCGTCCGAAGGGTCATTGTTTAAAAGTGATTCAACGATCTCCGCTGCTTCATCATATTTACCCATTTCAGCCAGCACACTCGATTTTTTAACGAGGAAGCGGGTATTGGAAGGGTAGAAGGATAAGGCATTGTCCAGTGCAGTTAAGGCCTTGGTGTAATCCCTGCGGGTAATGTAAGTGTTAGCCAGCATATCCAGTACGGTCGTGTCTGACGGGGAAGCCTGGCGTGCGTTTTCGAGTTCTGCAATGGCCAGGTCGTATTGCTGTTGCGCGAGGTATTCGCGGCCACTGGCCACTTTTAAGTAGGTATAGCGGTTGCGTATGTCGGTAGAGGATGGGTTCATCTGCCTTAACCTGCCCGCTATTGCCGCAGCTTCGGTGAATTTACGGTCGCTTTCCAGTACGTCGGCCTTTAAACCTAGTAAACGTTGGTCATTCGGATTTGTTTTCAATCCCCTGTTAATCCAGGCGAGGGCTTCACGGTAGGCGCCCCGGCTCATGCTCAGGCCAATTACTTTATCCAGTGCCTCGCGGTTGCCGGGGTTCTTTTCTAATACGCCCTGGTACAGCAAGTAAGGATCTGTATCTGTATAATAATTGGCAGCATCCATTCGCAGGTCGGTCTCCAGCTTGCGGGCTTTAGCGTCGTTAGGGTAATGTTTTAAAATCTCTTTCAGGGTGATGAGTGCTTCCGGGTAGTTGTTCATCTGCTGCTGCAGCCCCAGCTTTTTCATGAGCAAATCGTAGGAGTTAGGATTGGCGGCCAGTTCCTGGTTTACCTGTTCCAATGCACTGGTGTAATTGCGGTTGCGTACATACATGTTCGTGATGGCTGTTTTCGCCTCCTCGTTACCGGGTTCCACCGCCAGTACTTTCTCAAAGTGTTCGCGGGCCATAATGGTATTGCCTGCACGCTGGTATTGCCCGCCCGCCAGTAAAAAGTGACCGGTATAAGCTTTCTGTATGGTCGTATCTTCCGGATGTTTTTTCAATAATTCAGGCGCATACATATCACCCTGGTAAAATTTGCCGGAAGCATCCATGATGCTCAGTTTTTTTAACATCAGCACCTTGTCGTTCGGGAACTCGTATAAGGCCTCATCTGCAAAACATAGGGCTTCTTCATATTTCTTTTCGCTCATTTCTATATTGATAGCATAGAAATAGGCATCCCTGTACTGCGGCGATTTGCGTATTACTGCATTGATCTGTTTACGGGCTTCGATGTTGTTGCCGGTAAGCATATAGAGTCTTCCCAACAATAGCTGCTGGTCCACAAAGTCGGGCTGCTTGGCAAGTGCCTGTTTCGATAATTCGATAGCTTTGGCGTAATGCTGTAGTTTGGTTTCCTGCACGGCCTGTTCGTACAGTGCATCGGCATCGCCGCCTTTCTTAAATATCTGCGCCTGTGCGGATAAACCGATCAGCATCACAAACCCGAAAATGAAATATGTTAAAGGTATCCTCATCATTGTAATTAAGCCGTTTGTACTTTTTTCTTCTGACCAAATCCTTGCCGCTGCATGTTGCCCCAACTGTGCTTTTTGCCGATTAGGAAGAAGTAATATCCTCTCAAAGCAAAGAAAACTATTAAGGGGTGGTAGATCAGCGGTTCGATAAATGCCATGAGCGCTAATCCTATCACCTCGCGCCAGGTTTTATAGTATCGGTAGGTAATATGGTCCCACCATATGGCCATGGTGGTGATCATAATGGAATATAGATATACGAAAAGCAATAGTATCAAGGCATATGGCCAGTTTATCTGCCCGGTTATAATCAGGTAGATATAATAGAAAATACCGGTAACCTCGATGATAGGCGCCAGGAACTCAAACAATAAGTTATAGGGGAGTACCACGAGGCCTAGTTGTTTGTAACGCGGGTTAAATATCACCTTCCGGTGGATAGTGACAATTTCGGCCAGTCCACGTCCCCAGCGGGTACGCTGCCTGCTGAACACTTTCATGTTGGGGGGCCCTTCCGTCCAGCACTGTGTAGTGGGAATATAACGGATGGCGTACTTCAGCTTATTATCAATCATGTACGTACACATGCGCGTTACAATATCCATATCTTCGGCAAACGATTTACTGTCGTAGCCGCCGGCTTTAATAGCAATTTCTTTATCAAACAACCCCAAACCGCCCGATACGTTGGGCACGCAGTTAATGAGGCTCCATCCCATTTTCCCCAATACGTATGCGCGTATGTATTCCATTTCCTGGAATCGTGGTAACAACTGGCTTGGCGGCCTTACACGGGTAATTACTCCCTCGTCTATCTCACAACTGTTCGCCAGCCGAAGGGTGGCGCCGGTAGCAATTACGCGGGTACTGTCTTCCACCACATGTATATAACCGCACTCCGGACAAGGTTCGCCCACTTCTTTGATCTTTTTATGATCTTCGTCCATGAAGGGTTTGATCATGCGGAGCAGCGTATCTTTTTCAATGATACAGTCTACGTCCGTACACAGGAAGTAGTCGAAAGCAGCGGCGTTAATGCCCGCGTTAGACGCGTCGGCCTTACTTTTACCATTCACTTTATCTACTACTACCAGTTTGTCGTATGCGCTGTTAGTCGATTTAAATAATCTTTTTACCGGTTGTGATTTGATACGTTCGTTGTAAGCAAAGTCTACCTGCTGCAGCTCGAATTCATTGATCAGCTTCTCTAATGTATCGTCTGTGCTACCATCGTTTACAATAATCACTTCGAATTTGGAGTAGTTGAGTGTAAGCAGCGAACGTACGTTTTGTATGATCGTCACCGATTCGTTAAAGGCGGGGGCGATAATAGAAATGCCCGGTGCCATGGGCGATTGGAGTAGTTTGTTGTAATCTACATAACTGTTCTTCCGCTGATACCGGATAATGCCTCTTAGCGAAAGCATGGCCAGCAGGGCGTACATGAACAGCATGGTACAGCCGTACACAAACACAAAGCCTTCATAGAAATTCTTGAATAGTTCCATCTCCGAATATTTATACCTGTTGCACGCTATTTTTGTGTAGCCACTTTGACTGTTGTCTGAAATCCTCTACGCTGCATGTTGCCCCAGCCTGTCTTTTTACCTGTCAGGAAGTTGAGATAGCCTTTGATAGAGAACACTACGATCAGCGGGTGATAAAGAAAAAATTCCATGAAAGGCGTAGCGCATAAGTAAAGCGCTTCTTTCCATGTTTTATAATACCGGAACGTAAGCTGGTCCCACAGTATGGCGATAGTGGTGATCATTACGGAATAGGTATACACGAATAGCAACAGCCATAATGCGGTAGGCCAGTTAATAAGCCCGAGTATAGCCATGATGATGTAGTACGCAATACCGGTGATTTCCACGATGGGTGCCAGCAGTTCAAAAAAGAAGTTGTAAGGAAAAACGATCATGCCCATTCTGCCGTAACGCGGGTTCAGGAACATGCCGAAGTGGGCATACATCAGCTGCGCCAAACCTCTCGCCCAGCGCGTACGCTGCCGCTGGAAGACCTTTACAGTACTTGGCGCCTCTGTCCAGCAAAGGGTTTTAGGTATGTATCGAATGGCGTAGTCAATTTTATTATCGTGTGAGTAGCGGCACATACGGGTCATCAGTTCCATGTCTTCACCAAAGGAGCTATGGTCGTAGCCACCGCAGCGTATGGCGATTTCTTTGTCAAACAGGCCCAGCCCGCCCGATACGTTCGGTACACAGTTTAATAAACTCCATCCCATCTTCCCCAAAACAAAAGCCCTGATGTATTCCACTTCCTGGAAGCGTGGCAGCAGCTGCTTCGGCGGCCGCATCCTTACCATTAACCCCGCATCGAAGTCGCAGGAGTTAGCAATACGCAAAGTAGCGCCTGTAGCGATTACGCGTTTGCTTTTTTCCTGCATCACCGGTTTAATCAGTTCTGTAATGGTGTTTTTATCAAGGATGCAATCCACATCTGTACATACAAAGTGAGGATGGGCAGCAGCGTTGATGCCTGCATTTACCGCATCGGCCTTACTTTTACCGTTAACCTTGTCTATCACCATCAATTTGGCGTAGGCCGGATTGATGCTCTTGTATATCTTACGTACAGGTTTTGTCTGGATCTTAGCGTTATAGGCGAAGTCGACGGGCACCAGCTCAAACTCGTTGATCAGTTGTTCAAGGCTGTCATCGGTGCTGCCATCGTTAACGATAATGATTTCGTAGTTGGAGTAGTTCAGTGTAAGTAGGGAGCGTACATTAAAAATGATGGTGAGGCCTTCGTTAAACGCGGGTGCCAGCACGGTGATGCCGGGGGCCAGGGGAGAGCTCATTAATACGTCCTCCTCATGAAACTGGGCTTTGCGGGCATAAGCCCTGGTGGCGATAAATGAAAAAATGGCCAGCAGGGCATAGGTTACCAGCAGGATCGACCCATAAACAAAAATAGTGTTCTCATAAATCTTCCCGATCGTTTCCCAGATAGTCATCAATACTTTATTAGAGGGTTCATGCTATGTTTCAGTATCAGCTTGTTTTCGGAAGTAGCTGTATCTACTAACTCCTGCACCAGCCCTTTAGCGGCCCATTGGTTATTGATTATGGATTTAGCGGCGTGTTTACGTACCTCGAAGTCGGTAGCGTGTAAAAACTCCTGCCGTAAAAAGTCGATGTATTTGCCGCTGCTGATGCGGCCAAGTGCCTTAAGAATTTCCAGCTGGCAAAGCAGCGGCTGACTGTCGTACATGTACACCAGCTTTTCCTCTACTGTTTCTGTTTTCAGTTTGCCCAAACAGTTGATCGCATCGGCCCGCAGATAGTGGTCTTTAGTGTTCAGCAGCTTTACTACAGCGGGTACAGCGCTTAACTGGTTATAGTGTACGATCAGCTTTAAGCAGAAGGAAACAATGCTTTTATTGGAAGAATAGGTAATCCATTGCGCAAAGTTGGGAATGGCGATATGTTCTGTGGTAGAGATAATTTTGAACAGCTCTACCTGGTCCCACTCCAGCAGAGGTTCGGTAGCAACATCAAAAAACTTGAAAGGTTCGTTTTTACTGAGTTTAATATAGGCATGCCTGGCGGCGGCGCGCAATTCGCGGTTACGACTGTTAGTGAGGGGAAGTATCGTTACGTCGGCGATAGACATGTCCATGCTGGTGAATTCATAAAGCGCCTGCACTTTTTTCTCCCACTTGCCGGACTTCATCTTCTTCAGTGTTTCTTTGTCCAGCTCCAGTTGCACATAAAGATTACGTATCTGGTCGCCCATGGCGCCACGCACATTTTTACGGAAGTTAATGAGGCGGTCGATCATTGCCTGCCTGGCCCATTTTTTCTGAAATACAGGCTGGTCAAACACTTCAATAGGCAGCTGTACTTGCTCCGGCAGCAGATTGGGGTCGTTCAGCGACTCGTTCATTAATATATGTTCAATAAGCAGCTGATCGATTAAAGGTTGAAGTTTAGAAAGCCGCTTGTCGTTCCTATACCCCCGGAACCTGGCAACCAGGATCGACAGGTAAGCGAGCAGGGTGGCGACAACGGCAATCACTATAAAGATCAGTGCGATCTGTATGATCAGCGGTGCATATCGGAAATCATGAAATAATACAGAGAAGGACTCTGAGAACATGCGGTTACTTTTTATATGGATATGGTAGTGTCTGTTACCTGGTACTATCGGTATTGCATCAGCAGGCGTTTCACGCGAATCAGCAATTCTCCCGGGATCACTGGTTTTTTGAGAAAATCGTCGGCACCGAGCTTAAAGCCTTCCAGTATCATATCCTCATTACCAGCGTTAGAAACAATAATAACCGGAATTGGTTTGGCATCCGGACGATTTTTCACCTTACTTAAGATTTCGAAGCCATTTGCGTAAGGCATCATAATATCTGTAATAATCAGGTCATAGCCGAAATTGGTTTCCTCCAGTTTAGCGAAGGCTTCTTTGCCATTAGTCACATGATCGATCTGGTACTCTTCCCGATGAAGGATACGCTCCATGATCTTTGGCATTACTTCATCGTCTTCTACTAACAATATTTTACTCATGTGAATGGTGTTTTTCAAAGGAAGCGGGGAGCATTGCTGCTAAACGGTCCTTATAGGTTTTTTCGGTTATATTAAGTGTTTAATTAATAGCTTGTATGGTGATATCTACGTGGTAAAGCTGAATACGGTTTTCCTATTTTTTTATTATTTAATACGGTGTTTTTCTTTGATATGTTCAACGGTGCAAAATAGTGACTCACATGCAAAAGTCATAAATGTTTTGCTTATAACAATAGCACGTACGTAATATTCTTACGAAATCCTACTTCTTTTGTCAACTATAGCATACTTCGCGCCAACTGGCATATATTTGTTGATACATAACCATTAGCCGTTTTCGGCAAACCTTATCTGCAAGTATGAATATTTCGATGAAAAGCCGCTTATACACAGGTTTTGCCATAGCAGTACTGCTGGTGCTAACGGGCGGTATTCTATCCTACGTTAACTTCCATCGGCAGGCCAGTGAATCCGAGTGGGTCCAGCATACATATGAGGTAATTACCCAGGCGCAACGCATCAACCGGCTTATTTACGATATGCAGGTGGCTGGTAATACGTACCGTATTATAAAGGACGAGAAGTTCCTGGAGCCCTACTATGCCACTAAACCTAAGATGGCGCCGGCTTTACAAAACTTAAAGAACCTGGTGGGCGATAACCTCGACCAGGTAAAACAGGTCGATTCGCTGGAAGCCGATATCAATAAAGTAATAGATTATTGGGACGCGCTGGGTGTGCGATACCCTATGACCTATGTATTTTCGCATCAGCTGGAAGTGTCGCTCACGGAGGGGCAATACCTCGCGGTTGTACATAATCGGATATTGCGAATGGTCGAGAATGAACGAAGATTGTTAGTATTCCGAAATAACCGTAATGAAGCCTTTATCGACCGGGCCTCCACCATGCTCGGACTTAACTCTGTACTTACGCTGGTAGTAGCGTTCACCCTTATGTGGTTTACCTTCCGCGAGTTCCGCAACCGCTGGCGTGCAGAACGGCTGCTAAAGCAGAAGCTGGAGGAACTGGTAACGCTCAATGGGGTGGCGAACGAACGGAACTGGCTGCTTACCGGCATGGCCAGGTTAAACGAGAGTTTGCAGGGAAATGTGGAATTGCAGACCATGATGCAGCAGTTTCTCTACACCTTGGTGTCGTACCTGCGTTACCCGGCGGGTGCATTATATTATTATGATGAGTTAACCAACACCTTGCAACTCGGCTCTTCTGTAGCGCTGCCCGATACTGTTAAAAAGATATATAAATTAAAGGAAGGGATGATAGGAGAGGCGGCCATGCGCCGGGAAATCACGATCATCGACGAGGTGCCTGCATCTTACTGGCGGATAGAAGGTGCGTCCGGCTCACAACAGCCAGGTACGCTCATGCTGGTTCCGCTGTGGCGCGACAATATGCAGGTGGGCGTGATAGAACTGGCCTTGTTCAGCGCGGTGAAGCCCCGCGACCATGAATTGCTGGGGCAGGCCGCGGGCGACATTGCAGTAGCGCTTGCCGCCGCCGCCTCGCGGGATACAGCTAACAAACTGCTGCAGCAGCTGCAACAACAAAAGGAAGTGCTGGAAACACAACAGGAAGAGCTGCGGCAGACCAATGAAGAACTTACGCGACAGTCCGAAATACTACAGGCGTCTGAAGAAGAACTGCGAGTACAGGAGGAAGAGTTAAGGCAGGTGAATGATGAGATGACCGAGAAGAACAAGGCGTTGGAAATAACCCGCCAGGAGCTGTCGGTAAAGGCGCAGGAACTGGAACAAACCAGCAAATACAAGTCGGAGTTCCTGGCTAACATGTCGCACGAGTTAAGAACACCGCTTAACAGCGTACTGATCCTGGCCCGCCTCCTCGAAGAAAATAAAACAGAAACCCTGACACCCAAACAAAAAGAATATGCCGGTATCATCCATAAATCGGGATCGGACCTGCTTGAACTGATAGATGATATCCTGAACCTGGCTAAAATAGAAGCTGGTAAGATAGAAATGAATTTTGCGGCCGAACCGGTGCAGGAACTGGTGAACGATATGGAAAGCCTTTTCCGCGTGGTGGCCGAAGAGAAGAAAATCGGATTTACGACGGCTATAGCACCTAATGTACCGGCGCGTATACGTACCGACCGGCAGCGGCTGGAGCAGGTAATTAAAAACCTGCTTTCCAATGCGTTCAAGTTTACGCCAGCCAACGGCAGCATTAAACTCCAGGTGGAGGCTAAAGACGAAGCCTTGTTATATATTATGGTAGCAGATAGTGGTACCGGCATTGCTGCAGAAAAGCTACAGCTTATATTTGAAGCCTTCCGGCAGGCGGACGGTTCCACCAGCCGCAAATATGGTGGAACGGGACTTGGACTCTCTATCAGCAAAGAACTTACACATCGACTGGGCGGCGAAATACGGGTCGAAAGCGAGTTGGGCAAGGGCAGTACTTTCACTATCATATTACCACTGGCAGTTGATGGCGAAGTGTTGCGCCAGGGTGCGCCAGTTGTTGCGCCAGCCCCGCTACCGCCTCCACCAGCCCCGCCGATAACAATTAAAGCCCCGGTAACGGCAGAGGTACGTGATGACCGGGAATCCGTAACGAAGGCCGACAAACTGGTACTTATTATTGAAGATGACGCAACATTTGCGACCATTCTTCGTGATGCCGCACATGAAAAGGGCTATAAGGCCATCGTAGCGCTGAACGGTAACGATGGATTGTACCTCGCACGAAAATACTTGCCCAGCGCCATTATCCTGGATATGAACCTTCCGCTTATTGATGGTACGAGTATCCTTAAAATCTTAAAAGGCAACGATGATCTTAAACATATACTGGTCCATGTAATATCGGCTGGCGAAGTGTCTGCGCAGGTAATGAACCACGTTCATGGTTACACTCAGAAGCCTTTGCAGCTTACAGACATGGATGCGGTGTTCTCCGGCATCAGTCTGCAACTGAAGGCGGGCTTTAAAAATGTACTGGTTGTATCCGATGGCGGTTTGCTGCATCATCCTTCTATACAATCCATGAGCGACGAACGCCAGATGGAAACCCACTATGAGCAGGTAGGTTCTATTCAGGAGGCCATGAATCTGCTGGTGGAAAAAGATTTTGAAGGAATAGTACTGGATGTAGGAAAGGATGTAAAGGAAGGGATTAATAAGCTTTCGCAACTACGCCAGCTTACAGCATCCAAACAAACACCTGTTATCGTTTATATCGATCAGGATATATCGGAGGCTGATGAAAAGCTGATCCGCAAAGAAGCTGCGGCTATTGTGCGTAATTCCACCTTTTCGGCCGACCGTTTGATGGATGAGCTGGAACTGTTCCTGTATAAACTGAAAGAGGCGGGCGATGACCCGGAGAAGGCAGGCAAGTTGCTTAGGGCGGCAGATGTGAAAATGGAAGGTCAAAAAGTACTGCTGGCCGACGACGATATGCGGAATGTGTTTTCGCTGAGTGCGCTGCTTGAAGGCAACGGATTACAGGTAGTAACGGCTTCGGACGGTAAAGACGCAATCCGTCAACTTGAAGCGCATCCCGACCTGCGACTGGTGCTAATGGACATTATGATGCCCGAAATGGATGGGTACGAAGCCATACGCCAGATCAGGGCAAATGCAAAGTATGCCAGGCTCCCGATTATTGCCCTCACGGCCAAAGCCATGGCCGGCGACAGGGAAAAATGTATTGAGGCGGGCGCATCTGATTATATAGCAAAACCGGTAAACAGCAATAAGCTCTTATCCCTCATCAGGGTGTGGCTGGCTTAATTAATAACCGGAAGGAATTCTGGCGGATCTTATGAATGATGAACTTTCAATGGCAGATTACCTGGAATTAGTGCAGGTAATCAGGCTAAGATACGGTTATGATTTCAGCGGTTATGCGCAGGCTTCGCTGAAGCGTCGTATGGTACGTTTTATGGGGCACTCAGGGATGCCATCGGTATTTGAACTGAAGTACCGCCTGGTAAACGATGAGGCGTTTTTTAACAGCATGGTCCAATACCTCACTGTGAACGTAACAGAAATGTTTCGCGATCCGGCATTTTATAGAACGTTAAAAGAGGATATTCTGCCAAAACTGGCCGCCTATCCGAATATCAGGATATGGCATGCTGGTTGCTCTACAGGCGAAGAGGTGTATTCTATGGCCATTCTATTAAAGGAGGCGGGGTTGCTGGATCGCACACGCATTTACGCAACCGATCTTAACCCTGCCAACCTCGAAAAGGCCGCTTCGGGCGTTGTACAGCTGGAATATATGAAGGAATATACCGCAAACTATATACAATCGGGCGGCATCGGGGATTTTTCGGACTATTACTCTGCGCGGTATGACAGGGTGATATTGCAGAAGGAGCTAAGGAAAAACATTACTTTCTTCCAGCATAACCTTGCAGCCGACCAGGTATTTAACGAATTTCAGCTTATTTGCTGCCGTAATGTGTTTATTTACTTTAACCGGGAGTTGCAGAATCACGTATTGAAACTGTTTTATGACAGTTTATCACCCTGGGGCTTCCTTGCTCTTGGAATTAAGGAATCCTTACGATTTACGGAAATGAGGAATGCTTACGAAACGGTGCATGGCGCCCATAAAATTTACCGGCGTAAAAGATAAATATGGGAGCATACGATATCATTTTGGTAGGAGGGTCGGCAGGTAGTTTACTACCTGTAACAACAATTCTGGAGCAGCTTCCAGGCGATCTGGATATTCCGGTAGTGATCGTTTTACACCGGCTTAAAAATGTGCAAAGTGAAATGGACCGTTTACTTTCTGTGAAAAAAAAGATCATCGAACCAGAAGATAAAGAGAAAATTGTGCCGGGCCGCATCTATCTTGCGCCTCAAAATTACCACCTGATAACGGAAACCGATCGAACGTTTATGCTCGATTATTCCGAACTGGTAAATTTTAGCCGCCCATCTATTGATGTCACATTTAATAGTGTGGCACTTGCCTATGAAAGCAGAACGCTGGCCATACTTTTAAGCGGCGCAAATAAAGACGGTGCGGAAGGACTATGTAACGTACAGGAAAAAGGCGGCAAGGCGGTGGTGCAGGATCCGGCAACTGCCGAATTCGATGTAATGCCGCTGGCTGCTATAAATGCGTGTACAGATGTGAGTGTAATGAATATCGAAGAGATCATTCTGCATATAAAAAATAACAAGTAGATGCATTGTACATCTGCCAATTAACAACCAATGACCGAAAAAACCAAACCTAGAAAATTTACCATACTGTTGGTGGATGACCGTATCGAAAACCTGCTTTCACTCGAAGAAATGCTGGATGCGGAGCATCGCATATTTATTAAAGCCAGTTCGGGCAACGAGGCGCTTAAACAGGTGCTGCGTAATGATGATATCGGCCTTATTATGCTGGACGTTCAAATGCCGGAGATGGACGGTTTTGAAGTGGCAAGGCTGCTGAAAGCGAATCCCAAAACCCGCGACATCGCCATCATCTTTGTAACGGCCATCAATAAAGACGAACAGCACGTACTTAAAGGGTTTGAAGAGGGTGCGGTGGATTATCTGCCCAAACCGCTCGATCTGCTGGTGACCAGGGCAAAAGTAAATGTATTCGAAAAGTTATACTTCTATGAGCGCGATCTGAAGCAGGCTCTCAAAGAAAAAGAATTGGTAAATAACCAGCTGGAGCGTTTTATGTACGTGGTCGCCCACGATCTGCAATCGCCACTTTCCGGCGCTATGGGGTTAATGATGCTAATGCAGGAGGATCCTCGTATACAGGAACACGATGACCTGCTGGAATTTACTACTATGGCCGTAAAAGCCAGCTCCAGCCTGTCGGCCATGATCACCGCTATATTCGAATACTCGCGTAAAAATGAGTTACAGCAAATAGTGGAAGATGTGGATCTGAACGAATTAGTGAACGAGATAAAGGAAATGCTGTTTCCTCCTGATCACATAAAAATTAAGATTGAAGGTAAGTTGCCGGTAATTTTCAGTGTACGGTCTAAGTTACACCAGGTTTTTCAAAACCTTATCGGTAATGCGATTAAATACAACGATAAGGCAGAGGGTGAAATAGTGGTCGGGGTAAATGAAACGGACTCTTTCTACGAATTTTTCGTCAGGGATAATGGCCCCGGCATAGAGGAAAAGGACAACGAACGTATTTTCAAACTTTTTGAGGTGGTGGACGAGGAAAACGGCGATAGTACTGGGATCGGTCTCAATATCCTGAAAATGCTGGTAGAATCGCAGGGTGGAAAGGTATGGGTACAATCGTTCCGTGGCGAGGGAAGCTGTTTTTATTTCCAGTGGCGTAAATAATGGCATGGTAGATAGCTTAAAGGGGATTTTCAGCAGTAGGCTTTTATCGATGTGAAAAGAAATGGTAATTATTGTTAATATCTGACTTTAGAAAGATATCATCTTCGTATTTAACAAATTTTGTCTTTCTATTATCATTAATTGCCCCACTGGCGACAATTGTGATTAAACCTATTACTTTTGAAAAAGTGAGATCATTCACCAACCATTATCATACGCCATCTATTAAATGTCCCGCCGTGAGGGGACTTTTTCATGAACGAGAACCGAAAGCCAAACCGGGAGCCAGCTGTTTTTGAATCAACCAGGAAGATCTATCGAAGGAGAAAAAAGAAGAGGTGAGTCAATTTGAGCATTTATTATCCCATCATTGGTGATTGTCTGATTTTATGAGCAACCTAAAGCAATGAAAGTCATCCAGTTTACAGTACCTGTAGCTACAGAGGATTCTGTGGTAGTGGAGGAGGACCTGCTTCCAAATTTTTATAATTACCTGCACCGCCACAAGGAAATGCAGGTTACGCTGATCGTAAAGGGCAGCGGTACGCTCATTGCGGGGAATTATACCCAGCCATTTGAGCCGGGCGATATTTATGTGATGGGTGCTAACCAGCCGCATATTTTTAAGTCCGACCCTTCGCACTTCATCAATCCGAAAAAGGGGAATGCGCATGCCATACACATTTTTTTCGACCACGAGCGTATCCTTAAAAACCTGCTGCACCTGCAGGAAATGGAGCATATCAAACGGTTTCTCGATCGCACTCAAAGCGGTTTGCAAATGCATTCATCTCTCGGGCAGGACGATATAGCAGAAACTATCCACAAAGTGAGCGACAGTTCAGGTTTCGAGCGGCTGATACACTTTTTGCAGCTATTGCAAGGGTTTTCAAAAGATGTGAAAGACTGGAAGTCACTATCCACAGGTTTCTCCAAACATTCTCTGCCCGACTCCGAGGGTATCAGGATGAATGACATTTACCAGTATACGATGGACCATTACGGAGAAAACATCTCTCTAAAAAGGATAGCCGAAATCGCGCACATCACGCCTCATGCTTTTTGTAAATACTTTAAGAAGCATACGCGTAAAACTTATATGGCTTTCCTGAATGAGATCAGGATTAACGAAGCCTGTAAAAAGATCATCAGCGGGGAGTTTAACAGTATTTCCAGCATCGCTTACACGTCGGGGTTCAACAGTGCTATCAATTTCAACCGCGTATTTAAGAAAACGACCGGAATATCTCCCAGCGAGTATATACGGGAATACAAAACGAAGTAAAAAGAAAACGCAGGCCGAAAGAGCCTGCGTTTTTCGTTATTTTAACGCTCCGGCAAAACGCCAGGAAGTTTTGTAGTCCCGCGTAAGACGCTGGTTAAGCACAATAGCGCGGAACATTTCGATTGGGAGGGTATTTTCATGCAGGAAGGTGTCGTGAAACTGTTTCTCCGTCATTTTGCCCGTGGCGGTTATCTCTTTGTGTAAAGCCCTTAACTGAAGGCCGCCCATCATATAGGCGATCTGGTACAGCGGACCGTAACCACCGGTAAACGAACGGCGCACTTCCGATTCAGCGCTGAAAGGCTCGTGCCCTACACGGTCCACCAGGAAGTCGATACATTGTTTCGGTGTCCATTTGCCGAGGTGGTAATTGAGGGAGAAAATGATGCGCGCGCAACGGTGCATTCGCCAGAACAGGGCGCCTACTTTTTCTTCGGGCGTGAAATGAAAGCCCTTGTCCCAAAGCAGCATTTCCCAATATAAGGCCCAACCCTCCGATGAAAACGGCGTATAAAAGCATTCGCGGTAGCTTTTGAAGCGCGAATTCATAAAGAACTGGAGGTTATGTCCGGGTATCAGTTCATGAAAAACGGTAGCATGCGCAAAGCCGTAGTTGTTACTGCGCAGGCTCATTTCCTTAGTGGCCTCATTCATTTCGTCCGTAGGATAGGCGATAAGAATTGATTCGCCGCCCAGAAAAAACGGCGCAAAACGTTGCTGTTCTACAGTGAGCATGTTCATGCGCCAGGCTTCTTTGGCGAGAGCCGGCACAGTTACCAGGTCGTTTTTTTCTAAAAACGCGATCGCCTCTTCGGCCAGCCTGTTTATAAGTTCCGGTTGTTTGCCCGGTTCCACGTAATTCGTTTTCGTTTTTTCCAGCGCCTTTTTCCACTCAGTGCCAAAACCCATCTGCTGCGACGCTTTACGCATTTCCGCATCGCACCACTCAAATTCGCGGTTCGCAATTTTGACCAGCTCTTCCGCAGTATATGGGATCATTTCGTATTCCAGCAGCTGTTTAAGAGCGGCAGCGCCGATTGGCTGACCTTTTATACCTGTGCCATCATCAGTTGCGCTGGATTTATCTTCCTGTTTGGTTTTAAGCAATTCCGCCAGTTCGTCCAGTGCCTTGTCCGCGTCCTTGTAAGGTTGGGTTACCCGCCAGGTGAATTGCGGGTCATAGCCCTTATAAAAGTTATAAAAATTAGCCAGGCCGGCATCCAATTCCTTAACTACCATCACCGCGTTTGCCTGCAATGAAGGAGAAGGCAATTGCTTTTTCCAGGTAGCGATAGTGGTGTTTATCTGTTGCTGGACTGTTTTCAGTTGTGCGGCAGTAGTAGCGGCATCGAGGTATTTGCCACGGCGACGTTGTTGTTGCAGAGATACGATGGTGACGGCAAAAGGAATAGATGGCTCCAGCAGGCGGTACTGCTGCATTTTTTCTCCCAGGTTTACATTCATGGAGTTGATGTTACGGGCAAACAGGATGTAATCAGCCTGATCGCTTACGCTCATTGATCCAAAATCCAGTTTCTTCAATTCCGCCAGCACCTGGTCGTTGTGCTGCCGCATTCGTGTAAAGTATTCCGGATGCTGTCGAAAAATATACACACGCTCGATACTTTCGATATCGGTGTAATAGTTGGCAATTATACCTGGCATCACAGATTGTGGTATTTCAATCGCACTAACAACATGCGGTTTGGCGCTTACTACAGACAGGCAGGGAAGCAGGAGGGCCGTTAAAAGTAAATGTTTTGCTTTCATAAACACGATATGCCATAAGGTATAAATACTTTACCGCAATTTCCAGCGCTGCCGGGCAAATGATTAATTTTTGTAAAATAAAGCACAATACCAGCCACATCCCTTTGGCACAGGATATGTTATAACTATTTAAAAACTACACCTTATGAAAAATATCACGATTACGATGTTGGCTTTTATCACAGTGTTTTTAAGCAGTTGCGGTTTGGTGGAAGGAATATTTAAAGCCGGGGTTTGGACGGGGCTGTTGATTGTAGCTGTGGTATTAGGCCTCATTATCTTCCTGCTCACCCGTATGGGTAAGAAGTAATTATTCCAACATAAGTCGACCGAACTTCAGCCGCAGGTATTGTAAACCGATCTTTATTTGTGTTTTGATGGAGTTTTTACTGATACTTAGCCGTTCGGCCGCTTGCTGGTAGGGGAGTCCCTCAATATATACCAATTGGAATATAAGGGACCTTCTTGCCGGCATATCGTAAATAGCCGCAGCCAGTTTATCGGAGATATCCGGACCGTCCGCCTTGAGGCGAATTTCCTCGCTGGCTTCCCGTTGTTCCATTTCATGCTCGGCCACCTTCTTTTCATGGTTAGCTTTGTTGCGCTGATACGTGATGCAACGATTCTTTATCGATATCCACAAGTAAGATCCAACATCTTTCCTGATATCGATTTCATTTCTTCGCTCCCATAAATCAGCGAAAAGCGCCTGAACCAAATCCTTTGCTGCTGGATGATCGTCGAGCATAGCGAATGCTTGCAGGCAGAGAACTTTATAATGTTCTCGAAAAATGTCTTCAAATGTGCTTGCGTCCATACGGCACTAAGATTTCGGATATAACAGTAATAGGTACAAGAAGAATCTCGTATTGTCTGACGCTTTATATTGGAGAATATGGCTACTGCCCCGTGTGCTAAACAGGGTATTTATCGTTAGCAACACGAAAGTAGGGGAATTGGGTAGGGAAAGATGTTAATAAGCCGTTAATGAGGCATGCGGACGCAAGCTGCTACAACGTTGCAGTCGCTGCCCGATGAACAGGGTAACCGATATGATTTCGCTACCCTCATCTCAAGACAAAAACGATCGGAATGACAACATTTACTCAAGCCAGTAAAAGAAAAAAAGCTTTCCTCCACGTTACAGTCGGCTGGAGGAAAGCATTGAAACATGATGGTTTTTGAAGGATGTGGATATGTAAAGTATTTGATTGGTCATCTATTTGTTAATGGTGGCGCTTTTAGTTTCTTTTCGATAGAAAAAAGACGCTGGTATACTATAAAGACTGTTAAAGCTAAATACGGGGTGAATAAATGATGGAAAAAAATAAAATATTTATATTGATAATGTATTGCGTTGCTTTTTTTCTCTGCCTGAGTATTTTATCAGCTATATAATCGATCTTTACTGCATCGGTATTTCAGCCGGTTCTCTCCAAAAAGCTTCAAGACTAGCCACCATCGAGCCATTTTGCCAACTCGGTCACTGGTGTTTATGTATTTTATTCTCCATTTTTGAAATTATTTATTGAATTATTCTCCTTGTCGTTCACCCCGGTAAGGTGTAATTGTAGTCTTTATATATATATGGAACAGGATCAAATAGAACAGCTAATGGTGAAAAAGCTGGCAGGTATGACAACCGCCAGTGAAAACGCCTGCCTCGACGAGCTGCTCGCCATGGACCCTGCCGTAAAAGCCCAATGGGATGAACTTCGTACAATGACCGGCTCGAAAGATATGCAGGCATTTGCGGAAAGCCTTGATGTAGAAAGCGCCTGGGATGAATTGCAGACCATTGTGGCACCCGCCCGTCCATCACGTGTAATTACGCTGCGCCGCCTCTCGGCAGCCGCGGCCATTATACTACTACTGGGAGGTACTACCTACTTCCTGTTAACTAAGCAACAGCCTCTCCGTAAAGTTGTGGCCGTCAACCCGCCTGCAAACCTGCCTGTTGTTAACGGTATACGATTGCAAACAGAAGATGGTAATGTATTGGCGCTTGATGGTGAAAATGCCGCTAAAACAGCTACTGTAAACGGAATTCAACTTAGCAACGATAACGAAACCCTGCGTTTTGAAGGCAACGGTAGCGCAGCCACGAAATGGAACACGCTTATTGTGCCGGCCAAACTGGATTATAAAGTAGTACTAGCCGACGGCTCGCAGGTGTGGCTGAACGCAAACAGTCAGCTTCGGTTCCCGTTTGCTTTTTCGGGCGATTACAGAGAGGTGTTTGTAGAAGGTGAAGCATACTTCAGTATCGTTCCGAATGCGTCCCGTCCCTTTATTGTAAATATTGGTGAGAGTAAGGTGGAAGTGTTGGGTACAGAATTCAATCTCAATAATTATGGACAAAAAACAATAACCACCTCCCTCGTTAAGGGCGCAATTGCTGTAAACAATAAAACGGAAAGGGTAGTGCTGTCGCCGGGCCGGGAAGCTGTGTACAATGAAAGCGGCAGGGTAAAAGTGCAGCCATTCGATGAAGGCTATGCTACATCGTGGATGAGCGGAGTGTACACATTCCACAATACGCCACTGTCTGTAATGGTCGATGTTGTGCCGCGTATGTTTGATGTAAAGGTAATATTCGATAATCCGGAGGTGGCAGCCATCCGTTTCACGGGTGCTATGAACAAACATGAAGAGTTGTCGTACTTTCTTCATAACCTCGACCTGGCAGCCGATGTGAAATCATACTATAAAGACGGTGTTTTACACCTGAAATAAATAATTTTTCATTCTCTTCGAATCAGGACGCCGCTCGTTTCCACGGGCGGTTTTTTGTGTTATAAGGCATATTTTCCACCTTTTTACATTTTACGCTCATCCCTATTGTTAATTTTCGTAAACAATCGGCTAAGAAGCGCTTAACCAACGAAGCGCCGGGCGCGTAATTTTAAAAGCAGGAACCAATGTCCTCTTTAGCATGATCAACATCTCTATATTTCCCGCTTTCCGCCGTTTTATGATGGCGGCTCCGCTGTTCGCAGTGGCGCTTGGCGCTACAGCGCAGGCTCCCTTGTCTCCCTACCATCCAGACCGGAACGAGGTAGCGTCGCTCTACAAAAGCGCTGCCGAACTGGACAGCCTGGTACGTAATAAGGCCTACCGGTTAGGTGTAAGGCCGCGGTGGCAGGCAGGTCAGCATAACTTCTGGTACAAAAATGTGCTGCAGGACAGCGTGGTAGAATACATTTATGTTGATATAGCATCGGCTGCGAAGAAGCCGGCTTTTGATCATGAACGTCTTGCCGCAGCCCTTTCCAAAGCCACAGGCAAAACTATCGACGCAAAAAAATTACCGGTAACGGATATCGTTTACGCCAAAGACGCGATATTAATTGAAACGGGTGGGAAATGGTACAGTTGCCATCCGGGAAGTTATGAGTGTACGGCTACAACCGCCGCCGGTAAGTCTGTGGAGTCGGTAAACCCGGGTTCCCGGCCGCGTTGGGAGCGGGGTGACTGGATGTCGCGCAACACATCTCCGGATAAAAAATGGAAAGTTGACATCAGAAAGGGCAATATCTACCTGCTACCTGAAGGTGGAACAGAAATACAGTATACTACCGATGGTACTGAAAAAGAGCCTTATGGAGAAGTGCGCTGGGCGCCGGATAGCAAGTTTTTTGCGGTATGTCGCACGCATCCGGTGGAAGCTGCAAAGGTGTATTACCTGTTAAGCTCACAGCCCAATACTACCCGCGCTGAACTTAAATCGAACGAATATGCTCAACCCGGCGATGCCAATACCATGTTTGAAGTGTATGTGTGTGGTGTCGCGGACAAAGCTGTGAAAAAAATAGCGGTAGATAGTAGTAATGATCGTCCCTCTTTCCGCTGGCGGAAATCTGATCCCCGTTATTTTACATTTGAACGCGCCGATCGTGGCCACCAGCGCTTCCGCATCATAGAGGTGGATCGCGAAACCGGGAATACGCGCAACATTGTGGAGGAAAAAACGAACACTTTCATCTACGAGCAGCGCATCTTCACCAGCTATAACGATGATAAGGACGAAATTATCTGGGGGTCAGAGAAAGATGGTTATATGCACCTTTATCTTGTAGATGGCAAGAAAGGTGGAGTGAAAAATGCCATCACCCAGGGAGAATGGGTGGTCAGAACTGTGGATAGTGTAGATACAAAAAAACGCCAGGTTTGGTTTCGTGCCAGTGGCATGAATCCGGGGGAGGACCCGTATAACCTGCATTACTATCGCATTGGGTTTGATGGGAAAGGCCTGGTAAAACTCACAACAGCGAATGCTAACCACTCGCTTACCTTTTCTCCGGACCGCTCTTATTACATAGATACTTATTCCCGGCCAGACGTACCGCCTGTTACCGAACTCCATCGCACGGCAGATGGCAAAATAGTAACGGTGCTTGAAAAGGCGGATATCAGTCGCCTAATGGCTACAGGCCTCCGTTTACCGGAAGTATTTACCGCTAAGGGCCGCGATGGCAAAACGGACATCTGGGGCATTGTATGCCGCCCGCGTAATTTCGATCCTAATAAAAAATATCCGGTGATCGAGAATATTTATGCAGGGCCGCAGGACGCTTTTGTGCCTAAGAACTTTTCTACTTATAGCGAAATGCAAAGCATGGCCGAACTGGGCTTCATCGTAGTGCAAATGGATGGAATGGGCACGGCTAACCGCTCAAAAGCATTTCACGATGTATGCTGGAAAAACCTGGGAGATGCCGGTTTTCCCGATCGCATTCTCTGGATTAAAGCACTGGCCGCCAAATATCCTTACGTGGATGTGGACAGGGTAGGGCTGTATGGAACTTCAGCTGGTGGGCAGAATACAGCAGGCGGTCTGTTGTTTCATCCTGAATTTTACAAAGCAGGGGTGTCGGCATGTGGCTGCCACGATAATCGCGTAGACAAGCAGTGGTGGAATGAGCAGTGGATGGGGTATCCTGTGGGTAAACATTACGAAGAGCAATCGAACATTACCAATGCGGCAAAATTGCAGGGTCACCTGTTGCTCATTGTGGGTGAAGCAGATACGAATGTGCCGCCGGAATCGACCTACCGCCTGGCCGACGCGTTAATTAAAGCAAACAAGGACTTCGATCTCCTGGTAGTACCAGGTATGGGACACAGTGATGGCGGGCCTTACGGTCGTCGTAAGAAGCGCGACTTCTTCGTAAAAAAACTGCTGGGCACCGATCCTCCTGAGCGGAATATTGCCACCAACTAATATAATAAAAAGAACAGCATACGCGCCCCAAAAGGCGGGGCGTTGTTTTTAAGTAAGGTGAAAATATAGCTAAGTACTTATTTTTATAAAAAAAGCAACCGTTGTTAGGCGGCTGCTTTTTTATTTTGTATCTTTTAGAAGGTGCTTAACTAATGCTCAACATTTTGAAAGTAGCTATTTACGTAGTCGCTCGGCGATTGGTCGGTAATACTCTTGAACACGCGGTTGAAATTCGTAATGCTGTTAAAACCACAGGTATAAGCCACTGTAGCTATATTGTCGTAACCGCCGTCTGTTAGTTTTTTGCAGGCCTCGTTAATGCGAACTTCATTCAGGAATGACACGAATGTATGCAGTGTATGTTTTTTGAAATAACGGCAAAACGCCTGTGGGGTCATGTGGGCCTGTTTGGCAGCATCTTCCAGCGTAATAGGTTTATCATAATTGTGCATGATAAAGTTGTAGATGTTACCGATACGAATACCTTCATGTTCGCTGTAAACGGGTGTTTGACTGGCAGATGATAATGGCTTCATATCTTTTACAGCACTCATGAACTTCAACAGGTCGATGAAGTGAATGAGCTGATCGGCACCACTGCTTTGATGTATGCGGATCATTTTGCTCGACACCTCGGATACATGCGTTTGTGGTATTCTGAAACCGGATTGTGCCTGTGAAATAAAGTTCTTAAGCAGCTTGAGTTCCGGAAGATTAAAAAACGAAGCCAGCTGGCCGTTCGGATTGAAGAAAATATCAAGCGCTACGATCTTCTTTTTGCTTTTAGGCGCGAAGTAAGAAGGGTCGCTTTTAAATACATGTGGTTGATTGGCGCCCAGCCAGAAGATCTCGTTATCCCGGAAGGAATGCATGTTGTTTTCGGCAACCAGCGTGCCTTCGCCTTTCTGTATCCAGGTAAGTTGTATTTCCTGATGACGGTGAAGATGCTGGTAAAAGTGCGGTAATACATTCTTTTGTACGATGATGGTCTTATCGTGCGGCACAGGTATCGTGAACTGCAGTACTTTCATTGTTATACTGTATTTTAACTACTGATGGAATAGTTTTCCTGTCTGTTAAGTCTTCGGCTAAAGCCCTATGGGCTGCTCGCTTCCTCAATATTACTAATTTTTTGTGGTCTTTAGCAAAGAGGTTAATATATGGGCACAATTGATTACAATTAGACATGCAAGCCGCCCCGGTTTGAAATACTTTTGAAAAAAAAATTATTATGAGTATTGCCTGGAAGGGTATATATCCCGCACTGACCACCAAACTGACAGCAAATGACGAGCTGGACCTGCCTTTTTTCGAAAAGAACCTTAACGCGCAGATCGAGGCCGGTATCGACGGTATCGTACTGGGTGGTACGTTAGGTGAGGCCAGTACCTTAACTGTAGCAGAAAAAGAGAAACTGACCAAATTTGCAGTTGAAAAAACCGCGGGAAAGATACCTGTGATATTAAACATTGCAGAAGGATCTACCGCTGAGGCCATCCTTCGCGCTAAGGAGGCAAAAGCCTGGGGTGCTAAAGGCCTGATGATGCTGCCCGCTATGCGTTACAAAACTGACGCCCGCGAAACAGCCGCTTACTTTAAAGCTATCGCAAATTCAACCGATTTGCCTATCATGATATACAATAACCCGGTGGACTACAAAACCGAGGTTACGCTTGATGTTTTTGAAGAAATCGCTGAATGCCAGAACATCCAGGCAGTAAAAGAATCTACCCGCGATATTTCTAACGTTACCCGCATGCGCAATGTTTTCGGTGATCGTTACAAAATACTTTGCGGTGTTGATACCCTCGCTATGGAAGAACTGCTGATGGGCGCTGATGGCTGGGTAGGCGGACTGGTATGCGCTTTTCCTGAAGAAACGGTAGCGGTTTACCGTTTGGTAAAAGCTGGCAGAATTGAAGAAGCGCTGAAAATCTACCGTTGGTTCCTTCCATTGCTGGAACTGGATATCCACGCGAAACTTGTACAGTACATCAAACTGGCGGAAGTTCAGGTTGGTTTGGGTAGTGAATATGTAAGAGCGCCACGCCTTACGCTTATCGGCAAAGAAAGAGAAAGAGTACTGAAAGTAATCGACGATGCATTGGCTGTAAGACCTACATTGCCTGATTACAAATCTATTGCTGCCGGTCTGCAAACGATTTAAATTTGAACCTGATAAATTGAGAATATGCAAGTGCCTGTAACAGAAACTGTAAATGTAGACGTAGTGATGAACAATGCCGCTGCGGCATTTGAAGAATATAAGAACCTCTCTGCGGCTAAACGCGCGGCTTTCCTGGAAGCCATCGCCCAGGAGCTGGAGGCCGCAAAGGAAGCATTGGTGGCTGCTGCACATGCAGAAACCAACCTGCCACTGCCCAGGCTTAACGGAGAGGTAGGAAGAACAACAGGACAGTTACGATTATTTGCAAACCTTATTAAAGAAGGAAGCTGGGTAAATGCAGTGATCGACAGCGCAGATGCTACACGCACTCCCGCTCGTCCGGATTTGCGTAAGATGTCGCTGCCGCTTGGTCCCGTGGCTGTTTTTAGCGCCAGCAACTTCCCGTTTGCGTTCTCTACTGCGGGCGGCGATACTGCCAGCGCACTGGCTGCCGGTTGCCCTGTAGTGATAAAGGGGCACTCTGCTCATCTGCAAACCTCGCTGCTGGTATTTGATGCTATCCGCAAAGCGATTGCTGTTTCAGGTGTTCCGGAGTTTACGGTACAGCATATTACCGGCCCGGGTAACCTGGTAGGAAAGCAGCTTGTACAACATCCAAATATTGCAGCTGTAGGTTTTACCGGCTCATTCGCCGGTGGCACCGCACTGGTTGAATATTCAAGCCAGCGTGAAGTTCCTGTTCCTGTTTTTGCGGAAATGAGCAGCATTAACCCGGTGGTTTTCTTCCCTGATACTTTGCAGAAGAATGCTGCACAACTGGCGCAAACTTATGCTGGGTCAATAACCATGGGCATGGGGCAGTTTTGTACTAACCCGGGTTTGTTACTGGCAGTAAAAAGCCCAGCCCTGGACAGTTTCCTTGGTTTATTGGCTGAGGAAATAGCGAAAATAGCTCCGGCTAAAATGTTGCACGCTGGTATCTGTAAATCATTCAGCCACAAACTGACTGAAGTATTGGTACATAAAGATGTGGAACTGTTAAAACAGTCTGCGCAATCACCTGCCGAACTGGAGGCTTATCCAACGCTCGCTAAAGTAAGCGCCACGGCCTTCCTGGCTGATGCCACGCTGAAAGAAGAGGTGTTTGGACCATTCTCCCTGGTAGTAGAATGTGAAAGTAAGGCAGAACTGGTGAAGGTGCTGAAAAGCCTGAAGGGTCAGCTCACTACTACACTGATGGCTACCGACGAAGACATCAAAGCTAACCGCGATATACTCGAATTGCAGACAACACTGGCGGGAAGGATCATCCTGAACGCTGCGCCAACAGGTGTGGAGGTTTGTGCTGCGATGGTACACGGCGGGCCATTCCCGTCTACAACCGATCCGCGTTTTACGTCTGTAGGCTCCTCTGCAATACAACGCTGGGTACGCCCGGTATGTTTCCAGGGGTTCACCGACGATATGCTGCCGGATGCGCTTAAGAACAGCAATCCGCTTAATATCTGGCGCAACGTAGACAATAGCTTTACACAATCGCCAATCGGCGCTTAAACCTTTTTCTTACACGGCAAGAGATGAAGAGAATATTTGCACTGTTTCTGTGCGCATATGCAGGCATCACTTGCTGTGCGGCGCAACACAAAGGCGCTATACATCACCCGGTGGCAAAATTTGCCACCGGGGATGATGTATCCTTCAGCCAGTCGCGATTTGATGACCATCAATGGAAAGAAATTACAGCGGGTACGGCTTGGCAGTCGCAGGGTTATACAGACTATTACGGCTTCAACTGGTACCTCATACACATTGTTATCCCATCTTCTCGTAAAAAGTATCAATCAAAAATCAATTTAATACCACGGTCAAAAGCACATTGAAGTATGTAGTGTACGATGCGCTTATGAGTAAAGGCAATCCTCAACATCAGAAAGAGAGTAGGAAGACGGGAGCAAAACGTTGGGGATTTTTAATATGGACACAACGACTTACAAAATAAAAGTGCCCTGGAAAAGCCTGGGCCTGGCTGGCATACACAACAGGTGCGTTACCTGTGGAGACAACAGGATAAAGGAATGATAGAGGATGGTATACGGCGATTGTCCCTCCGCATGGCGTACGTTTCCTAAAGCTCGGAAAATAATTATTCGGTAACTATTCATTTCGCAATTTTTATGACCAATCAACCAAAGTCATTTAAGCAATCGTTCGGATTGCTGGATGCTACCATGATCGTGGCCGGCTCTATGATCGGCTCCGGGATTTTCCTGGTGAGCGCGGACATCACCCGCAATACCGGCTCTGCAGGCTGGCTCATCCTCATCTGGATTATCACCGGTTTGTTAACCGTTACCGCAGCCCTCAGTTATGGCGAATTAAGCGCTATGTTCCCCAAGGCCGGCGGGCAGTATGTTTACCTTAAAGAAGCATTTAACCCGCTGGTAGGTTTTCTTTATGGATGGAGTTTCTTCACTGTAATACAGGCAGGGTCTATCGCCGCGGTAGGCGTGGCTTTTGCAAAGTTTTCGGCCTACATATTTCCCGCCCTTAGCGAAAATAATATATTGGCCGATCTTGGATTTATAAAGATATCGGCGGCACAAATCACTTCCATTTTATTGATAGTTGCGCTTACATTCGTAAATACACGCGGCGTAAAAGAGGGAAAGATCATTCAGACTGTATTTACGCTAACCAAGCTGGCAGCCTTATTCGGCCTGATCGTTTTCGGTTTCCTGTTCGCTGCCAAAAAGGAAATATGGGATGCTAACTGGGCTACCGGTTTTAGCATAGGTAAGATGGACGGCGGTTCTCTTATTTCTTATTCAGGCCTCTCTATACTCGGGGCTATCGCTGGTAGTATGGTGGGTAGCCTGTTCAGCAGCGACTCCTGGAACAATGTTACCTTCATTGCCGGTGAAATTAAAAATCCAAAGAGAAATATTGGTTTAAGCCTTTTTCTCGGTACCGTCATCGTAACAGTTATTTACGTAGCAACCAACCTGATGTACATCAGTATTATGCCGATGAACGAAATTGCGTATGCCGAAAACGACCGCGTAGGTGTGGCAGCCTCGAAGTATATTTTCGGCGCCGATGGAACGATCATTATCGCTGCTTTCCTGATGATTTCTACATTTGGTTGTAATAACGGATTGATTTTGGCGGGGTCGCGGGTATGTTATACTATGGCTAAAGATGGCCTGTTCTTTAAAAAACTCGGTGTTTTAAATAAAAATGCGGTTCCTGGTAAAGCCCTTTGGATTCAGTGTGTTTGGGCCTCTGTGTTATGTCTTAGTGGAAAATACGGGCAGTTGCTTGATTATGTTATTTTCTGCGTATTGATATTTTACATTCTTACCATCATAGGTATTTTCCGGCTGCGTCGCACGCGCCCCGATTTGCCAAGGCCTTACAAAGCCTTCGCGTACCCTGTGTTACCTGCGTTATATATTATAGCAGCATCGGTAATTTGCTTTGCATTATTAATTTATAAACCTATGTATACCTGGCCTGGCTTAGGCATTGTATTACTGGGTATTCCTGTATACTACCTCGTGTGGGGTAAAAATTATTCGGCGGAAACAGTGAAAGAGGAAGAGACGGCGGATATGCTTTAATTTAACATCAAGCACGTACTTATGAAAAGAACTTTCCTGGCCCTCTGCGGAGGCTTGTATATGTTTTCGGCTACAGCCCAGAAAGCAGTTAGTGTTACGGTAGATGTAGCAAAACCGGAGGCGCGCGTATCGCCCTCGCTGCACGGTATTTTCTTTGAAGAGATCAGTCACGGTGGCGAAGGTGGATTATATGCAGAACTGATCCAGAACCGCGGTTTCGAGGAAAGTCGTATCCCGCAAGGAGTACAGCTGAAAAACGGTTGGCTGGTACCTGATGCCGCGCCACACTGGTTTCTGAATGGTAAACCCAGCGATTGGCGTATGCCCTGGGAAATCAAAAGTGATTACCCTTATTGGAAGCTTAACAGTAAAGGCGGTTCGCAGATGACGATCGCGCTTACGCAGGAGAAGCCATTGAATGCTGCTACACCACGTTCCCTGAAAGTTACGGTAAACAAGGTAGATGTTGCGGCTAAGCACGAAGTGGTAAACGAAGGGTTCTGGGGAATAAATACCGTGAAAGGAGATACTTACACATTAACTTTCTTCGCCCGTACTGCGGCTGATTATAAAAGTGGTGTAACCGCCTCGCTCCAAACCCGCGATGGCAAAGTGTTGGCAACTAATACTTTTAAAAGCATCAGTTCCGGCGAATGGAAAAAATATACCTGTAAACTCACCGCTACCGATACAGATCCACTGGCCGAGTTTGCACTCTCATTTAACGGAACGGGTACGGTCTACATCGATTTTGTGTCGCTGTTCCCTGATAAGACGTTCAAAGGCCGTAAAAACGGTATGAGAAACGACCTGGGCGTGTTACTTGCAGATTTAAAACCTGCGTTTTTACGCTGGCCGGGCGGCTGCTTCGTAGAAGGAATTACTATTGAAAGCGCGCCAAACTGGAAACAAACAATTGGTCCGCTGGAAAAACGCGAGGCAACTTACAGTCCATGGGGATACTGGGCCAGTAACGGTTTCGGGTACCATGAATATTTGCAGTTCTGCGAAGATATAAAGGCCGATGCCATGTACGTATTTAACGTGGGCATTGCCTGCGAAATGCGGAGCGGTACTTTCCTGGGGGAAGAAAAGGTGCCCGGCCTTATTGCTGATGTACTGGACGCAATTGAGTATGCTATTGGGCCCGCTACGTCTAAATGGGGTAAGGTGCGCGCCGCTAACGGCCATCCTGCACCATTCCCTTTAAAGTACCTGGAAATTGGTAACGAACAGCATGGCGTTGAGTATGCGAAACGTTACAATCAGTTTTATGACGCCATTAAAAAGAAATACCCGCAGCTCGAACTGATTGCCAGCATGGGTATCGGCGATATTAACCGCAATACGCTGGATAGCATGAAGAAGGTGGATATTGCTGATGAGCATGCGTACAAGGCCGCGTGGTGGTCGTTTACGAATAGCGACCATTTTGATCGTTATAAACGCGGAGCCTGGGATGTGTATGTGGGCGAATATGCCACGAATAACGGTGTAGGCGCGGGTAATATGATGGCCACACTCAGCGATGCGGCTTATATTTTATCAATGGAGCGTAATGGTGATTTGGTGAAGATGAGCAGCTATGCCCCGCTATTTGAAAATGTAAATACAAGGCATTGGCCGGTAAACCTGATCAATTTTGATGCTTCCCGCAGTTTTGGCCGTATTTCTTATTATCTGATAAAGATGATGAATGATGCCCGTGCGGACCAAAACTTCGCCGTAACCACGGCTATTGCTCCCGAAGCTGATCCGCAGCCTATGTATGCGGGCGGCATTGGACTGGCTACCTGGGATACGCAAACGGATTATAAGGACATCCAGGTGATAAAGGATGGTAAGGTTGTGTACCAGAGCGACCTGGTTAACAATAAGCTCGACTGGGAGTCCACGATAGGCAAGTGGGATTTGTCGGATAGTGTGATCTCTATGAAGGCGGAGGGCGCTCAGCGGTTTATCGCACTCAGAAATAAATCGTTCGATACTTACACCCTGAAGCTGAAAGCACGTCGCAATAGTGGATTTAACGCCTTTATCATTGGTTTCGCAGCTAAAGACCCACGGAATATGCTGCGGGCGCACATCGGCTCGTGGGTAAATCAGAACTGTGTGTTCGAATCGGTAACCGATGGCTTTAATGTATCTGACGTGTCGGTGCAGAAAAGATTGCCCAAACCCATCGAAACTGGCCGTTGGTACGATATTACGCTGGAAGTAGGCAAGGATAAGGTGGATTGCTACCTGGATGGTAAACTGCTAATGTCTTACTCCGAACCGCAAAAATTCATGTCCATTGCTGGCCGTGATGAGCAAAGTGGCGATATTATAGTGAAGATGGTGAATGCGTACGCCTCGCAGATGACTGTAAACCTTGATCTGAAAGGAATTACCGGGATAGAGGCAAAGGCGCATCAGCTTGACCTTTCTTCACCCAGTCTTGCGGATGAGAATTCGCTGGAGAACCCCCATGCATTTGTACCAAAATTGTCGGTTATATCAGGCATTGGTGCCAATAGCAAAATATCGCTCGAGCCCTTTACAGTATCGGTTATAAGGATTAAAGATCCTAGCTGGAAAAGGACCGCATCAAAATAAAACCAAATGTAAACGATAAGAGAAACAGGGCCTTAGCGCCCTGTTTTTTTTGCCCCGCAATGTGTTCGGGCTACCCTTTGTTAACATCATCTGTTTTTAAATTGCCGGAATTATGTTAATTTTTGCAAACATTTGATTAAATCCTGCGTGAATTTCCTGCTATAGCAGGGATATCTTTGTCTGGAACCCGGTAAATTCCTGCCGGAATACGCAACAGAAACAACGGACCAATACCTGAAACGTGAATAAGAAGACATTTTTTTGCATCGATGCGCACACCTGCGGTAATCCCGTAAGGCTGGTAGCGGGCGGCGGCCCTGTTTTAAAGGGTGATAATATGAGCGAAAAGCGTGCGCATTTCCTCAGCGAATTCGACTGGATCCGTAAAGGTCTGATGTTTGAGCCTCGCGGTCATGATATGATGAGCGGAAGTATTCTGTACGCTCCGCATGATCCTGCAAACGATGTAGCTGTGTTGTTTATCGAAACGAGCGGTTGTTTGCCTATGTGCGGTCATGGCACTATCGGTACCATTACTATTGCAGTAGAAGAAGGGCTCATCACCCCTAAACAACCGGGTGTTATCCGTATGGAAGCTCCTGCCGGACTTGTAAATATCGAATACAGGCAGGAAGGCCGTAAGGTAAAAAGTGTTAAACTCACCAACGTAGCCTCCTACCTGGCTGCCGAAGATATAGAAGTAGAATGTCCTGACCTGGGTACTTTGAAGGTGGACGTATCGTACGGTGGTAACTTTTACGCCATCGTAGATCTCCAGGAAAACTTCCCTGGTCTCGAGCACTTCACATCTTCCCAGCTGGTTTCCTGGGCGCGCGAGATGAGGAAACGTATCAACGAGAAGTATACTTTCGTTCACCCTGATAACCCAACTATCAACGGCTGCTCTCACGTATTATGGACGGGTAAAACGATCGATCCTGCTTCTACTGCCCGTAACGCGGTTTTTTATGGTGATAAGGCAATTGACCGGTCACCCTGTGGTACGGGTACTTCTGCACGTATGGCGCAGTGGTACGCGAAAGGTAAGTTGAAGAAAGGGGATGAGTTCATACACGAAAGCATTATCGGTTCTAAGTTTATCGGCCGCATCGAAGAAGAAACTACGGTGGGGGGCAAACCCGCTATCCGTCCAAGTATCGAAGGATGGGCGCGCGTATATGGTTACAATACCATTTCCATCGATCCGGAAGATGATCCGTTTGCATACGGATTCACCGTAATTTAACATCATCAAATTTATCAATCAAGCATATTTAAAAGTTTAGCAGCAACAATGGGAAATCAGGTGATCGTTATTGGTGGCGGAATTATTGGTTTAAGCAGCGCTTATTATTTGCAGCAGGCGGGCTATTCCGTAACTGTTGTTGATAAATCGGATATGTTAAATGGCTGCTCGTACGGTAACGCTGGTTATATCTGCCCCAGCCATTTCGTACCGCTAGCCGCTCCGGGCATCGTAAAACAGGGCTTCAAATGGATGCTTAACTCTAAAAGCCCGTTCTACGTACAACCCCGGCTGGATATGAACCTGATTAACTGGGGACTACAGTTCATGAAATGTGCCACTAAAGAGCATGTTGAACGCTCTGCCGTGCCGCTGCGTGATATTGCGCTGCTTAGCAAAAAATTATACGAGGAATGGACGGCGGTGCCAGGTCTCGACTTTGCCTACGAACCGAAAGGCATGTTGGAGTTTTTCAAAGAGGAGTCCAGCGCGCATCACGCTGAGGAATCGGCCCACGCTTCCCGCCAACTGGGGCTCGACGCCAGGGTACTGAGCAGAGCAGAAGTGGAGAAAATGGAACCCAATGCTAAGCTGGATATTCTTGGCGCAGTTTACTTCGCCTGCGATTCCCAGTTGTATCCGAATAAGCTCATGAGCAGCCTGCAGGCACATCTGAAGGCCAATGGCGCCAAATTCCTGAGCAATACTGAGGTGAGAGGTTTTGAAACCAGCGGTGGTAAAATCACGGGAGTGAAAACTGGTACCGAAACACTACAGGCGAGCGAAGTGGTGCTGGCTACGGGCGTATGGAGTGGAGAACTGGCAAAACAACTGTCGATTAAGATCCCAATGGTCGGCGGCCGTGGTTATTCGGTTAGCTATGAAAATGCGCCTTATAATCTGCATCATTCAATTATCCTGAGTGAAGCCCGCGTAGCTATTTCGCCGATGGATGGTAATAAGATCCGCTTTGGGGGCACTATGGAAATAACCGGGGTGGATGCGCCGCCAAGAATGAAGCGTGTACAGGGCATCCTCGAATCTGTTAAAAAATATTTTCCTGAATATAATATTCCAATGCCGGCCGAAAAGGACGTATGGTACGGCTATCGCCCCTGCAGTGCTGATGGCTTACCGCATATCGGTAAAACCAGCAGGTACAGCAATCTAACCGTTGCCACCGGTCACTCTATGCTGGGTATCAGTTTGGGGGCAGCTACCGGAAAACTGGTGGAGGAAATTATTCTCGGAAAACCAACATCTATGGACATTCGTCCTTTCCAGGTAGAGCGCTTTTAAAAAGCGCTCTTTTTTTTGGTATGATCATCTTGATTGTCCGGTAGACAATTATAAGTAACAATGAGTTAATATCGGCGAAGTGCTATTCCATATTGGGCTGTACTTTCACGATAATGCAATTCAGGGATAATAGTATCCTGCCTGCTTATACATCAACCAGGGTCTGCGTCACCTTATAAAACAATGTCTGCCTGTATGAACCGCAAAAAGAGATTTTTTAAACTATTTCTGATTATAATGAGCGTCCACAGCATGCCGGGACAAATGACCGCACAGGATAAGGGCGTTACCGCGCTTTATCAGCAAACCAGTGAAGTGAACAATATTATGGTGAAATATAGCGCAGACAGGGGGAACCTGATGCGCTTTTATTCCATCGATAACTCGCCTGAAAGGCGCGAACGCTTCCGCATCATGTACCAGGGTTACCTGGACCAGATAGAAAAAATGGATTTTGAATCATTGCCAGTCGGTTCAAGGGTAGATTACCTGTTGTTTCGCCAGCAATTACAGGATCAGTTACGTAAGCTGGATATCGAAAAAAAGGAGGTGGGCCAATTGAAAGACTGGTTCACTTTTGCAGATAAGATTTACGAAACGGAGAAACTGCGTCGTCGAGGTACAGAGCTGGAGGCCCAGCCGTTAGCTGCATCGTGGCACAGCATTGCTCAAACCATCAATAAAAATATTAAAGCGCTGGAAACTTCCGGCGGCATGGATATTTATGTAATTCGTCGAGGAGGAAGTGTGGTAAGAGGTTTGAAGGAGGCGGTGCAGAGCATCAACGAATTCTACAAAGGTTATGATCCGTCCTACACCTGGTGGATGGCGGGTCCGGCAAAGGAGTTGAACGACGCGTTGGATGCTTATTCCGCCGCCTGGAGAACGAAAGAAAAGGCGGCACCTTCCGGCAAAGACGATGGCAGTGGTATCATCGGTTATCCAATTGGAAATGAGGAACTCATTCGCCAGTTGCAGATTGAAATGATCCCTTATACACCTGAAGAGCTGGTAGCGATCGCTAATAAGGAATTCGCCTATTGCGATGCAGAAATGCTGAAGGCCAGCCGCGAAATGGGCTTCGGTGATAATTGGAAAGCTGCCATGGAGAAGGTGAAAAACACTTACGTGGCACCTGGCAAACAGCCGCAAATGATCATGCGTCTTTATAATGAGTCGGTGGATTTTCTGAAGAAACATGATCTCATTACCATCCCGCCTATGGCAGAAGAAGCCTGGTCGATGATTATGATGACACCTGAGCGCCAGTTGGTAAATCCATTTTTCACTGGCGGCGAAACCCTTAGTATCTCTTACCCTACCAACGATATGTCAGAGGCGGATAAGTTGATGAGCATGCGCGGTAATAACCCGCATTTCTCGCGCAGCACGGTACATCATGAACTGATTGCCGGTCACCATTTACAGGGGTACATGGAGTCGCGCTACAAAACCTACCGTAATTTCCAAACTCCTTTCTGGATCGAAGGTTGGGCTTTGTACTGGGAAATGCTGTTGTGGGATATGAAGTTCCCGCAATCGCCTGAAGATCGCATTGGTATGCTGTTCTGGCGTATGCACCGTTGTGCGCGAATTATCTTCTCGCTCAACTACCACACTAATAAATGGACGCCGCAGCAGTGTATCGACTTCCTTGTAGACAGGGTGGGACATGAAAGGGCCAATGCGGAAGGAGAAGTTCGTCGCTCTTTCGTAGGCGGTTACAGCCCGCTGTATCAGATTGCTTACATGATCGGTGGGTTACAGTTTTATGCGTTGCAGCGTGAATTGGTACCTGCTAAAATGACGATGAAGCAGTACCACGATGCTGTGTTGCAGGAAAACGGAATGCCGGTAGAAATGGTTCGCGCCATTCTCACCAGTCAGCCGTTGAAGAAGGAATTCAAAACAAACTGGCGTTTTTACCAGGTTAAATAACATAGGACTAACTATTAGATAAAATGAAGGAAGATGCGCGGTTTCGTGCATCTTTTTCTTTTTTGGGGATGGCCTATTTAATGAATTTATAAAACTGTTTACTACGCGTTAGAAGCAGTCAAGGGAAAATGGGGGGTAAATTAAAACGGCCCGTGCATATTCCATGCACGGGCCGTTCCTGTTTGGATGTTTTTCTTAGTTCTTTACCCAGCTTTTATTGATAGCCGTCTGCAGTTCGTTCATCTTGTCCATATCCTTTATGGCTAGGTTTTTCTGTGAACCAGTCTTATCAAACACCACCGGGAAAGCTTTTCCTGGCGTAAGGTCTATCTCAAGCCCGGCATACGCAAGGTATTTAGGATAATCTATTGGAGCGGTCGTAGTGGCATACACATCAAATATCTCATCCAGTTTAACACCGGCAATATTTTCACATACCTGTCTGAACTCTTCGTCCTTAAAACCTCGCTGTTTTTCCTGGTAAAACTCTTTGTAGAGGTGGCGCATCACATCATCGAGCGATTTTTTATTGCGTGTTTCATGCCTGATTTTCAAATCCAGCAGCAGGCCTAATGCACAGCCTTTATTGTAATATGAAATAGTGGTTACGGCCGTATTCGGATTATGGTTAAAAAACTGTAACCAGGTATCGAAGCTCGATGCTGTAGCCGACTGGAAGAGGTGTCCCGGACTGTTTTCATAAGCGGCTATATCGCTGCGGAGCATGTTATATACGTCCTGGCGGTTCAATATCCCAGCCCTGTTTAGGATCAGGTATTCGTAATAAACGGTAAAGCCTTCTGATACCCAGAGCATATTCGTGTAGTTTTCCTTGTCATAGTCAAAGGGGCCCAGGGCAATCGGGCGGATAGCTTTGATGTTATAGAGGTGAAAGTACTCATGGGCCAGGAAGTTGAGCCAGCGTTTGTAGGAATCGCTATCCTTTTTACCATACGGGCCTCCGGAGAACACTGCGGTCGAGTTCCTGTGTTCCAGGCCACCACGGCCTTCGCCCATGATGAGAAACGTGTAATGTTTGTAAGGAACATGCCCCATCAGCGTATTAGCGGATTTAATCATCTTCTCCAGGTCACTGAAAAAGCCCGGCACATCAATGCCCGCAGTGTCCTGAAGTACCAGCCGGTGGGGAATGTTGTTAATGGTTTTTGCGGTACTGTACTGGTTACCGAGCAAAAACGGGCAGTCGTAAAGTTCGTCGAAGTTGCTGGCTGTATAGGTAAAATCCTTTCCAGGTAAGGGATTTAGGCCGGTGTAACATTGCTTCCAACCGGCATAGGGTGTTACTTTTACGGTAGATGCCTGTTGCAATGCACCGTCGGGATGCATGAACACTGCGGCGGGAGGGAGGTAGGCAAAACCAGTATCTACCCAGGCGTCGGCCACCGATTGGCTGAAGGCGTAGAGGTCGTAACTTACAGTTACTTTGCCTCCCTCAGCAGCAATGTACCAGGTGTTCTTATTTGTTTTACTCCACTTTAAATCCTTTCCTGTAGCGGTTTTGGCGCGGAAGTTAACTACGTTTTTGGCGTAGTTGATCAGCCAGTAGTAGCCCGGCGTCCAGGCAGGCATCTTCACATTTAAACCGTTGTTTCTTATATTTTCACATTCCATTTCCACATGTATGTAGTGGTTGGCCGGATTGTTCATGCTGATGCTGTACCTGATGTCGGTGGGCTGAGTTTGAGCCTGGAGGCTGGAAAGGCCGGTAAACAAAAGGACGGCGGGCAGTAAAAAGCGCGGGAGGTTCATAGCCGTTGAAATTTTATTTATTGAAATATGCTGAATGAATAGCTATTTGCAACACTTATTCTTGATAACATCTGGCCGTATTTTAACCAGTACAGCACAGTATGGCCCATTCATAAAAAACCTTCTAAAATAATTGGTATAGCGACTTTTTATAGCTTATTTTGATAGGAATATCAGCAGGGCCGCCAAAGCCCGCAGGCATAAGTTTAAATATTGCATAAATTTCGCGTTAATATGACCAGTTACGGTAAACAGAAGCGGTTGTTAGTAGCAGTGGATTGTATCATTTTCGGATTCGACGGGCAGGAACTTAAAGTGTTGCTCATTAAGCGTGGGTTTGAACCAGAGAAAGGGAAGTGGAGCGTGATGGGAGGCTTTGTTCAACCAGAAGAAAGTTTTGAGGGTGCGGCCACACGTGTGCTATCGCAACTTACCGGTCTGCAGGATATTTACCTGGAACAGTTGTTCGCCTTCAGCCGTCCCGACCGCGACCCGATTGAACGCACTGCATCCATCGCCTACTTTGCCCTGTTGGATATTAACCAGTACCATCGCCAGCAACTTAAGCACGAGTTTCATGCAGAATGGTTTTCCTTGTCGCAAGTACCCGAACTAATCTTCGATCATACGGAGATGATAGAAATGGCCAAAGAAAAACTGCGGTACAAAGCAGCCATCCACCCGATCCTGTTCGAACTGCTGCCACAGAAATTTACCATACCACAGTTGCAGCTATTGTACGAAGGCGTTTACGAAACCGATTTCGACAAACGTAACTTCAGCCGTAAAATACTGTCGCTCAAACTGCTGGTTAAACAAAAGGATAAAGAAAAGGAAAGTTCGAAGAGAGGTGCTTTTTACTATAAGCTCGACAAACGGAGGTACAATGCAAATTTCCATTCTTTCCTGAATTTCATCGCAAAACCGCATAATCTGAAATAATGCCTTCCCAACGGGCCCCGACGGTAAAATTACCGTTGGGAAAGTTGAGAAAAGTGTTATTTTTGGAATAATTGTCGTGTAGACAATTTATTTTTGTTTACTTTTATTAAATGTCAAACTGACAATAATCACAAAACGCGTTATGAACAAGAGTGCTTATGTAATAGGCGTCGACTTTGGAACGGATTCGGTGAGGGCCCTGGTAGCCAGCACTCAGAACGGAGAAACGGTAGCCAGCGCCGTAAATTATTATCCACGTTGGAAGCAGGGCTTGTACTGCGACCCTTCGTCCCAACAATATCGCCAACACCCACTTGATTACCTGGAAAGCCTGGAAGCTGCCATCAAGGAAGCTTTGGCACAATGTCCGGCCGATATAAAAGCGGCCGTTAAAGGTATTTCTATAGATACAACCGGCTCTACGCCTGTAGCTGTTGATGCTGCCGGCACCCCGCTGGCACTTACGCCCGGGTTTGAAGAGAACCCGAACGCGATGTTCGTACTCTGGAAAGATCATACGGCCAACGATGAGGCAGAACGTATTAACCAGGTAGCTCACAGTGGTCAGGGTGAAGACTATACCAAATATTGCGGCGGTATTTATAGTAGTGAATGGTTTTGGGCTAAAATGATGCATGTTATTAAGGTAGATGTGGCTGTTCGTGAAAAAGCGGTGGCCTGGGTGGAGCATTGCGACTGGATCCCCGCACTGCTTACCGGTAATAACGATGTCAAAACACTTGTCCGCAGCCGTTGCGCTGCCGGACATAAAGCCATGTGGCACGAGTCATGGGGCGGTTTGCCCCCGGCGTCTTTCCTGGAAGCCGTAGACCCGCTGCTGGTTAAATATGATAAAATGTTCACCGATTCGGTAGTTTCCAGCGAAGCTGCCGGTACTATTACCGCCGAATGGGCCGCTAAACTGGGCCTTCCGGCTGATGTGGTAATTGGCGTTGGCGCTTTTGACGCGCACATGGGTGCTGTGGGAGCTGATATACAACCTTATGCCCTTTGCAAGATCATAGGTACCAGCACCTGCGATATCCTTATGGCTCCGATGGACGCTACCGGTCACCTGCTGATCAAAGGTATCTGCGGACAGGTTGATGGCTCTGTAGTGCCTGGTATGCTGGGCATGGAAGCCGGCCAGAGTGCTTATGGTGATGTGTACGCATGGTTGCGTAAACTGATTATCAAGCCGATGGCTGCGCTGATGAATGGCGACCTCGATCCGCAGAAGATGCAGCAGTACGAAGATAAACTGCTGGCTTACCTCTCCGGCGAAGCGCAAAATTTACCTTTAAAAGATAATGATATACTGGTACTCGACTGGTTTAACGGCCGTCGTACACCAGACGCAAACCATACTGTTAAAAGCGCCATGATCGGTCTTCACCTGGGTACGGATGCCGTACACCTGTTTAAGGGGCTGGTAGAAGCTACGGCTTTTGGCGCAAAAAGCATTGCCGATCGCTTTGAGAACGAAGGCGTGCCTATCAAAGAAGTGATAGCACTGGGTGGCGTTGCTAAAAAATCAGGTTATGCCATGCAGGTATTGGCTAACGTAATGAACCGGCCGATCAAGATCGTGCAGAACGAACAGGCATGTGCTATTGGTGCTGCGATGTTTGCGGCCGTGGCTGCAGGTGTTTACAGCAATGTATCCGAAGCACAAAAAGCTATGTTCGGTGGTTATGAGAAAGTATGGGAACCACAGCCGGAAAATGTGGCCTATTACGCTCAACGTTATAAAAAGTTTTTACAACTGGGTGCATTCTCAGAAAATATTTACGCATGAGCCAATACCAGCAACTGAAGCAAACGGCCTACGAAGCCAATATGCAGCTGCCTAAACTGGGCCTGGTACTTTTCACTTTCGGTAATGTAAGCATGGCCGATCATAGTAAAGGGCTCTTCGCTATCAAGCCAAGTGGCGTTCCCTACGACCGGTTGCTGCCTGATGATATGGTGATCGTTGATTTCGATGGTGTTACTGTCGAAGGTAAACTTCGTCCATCTTCGGATACTAAAACCCACGCGGTATTGTATAAACACTGGCCTAAAATAGGCAGCGTTGTACATACCCATTCAACTTACGCTACTGCCTGGGCACAGGCGCAGCGCGACGTTCCCATCTTTGGCACCACGCACGCCGACCACCTCACGGTAGATGTGCCTTGTGCCCCGCCAATGAGCGATGAGATGATTAAAGGGAACTATGAGTATGAAACAGGTTTTCAGATATTGAACTGTTTCAAGGAAAGAGGGTTGAGTTATGAAGAGGTGGAGATGATACTGGTGGGTAACCACGCACCATTTACCTGGGGTAAAACGGCTGATAAAGCGGTTTACAATGCAGCAGTACTGGAAGAAGTTTCACGCATGGCTTATCTCACAGAAACTATTAATCCCCAGGCCCCCCGCCTGAAGGATGCGCTGATACGCAAGCACTTCGAACGCAAACATGGTCCCGATTCTTATTACGGGCAATAAAACACGTCAATTACACTACTATTATCATTAAAAAAATTTCACTTTACAATGGCAGATTTGAAAGCATTTGAAGTTTGGTTCGTCACCGGCAGCCAGCATTTATACGGAGAAGAAACACTGCGCCAGGTTGCGGCCAATGCGCAAACTATTGCAGCTTCGCTGGACAAAGCTCCGCAGGTACCGGTGCGTGTTGTGTTTAAGCCTGTTGTTAAAACGCCCGAAGAAATTTACCAGGTTTGCCAGGAAGCAAATGTGGCGAAAGATTGTATCGGTATCATTACCTGGATGCACACTTTTTCGCCTGCTAAAATGTGGATCGGCGGTCTGAAAGTATTGCAAAAACCTTTGCTGCACCTGCATACACAGTTCAATCGCGATATTCCCTGGAAAGATATAGACATGGACTTCATGAACCTGAACCAAAGTGCTCACGGCGACCGTGAATTTGGACACATGGTATCGCGCATGCGTATAAACAGGAAGGTAGTGGTGGGGCACTGGCAGGAGGAATCGGTGCTGAACAGCATTGAAACCTGGACGCGTGCTGCTGCAGGCTGGGCCGATCTACAGGGCGCACGTTTCGCCCGTATTGGCGATAACATGCGTTATGTAGCGGTTACAGAAGGTGATAAAGTAGAAGCTGAACTGAAGTTCGGTTTTGCTGTAAATACGTATGGAGTAGGAGATGTAGTCGAACATATCAAAGCTGTTTCTGACGCTTCACTGGCGGCACTTACAGACGAATATGAATCTGCTTATAATGTAGTAGCTGCCCTTCGTAAAGGTGGTGACAAATACGAATCGCTGAAAGAAGCGGCCAGGATTGAATTGGGCCTTCGCAGCTTTTTGGAGAATGGTAATTTTAAAGGATTTACCGATACGTTTGAGGATCTGCATGGTATGATCCAGTTGCCAGGTATCGCAGCGCAAAGGCTGATGGCTTCTGGTTATGGCTTTGCCGGTGAGGGCGACTGGAAAACATCGGCGCTGGTGCGGGCGATGAAAACGATGGGTACTGGCCTCAAAGGTGGTAACGCTTTCATGGAAGATTATACCTATCATTTTGATCCGAACAACCGTCTGGTACTGGGTTCTCACATGCTCGAAATCTGTTCCTCCATTGCAGATGGTAAGGCTTCCTGCGAAGTACATCCGTTGGGTATCGGTGGTAAAGCCGACCCGGTAAGGCTGGTGTTTAACGTGGCGGCTGGGGCGGCCATCAACGCGTCTATCGTGGATATGGGTAACCGTTTCCGCCTGCTGGTAAATGATGTGGAAGCCGTGAAGCCGGAACATGATCTGCCTAAACTGCCTGTAGCCCGCGTTCTCTGGAAAGCATTGCCCGACATGAACACAGCGCTTGCAGCATGGATACTGGCAGGTGGCGCACACCATACCTGTTACAGCCAAAACCTGAACGCAGAACACATGCAGGACTTTGCAGACATGGCGGGCATTGAGTTCGTACATATCGGCGCAAAAACAGACCTCTACCAGTTCCGCAACGAACTTCGCTGGAACGAAGTGTATTATCAAATTAACAAGGCATAATAAATAAATATTTGCTTTATTACGTTAACTTGGAGGCAGCGCCCGTGAATCCGCTGCCTCCCGTTAACATCAGACAAAATCAACCAGAAAAATAAACCTATTCCCGACGAAGAAATATTCCACTTAAAAACAACAACAACGTTCTCCTTATGAACAAACTGAGCAACATAGATTACATCATATTTGTCATCTACTTTTTCCTCGTAGCGGGTTATGGCTACTGGATCTACCGCCGTAAGAAAAAAGACAGCATCGATACCAAAGATTTCTTCTTAGCAGAGGGTTCACTTACCTGGTGGGCTATTGGTGCATCTTTGATTGCTTCTAACATTTCGGCAGAACAATTCATCGGCATGAGCGGTAACGGTTTTACCGTTGGTGTGGCCGTTGCAGCATACGAATGGGTAGCGGCTATCGCACTTATTATCGTGGCTATGTGGTTTATCCCGGTATATCTTAAGAACAAGATATACACGATGCCACAATTCCTGAAAACCCGCTATAATGAAACAGTAGCACTGATCATGGCTGTTTTCTGGTTGTTCCTGTATGTATTTGTAAACTTAACTTCCATCCTGTTCCTGGGCGCGCTGGCTATCAGCAACCTGATTGGCGGAGGGGAGAACTTTCACCTTATCATGATTGGTTTGGCTGCATTTGCCCTCGTTATCACCCTGGGTGGTATGAAGGTGATCGGTTATACCGATGTAATACAGGTGGTAGTGCTTATCATCGGTGGTTTGGCTACCACGTACCTGGCGCTGACTATGGTGAGCGAGCATTTCGGACTTGGAAAGAATGCGCTGGCGGGTTTCAACCAGTTGCTGAAGGACAGTCCTGATCACTTTAAAATGATACTTCCCAAACCGGGGCCAGGTGCCTCGCAGGAGGAAATTAATAAGTACCTGATGCTGCCAGGTATAGCGATGTACTTCGCCGGGCAGTGGATCGTAAACCTGAACTACTGGGGCTGTAACCAATATATCACACAACGCGCGCTGGGCGCAGATCTTAAGACTGCCCGCAACGGTATCCTGTTCGCTGGTTTGTTGAAGCTGATGATGCCTGTCATCGTAATGCTTCCGGGTATTGCTGCGTATGTGTTGTATAAAAATGGTAGCTTACAGGCAGAAATGGCTTCCGGTGGTAAATTTAACCCCGATAACGCCTATTCTGCGGTACTGAGCTTCCTGCCTACAGGTTTGAAAGGTTTATCGCTGGCAGCCTTAACAGCAGCTATCGTAGCCTCCCTGGCCGGTAAAGCAAACAGTATTTCAACGATCTTTACACTGGATATCTATAAAAAGTATATCAGAAAGGAATCGGACGAAAAGAAACTGGTATGGATCGGTCGTTTGGCTATCGTGGCTTCTATGTTGATAGCGATCGCGTTTACCTGGAAAGATACCCTGAACATCGGTGGTGAAGGTGGGTTCACATTTATCCAGAAGTATACCGGCTTTATCAGCCCTGGCGTATTCGCGATGTTCCTGTTAGGCATGTTCTGGAAACGTACCACAGGAGCTGCTGCTGTAGCGGGTGTGGTAACTGGTTTTGCATTATCAGTTGTTTTTAATAACTATGCACCACAGTGGTTTGGTCACGAAACAATTCTCTATACCGCTTTCATTAACAGTAAAGGCGTTTACGAGATTCCGTTCCTGATCTGTATGGGCTGGTCTTTCTTCTTTACCGTAGTGGTAATGGTGGCTATCAGCCTGGCCGGACCGAAAATTAATCCGAAAGCTTTCGAGCTGGATAAAGCGATGTTTAAGGCAGAACCTTCTACTATCGCCCTGATCGTAGTTACTTTGCTGATCCTCACCGCCCTGTACGTGCGGTTCTGGTAAGCTAGATGATATTAAATTTTCTGGGATATCTTATTTCATAAGATCTCAGCATGACGTGGATGCTATCGGAGGCCGGATTTTTCCGGCCTCCCTCTTTTTATACTGATGTAATGTTACCAGGGATTATCCGCATTCGGGCGAATTTATGCCTCGCCAATGTTAAAATCGAACACTAAGGACTATCCACTGCCATGATTTGTACCTTCTTAACAGGGACAACCCCCGTAATTATAAGGTCGATTTCTTTACTCTGAATTTGCCGTCTATATTGGCCGACCCGAGGTAACGTCCGTCCATTGAGCTAAAACGCCCGGAAGGGACTACGGTGAACGTACCGGTGATATAGCCATCATCTATGCCCATGCTGGTGATCGTAATTCCTCCATCGCTTAGCAGTATGTGCTCGCCATCGATATAGAAGCATTTATAGGAGTCTAACGCATTGTTCTCGCTGAGCATGAAGCTATTTTTAGTTTGGGTGTTGTTTCCATTGCGGTAAGCATGAAAACCCACAGCAGACTCAAATTTCAGATCAATCACACGGCCGTCTTCAGCGGCAAGCAGGTTATATGTATCGCCAGATTTAAACGCGGTGGCGCGCATGCTCTGCCAGTTGCCGCCGTTAATGCGAAACGAAATACTACTACCAGTAATATTGATGGCGGTTACGAGGGTAACTGCTGCGCTTTTCAGATTGAGGGCGAGGGTTACTGCCACAGGGTTATTGGTCGGCACTTCGGAAGGAGCGAAGTAGGTAGCTTCAGCCCCTTCGGATTCCAAAACACCTGCTCCTGCGAGATCCCATTTTTTGATGTACTTCTTCTCCAGTGGTACCTGGTCGCCAACAGGTATCCCTTCACCTTCCGGCGGCACCAGCGGCACCAGTACATCGCCTTCCAGCGCCGTTGGCAACACTCTTACCGCCTTCAGCGGAACGTCTCCGTTTACGTCCACGTCGGCCGTTTGCGGGGTCAGGAACATCCATAACATCAGCGTCCAGTCGCTGAAATGGGTGCTGTTTATAGTGATGCTTTTGTTATTGGTATTGATAACAGGTTCAGCCATATACTGCCATATGCCTTTCGCATCCTGGTAAGCAATCCCCAGGGCTGGGGGATAAGAAATCATGGAACTCATCGCCGCATAGGAGAACGTAATACTAACTGGCTTGAGAAAGGTGATGCCATGCGGCGTTAGCCTGTAACCAGTGCCAATGCCACCGGGATTTGTATTCTCAATTGGCTCCAGGCTAATAGTGGTGGTATTAGTCAGCGCTCCCGCCGGTATACTCACCTGCAAGCTGCCGTCCGCATTGGCAATAGTACCACCATCTGCCCCTATCTGTTTGGTAGTGGCGGGGCCCAGTAAGCCGCCAATAGGCCGAACCACACCGGTAGCGGGTTGGGCGGGTTTCACCTGGTTGTCTTTTTTAGCACAGGCTGTAAATAAAAGCATGCAAATAGCCGCCAGCCAGCCTGGTAAGCCGTTGTTACGTAGTGTGATCATCTTCATGGTTCCGTTGTACGATCGGGGTTAATCGACCGGGTTGCAAAGGTAGAGAGCGTGTAGTCGGTGCGCGTAAGTAGGAGTGAGTGTTTTTACGATTAAGTAGTTACACGTAAGAGGGTGGTTGTAGATGTATACAATGTTTGCGCTATCCGCCTGATAACTCTGCAAACCTCCGGGGTGGTTATGGATAGCATTACCTGAGCGCTGTAAAACAAAGTCCCCCGCCACTGCAGGGGACCGTTGTTCAACATTAACCGGTTATGATTACCGGTTCAATCGTGCTCTAAAAGATTGTGGCTTTTGGAGTGTAAAACCTGGATGAACAGTATCGTTAATAATTAAAACCTTTGCGTTTGAACAACCACAGGTTCCTCCACCCGTCGCCCTGTTCTACTACTGTTAGTTCGTTGTTATTGATCTTAACGATGTTGTACACTATGCCCTTTCCATTGCTGATATCGCTGCCGGTTATTTTAAGTGTTTTGTTGAGTGTGTCGAGCGCGAAAAACCCTTTTTCTGTTTTGCCTTTGCTCACTTTAGTGAAGTTGGCGGCACCGTTCAGGTCAAAGGTCATTTCATCGTTAACTACGCCCCAGGATGTAAGATCGGGTACACCCACACGCCACCATTCGGGTGTTAAAGCGCCCCCGGAGCCGTTGCCGTAGCAGGCGCCATTGGGTTCATCTATCGCCCACACCCATACTTTGCCGGTTTGACCATTTGTTAGCTGGTTCCACATGGGGTTGGCGAAGTAATTAGCATCGTTGCTGGATACTGTAACAGAAGCGGAATCTTTTACCGGCCCGCCTTTGCTGTAAGCATAAAATTTGATGTTGTAAGTGCCTGCGAAAGGTAGTATGATCGTATCCTTTTGTTTGTTGGATATGCCGATCCCATAGTCCCAATAAGCCAGCACACCTGCTGTCTGGTTTTCAAGCATTACCTTGTTATCGTAACCGGCTTGCTGGGTAACAGCGAATTTTATTTGCGATGCTGCTATTGGTGCTGGCATATCTTCCCGGTCTTCGCGCGGGTCGCAGGAGGCCAGGGTAGCGGCAATGAGCAGTGTATATAATATGCGGAACTTTTTCATGTCAATGTTTTTAAGATGATTACAAACTCCATCCTTCATTTTGATGCAGACTGCCGTTGCTCAGGTTAATTTGTTTCTGGGGGATTTGCAGCAGCCCCTTTGTTTCGGGGCGGAAGCTGACGTTAAACTGCGCGTCGGCGCTGGTATTGTCTATGGCGGCTTTGGCTACGGTAACACCCTGCCGCAAAAGGTCCCAGTACCTTACACCTTCCAATGCCAGTTCCAGCCTGCGTTCGTTCATGATCAGCTGTTTGCCGGCGTCGGTATTGGTAACTGTAATACGATGGTTGTTGTTCCTGAACGCACGGTCGCGTACCTGGTTGTAGTAGTCCTGTGCTTTGCCAAGATCGCCGTCCAGCTGTAGTTCTGCGGCCATCAGTAATACATCGGCATAACGAATTACTACATAATCATAATAGTTGTCTATCTGGAAATCGCCGCCTACGTCTTCTGGCTTCATATCATTCATCGGCATATATTTTTTCCAAAAGAAACTGGTGTATTGCGGATAGCTTTCGTTGTACGTCAGGTTTTCATCCGTAACGGAAATAATGGATGAAGTTCTTCGTGTATCGCCGGTTTCGTAAGCCGCATATAGTTTAGGATTTACCGATCCCGCGCCCCAGCCTTTGTAGTAGGGAAGTACGGTTTTATTACGAATGCCTATCATCACCATCATCCTGTTCCCATCGTTTTTATTCCAGTCTTTAAGACCGGCGGAGGTGAACTTAATGGAGAACACAGTTTCTTTATTATCCTCTTTTGCAAAATTCGCGAGTGATGATTGCCACAGCAGGGGAAACGAATCTATCATTCCATAACCGCTGGTGTTGATCAGTTCTTCGAGGTAACCGCGCACTTTTACTTTATCGGTTACACCCGCCAGGTCGTTTTGTGCATAGTAGCCGGTGTAGTAAAGATAAACTCTTGCCAGCAGAGCTTCTGCTGCCCAGTGCGTAACACGCCCGTAATCGGCTTTGGCAATAGAAGCATAAGGAGTAGGGGCAAGATTAGCGATCGCGAATTCCAGGTCTTCTGCTATCACTTTATATACTTCTTCTGGTTTTGCCTGTGGCTGAAAATATTCTGTAGGGTCCAGCGGTTTGGTAACCAGTGGTACATTACCGAACATACGTACGAGGTCGAAGTAGAAGTAAGCGCGGAGGAAACGGGCTTCGGCTACGTACTTCACTTTGTTGGAAGAATCGGCGCCCCAGTTCACATTGTCGATATTGGCCAGCAGCACATTCGCCCGGTAAATCCCTTGATAATACTTCGTCCAGGGGCCATCGTTTGTATTGATATCATTTTCGAACCTGTCCCAACGCTTCCACGACATATCTGATTCGCCGCCACCGCCAAAACAATTGTCGCTGGCTATTTCAGAGATGAGGTGAATGTTGTCGAAACCGCCGAGCTGTAACACATCGTATACTGCTACCAGTGCTTCCAAAGCGTCTTTGGGCGTTTTGTAAAAGCTCTCGGTGGTTCTTTTGTTCAGCGGGTCTCTTTCGAGGAAACTCTTGCTGCATGAGGCGGCAAGGGTAAGTATAATGATGGAGGTGATTAGTTTTTTCATGATCTGCTTCGTTTTAGAGTTTCACATTTAAGCCAACCATCAGCGTTTTGGGCTGCGGATAGGTACCGATATCTATGCCGGAAGCCCAGCCGGTTGGCGCATAACCAACTTCGGGGTCCATGCCTTTATATTTGGTGAGTGTAAGCAGGTTGAGGCCTGATACATACAACCGGCACTGCTGTAATTTTACCTTACGCAGCAGGCTTTGTTTAAGGTCATAACCAATATTGATGCTGCGGAAGCGCAGAAAGTTGGCATCGTGTACAAACAGGTCGGATGCACGCGTGTAGTTCAGGTTCTTTTCATCATGTAACGTCATCCGCGGAAGCCTGTTGGAAGTACCTTCGCCAGTCCAGCGACCAAGAATTTCGGTGGTGTAGTTACTTTGCGGACGCGAGAAGTCGCGGATACCATCGTACACCTGGTTGCCGGCCACGCCGTAGACGTAAACCGAAAGGTCGATTCCTTTGTAATTCACGCTCAGGTTCAGTCCGTAACTCACATCCGGATTGGGGTTACCGATCATCGTTTTATCCCTGGAGTCGATAAGGCCATCGGCGTTACGGTCTACGAAACGTACGTCGCCAGGCAGGGCATCTGGTTGAATCCTTTTGCCTGCTTTGTCTACATAACTATTTACTTCGCTGGTGTTCTGGAATATACCTGCAGTTTGCAGTCCGTAAAAGTACCCCATCGGGAAGCCTTTCTGTGCGCGGAAAAACTCATCTCCCCCCACGAAATTGATACCTGCTTCGCCCTGTATGATCTTCTCCTGGTTGGGTATATCGATGACGGTATTCTTATTGAAAGTCAGATTTGGATTTACATTTACTGTAAAATCACCGAATGTATGGTGATAACCCAAACTTATCTCCACGCCTTCGTTTTTCACACTGCCACCGTTGATCATCGGTGGGTTAGCACCCGCAAGCGCGGGCACAGGAGGCGCAATCAGCCAGTCTTTGGTAGTCTTTCGATACCAGTCCACGGTGAGGTTGAAGGCGCCGAGGAACTCAGCATCAAGGCCTATATTGGTTTGCTCTGAGGTCTCCCATTTCAGATCGGGGTTGGCAACGCGATCGGGGGAGGAACCTACGAACTTTACATCTCCTTCTCCAAAGTAATAGTCTTTATTGGTAGACGTGATGGTAGCCAGGTACAGGAAGTCGTCGGTGGGCTGGTTACCGTTTTGGCCCCAGCCTGCCCGCAACTTCAGGAAGCTAAGCCAGCTGGTATGGAAAAACTTTTCATTCGTGGCCACCCATCCCGCAGAAACGGAAGGGAAATAACCGAACCGGTTATTGGCGCCGAACTTGGTAGAACCATCGGCCCTGAATATCGCAGTGAGCATATACTTCTCGGCATAGTTGTAACCAACACGACCAAAGTAGGAGAGTAATGCGCTTTCATTACGACTACCCGACACTTTACGCGTTTCTTCATTGGTGCCGTTATCAATGATGGCATGCGCGAAATCCAGTACCAGTAGGTCCTCTTTGGAGCCGCTCATGTTAAAACCATTGTACTCGTTGGATGTCATACCGCCCAGCACGTTGATGTTATGTTTGCCGAAGTCGCGCTGGTAAGAGATCGTATTGTCCCAATTCCAGGTAGCGTAGCGGCCCATGTCCTGCGCAGCGCGGGAGAGGTTGTTTACCACGTTGGTAGACAGGTTGTACGCTGGGTAAAACGCGTTCCCGGAAACGAAGTTGGCGTCCATGCCGAAGTCACTCCGCAACTTCAACCCCTTAATGGGCTCCAGTTCCAGGTACACATTGCCCAGGAAACGGTCCGATTTCGTCTTGTTGTTGTACGAGTAATACATGAGTGCCACCGGGTTAGTTTCGTCCGGATTAAAGGTCGATTTCGCGAAATCGCCGCTGGAGTCGTAAACGGGGAACAATGGACTCACGTTAATAACCGGGCGCAGTGTGTTGCTGTAAATATTCCCAACGCCTACACCTTTTTTATTCGACATGGTGTACGTAAAGTTCTGTCCGAAACGCAGCACGTCTTTATACATTTTATGCTCGGTGCTCAAACGTATGTTCACCCGCTCGTATTCTGACTGTCCCTTGAAACCTATCACCCCGGCCTGTTTCATGTAACCAACGGAAGTGGAGTAGGTCGATTTCTCAGAACCGCCTGATATCGTAAGAGTATGGCTTTGCGTAGGGGCATTGTCATTATAAATATGCTCCTGCCAGTCGGTGCCTTTGCCGTAGTTGTTGATCTGGTCTAAACTGAAGTACGGTGGCCGGCCGGAGTTGATAGCCGCTTCGTTCATAATGATGGCATATTCCCTGGCGTTCAGTAGCGGCAATTTACGGGCAGGACTCTGCACACCGTAAAAGCCGTCGTACGATACGGTCATATCTCCTTTACGGCCTTTTTTAGTGGTGATAAGGATTACCCCATTTGCCGCGCGGGAGCCGTAGATCGCAGCAGAGGCAGCGTCTTTCAACACGTCCATAGAGGCTACATCTGAAGCGTTCAGGTAGCTGATATCGCCGGTGGGCACGCCATCTACGATATACAATGGATCTGAATTACCCACAGTGCCTGTTCCGCGTATGCGCACTTTCATGGCTTCGCCGGGTTGGGCGGAATTAGTCGTGATCTGCACGCCGGGTGTTTGTCCCTGCAAGGCCTGGTCAACACGCAGACTATGAGTTTCCTGTAGATCGGCGCCGTTCACATGCCCTATCGCGCCGGTATTTAGTTTCTTTTTTTCTGAACCGAAACCTACCACCACTACTTCGTCAAGACCGGTGCTGGTTTCTTCGAGTTGTAAACTGATATTGCTGCGGCCATTCACTGGTACAAGCTGTTTCACAAAACCGATCAGCGATACTTCCAGGGTATCGTTGTTATCCACCTGTACCAGAAAAGCGCCGTTGGCGTCGCTAACCGTGCCGGTGCGGTTGGATTTTACCAGGATGTTTACCCCCGGCAAAGGGGAATTGTCTTTCGCGGAAAACACCTTTCCATTCAGGGGATGTTTGTCCGATTGTGCGGAGCTCGCCGTACCGGCCAGCATCATGCAGAGTAGGAACACTCCCTGCAGCGGGACCCGCAACAGGCCCGGCATGTAGTAAACGTTTTTCATAACCGTAATTTTTTTAGAGCTTAATTGAACCGTGGTTTATCTGTTACCTCTTTATCGTTCGTCGTATGTACCAGGGGGAATGAATACAATGTTGATCTTTTTCATACTTGTGGATTTAATGTATATGGAACTATTGCATAGGGATAAACGCAACGGGCGCTATTACAGCGTTACCGTTTGCGTGTTCCCATTATACCTGATGATTTTTTGTGCTTTACTTTCCGGATTAAAAGCCTGTGGATTTTTTTTGCTGATGTATATAATGCGGAACACGCGCTGTTGCAGCATACCGGGGAATGTGCCTTCCCGCTCCGCGATCGTCAGTTGTTTCTTATCTTCATTGTAAGCCAGGCGGATATTGGAAAAACGCCCCTGTTCATATTGATAATTGATATTCTCATCTTCATAGAGAGTGAATTCCGCGTCCTTACCACCGTACACGAACAGCGTTAACGTATCGGCTGGTTTTTCGCCGGTGTATTGCAGTGCGGGACCAGCAGGTAATATGCTGCCTTCGCGAACGAATAAGGGCAAACGGCTTAATGGGGCGCTGGCGGTTATGCTTTGGCCGCCTGCATTGTATTTGCCGCTGTAGAAATCGTACCAGCCATTACCGGCGGGCAGGTAGAGCTTACGTTCTCTTGCTTTATAATGGTACACTGGATTTACGAGCAACGAGGGCCCGAACATGAACTGGTCGCCTATGTTTGTTACGCTGCTGTCGTTCGGAAAGTCCATTACCAGCGCACGCATGATGGTGTAATCACTGTGGTGCGTATGGCCGGCGAGCGAATAGATATAAGGCATCAGGCGGTAACGGAGGCGGTTGTAATACAACATCGACTGGTACTCCTCGCTTTGTTCCGGTGCGATGTTAAATATTTCGCGGTACGGGTATTGGCCATGTGAACGGAACAGGGGGCAGAAAGAGCCGTACTGGTACCAGCGGGTGTTGAGTTCACGCCATTCGGCCAGGGCTGCGCCTTTCGGGTTGGGCATATCGTATTTGTTCTCTACGAAAAAGCCGCCAATATCGGTGGTCCAGTAGGGCAGGCCTGAAAGCGACATGTTGAGGCCTGCAGGTATTTGCCTTTCCATCTCATCGAAACGGGCAGCGATATCACCGCTCCAGCTTGCCGCTCCGTAATGTTGCAGACCGGGAAATGCGGTGCGGGTAAGGATAAACACGCGCTGGTCGTTGTTCACGCTGCGCTGCCCTTCGTAAACGCCTTTTGCGTTCATCAGGGTGTACGCATTAAAGTACTGTTCCGAAGGACCCAAGGCCGTTGGCGTCATCAGCTTTTTGCGATGATCGATGGAGGAGTTCGAATAGATATCTGGTTCGGAGGCATCCAGCCACCAGGCATCCACGCCCTTACTGAACAAATTCTTGTTCATCAGTTGCCAGAAAAGGCCGCGTGCTTCAGGACTGTACGCATCATAAAAGGTAGATACGTAACCTTTTCCTATCCAGTCGCGCTGTTTATCGGCGATGTTCTGACGGTACAGCCATCCCTTGTCATCAAACAGTTTATAGTTACTGATACCCTCGTAAAACTTAGGCCATACGGAAATCATGAAATGCGTATGGTATTTATCATGCAGCTCACCGATCATGGCTTTTGCATCAGGAAAGCGGCTTTCGTCGAACTCCTGGCTGCCCCAGGCGTCTTCTTTCCAGTACGACCAGTCCAGCACAATGTTGTCCAGCGGGATGTTGCGCTCGCGGAAGGTTTTAACGGTGCTAAGTATTTCTTCCTGTGTTTTGTATCGCTCGCGGCTCTGCCAAAAGCCCAGTGCCCAGGCGGGCAGCATGGAGGCTTTGCCGGTCAGGCTCCGGTAGCCGCTCACCACCTCGTCCATATCTTTACCCCACATAAAATAGTAATCGATCTTTTCTGCTGCTTCTGCGCTCAATGCCATCTTATCTTCCAACTCCACCGAAGGTCCCAGCCATTTGAAGGAAATAAACGACTGGTTCGACTCTGGTACCCATTCTATTTTCAGTTGATGTGGTTCGCCTGTCCGGTAAGTATTTTCAATAATACTCGGCCCCGGATTCCAGCTCTCCCGCCATCTGTCCAGTTGCAGTTTCCCATCTACCCATATTTTGATATAGCCCGATGCAGTAACATAAAACTTATGTTTTCCATCTGCCGCGGGTGTAAAACTTCCTTCCCATACCACTTTCCCTTTGTCCATCGGGAAACCGGCGGGCATATTGGAAAGGGAGGGGATAAAGGTGTAGTCGATGTTCGGCTCGTGACGAATGGTATGCACTTTACCATCTACGCTGTAAGTGGCCTTTATGCCATTGCCAGCAACAAGCTCTCCGACGTTACGCTGCGCACGGTCGTCGCCAAAGCGGGTAATGGAGTAGTTGTCCCACAAAATGCCGTAGTTGCGGCTCGATACCAGGAAAGGCACTGCGGCTACTGAGTTGTATTGGGTAAGGTCTACATCTTTGTCTTTATAGTTCATCAGCCCCGTTTGCGGTTGGCCCAGCCCGTAAAAGGCTTCGTTTTTGGGAGATTCGAATACTTGTTTTACACGGTACAACTGTTTGCCCTCTATCTCTACGGGTGCAAATGTTTTACCGCCTCCTGTCTTTTCCTGTAGTATAATACGGCCGCGGAGGTCGCGGAAGGTCACTTCGCCCGTACTCAGCAACACCGTAGCCGTAAGCGCAGCGGTTTTCAGCACAACTTCATCACCTTTCTCTTCCGACTCCCATTTGGCACCCGGTGCGCCGGACGTAAGCACGATCAGGCTGGGAGTGGCCGAAAAGGTATTGTCGGCGCTGGCGGTTACGTGTATGATCTTGTCGGAAATCACCTGCAGCTTTACCTGCTTCGCAGTGCCTGACCGGTAGTGCTTTAGTTTGATAATGAGCCCGTCGGGAAGTTTTTCTACATTATCGGCCATGCAGCCAATGGAAAACAGTAAGCTCAGCGCGAGGAACCCTGCCATTCTTTTTTTCATACCAGTGGAATTGTATCGTTACTATAATCGTGTTAGATGTGGTTGCACCTGTGTTGCCAGGTATTTTACAAATGTAGCGGCAGGGTTTATAGGCTGTGGTACGGGTATGTTGTGGATTACGGGTGCAAATGTTAAGCGGTTAACAGGGCAGGGGGCGGGTTTGATAAGGAGAAGGGATGGAAATGTTAAGTTGATAGCAATAAAGCTGCTGATTATCAGCAGCTTTACTTATTCTTTAAACTTAGCCGCGTAGGCCGATGGTAGCAGGTTGAATTCATTTTTAAAGTAGCGGGCAAAGTATTTCGGGTTGTTGAAGCCTACTTCGTATGCCACTTCGGCCACGGTTAACTGGCTTTTTTCGAGCAAGCTGGCCGCCCGCTTCAACCGTATCACCCTTATAAATTCAATGGGTGTTTTACCGGTGAGCGCCAGCAGTTTCTTGTAAGCGGTTACCCTGCTCATGAAAAGCGCTTTGCTCAGGTCTTCCACCGAAAAGTCGGGATTGCTCATATGTTGCTCAACGATGGCAATGGCTTTGGCGAGTAATTGCTCATCGGCCGGTGTTACCTCGGGTACAGAAGGCTGTACTTCCATTTTTTTGCGATAGGTTTCGCGCAGCGATGCGTGCTGGGATATAATATTACGAAGCCGCGACAGCAGCATTTCGAAATTGAACGGTTTGGTAATGTAGTCGGTGGCGCCAAGTTCAAGGGCTTCTATTTGCTCTGTATCGGCTGTTCTGGCAGTAAGCAGCACGATGGGAATATGCGCGGTTTTATGGTTGCCACGTACTTTACGGCAAAATTCCAGTCCGTCCATGCCGGGCATGGCTACGTCGCTTACAATAAGGTCGGGCGGCTGTTGTTGCAGCAGGTCCCAGGCAGCCTTGCCATTTGCGGCTTCTGTAATATGGAAGTATTGGCCCAGGTTATCTTTCAGGTAAAAGCGGAAGTCCTCGTTGTCTTCCACCAGCAACAGCGATGGCTTTTTGCCTGTTCTGGGTTTTGTAACCTTCGCGGATGCTTCTTTTGCAATTACTTCTGTTTGTGCTTCTCTTACCGGTGGCTGTTGGCTGGCATGCAGCGGGAACAGCACGGTGAAACAACTGCCCATTTCGGGGGCGCTGTCCACCGAAATAGTGCCGCCATGCAGTTTTACGAACTCGCTGGTAATGCTTAATCCAATACCGCTGCCCTGGTTTAACAGGCTGCCCGGTAATTCGTGCTGGAAAAAACGTTCGAAAATACGCTGCTGCTGTTCGGGCGGGATGCCTATGCCGGTGTCTTTTACGCTTACCTGGCAGGCGTCGGGCAATAGCTGAACGCTTACGGTAATGCTGCCATTGTCGGGCGTAAACTTAAAGGCGTTCGACAGCAGGTTGAATATGATCTTTTCAATCTTATCGCTGTCGTAGTCCATCCTGATTTCATCGGCATTACTTTCGAAATGGAGTTGGATATGTTTTTTCTCGGAGAGGTCGGAGAAGGACTGGGTGAGTTCGCGCACGAAAGCTACCATATCGCCTTCTGTAGCATGCAGTTTAATTTCCTGCATTTCCAGTTTACGGAAGTCGAGCAGTTGGTTCACGAGGTTTAACAGTCGCCGGGCATTACGTTGCATGAGCGTCAGGTGACCTTTTACGTTACCTTCCTCTGTTTGTTTGATGATTTTCTCTAACGGCGCTAATATCAGGCTCAGTGGGGTGCGGAACTCATGGCTGATATTCGTAAAGAAGCGGATCTTCAGTGCGTCCAGTTCGTGCATGCGTTGTGCTTCCTGGCGTTCCTGGGTAATTCGGAAGCGCATGCGTTCGCGGTCGAGAATAATGCGGCGGGCCAGTAGCAGGCCACTTAAAATAAGGATGATGTAAATGCCAAAGGCCAGCGGGTTGCGCCAAAAGGGCGGCAGTACTACTATGCGCAGACTTTGTTCCCGCCCTGTCCATTCCCCGTCGCTGTCGGCTGCGCGTACGCGGAAGGTGTACGTACCGGGGTCGAGGTTGGTGTAGGTCGCCTTTCGCGAAGTACCGGCGGGTATCCAGTCTTTATTAAACCCCTCCAGCATATACGCATACCGGTTACGTTCGGGGTGAAAATAGTTGAGCGCAGCAAACGACACGGAGAACACGTTCTCTTTATGTTTCAGCGTGATGGCGGGCATTTCCGTAATCGACTGTTGTATCAATACCCTGCCATTTAATTGGTCACCCGCAGTCATGGCTTGATTGAATATCTCGATACCTGTAAATACCAGTGGCGGCGCATAATTGCCGGAAGCGATGGCGTGGGGGAAGAAGAGGTTAAAGCCATTGGCCCCACCAAACACCAATTCTCCTTTTCGGGTCTTTAATGCAGCGTTCTCGTTAAACTCTTTGCCTTGCAAGCCGTCTGCTTCGTCATAGTTCTTAAATTTAAATGCGCCTTTAGCGTCCACACGCACGTTGCACAAACCATTGGTGGTACTCATCCAAAGGGTATGATCATTATCTTCTAATACATTCAGCACTGTGTTTTCGGGCAACCCGTCTTCTTTCCGGAATGTGCGTACGCCGCCCGTTGCGGGATCATAGAGGTTCAGCCCCTCGCGGGTACCTGTCCATACCCAGCCGCGACTGTCTTCAAAAAGGCAGATCACGTTTTTGTTGCTCAACTGGCCTTTGGTAAAGGTGAGTTTGGAAAAATTGCCTGTCACCGTATCTCTCACCGCAATTCCATCATCCGTACCCACCATCAGCCTGCCCCGCTTATCTTCTATGATCGCATAAATGAAATTGGAATGAATAGCAGGCTGGCGATAGGTTTGAAACTGATCACCAGCGGGATCGTACAGTGAAAGACCTCCTCCCAGCGTGCCTACCCATAGCTGCCGGCGACTGTCTTCAAACAGTTCCCATACATTATTGTTTGGCAGCGATGTTGTATCGGTGCCATTATTACGGCAATGCTTAAACTTCCCGTTGTCAAAACGTTCGAGCCCGCCCATATAAGTACCCACCCATAATTGCTGGCGATGATCGATGAGCAGGCTTACGATTACGTTGCTGCTAATGCTGTTTGGGTCCGACGGATTGTTACGGTATTGCGTAAAGCCGCCGGTACTGCGATCAAAGTAAATCAGGCCGCCGCCATTGGTACCTATCCATATATTCCCTTTTGCATCCTCCACAAACCTGTTTACATCATCGTAAGGCAGGCTGCGGTTGTTGAACGACTGGTATTGGTACAGCGGGAATTTAACAATGTTCTCGTGGTAATAATTGATGCCTTTTTTATAAGTTCCTATCCATATAATCCCGCTGTTATCGCGGTACATGGCCGTAATGCTGTTTTGGCTCAGACTTTTTGGATCGGCGGTATTGGATAACAGGTAAGTGATGCGTTGCTGTTTTTTATCCAGCACGTTTACGCCGCCATGATCAGTGCCTATCCATATTAAACCTTTATTATCCTGCGCCAGGCCGCGAACAATATTCGTGTTCAGTTTCGTTTTGCCATCGTGCTGGCTATAATGGGCGTGGCTGTTGGTGTTTGGGTTGATGTAGTAGATCCCTCGCGCATCACTGCTACAATATAACCACAGGTCACCATCCGCGTCGGCCAGCATGCCGTACAGCTGATTGGTGCCCGCAGCTGCAAAGGTGCTTCGGAACAGTACTTTTCCGCTATTGGCATCTATTTTTTCCAATACCCCTGTATGATGTACCAGCCATATTTGCCCCATTGCATCCTCTGTAATAGCAGCCACCGTATCTGTACTAATGCTGTTCTCATCACCGGCTTTATGCCGGACAGAGAGTGTTTTACCGGTATTCGGATCGTGCCGGTAAATGCCTGTATTCGGGTGCAGTAACCAGTATCGGCCGTTCCGTGTTTTTAAAATGAAGGGAATAATAGCAGGAGGGATGTTCAGCCTTTTCAGTTCCGCACCGGCACTACGTGTAAACTTCTCCGTCCGCGGATCGTACAGGTTCTGACGGGTACCGGCCGTAATCCATAACAGTCCGCCAGGCCCTTCGCTGATGCGGGTTACCATATCGTCGGAAATGGTGGCCGAATCGCGTACATCATGACGGAATACTTTAAACTCATAACCATCATAGCGGTTAAGTCCCGACATAGTACTGAACCACATAAAACCTTTACTGTCGCGGAAAATATTATTTACCTGGTTGTTGGAAAGCCCCTGACCAATGTCTACGTGACTAAACTGGTACGGATCGGTTTGTGCGTGCAGTTGCCCACAGCCAAACAGCAATAATAATATGGAGATCAGGTATTTCATGAACGTGCACGGAATCGATATCCCAATTTAATCAATACAAACAAATAAAACGGTAAGGGGGGCAAAAAAGAAAAAGGGTTGAAAGACTTCAACCCTTTATTGCTAAAATTCCACGTTATGACATTATGATGGTCATAATCTCTTTAATATCTTTTATAGAAATTATCTGATGATAATAAATGTCTGTTTGACAATACAAAAATAGGGTATGCTAACACGCCAGCCAAAAAATATAAGTTCCGGGAACGATTGCGTAAATAAATTGCTACTTTTTTTCTTAGTAAATAACTTTAGTGTGATAAAAATTCCCGTTATGTATCGCTCACAGCCTTGCCGGTATTGCCTGCTTTTCATTTTACTACTGCTTTCTTCAATGGTCGCGAACGCGACAAGCCGGTACGATTTTACAGTAGCGAAAGATGGTAGTGGTGACTTTTCTACGATACAGGAAGCGATAAATGCGGTGCCCGATTTCAGGAAAAAAACAACCATAATATTCATTAAGAAGGGCGTGTATAAAGAAAAGCTGGTGCTGCCTAATTCAAAAATGATGATCACGCTTGTGGGCGAACAGGTGGATAGCACAATTATCACTTATGATGATTTTGCATCACGGAAGAACCGCTTCGGTGAAGAAATGGGCACCAGCGGCAGTTCGGGTTTCTTCATTTTCGGTACAGACTTTTCCGCATTCAATATAACTTTCAGTAATACTGCCGGCCCTGTTGGACAGGCAGTAGCCGTATTTGTTGCCGGCGATCGCGCACGGTTTTATAACTGCCGCTTTCTCGGTTTCCAGGATACGCTGTACACTTATGGCTACGGCAGCCGTCAGTATTATAAGCAATGTTATATAGAAGGAGCGGTGGACTTCATTTTCGGCTCTTCCACCGCCGTGTTCGACAGTTGCACCATTTACTGCCGCCGCGGAGGATACATTACCGCAGCTTCCACACCCGATTCTACAAAATACGGTTACGTATTCCTGCATTGTAAGATCACCGGCGATGCGCCCGATAGTTCCTTTTACCTTGGCCGGCCCTGGAGGCCGTACGCCAAAACAGTGTTCATCAACTGCGAACTGGGGGCTTTTATAAAACCAGCAGGCTGGCATAACTGGGGCAGCACCGATAAGGAAAAAACAACCTTTTATGGGGAATATGGCAGCTACGGCCCCGGCGGTAACACGAAATCCCGGGTGCCATGGTCACACCAGTTAAAGGATACAGACGCCTATTCGTTGGATAAAATATTCGGCGACTGGTGGAAAACTGCCGTGAGTGGAATTTGATGATGAATTTAAATGAATCATGCGGTCGCGCGGCCGTATCCTACAAAAGAAATGGCGACCCAGGTGGGCCGCCATCTCATATTTGACTCGAACAGTAATGTCTAGTATGTATCCCTGAACAGGTTAATTGTTAACCCCAGTGTAAACGCATCATCCAGGTAGCTTCTTAAACCAGCGGTTTGTGAAGTGTACATCAGGTGCAGGTTTACGGTTGATTTAATATTGAAGCCCACGCCCGCAGTAGCATTCTTCGTGGTATGGTACAACCCGAATACATTCAGGGCATTATTCAGGAACACCAGGTTGGCACCCACATCAAAAATGTTATCGTAGTGCCGCACGCCACGGAAAGCTACTTTAGGTTCCACGCTGCCACTGCCATCGCCCAGAGGTATTTTGTAGCTGGCGGCTGCATAAAACGTAGTGCTGTTCGCAATTTCCCTGTTCTCCGATTTCAGGTAACCGGCAATGTTGGGCAAAGACGCCTGCAGGTTCCAGCGGTTATTGGTATACGCTACGCCAAAGTCTCCATCGAAGTAGTTATCGCGGCGGTTAAACAAACCCAGTGATGGGTCGTTTACTTCGCCGTTCAGGCTTTTGGTATCCAGGCGATCGCTACGGATGCCGGCCGATAAGCCGAAATGCAGCGACTGGCTACCCGTTACCGTCAACGGCAGGTGATAGGCATACGTTAAAGTTACCCTGGTACGGGAAAGCAAACCCGCTTTATCCATAAACACGCTGGCGCCCACACCTACACGTTTGCCCACATAATAATCACCAGTGAAGTTCATTGTAACGGGTACACCCGGCGCATTTTCCCACTGACGGCGGTAAGCGCCGTTCAGGTGAAAACCAGAGTCGATACCCGCGAAGGACGGATTGCCCAGGTATTGATTCTGGAAGTATTGAGTCGGCAACGGGTCTATCAGGGCGCTTGTGTTACCCACTTCCTGCGCTGCCGCTGTTTGGGCGGCAGTGAGCATACAGGTAAAACCAGCTATCATTAAAAAACGTTTCATGTCGGATATTTTTAGCAATGTCATTTTAAATTATTTGTCGCGTACTACGGTGATGAAACCTTTCACTTTAGGCAGGCCCGGACCAAAATCGAGGATGTAATAATAAGTGCCTTCTTCAACAGGACGGCCGCTGATGCGGGCATCCCACTCGTTCATGTATCCCTTCTTCGCGTAAATCATACGGCCAGTGCGGTCGAAGATCTTCACTTCGTTAAGCGGATAAGTGTCGATGTTTTTGATGATGAAACGATCGTTCACACCATCACCGTTAGGCGACATGAAGTTGGTAGCATCTACTTTATAATCGTCTTTAACAGTAAGGCTGATGTCGGCCGAAGCGGGACATCCTGCTGCGTTGTAGGCCGTTACGCGATACACCGCGTTTTGGGTGGCGCGTACGGTGAGGTTCGCCGTGTTAATACCGGAAATAATACCCGGACTGGTAGCATCCCATGTGTAAGTAACACCTCCGCTGGCAGTCAGTACGGTATTGATGCCTTTGGAGATATTGAGTCCCTCGCTGCTGGTGATCGTAGGAGGAGTGATAGAAGTCACGCTCAATACAAAGGTATTGCTTACCTGGTCTACCCCGCCGTTGGCAATACCACCGTTATCTTTGACAGTTAAAGTGACAATAGCAGTGCCGGTTGCCCCATTTACAAAACGCACGTGTACGCCGTTCATATCAGCCGTGAGCTGCGAGAACAGGGCCGGATTGTCTGAAGTAACGGTGAAGCTCAGCGTCTGGCTGGTTTCAGGACCGGGTGTTACACCGTTCAGCGCGATGATCTGCTCGCTGGCGGTGGCACAAAGGGCGACGTTGGAGATGGCACCGAGGGTAGGCGTTTCATTTACATCGCCAATATTTACTACGAATTCTCTGTCGAGGAATTCGCCTGCCTGTGTAGTAGCGCGAACACGGATGTTATAGATCGATTTTGCTTCGTAATTGAATGACTGTGCTGCCGTAAGGTTAGTGCCTGTGATGGCGAATGCGCTGTTGTCTGCGCTGCCTGTACCTGCAACAAGCGTGTAAGTGAACGTTGCGCCAGGTTCAGTGGAAGTAGCGCTGAATGCACCCACGATCGCGTTTACTGCATTATTCTCGAAGATGCTGTTCGCACTTAAGGAGATGCTGGTAGGCGGTTCAGGAAGATTATTAATATTGATTGTAACCGTAACAGGCGCGCTGGTGTTCAGTCCATCGCTCACCGTTAAGGTAAGTGTATAAGAAGTGATAGTTTCGTAGTCAAGTGCCGTGGCATTGTTTACTGTAATAGCACCGGTAGCGGCATTGATGGCGAAAGCATTGTTGGTATTACCTGCTGTAATAGTCCATGCCTGCAGCGGGAAGGCATCGGAACCGGTTGCGGTACCTACTGCTGTACCAACCGCACTGTTTTCGTTAATGTTGAATGTTTGACCGGCTGCGATTACCGGAGCTACAGCGTCCACCAGCACGGCGCTGGTAGAAGGAACGCCGGTCAGTGTGGTTACCAGGTTATTACTTGCCGCATCTTTCAGTATACTGGTATTGAGCTGAAGGGTAGTGGCGAGTGCAATACCGTCGGTGTCAAGATCGCCCGCTACTACCGTGTAACGGAAGGTATAGCTGTTACCGGCGCCGGTACCTGTATAATCCGCTATCTTATTGGCCGCACCGGCCGTGAAGCCCAGGGAAGGTTCGCCCACACCAGTTTTCACCAGGGGTTCGCTGAATGCTACCGTGAAGTCGAGGAATTCGCCTGCTTTGTAACGTTTGTCCGCTGGTACAGCAACGCTGGTTACCACCGGGGCAACTGCATCTACCAATACCTGGGTAGTACTACCGATATTATTGAGTGTAAGCACTGCGTCGTTACCAGTCAGATCTTCAACATCACCAGTCAGGGTGTTTACCGTAATGCCGTCTGTATCCTCCTGACCCACAAGCACGGTATAAGTGAATACGAGGCTATTGCTGCCAGTGCCAGAAACATAACCCGCGTTCACGTTCGTGCTGCCGATCTGTACCTGCAGGGTGGGAGTAGCAGTTACATTTACATTTTCACTGAAGGTTACGCTGAATTGAAGCACTTCGCCGGCAACATATGCTTTATTGGCCGGTACATTTACGGCAGTAACTACCGGAACTATTGCATCTACTAATACCAGGCTGGTATTGCCAACATTCATCAACAGCAGCTGCGCATTGTTGGTTGCATTGTCTTTAATATCGCCGGATAATGTACCCAGTGCGATGCCATCAGTGTCTTCATCACCAGCAACTACCGTGTAACGGTACAGCAGGTTATTTGAGCTTGAGCCGGAAACGTACGTAGCGTTTACCGTGTTGCTGCCGATAATAACCGTGAGGTTAGATGCGCCGGTGAGGTTTACCGCTTCGCTGAAGGTAACCGTGAAGTCGAGTTGGTCGCCTGCCACATAAGTACCGTTAGCTGGTACGCTTACATTCGTAATAACCGGTAGCACCGCATCTACCCATACGTTGGCAGCGGATGCTACGTTATTCAGCGTGAGATCGGCGGGATTACCCGGAACATCAGCGATAGTGCCCGACAGGCTGTTGATGGCAATACCATCGAGGTCGAGGTTGCCTGCAGCCACTGTATAGTTGAATACAAGAGCGCTGGTGCCTGTACCGGAAGCGTAGGTAGCGTTCACATTGGTGCTGCCTATCGTAAGTGCCAGTTGTGGTGTGCCTGTTACGGCAACATTCTCAGAGAAATTAACCGTGAAGGTCAGTGTTTGTCCCTGCAGGTAAGTCGCGTTGGCCGGTACGGCTACGCTGGTAACCACAGGCGTTATTGCATCAACATATACGCCGGAGGTGCTGCCTGTATTATTGAGCGTGAGTACGGCATCGTTGCCTGGTACATCTTTAATAGTGCCGGTAAGGGCGCCCACTGTAATACCATTGCCATCTTCCTGGTTGGCCAGTACAGTATAGTTGAAGATAAGAGCGCTGGTGCCGTTGCCGGAAAAATATGTTGCACTTACGTTTGTGCTGCCAATGGTAATGCCGAGGGAAGGCGTGCCGGTTATATTTACGGCTTCACTGAAGTTAACTGTGAATGAGAGTGTTTCGCTGGTGATATAAGTATCGTTGGCCGGTACAGCAACGCTGTTTACTACAGGCGCTACCGCATCCACCAGTATACCCGAAGTGTTAAGGGTACCTAGAGAAAGGTTGGCTGCGTTAGTAGCTGCATCGGCGATGGTGCCGGTAAGTGCGCCTACAGTAATGCCGTTGTTATCCAATTCACCTGCTGTTACCGTGTAACGGAATAGCAGCGCGTTGGTGCCGCTACCAGAAACGTAACTGGCGTTAACGTTTGTGCTGCCGATAGTGAGTGCGATGGCAGGCGTGCCGGTTACATTTACCGGTTCGCTGAAGTTAACGGTGAAGTTAAGCTGCTCGTTCGTGATATATGTTTTGTTGGCCGGTAGCGTAACACTGTTTACAGATGGAGCAACTGCATCCACACGTACGCCGGTAGTGCTGCCAATGTTGTTTAGCGTACCACCCAGGTCGTTGTCGGCCATGTCTTTAATAGTATTGCCGGACGGGGTCACGATAATGCCTATACCGTCTGTGTCTAAATCTCCGGCAGTTACTGTGTAGCGGTATACGACTGAGCTGGTGCCTGTTCCTGAAAAGTAAGCGGCTGTTTTGGACGTGCTGCCAATCTGGAGGTCAATCCCCGCTGGTGCCGTAACATTCACGGCCTCGCTGAAATTAACCGTAAATTCCAGCACTTGTGCGCCAACGTATATGCCGTTTGCCGGCACTGTTACGCTCGTTACGGTGGGCCTGATACCATCTATCACCAGGGCCTTTTGTCCTGAAATACTGGAGGTGCCTCCCAATGCAGGCAATGTAAGCTCCGCATCTGTGCCACCGGGTGACTTTAGGGTAGCGCCGGCTGGTAAAGTCAATGCCGCTGTAGACTGATATTCGAGGTCGGCCGATACATCGCCTTCCTGTATAATATAGTTGAATACGAGTGTATTCCCAACGTTGCCGGTGTAGGTGGCTAAACGATCGGTAGTGCCGGTTTCTAATAATAATGTAGGAAGTCCGTCGGCAAGTATTATCGCTGCATCGAATTCTACCCGCACATCTATATTTTGTCCTATGCTGTACGTTCCGTTGATCGCATTGGATGTTACCTGTAACACTTTTGGTACTGCTGGGGAAACGGTTACATTTATTGTTGTTGATGCCGTTTTGTTGCCGCCCGAACCGGTATGTCCACCATCATTTGTAGTAACTGTAATAGTTTTAACGCCGTTAGTGGTGGAGGTAAAAGTTACGGGGTTGCCGCCCAGGTAGGTGCGCAATGCACCGTAACTGCCAGTAAGCATAAGGCTTGCTGAGCCGCTGCCAGTTACGGTAACACCGGTTCCGTTCAGTGCGGAAAAAGTTCCATCGCTTACTCCAAAGCTGATGGTTACATTTGAACTTCCTTCTTCAGGATCGGAGGCTGTTACACTGGTTAATGTTACAGGCGAATTGGCTATACCTGAAAGCGTTGTGGTAGCCGAAATAGTTGGAGGGTCGTTAAACGCAGTTACCGCCATCGTAGTCGTTACATCAAAAACCGCATTATTCTTATTTCGGAACCGGAACGTTATCGTCCTGGTAAGAACAGAAGGCTGGTTGCTGGTGTTCTCAAAAGTAAAGTTGTGCAGCAACGCCGAGATGGCTGCCGCAGTAACGCCTGAGGCAAATGAAAGCCTCATATTATTACCGCCACTGGGGCCGCCATCCAAAAACATTGCAATTTCTACGCCGTTATAATACACGTATCCGGAGGTAGTGGTAATACCGCCCGCGTCGGTAATATTGATGATGTCACTGGTTGAACTGTTGGCGGAAATATATACCTCCAGCATGCTAGGCTGATAATATCCTGCATTCCATAGACCGATATCGGAGGTAGTGAACGTCGCGTTGCCCCCTACGTCAATCGCCGATGCCGGGTCTTCTTCATGGTAGGTGCCGGCATCGCCGTTCATATTGCTGACAGACGATTGCGCCGAAGCTGCCTGCACCAGCAACAGGCCAATAACGGATAATGTGAAGCTGCGTAAGATTGTTCTTGTTTTCAAAAGAGTGGAAACGTAAAATTCCTTCATCGTATAACAGTTAGTATTGTGTCAATGGTCATAACGTCCCGCTCCCAGCGTACAGGCGAAAAAAGCCAGTCCTGGCAGACAGGTAGTGTTGGTATAGGGTTTTTACTAAGAGGTGGTTAAAATTGCTTACGGGCTATTCCGGGGCACATCAGGATAAAAATTTCCTACAGGGGAAGGGGGAATTCACTGCATTAAAAACACGTCCCATGTAATCGGGCGCTAAGATAGTTGAATATCTGTATTTTTTAATATTAGAAGGTTTTTTGTTGAATATTCTTCGTGAACGTATCGATTTCGGGGGTAAACAACAGAGGCTACCCTGGGGCAGCCTCTGTAAAATGTCTTATTTTCTTAGCCTGGCTTCTTCCAAATCGAGGTTGGCTTCATGTTTACGAATGATCTCATCGTCATAATCATGTTCTGCTCTTAACCGGTTTAGCTCATTACGCCTTACGTCTATCAACTCTACCAACACTTTCCTGTAATGCCTGGCCACACTTTTATCTACCTGCTCGGTAGCATTTTCAAGAATGGCCGTGTACCGTTTCATCAGTTGTTGCAAAGCTGGGGAATGCTCCAGCTCTGACGCGTACTTACTCTGCAGAAATTCCATGGCGGCCTGCGTAAGATGTACATTTACCGCCGCCTCCTGCTGACTCTCTTTCAAGGCCGCCTCGCCTGTTTCTATATTCAGCCATTTGATGATCAGCGGAAGCGTTAGTCCCTGTAACACCAGGGTAAACAGAATCACCACAAAGGTGATGAACAGGATAATGTTGCGCTGCGGAAAAGCCACATCTTTGCTGATCATCAACGGAATAGACAGTGCTGATGCCAGCGAAACCACGCCCCGCATGCCCGACCAGCTTACGATGAATACGGATTTAAAAACGGGTTTTGATTCTTTCGCTCTGACCTTACTACTGATCCACCGGGGAATATAGGTAGCCGGGTATACCCACACCATACGTATCACCACCACCAGCAGGCTGATGACGATCCCGTAAAATATGGCCTGCTTCATTGAATAGTCCTCCAATCCCTCTACAATGGCCGGTAACTGTAAACCTATCAATATAAATACAAAGCCATTTAAGAGGAAAACGAGGGTAGACCATACGTTGGTAGTTTGTATGCGCGACCGGTAACTGAAGAAGTTGTGCGAACGGTAGGAGAGGAACAGGCCCCCGCTTACCACGGCCAGCACACCGGAAAAATGGAACTCTTCCGCCGTCAGGTACATCAGGTAGGGCGTCATCAGTGAAAGACCGGTATCTATCTGTGGAGTAGTAGGCAGATAACGGTGCAACAGGTAAAAGATCTGGCCTATTACCAATCCCACCACAATGCCCATACCCGCCACCAGGTAGAAATCGCCGATAGCTTTGACTAACACGAATTGTCCGGACGCTACCGCCGCCAGTGCAAAACGGAACACGATGAGCGATGAAGCGTCGTTTACCAGGCTCTCACCTTCTAATATGGTGGTTACCCGTTTCGGAATGTTCAGACCTTTTAATACAGATGTAGCCGCCACGGCGTCGGGGGGAGAAATGATCCCTCCCAGTAAAAAGCCGAGCGCCAGCGTAAACCCGGGTATCAGTGCATGAGAAACAAAGGCCACGATGGTAGAAGTGAATATCACCAGTCCCAAAGCCAGCAGCCCAATTGCCCGCCTGAACTTCCAGAACTGCTTCCAGGAAGTGTACCAGGCCGCTTCGTACAGCAGCGGCGGCAAAATTACCAGGAAAATAATATCCGGCTCAATGTCTATATGCGGCGTGCCGGGAATAAGCCCGATCAGCAACCCGGACAATACCAGGAAAATTGGATAAGATACCCGAAGTTTCTGGCCAAGCATGACCAGCAACGAAACCACGAACAAAAGAGAGATAATCAACAAAAGATGCTCATGCAGCATAAAACGAAAATATAGATTTTAGTCAGTCCGGGAAAGGCGTTTGATATGGTCCGGAATACTGCAAAATAAAGGTTTTTACCGGGAACGATTGCGTAAATAATCAAACGCCCTTCCTCCGTTTTGTACAAAAATCTGTTTATACTTGTTAAACACTGATACGGATTTATTCATCAACCAGAATAGTGACACGTTAACTTAAACAGATGACCTGGATATAGCGATGTAGAATGTGATCTGTTTTATGCTTAAGAACTAAATTCCCGCAGGCCCTAGCCTTCACTAAAATAGCCACGTATGAAAAAGGTATTTACACTCCTTTTAATTTTCCTGTTTCCCACTCTCTGTGCCTGGTCGCAAACGCGGCAGGTAAAGGGGAAAGTAACCGACGACAAAGGTGAAGCGCTGATCGGCGTTACCGTGTCGGTTGCCCATACTAATATCGGGGCCCATACTAGTCCCGATGGTAGTTTCGCCCTGAATGTTCCCGGCAGCGGACAGATAGAGTTGAATTTCTCTATCATGGGGTATAAAAAGAAAACACAGGTGACCGATGGAAAGTCGCCAGTGAATATCTCCCTCGAACCAGAAATGTCGTCGCTGAACGATGTGGTGGTAATCGGTTACCAGTCGGTAAGGCGAAAAGACCTCACGGGCTCTGTATCGTCGCTGGGCCCCGAAGCGCTGAAAGATATGCCGCTGAGTTCTGCCGCAGAAGCTATTACTGGCCGGCTTGCAGGCGTACAGGTGCAAACTACCGAAGGTCGCCCCGGCGCCGATATCACGATTCGTGTGCGCGGCGGCGGTTCCATTACGCAGGATAACTCACCGCTTTATATCGTGGATGGTATACAAGTGGAAAATGCACTGTCGTTTCTTTCTCCCCAGGAAATTGCCTCTATTGATGTGCTTAAAGACGCCGCCTCCACCGCTATTTATGGTGCAAGGGGCGCCAACGGCGTATTTGTAATTACGACCAAAAGCGGCCGCGATATGAAAACCCGCGTATCGTATGATGGATATGCAGGTGCAAGAAAGATCGTGAACAAACTCGACGTAATGAAACCGTACGATTTTGTGATGTACCAACACCAGTTGTACAACCGCTCGGCCGACGATCGTATTGCATTCGAAAGGAACTATGGCCGCTGGGAAGATCTGGACATCTATAAAAACATGCCTTTCACTGACTGGCAGGAAGAAGTGTTTGGACGCAACGCTGCTACGCAAACGCATGTAGTAAACGTAACGGGCGGTACTAAAGCCACTACATTTAATCTTACCCTTAACAATACGAACGAAGACGGTATCATGATCGAGTCGGGCTTTAAAAGGACTTTATTGTCTTTCAAATTCGATCATAAAATAAATGATAAGTTGAAAGTAGGTGTGAACACCCGTTACGCCAACCAGCGCATCGATGGCGTAGGTACTTCCAATACCGGCTCACAAGGAACGAACAGGCTGCGTAACGCTGTGCGCTTTAAACCGTTCATAGCACCGGGTGAAGAAAGTGTGGTGGATGAATTTGATTCTGAGTACGCATTGCTCACTAATCTTACCAGCCCTGTACTGCTGGCGAAAAATGAACTGCGTTACGCGTATCGTAAAGATATTATCCTTAATGGCTGGCTGGACTACCAGATCATCAAAGGCCTGAACTTCCACAGTGTGTTGGGAACTACCATTACGAATACCCGCGAGAACACCTTTAATGGTGCCATTACCAGTGTAGCCCGGCAAAATGCCAATATGCCGGTAGCGAGCATCCGTCGCGGCGAAAGTATTTCGCTCACCAACTCTAATACACTTACTTACAGCCTTCCATTACCCAAGCAACATAAAGCGGACGTGATGATCGGGCAGGAGATTTACCAAACCAATACCAATGCCATGAACCTCACGGTTAAATGGCTGCCCGTAGATATTACTGCTAAAGAAGCTTTTGCCGGTATGCAGAAAGCCACTCCGCCCACAGGAATGATCCAGGACGCACCGACCACAGGAGAGTCTATTACCCGCCAGCTTTCCTTCTTCGGCCGCGCTAATTACGTGTACAACGACAAATACCTGGCGAATTTCACGCTGCGGTACGACGGTTCTTCGAAGTTCCTGTACGATAATGGTTTCGCGGCATTCCCATCCGCAGCCCTTGCCTGGCGTATTTCGCAGGAGGAATTTATGAAAGATATCAGGGCGCTTTCTGATCTGAAGCTGCGTGTGAGTATGGGTACTTCGGGCAACAACCGCATTGGCAACGATTTGTTTAAAACGATGTTTAATACAAGTACGAGCAGTTATGCGTTCGACGAATCTATCACCCCTGGTATCGCGCCACTCAGTCTGGCTAATCCTAACCTGAAATGGGAAACCACGATAGCCAGGAACATTGGCCTGGATTTTACGTTGTTTGCTGGTCGTGTTAGCGGTGCATTGGATTTCTATCATAATAATACCAAAGACCTGCTGCTGGACGCAAACGTGCCGCCTACCAGCGGTTATACTTCGCAGATACAGAACGTGGGCAAAACAGAGAACAAAGGTGTGGAGTTGCAACTGAACGGTGTGATCATCAATAAAAAGAACTTCTCCTGGAACGCAGCGTTTAATATTTCTGCCAACCGCAATAAGATCGTAAGCCTGGGTACCGATCCGGAGGGCAAGCCCGTAAAATCTTACCTGGTACGTTCCGGTTGGGAAAACAGCCTGTTCGACTTCCTGGTAGAAGTAGGTAAACCGATCGGCCAGTTCTATGGCTATGTGTACGATGGCTGGTATACGCCGGATGATTTTGATTTCAATCCTGCTAATAATAGTTATACATTGAAAGCGGGTGTTCCCAATTCTAACTCCGCTGCCCTGGGCTCCCGCGAGCCGCAGCCTGGCGATCTGAAGTTGAAAAAGCTGTCGACCAAAGCAGATACTAAAATAGGAGAGGAAGACAGGACGGTGATTGGTAATGCTCAACCGAAGTTTACTGGCGGCCTTAACCAGCAGTTTTCCTATAAAGGCATTGACCTCAGTATTTTTATGAACTGGTCGTATGGAAACAAGGTGTACAACGCTAATAAAATGGAGTTCACCACCGCATATCTCTATAAAGATAATAACATGCTGTCGCTGATGAACGACCGTTACAAGCTGTTCGATGAAAACGGCACCCGCGTATACGATCCTGAACAACTGAAGGCGATGAACGTGAATACAAAATACTGGACGCCTTCGATGGGTAACTATATGCTGCATTCCTTCGCCATCGAAGATGGCTCGTTCCTCCGCATCAGCAATGTAACATTGGGTTACAGTTTACCAGAGGCCATGCTGAAAAGGACCAAAGTAATATCGCGTTTACGGGTGTACGCTACCGTGAACAACCTATATACGTTCACCAAGTACACAGGTTACGATCCTGAAGCGAGCACCCGCCGTGGTAACCCGCTTACGCCGGCGGTCGACTACTCGGCTTATCCGCGTAGCCGCTTCATTCTCGGTGGTGTAAACGTAAGCTTCTAACCCTTAAATGCGCATTCAAATGAAAAAGATAGTTTTATCAGCAATAGTTTTAAGCACCTTGTTTGTACAGGGCTGTAAAGATTACCTCCAGGTAGAGGATCCTTCCTCCCAGTCGCAGGTAGCGGTATTTAACAGCGTTTCTTATTCAAACTCCGCCGTTGTGGGCGTTTACGCTATGCTTATCGGCGATAACGCTTATGGTAACAGGGTGAGCTGCCTGTATCCACAGTCGGCCGACGATTTTAAAACTTCAGGAAGTTATAACTGTGACGATCGTCGCGGCATTAGTGTGTACGGCGCCTGTTCCTCCAACTCAGAGTTGCTCAATCCTTTTAACCAGTTGTATAAAGGGATTGAACGGGCGAATGTGTGTATCAAATACATTCCGGCATCCGACAAATATAACAATGGTACGGCAGCCGATAAGGCGACGTTGCGCAAACTGCATGGCGAGGCGCTGACGTTAAGGGCACAGTTTTATTATGAACTGATACGCAACTGGGGCGATTTGCCGGCATCGTTCGAACCGGCAGCCGATATATCCAATCTGTATCTTCCTAAAATGGACCGCGATTCTATTTACGACCATATTATCGCCGACCTTAAACTGGCCGAAGAGCTGGTGCCTTGGCGTACCGAAAGTCCTGACCAAAACCTGCGCCTTACAAAAGGTGCGGTAAAAGGCCTTCGCGCGAGGATAGCGCTGGCCCGTGGCGGTTACTCGCTTCGCCGCGAAAGCCGTAAGATGGAACGCCGCGCCGACTACAAAACTTATTACCAGATTGCATACGATGAGTGTAAAGATTTGTTGGCGCGCCGCGATCAGCACAGCCTCAACGATAACTACGAGAATATATTCCGCACGCTGCACAGTGCCACCCGCCTCGATAATGCCCACGAACTGATGTTCGAAGTAGGTGCTTACGGCGGTAATGCCAGCACCGACAGTAAACTGGGTTACTACAACGGTTTAAAACTGGACGGTAACTCTAAGTTCGGCCCCGGTGGCGGTGGTATCATCGCCCTGCCCACCTACTTCTACGAATTCGATTCTATCGCTGATGTAAGAAGAGATGTAACACTGGCTTATTACGAGATCGATAAGGATTCTAAAAAGATCATGCGTAAGGCTACGGATATTTGCGACGGTAAGTTCCGCCGCTCCTGGACAACTATCACCGGCACCTCCCAGAACCTGGCGATTAACTGGCCTATCCTGCGTTTTGCGGATGTGATGCTGATGTTCGCAGAGGCTGATAATGAAATTAACGGCGCGCCTTCCGCAGCAGCCATTGCCGCACTAACGGAAGTAAGGGCGAGGGCATATAAAGGCAATGAAAGTCGCATGGGTACTATTCCCGGTGATAAAGAAGGTTTTTTTAAGGCCGTAGTACAGGAACGTTTGCTGGAGTTCGGCGGCGAAGGCATTCGCAAATATGACCTGCTCCGTTGGAACATGCTGGCAGCCAAGATCACCGAAACCAGGGCGAAACTCACTGAGTTCATGAACGGCACCGGCCGTTATGCCAACGTACCACAGTATATATATACCAAGGCCGCTGATTATTTAAATACAGCCGTTCCTGCCGATATCAATACGCTCGACCTGTACGGTGGTGCTGCCTCTAAAGTATTCTTTGAACCAGGTGCGGCCACTACGCCCACAGGTTACGCCCGCCGCGACTGGCGTTCGGCCGTTACACAGGATTTCCTTACGGGTGCCCTTAACGGTTATGTAATACAGTTTGAAGAGAACAGGAAAGAATTGTACCCGCTGCACAATACGATCATTAACACCAATTACAATCTCAAACAGGATTATGGTTATTAATCCCACAAACTATATAGAGATGAAGATATTATCCATGTACCGCCTGATGCTATTGGTTTGCGCTGTCTGCTGCCTCGTTTCCTGCAGTCCGGAAGAAGAGAAGCTGGCCCCCATGCGCATGTTTATTCCTAAAGGGGAAATCGTGAGTACCAGCGGCATAACGTTCGTTGCCCTGATGTGGGAGCCACCTTTGTATTCAAGCGGCAAAGCTGTTAAGTACGATGTTGCGGTGTCAAAAGATTCGACGTTTGCCACCACTGCTTTTACACTGCAAACAGATACCGCAGGCGTTTTGCTGAATGATACGCAACTGGATGTACGTACTGATTATTTTGCGCGGGTAAGGGCGAAGGGTGCAGATACCACACTCGATTCCAAATGGCTGCGTAGTCCTGCATTCCAGATCAAAGGGGAACAGATATTTTTGCCGGTACGTGCTACGGAACTCAAAGCAATATCCACAACGCTCCGCTGGACAGTAACTCCGGGCATCACCAAAATCGTATTAACGCCTGCTACAGGCGCCGCTATAGAAGCTACGGTTAGTACCGCAGAAGCAGCGGATGGCGCGAAGGTCATAAAAGGCCTCGCTGCAAACATGACTTATAACGCGGATATATTTGCCGGCACAAAAAGTAAAGGTTATCTCTCTTTCAAAACTCTTACACTGCCCAACTTTACGGTCATTGTAAAACCGGCAGATAATCTCATCACCGTACTGGACACCTGCTCCAACAATGCTTTCATCGGCCTGGAGCCTGGTACTTACGATATTAAAGATGCCGGTGGAGCATACGCCAACCTGGTAATCAGACAAAAAACAGTCACCCTGCAATCCATATCCGGCGATCCGTTGGATACAAAGGTGAACTTTAAGGAAGTGACGCTCAAAGGCGATGGCGCAGGCATAAAACTGAACGGTATTGAGTTTGACGGACAGGCGGGCGCAGGCGCTTATTTCATCAACCTTACCGGTTTAAATGCCGATGCCGATCCCGCTGTGTTCACGAGCATCGAAATGGAGAACTGTCTCATTCGTAATACGGTGAACTGTATTTTCCGCGGCAACAGGGCAGGGAATCTTGCACATAAAATCAACCTGATTAAAATGAATAACTGTGTGGCGGGCGACAACGGCGGTTCATACACATATTTCACGATGGATAAAATGGATTTCGTGAAGCTTGAACTCACCAATTCTACTTTTTACAACATTGGCCGCGCATTTATCAGTTGGAGCACTGCGCTTACAGGTAATGCCAAACCAACAGTGATCGTAGATAACTGTACGTTCAACAATTTCGGCTCTGACGGTCGTAACTACGTGCTGCTGGACGCTAATTCGAATCCGCTGGATTTCGTGTTTACCAACAGTATATTGTACAACCTGCCCAAAGCTGGCAGTACCATCGGCAGCAGCCTGATCAGGGCAACGGGCGCCAATACGGCCATCACTTATTCCTACAACAACGTATTTAACGTAACAACAGGAGCGGGCGCACCGGTCAACATGCCTGCTTACGCCTATATTACGGCTACCGCCAACAAAGCAATCGATCTCGGCTGGACGGCCACCACTACAAACTTTACACTGCCCGCGGCATCGGAACTGCGCACAGCCGGCAAAACCGGCGGTGTTGTAGGTGATCCACGCTGGACTTATTAAAACAGAAAACAGGATAAATGGAATTTAAGAAGATACTGGCTGTTATGGCGTGTTGTTTACCGGCTGCATTACAGGCGCAGCAGCCCGCCTTCCCTGGTGCCGAAGGTTTTGGAAAGTTTACCAGTGGCGGGCGTGGGGGAAAGGTTTGCATCGTAAACAACCTGGCCGATCGCGGCCCTGGCAGCTTACGCGAAGCCTTACAACAGAAAGGTCCGCGCACCATTGTGTTTGCCGTATCGGGTACTATCAGCCTGGAGTCGGGCCTGTTCGTAAAGAACGGCGACGTAACGATCGCCGGTCAATCCGCCCCCGGCGATGGTATTTGTATCCGCAATTACCCGGTGGAAATTGAAGCCGATAATGTAATCATCCGTTACCTGCGTTTTCGGATGGGCGATGAAGCTAAAAAGGAAGGCGATGTAATCGGAGGACGTAATTGCAGGAACATTATTATCGACCATTGCTCCATGAGCTGGGGTACTGACGAATGTGCGTCTTTTTATCGTAACAGTAACTTCACCATGCAATGGTGCATCATTGCCGAAAGCCTGAACAAGTCTGTACATTTTAAGGGTGAGCATGGGTACGGCGGCATCTGGGGTGGCGAGGGCGCGAGTTTTCATCATAACCTGCTGGCCTCCAATAAAAGCCGTATGCCAAGGTTCTCCGGATCTTCCACCACCGTAAATCCTGAAAACGAACTGGTCGACTTCCGCAACAATGTGGTGTTTAACTGGGGCATTAATAATAGTTACGGGGGAGAGAAGGGGCGTTACAACATGGTGAACAACTATTACAGGCCGGGGCCGGCTACGAATGAAAAGGTGCGTTCCCGCATTGTCAATCCATCTTCACCTTACGGTTCGTTTTGGGTTGATGGGAATACTTTGCACGACGATGCTAAAGTAAGCCGCAACAACTGGAATGGCGTACATTGTGAGCATAAGGATTCTGTGAGGGCGGAGAAGCCTTTTGCCGTGCTGGCCATTCCTGTAGAATCGGCCGCCAAAGCTTACGAACGTGTACTGGAATGTGCAGGCGCCTGCCTGTACCGCGATGCTGCCGATAAACGCATTATTGATAACGTCCGCAGCGGACAGGCAGATAAAGGTCGTAATGGTATCATCGATTCGCAACTCGATGTTGGAGGTTGGCCGGAACTGGCTACTAAACCTGCACCGGAAGACTCGGACAAAGATGGAATGCCTGACGAATGGGAAAAGACAAGAGGCCTTAACCCCCAAGACCCGTCGGACGCCGCAATGTATAACCTGGATAAAGGTTATACCAACCTGGAAGTATATTTAAACTGGCTGGTGAGATAAATATGCGGCGCTTAACAATTTAAGCATCTGCTCATGAAACGGGAATTCGTATTTTCCCTGCTCACGTTTTTGAAATGACGGTATGATGAAAGGATTAATATTGGGCTGCGCACTGCTAATGCCTGCCATAATGATAGCCCAGCAAAAGCATAGTATCTCAAAGGTATGGGTGGCCGATAACGGCGATGGTACTTATAAAAACCCGGTTCTCGATGCTGATTACTCCGACCCGGACGCGATACGCGTAGGCGATACTTTTTATATGATCGCTTCGAGTTTCAACGCCAGCCCGGGTTTACCCATCTTACAAAGTAAAGATCTTGTAAACTGGTCGCTCGCAGGCCACGCTTTACTTCGCCAGCCACCTTTTGATCACTTTTCTAAAGTGCAACATGGCAATGGGGTATGGGCTCCGGCCATCCGCTTTCATAAAAATGAATTTTATATCTATTATCCCGATCCGGATTTTGGTATTTATATGATCAAGACGGCCAGTATTAACGGCCCATGGTCGGCGCCGGTATTGGTGGAAGGGGGTAAAGGCCTCATAGATCCCTGCCCGTTTTGGGACGACGATGGTAAGGCTTACCTGGCACATGCCTATGCAGGCAGCCGCGCTGGTATCAAGAGCATCATCGTACTTAAACGTATGAATGCAGAAGGCACAAAAGTACTGGATGCCGGCACGCTCGTATTCGACGGCCACGATGCTGATCCTACACTGGAAGGTCCGAAGTTATATAAGCGTAATGGTTTTTATTACATATTCGCGCCTGCCGGAGGTGTTTCTACGGGCTGGCAACTGGCCTTGCGCTCGAAAAATATTTACGGTCCCTACGAACGCAGAGTGGTCATGGACCAGGGTAAAACTGCTGTTAATGGACCGCACCAGGGCGCATGGGTAAATACTAAATCAGGGGAAGACTGGTTCCTGCATTTCCAGGATAAGGATGCGTACGGCCGTGTGGTGCATCTGCAACCCATGAAGTGGGTAAACGACTGGCCGGTGATTGGTGCCGATGCAGATAACGATGGCAAAGGAGAACCTGTATCAACCTATAAAAAACCTAACGCCGGCCCGGTGCAACCTGTTGCCACACCGCCGGAATCTGACGAATTTAACGCCATGCAGCCAGGGCTTCAATGGCAATGGCAGGCTAATCCTGCGGCTTACTGGTCGCATGCTAATATCAGTAAAGGTGAACTGCGGCTTTTTGCAGTGCGTATGCCCGATAGCAGCCGGAATTATTGGGAGGTACCGAACTTATTGTTACAGAAATTTCCGGCAGAATCTTTTACCGCTACTACTAAACTGCGCTTTAAACCCAGGCAGAATGGCGACAGGGCAGGACTGATCATATTCGGAATGGACTATGCTTACCTGTCGCTCGTGATGAACGACAATGCGGTGTATCTCGAACATGCTACCTGCCTGCAATCCGAAAAAGGCGCAAAAGAAAAACTGGCCTCGCTTAGCAAAGCTGCTGGTGAAAACATATGGCTGCGTGTAACAGTAAGTCCCGGCGCGAAATGTAAGTTCAGTTATAGCTACAACGGACAGCAGTTTACGGATGTGGATGGAGTACTCACGGCCAAACCGGGCCGCTGGGTAGGTGCTAAGGTAGGTCTGTTCGCAACGGGAACACTTAAAACGAACGACACAGGCTGGGCCGATATCGACTGGTTCAGGGTAGAATAAAAAATTGATGGCCGGGCTATGATTAGTCCGGCCATGTAATTAAACCTACAACTGTCGCTCTTATGTAACACTTTGTATTAAGTAGTTTTATATCTTATTGTAACGTCTGTAAAATTGCAACTTATCCGCAGTACCCGCAAGGTCTAAACACTGGATAAACTTGTATAAAATCGCTCGGTATCATACCTGCAGCAGCTGTATATCGCAATGCAGGTATACTTCCTCAGCTATTATCATTCCTCCGCTACCTATTCCAAACGCGTTCCGGTTTATCCTGGTGACCGTTACAACACCGGCTTTGATATTACCTCTCTCATCTGCTCTTATCCCCGTTATCAAACTTTCAGTTTTAAAATTTTGTGTGGTGTCTTTTATAGTCAAACTACCTGTTGTGTGTACCTGGTTATCTTTTAATGTAAGCTGGGTAGATTGATAAACAATGGAAGGAAAACGGTCGCTCTCAAAGAACTCGGTAGAACGTAAGTGGGCATCGCGGATGGCGTTACCTGTAAAGATGGAATGTGTATAGATGTTCACCCATAAACTGCCCCCCTGGAAGCCGCCGTTTAAAGTGCCTTCAAATTCGGAGAACCAGCCTGTAATTACCGTCAGTTCGAGGTACTTTACCCCAAAGCGGATGCTCGAATGTACAGGATCGATTGTCCAGTTGTGTTGGGCGTAAACATCATTCATATGGATGTATAAAGTGGAAGTGGCGGCTAGGTATGCCATATCAGCTCTGTAATGTCGGGAACATGCCGTTTATGTGCGTAAAAGCAATACTGTGTAACCAGTGCCACGGGCAATCCTGCGAAAAATACATCTACTGCCAGTGAAAGGCTGGCCATTAAAGGATCGGGCTGTTGCAATGGCACATGACTGAGTGGTATTACCGCGCCATTCATGAACAGCCATACAATTACGCCGTATAACATGCCTGATTTAAAAGGGTGATTGCGCACGAACGGCGTCCAGCTATACGCCAGCAGGTACACGGTTGCCACTACCAATGCAAACATGCAATGCAGGAACAGTCCGGCCAGCACGCTGGTAATACCGTCACTGTAAGCATGTTCGCCGTTAATGCCTGATGCAATAAACTGGAGTACGTCTGCGGGCGATCGACCTCTTGCCAGCCAGGAGATCAGAAACATGCCGGTAAGTTGTAACAAACTGGCTGCTATGCCCGATAATAAAATTGCCTTAATAAATGTAGGCGACCGCCGCACCATCAGGCGATTGCCGGGGTATACGTGAACATTTGCCATAATGCCAGGGTTTAAAAATGAATAAGTCGGAGAACACTGCAAAGCTACGGCGTGGTACGTTTAGTGTCAATTGACGAATCAGCGCTTCTGTTGCACTTTTTATCTTGAAGAAAATATAAGGAGCTTTAGCAACGCCGTATTTTAGTCCATTGCCACCTGCATCGACGATTTCTTTTTGAAGTCAGAGAAACTTACGCCCGACACGTTCTTGAAGAAACGGGAGAAATGGGTGATGTCGTTAAAGCCAAGCTGGTACGCTATTTCTTTCATACTCGTTTCTACATAAGCCGCCTGTCGTTTTGCTTCCAGTATAATGCGCTGCTGAATGTGGTAACTGGCGGGGTAGCCGGATACTTTCTTAATGATTTCGTTTAAATAGTTAGGCGTAACAGCCAGCGCCTGTGCGTAATCGGTTACCATTTTACGTGTGGTGTAGTGTTGCTCCAGCAGGTTCAGGAATTTCTTCGTTAGTTCCTGGTTGCGGGTATGCGCCTGCCCCGTGGTCGTTATTTCCGATTCACGGCTCAGATAAATAAGGAAAATCTTTACCAGTCCACGTAAAATTTCGCCGCGCAGCAGGTAGTAGTTGTCGAACTCGCGCTGCATCTTTTCCAGTAATTCCTCCAATTCCATTTCCAGTTCCTGGCCAAGGCGTATAGCCGGGGTATGGGAAAAGGTGTAGAACAGGCCTGTTTTAAACAGCAGGTCAAAGTTGTTCTCATGCAGGCTCAGGAATTCGTTGGTGAACGATAGCACGAACCCTTCTGCTCCTTCGTTAGCTTTTAACAGGTGGATCTGGCCCGGGGTAAGGCAATACACGGTGTTATCTGTAAGCTCGTAACGGGCAAGGTCTATCAGGTGTACACCACTTCCTTTTTTGATCCACACGATCATGAAAAAGTTGTTTCGCCTGGGCGTGTCCTGATGTTGCCATCGGTGCTTCTGCATCCATTCCAGGCTATGGATCTCGAAGGGGAGATTGTTTTCTCCTTCCAGTTGTTGCATTGGCGCAATGGTCCTTAAGGCCGCTGCGTTTTTTCCAGGTTGTGTAGTTAATCGCGTCATGGTCACAAGGTTTGGGTTTAGGCATGTTCGTCCGGGGACTCGATATACAGTTAAAAAATTTCCGGACGTATATAATAAGTCTATTTACGTGCCGCAATTGGCACAGATCGTTTTATTCCATGGTTGTTGTTCTATGTTGTTGATAATGATTCAGATAGGGGGTAGTGAAAAAGCCGCCGTTTATATACGGCGGCAGTAATAACTCTGAATATTTTGGAGATTATTGAAGCGCCTCCGATATTTTCGGAGGCAACGTGTGTTATTGGAGGTCTTCTTTTCTGATACCGAGTTTGAATATGCGCGACTCGAGCGTGGTGGGTTTTAGGTTAAGTAATTCTGCTGCCCCTCCGTTACCACGAATACGGCCGTTGGTTTTTTTGAGTACAGACAGGATGTAGGCCTTTTCTGTTTCCTGTTGTACCTTCTTCACCTCGTTTAGGGTTTGTAAAGGTGCGGGTGCAGGTGGCTGCTGACCAGTGGGTGAAAACATCCCGTTATTCAGCGGTCGTCTTAAATTCAGCGGCTGCTGACCATCGCACAAAATCACACTTTGTTCCATTACGTTTTCCAGTTCACGAATGTTACCCGGCCAATGCCAGGCTTCGAGTTCCCGCATCATTTTGTCGGAAATTCCCAGGTAAGGTTTGTTGAACTTTAACGCGAACTTTTCTGCGAAAAACTGCGCCAGTGCTTTTACATCTTCCTTCCTTTCACGTAGCGGCGGCAACGTAATGGGAAATACGTTCAGCCTGTAATACAAGTCGAGGCGGAAGCGGCCTTCAGCTACTTCTTTCTCAAGGTTCCTGTTGGTGGCGGCAATGAACCGTACATTTATTTTTATGGTGCTTTTACCACCGACCCTCTCTATTTCTTTTTCCTGTAATACCCTTAATAGTTTCACCTGCAACTCCAGTGGCATTTCTCCAATTTCATCCAGAAAAATAGTACCACCTTCGGCCTGTTCGAACTTCCCGATTCGTTTTTCAGTAGCACCGGTAAACGCGCCTTTCTCATGCCCGAACAATTCTGATTCGATCAGGTTGGCTGGCAGGGCGGCGCAGTTCACTTTCACCAGCGGCCCTTTTTTACGAATGGACAGGTCGTGGATCGATTGAGCAATTCTTTCTTTACCTGTACCGCTTTCGCCTAATACCAGTACCGACGTATCTACAGGGGCCACCTGGCTAACGAGGTCCAGTATGCCCAGCAGTAAATGACTATTACCCACAATACCGCCAAAGTCCTTTGCTGGTTTTGGGGTAACGGTGTGTTTGGCCGGAGGTGCAGGCTGGTTAAATGTAATGGCCTGTATAACCCTCGTCAACATGGGTGCCAGGCGAATGCTGAGTGAAAGATGTTCCTGCTGATAGGCATCCGCACGGCGACTGTAAAATGAAAGGGAATAGATCCGTCCGTCCGGCATCAGCAATGGCATTACCAGGTTAGATACCAGGTGGAAACTGCGGGCATACAATTTTTTCATGCCATTACTTTCGCATTGCGCGGTAAAAGAGGCGCCACTGTAATGGGCAGAAAGGGTTTCGGCAGGTGAGGAGCGTTGCAATGCCTCCAGTTCGGACGTGCGTATGCGTGTAATGGTACTCAGCTCCTGCGGGGTAATAGACTGGTATTGATCGAAACCAATGCGCAGGAAACATACGCCACTGTAAGGCAACGCATGCTCGTCCGTATGGCCGGTAGTGATAAAGTCGAATGGTAAATGCGACTGCAGCGACTGGGCAATTTGCAACAGTTTTGTTTGTTTATCGCTGGTAGCCGCTGCAATATCGGCCAGCTGCGAATCCAGTAACGCTTCGCGGCGCAGCGATGCTTCCAGGCTGTTCTCATGACGGTAACGGGCAATGTCGAGCGTTACCAGCACGTCTTTTCCCCGGAATGGTTTTACCAGGAATCCGTAAGGTTGTGTAGCACGGGCTGCCTCCAGTACCTGCTGGTTGGAGTTGGCGGATAAGTAAATAAAGGCAATGTTTTGGGATGATAGATAACGCGCCAGGTCGATGCCCGTTTCTTTGCCCTTTAAGTAAATGTCTAATAGCACAATATCGGGGCGGTCCCTGTCAATTATCTCCCGGGCCTGTTTTACCGAGTCGGCAATACCTGCTACCTTATAACCCGCAGATTCCAGGATGAGGCGCAGATCATTGGCGACAATGAATTCATCTTCAACTATCAGTATCTTCTTATTCATTAGTGTCTGTTTTACCAGGACCGTGTAATGTGCAAACACGTGTCTTTTACAGATTACCGTAACAGCGTCTGAGCTGTACAGCACCCTGGCGTAACCATTGGTCAAAAATGCTTAAACTACTTACTTGTAACAAAGTTCAGGATGGTGTATGGCAGCCTGGCACACAGATCGGTTTTGTTTTCAAAGACTGGCTGGCTGGGGCTGAAAAATATCAAAACAATCATTTTGCCCGCTGATCTGACCCAACACGATAAAGGTATAAAAATATCCTGAATATTGACAAACTGGTATGTTTGCTAAATCAAAAGGGCTGCTGGAAAGCAGCCCTGTGTTTACCTGTTAACCTATTATTTTAATTGCGCCACAAATAGAGAATGAAGATGTGTAATTTTAATTTCTAAGCCTGTCTTGACACAAAAATAACCCGCCTTTGCGGGCGGGTCAAGTTACGGATGGTGGGAAATCATGTATAAATAACGGTTCAGACGTTTAATCAGTCTTTAAACTCCTGACGGGATTAACGGTAGCTGCCTTTAACGCCTGCACACTCACGGTAAGCAGCGCCACGAGTAAGGCCAGGCTGCCGGAGAGCAGGAACATCCAGGCTTCTATAGGCGCCCGGTAGGCAAAATCGTTGAGCCAGCTGTGCATCACCCACCAGGAAAGTGGCCAGGCAATAAACATGGCGATGAGTACCAGCTTCATAAAGTCGCGCGACAACAGAACGGTAACGCCAGTCACAGATGCGCCTAACACTTTACGGATCCCTATCTCTTTGGTCCGCATCCTGGAAGCGTAGGCAGCCAGGCCAAACAAACCAAGGCAGGAAACAAGTATGGCGAATCCGGAAAATACTTTGAACAACTGCATCATCCGGTTCTCGGAGGCATACAGGTTCTCCAGTTTGTCGTCGATGAAGGTGTAAGTAAATACGCTGGTTGGTGCCAGTGCTTGTATTTTCGATTCCAGCAGCTGAAGGGTGGCGGGCAGTTTTCCCGCCTTCGCCTGCACCAGCAGGTAATCGGCATTAAGCGGTTTGTATTGAATAACCAGCGGGTCTACCGGCGAATGCAGCGATGCGAAGTTGAAGTCTTTCACCACGCCCACAATGGTGCCGCTGTCTGTATCCAGTTTCGCGCGTTTGCCCACAGGGTCTTTAATGCCAAAGGTTTTTACAGCGGTTTCGTTCAGGATAAATTCATTGTTTTTGATCGTTGGCCACTGCGCCCGGAAATTATTGCCTGCCACCAGCGTTAAGCCCATTGCCTGCAGTAACTGGTCGTCCACGAACATGGCACGGGTGCTTTGCTCCTCTATATCCTGTACGAAGGGTTGAAAACTTTGCATGCTAAAACGCTCGCCCGGCAGGTTGGATGTAATACCGAACGCGGTAATGTCTGCCTGTTGTTTCAGCTCATTACTTAAAGCGCCGTATTGCCGCCAGGTATCGTCGTACATGGTAACTGCCACCAGTTGCTTTTTATCAAACCCAAGCTCTGTATCATGAAACAAACGCATCTGCCTGTACATCACAACGGTGCTGAATATCATAAATACGGAAATCGTAAACTGAAATACAATAAGCCCTTTGCGCATCACCCCGGTACTACCTATCGCTGCTTTGGGTGATTGTAAGGATTTAACCGGGTTATAACCGGAAAGCATCCAGGCAGGGTAAAAGCCCGCCAGCAGACCTACGGAGAGGATGAGCGCAAACAGGATAGTGGCGTTTTGAATACTTAACAAATCGGAAAAACGAATGGCCTTACCGGTAAGATCATTGAAGAATGGCAGGGTTACATACACCAGCGCCAGGGCGAGCATGGCGGATAACAGGGTAACGAACAACGACTCTCCCAAAAACTGTCTGGCCAGTTGCAAACGCCCTGCACCAATCACTTTACGTAAGCCGATCTCTTTGGTCCGGTTATTAGCCTGTGCGGTAAATATATTGATGAAATTAACAGCGGCGATCAGTAGTATACACAGAGCAGCTACGGAAAAAATATACACGTAACGAATGTCGCTGTTGGCCGACATTTCCTTTTCCAGCTTCGAATGTAAATGTATGTCCTGCACGGGTTGCAGGTGCAGTCTGCGGTTCGCTAATATCTCTTTGGGCGTTTCGCCTGCCAGGGTGTAGTAGCTAAGTAAAAAGTCGTTCATCCGGCTTTCTATAGCAGCCCGGTCTTCGGGTTTATCGAGCAACAGGTAGTTGTAAAACCCGTTCCAGGTGCGGTTTACAAGAAGTCGCTTGTCTAGCCTGGCCAATATGGTGGGCATGGATATGAGGTAGGAAAACTGTACGTGCGATGGTTTGGCGGGAGTGGCTACCACACCGGTTACGCGCAATGGCTCCTGGGTTACTTCTTCACGCAATACTTTACCCAGCACATTGATTGTTCCGAAATATTTGAGCGCGAGTTTTTCTGTAAGTATCACACAACCTGGTGCTGCTAACGCCGTGGTGGCATCGCCTAGCAGGAATTGCAGGTCGAAAATGCGGGGCATGGCGGCTTCTGCAAACAACCCGTCCTTTTCTTCGTAGCGTTGCGACTGGCCTTTGGCATCGGTGTAAGACAGTACCTGTAAAGGTCTTGGCCGGAAAAAGCGGATGGTTTGGCGTATTTCCGGAAAGGCGGCTGCCATCTCTTCTCCAATATTAGGAGCTGTGGCGGCCCAGTGGCGGCTATCGTCACGGCCCTCCATGGTAACGCGATACAGGCGGGTAGCCGCATCATAACCTTTGTCATAGCTAATTTCATCCTTAACGTGCAGGATGATCAGCAGCGAGCAGGCCATTCCCAGTGCAAGACCAAGAATATTGATCGCAGAATATCCCTTGTATTTCCAGAGGCTGCGAAACGCGATTTTTATGTAGTTCCTGAGCATAATTTGGGTAGGTATCGAACAGGATGCCAAAGTGAAAATACAATATAGACTGATAGCTATAAATGACAGTATTTATGTATATGTCCGCTTTCGGTACAGACGTCCGTCCGGTATTGAAAAGGGTGGGGAATGAGCATGGGCACAACGCCCGGCCGCCGTTGTGTCACTCCCTTCAACGGCAGTGCAAAGCCCGGCGGATTTTATTTCCTGTTACCAGACTCGTTCACGATCAAACTGGTGGTTAATATTTTTCGCTCAAAATCTTTTACGGGGCGTTTGCTCTCTATCAGTTGCAACAGCAGGTCGGTGGCTATTTCTCCCATCTCGAAAGCGGGCTGCCTCACCACGGTTAAGGGCGGGTTCATCAACTCAATTAAATCGGAATTTGAAAACCCTACCAGTGCCATGTCGTGCGGGATGGAAACATTCTTGGCGCGCAACACCCTTAAACAGCCTGTAGTCAGCTTATCACCGGTGGTGAAAATGGCGTCGGGGCGGGGGCGAAGTTTCAGTAACTGGGTCACGGCCTGCTCGACCTCTGGCAATGCCATGCCACCGTTAGGGCAATATTTGATCAGCGATTTGGAAGGTTTAATATGTTTGTGCGCCAGCGCTTCCACATAACCTGCTATACGCTCGCGGCTGATGGATAAGTTCTCTGAAGCTGTAATGCAGGCGATGTTGCGGTAACCGTTCTTGAGCAAATGCATGGTAGCATCATAAGCCCCGCGGAAGTTCTCGATCACTACTTTATGCGTTTGTATATCCTCAACTATCCTGTCGAAAAACACGATGGGGAAGCCCCGGTCGTGCAGCGCGCGCAAATGCTCAAGGTCTTTGGTAGCGGCCGATACGGATATCAGCAAACCATCAACCGAACGCGACGCGAGGTAGTTTAAGGTTTGCACTTCTTTTTCGAACGACTCGTGGCTCTGGGAGATAATTACATTGTACCCCCGCTCTTTCGCCACCGATTCAATTCCGTTGATCGCCTGTGAAAAAAAACTGTTCGCAATCTCTGTTACGATCACGCCGATAGACCGGCTCCGCTTTTCCTTAAGGCTTAATGCTATTGGGTTAGGGCGGTAGTTGATCTGTGCAGCGTATTTCAGCACCAGCTTCTTCGTCTCCTCGCTAATCTCATGACTGTCGCGCAACGCACGCGATACGGTGGAGGTCGAAAGGCCCAGGGCCTTGGCAATATCTTTTATAGTGGCAGCTTCAAATTTCATAACGTCATTTGCAGGATGCTTAAATGTAAACAATTTTATCTGCATCCGCTACTACTGTGTAAACGTTGCCGGGAACGATTGCGTAAATAAACCCCTGTCAATGCTGTCGTTTTCCCGAATATAAGCGTAGACTTGTTAAAGTAATTCCCGTTAAATAAAGGACAGATACAATGACCATTTAGAGCAGCTTTTAACCCTACAGATTCGACGTTTTCCGGTAATCGTTTTATCAATCATTTCACGCCAGACGTTATGAAAAAGATTTACCTGCTTTGTTTATGCTTGCTTGCAATTGCCTTTATGGCGCAGGCCCAAACTCAAATTATAAAGGGAAAAGTTACGGACGCAGGAACAGGCGACGCACTTCCCTTTGTAAGTGTACAAATTAAAGGCACCACAACCGGTGTTAAAACTGATGAAAAAGGCAACTTCTCGCTTACTGTTCCAGCGGGTAAAGCCGAACTACAATTCTCCTACATGGGTTACCTGCCGGTAACACAGTTGGCAGACGGTAGTTCAAACGTTGTAGTAAAAATGGAGAAAGACGACAAAAAACTGGACGAAGTGGTGGTTATCGGTTACGGACAAGTCCGTAAGCGCGACCTTACGGGTTCTGTTGTGTCGGTAAAAGGGGAGGAACTGCGAAAAGTTCCGTCTACCAACGTGATGGAATCGGTGCAGGGAAAGGTGCCCGGTGTGGATATCACCAAAAGCAGCGGTGCCGCCGGTGCTAAAATCAATGTAACGGTAAGGGGTAATCGTTCTATCAACGCCCGTAACTCGCCACTGTACATTGTTGATGGGGTGCAGTACGGCAATATTGAAGATATTAACCCAAACGATATTCAGTCGATGGAAGTATTGAAAGATGCTTCCTCTACGGCCATTTATGGTTCCCGCGGTGCTAACGGGGTAATCATTATCACTACTAAACGCGGCTCCACGGGCAAGGCCCAGGTGAGCTTTAACGTGTACGGTGGTATCTCGGAAGTGGCCGGTTACCCGCACGTAAACACCGGCCCGCAGTACGTAGCGCTAAAACGCGAAGCGAACCGCACTAACAACCGTTGGAATACGGTGGCCGACGATCCCGCGATATTTAATCCTATGGAGCTGGCGGCTATCCGCAAAGGCGACTGGACGTATTACGCAGGGGAGCTGCTGCACAAGGGAAATCAGCAGGACTACCAGGTGGGTGTTTCCGCGGGTTCTGAAAAAACGAAGATCTATCTGTCGCTCGACTATTTTAAAGAGAAGGGCTTGTTTAAACTGGATAACCTTCAGCGTTATACAGCGCGCATGAACGTAGATCAGCAGGTAGGCGATAAACTGAAAGTGGGTATGCAGGGCCAGGTTACTTATTACGACCAGGACGTACGCAGAGACCCGCTGAACCAGGCAAATAAAATCATTCCGCTAGGCCTGCCGTACGATTCTGCCGGTAAGTTCATTGCCTTTCCCAATGCGGGCCCACACATCAACCCGCTGGCCGATGAACAGCCGAACGCTTACATTAATAACAGTCGTACCACGCGTACGCTGGTAAATGTATATGCTGAATACTCGCCCATAAAAGACCTTACGTTACGCAGCAATGCAGGTGTAACGCTGGATAATACGCGGACCGGTGTATACGCATCCCGCACAACCATCGACCGCGCTACGTTCTCTACTTCCCGTTCTCAATACAATACCAGCGCTAACCGCTTCCTGAACTGGGAAAACATCATCAGTTATAAAAAGACACTTGGTCAGCACAACTTCGCCGTTACAGCTGTTGGTAGCTTATTGGGTTTCCAGGCCGACTCCAGCAATGCGCAGGGTGAAGGTCAGTTGCTGCCCAGCCAGTTGTTTCATGCTTTGCAGAACAACGTAAGTGGTATTGCTATCCGCAGTGCTTACCAGCAATGGAACCTGGTGTCGTTCACGGCCCGTATCAATTACGCCTTTAGAGAAAGGTACCTGCTTACGCTTACCGGCCGTTACGATGGCTCGTCTAAATTGTCGGACGGTCAGAAATGGGCGTTTTTCCCATCTGCCGCCGCTGCCTGGCGTATCAGCGACGAGGAGTTCATGAAGCAGCAGAACTTTTTCAGCGACCTGAAACTTCGCGTGAGTTATGGTGTGGCGGGCAACGACGCCGTGGCGCCATACAGCACACAGAGCTCTTTGTTCCGTATTCCTTTTTCTTATGATGATAATACCGCCGCTCCGGCTTACACCATCAGCGACCAGATCGGCAATAAAACACTGAAATGGGAACTGTCCGGCACCACCGATATTGGCGTAGATATGGGTTTCCTCGGCAGCCGTATCAACATCAACTTTGATTATTATGATACCCGTACCTCTGATTTGCTGCTGCTGCGTACCCTGCCCACTTCTACGGGTGTAGGTAAAACATTGCAAAACATCGGCAAAACCAGGAACCACGGGATAGAAGTAGGCATTAATACCGTAAACGTTCAAACAGGCGATTTTAGCTGGACCACCAATCTCTCTTTCACCAGGAATAAAGAACAGATCGTGTCCCTGGCCGATGGTAGCACGAATGATATTGCCAGCGGCCTCTTTATCGGTTACCCGGTAACGGTGTACTACGATTATGATAAAATAGGTATCTGGCAAAGTAAAGACGCCAGCGAAGCAACGGTGTACAAATACAAACCGGGAGATATCAGGGTGCGCGATGTGAACAGGGATACTGCCATCAACTCCCTTGACCGTGTAGTAATTGGTGCGCAGGTACCTAAATGGACAGGCGGTTTAAACAACGATTTCCGTTATAAAGGCTTCGATCTGAATATTTACGTTTTTGCCCGCATTGGTCAGTGGATCAATTCGGAGTACGACAGCAAATACGATCCGCAGGGACTGGAAAACGGAGCCCCCGTGAACTACTGGACGCCGGAGAACCCGAGTAACGAGTACCCACGACCGAATTCGAGCGTGTCTATGTCGGGAACGCCTTTTATTTCTACACTGGGCTACCGCGACGGTTCTTTCGTAAAGATCAGGAACGTATCTCTCGGATATTCACTGCCTGCAGAGGCGGCCGGTAAAATCCGGATGAGTGCTGTTCGCATCTATGTAACGGGAAAAAATCTGGCTACCTTTAGTAAGGTGAAAGATTATGACCCGGAACGTGGTGGCGCGCTGAGTTTCCCGCTTACGAAAATGTATGTGGCTGGTTTAAATGTAACATTCTGATCCTTTAACCCGAACGTTATGAAAAAGTCATTCTCACCATATAGTCTTTTATTGATGCTGGCTGTATTGCTGGCGTCCTGCTCCAAATTGCTGGAAGAAAAGAACCCGGGCGGTCTTACGGCCGAGGCAGTATTCACTACTCCCGAGGGATTCGAAACGCTGGTAACCGCAGCTTATACGTACAACCGCTGGTGGTACGGAAAAGAAGATGGTTACAACATTTCCGAAATGGGCACCGACCTATGGACCAGCGGCACTGGCGATAAATACACCGATCTTTCTAACTATTATAATTTACAGTCTTCCAACACCGCCGTACGCGATCTCTGGAGAACGCTGTATGCCGCCGTAAACCTGTGTAATACAGGCATCAACCGCATTGACCAGGCGGGGCTGAGTGATGCGATTAAAACAAGGCGCCTTGCCGAATTGCGGTTCCTGCGTGGGTTTTATTACTGGCATATCGTGGAAACCTGGGGCAATGTGCATTATACAGAACAAGAAACGACAGAAACCATAACTACGGCCAATCGTACCCCGGTGGATACGTTTTATGCACATATCTTAAAGGATCTCGAATTTGCCGTGGCTAACCTGCCACCTACCACTACCGATTACGGAAGGGCCACTAAACCTATTGCGGAAGCTTTCCTGGCGCGTATCAGCTTAACACGCGGCCTTAACCAGCAAGCGTTTGACCTGGCGGATAAAGTGATTAAAAGTTATGGATATATTCTGCAACCGAAGTATGCAGACCTCTGGAGCATGAGCAATCTTGCCAACAAGGAAGTGATATGGGCCGTGAACTATTTTAAAAACCTTGCCTTTAACGACCGTACAGATGCTACGTTATATCCCGGTGGTCACCCAAGAGGTGCGCATAACGGGCACCTGATGTTCATTATGAAGTACGATGACCTGGCAGGCATGACGCGCGATATTGCAAACGGACGGCCTTTTAACAGGTATATGCCTACTTTGTATGCGCTGCGGCTGTTTGATGAAACAAAAGACGCCCGCTACAACGCAACTTTTAAACAGGCCTGGTTGTGTAATACACTGGGCACAGCACCGGCAGGGATGAAGATTGGCGATACAGCTGTATTTACGACTAAGTATGAAATTCCGGCCGATGTGGAGGCGACGAAGAAGTACAGGATTTATGATGTAAGTAAGATGTTTAAGGCCGATGGTAGCGGGTTAGACCGCCTGCATTATCCTTCCCTGCAAAAATTCGATGATCCTACGCGCGCTGCGTTCAATGAAGAACAAAGTCCACGAGATGCATTCATTATTCGCCTGGCGGAAATGTACCTGATAGCGGCAGAAGCGCAGCTAAACCTGAACAACCCGGGCAAGGCGGTGGATTACATCAATCCGATAAGACGCCGTGCCGCTGTAACAGGTAAAGAGGCGGAAATGGAGATTACCGCAGCGCAGGTAACGCTGGACTTTATCCTCGACGAAAGAGCGAGGGAACTGATGGGAGAACAGCTTCGCTGGTTCGACCTGAAACGTACGGGTAAACTGGAGAGCCGTTTGAAACTCGCCAATCCCGATGCTACCGTTAATTTTGATGCGCACCACCTTGTAAGGCCCATACCAAAGGACCAGGTGGACGCCGTGACCAATAAACAGGAATTTAAACAAAACTTAGGATACCAGTGAGATTACACCTGACATTAAGCTCAATTGCTATTGCTGCCACGCTGTTCGCTAAGCCCGCACAGGCGCAGTATTCCTGGAACAACCTGCCGGTCGTTAACGAACCGGTGTTCCGTAAGGACACATTTAATATTCTCCGCTTTGGTGCCAAAGCGGACGGATTAACGCTCAACTCGCCAAGTATTAACAAGGCTATCGACGCCTGTAATAAAAAGGGCGGTGGTGTGGTGTTAATTCCTGCAGGACTGTGGCTTACCGGCCCGATCGTGCTGAAAAGTAACGTTGAATTACACATCAGCCGCGACGCGTTGTTGCAGTTTACTACTGAATTCGACCAGTATCCTTTAATTGAGACCAGTTACGAGGGACTGGCGGCCATGCGTTGCCAGCCCCCGGTTTCGGCTACGGATGCGGAAAATATTGCGATTACAGGCAGCGGCATTATTGATGGCGCCGGCGACGCCTGGAGGCAGGTGAAAAAGGACAAACTCACGGAGTCGCAGTGGAAACGTTTAGTAGCTTCCGGTGGATTGACAAGTGCAGACAACCGCACCTGGTATCCTTCGGAGAAATCGCAAAAAGGCTCGTCCGTTAAACTGGCCGGTGTTATCGATCCTAATAAAACAAAGGCAGACCATGAGGAAATCAAGGACTTCCTGCGTCCGAACATGATCGTGTTAACCCGCTGTAAAAAAGTACTGTTAAAGGACGTTACGTTCCAGAACAGTCCTGCGTGGTGTATACACCCGCTGCTGTGTGAACACATTACGCTGCGTGGTGTAACGGTGAAGAACCCATGGTACGCCCAAAATGGCGATGGGCTCGACCTGGAATCGTGCCGCTTCGGACGCGTGGAAAATTGCGTATTCGATGTGGGAGACGATGCGATCTGTATTAAATCGGGTCGTGATGAGCAGGGTCGTAAAAGAGGCGTGCCTACGGAGAACTTCATTATCAATGGTAATACGGTTTACCATGCCCACGGCGGTTTCGTAATCGGCAGTGAAATGAGCGGCGGCGCCCGTAACCTCTTCGTATCGAACTGCAACTTCATCGGTACCGATATCGGACTGCGTTTTAAAACAACACGCGGCAGAGGTGGGGTAGTGGAAAAGATCTTTATCAGGGATATCAACATGACGAACATTCCCGGGGAAGCGATCCTGTTTGATATGTATTATATGGCGAAAGATCCTGTACCGCTGGCCGGCGAAAAGCATGCCGACGTAAAAGTGGAAACGTTCCCTGTAACCGAAGCCACTCCGCAGTTCCGGGATTTTCATATCAGCAATGTAGTGTGCCGTGGCGCTGCTAAGGGCATCTTTATCAGAGGTCTCCCTGAAATGCCGATCAGTAATATAGAAATGGATAACATCGTGATAAAAGCGAAGAAGGGAGTAGAACTCCTGGAAGCCAGTAATATAAGGCTCACCAATGCCACCTTCGAAGTAGCAGAATCTGATCCGCTGATCAACGTCCGTAACAGCCGCGAAATAAAGCTGGCCAATATTCGCTTCGAAGAGGCTAAGAATTTTATCAGTCTGTTAGGCGGAACGTCGGGCGTTTCTGTAAGCGGCACTGATGTTAAAAAGGCAAAAGAAAAGCCGGTGTTTGCCGATGGCGCAAAAACCGGGGCTTTGATCATAAAATAGATGGACCTATGAAAGTTAAACAGGCATTACTCGCAACGCTGATCACCGCCGGTGTATACACCTCGGCCGCCGCGCAAACACCAGCCGAAGACGCCCGCAAAATGGCGTTGACGGTAATGGATATCTGGAAAGACTCGCTGGTAGTAAACCCGGGGCACCCCGTGAAATGGTCGTACGACCAGGGTGTGGTACTGGAAGGTATTACGCTGCTGTGGAAGAATACAGGCAACGGCGAATACTTTAAGTACATCCAGAAAAGTATGGACCACTACGTTGACAAAGAAGGCAACGTAAGGTGGTACAAAGAATCGGAGTACAATATCGATCATATAAAAAACGCACGTATCCTGCTTACACTTTACAAAGTAACGGGGCAGGAAAAGTATAAGCTGGCAGCGGATAAATTCCGTAACCAGTTGCGTAATCACCCGCGTACGAAAGAGGGCGGCTTTTGGCACAAACAGCGTTATCCCTGGCAAATGTGGCTGGATGGCCTGTATATGGGCGAACCTTTTTACGCTGAGTATGCAGACCTCTTCCACGAAACGGGTGCGTTTAACGACATCACCCGCCAGTTTGTACTGATGGAAGTACATTCCCGCGATAGCAAAACGGGCCTGTTGTACCACGGTTACGACGAATCGCGCGAGCAGCGCTGGGCGGATAAAACCACTGGCCGCTCCCCGCACTTCTGGGGCCGTGCTATGGGTTGGTATGGTATGGGACTGGTAGATGCGCTGGAGTATTTTCCGGCCAAACACCCGGGCCGCGATAGCCTCATCGCCATCCTGAACCGCTTCGCTTCCGTAGTGGCTAAATACCAGGACAAAAAGAGCGGCGCCTGGTTCCAGATCCTCGATAGCGCCAGTGCTAAAGGCAACTATCTCGAAGCATCTGCTACCTCGATGTTTGTATACGCTATCGCAAAAGGTGTGCGCAAAGGTTATTTGCCTGCCAGTTATTTAAACACTGCTGCCAAAGGTTATAAAGGTATACAGGAACAGTTCCTGGAAGCAACGCCTAAAGGCGGCTGGAACCTGAAAGGCACGGTAAGTGTGGCGGGTCTTGGCGGCGATCCTTACCGCGACGGCAGTTATGCTTATTACCTGAGCGAAAAAGTAATCGTGAACGATGCGAAAGGTGTGGGCGCTTTCCTGCTGGCTGCCGGCGAAATGTCTATTGCCAACAGTCAGGCAAACGGTAAAGGGCTTACCGTGGTACTTGATCAGCATTACAACAACGAATGGAAGAAAGATATAACCGGCGCACAGGTGCGTACGCATTATGTGTGGAATGAATTATCGAACGGCGGTTACTCGCTTTGGGGACACATCTTCAATAAACAAGGCGTAAAAACTGATACGCTTTCTGCAGCACCAACCGCCTCCAGTCTTTCTAAAGCCAATATCTATATCATTGCCGATCCTGACACGGAAAAGGAAACGGCTGCACCAAACCATGTAACCGATAAAGATGCAGATGCCGTATACAACTGGGTAAAAGCCGGTGGTGTACTGGTACTCATGCAAAACGATTCCGGTAACGCGGAAATCAAAGGTTTTAACCGCCTGAGCCAGCGTTTTGGTATCACTTTTAATGAAAACAGTATTCATCGCGTAAAGGGCAGCAACTATGAAGAAGGTAAAGTAACGGTGCCTGCTGGTAATAAAGTGTTCAGCAAAGCGCGTTCCCTGTACATCAAGGAATTATCCACCCTCGACCTGAAAGCGCCCGCCACGCCGCTGATTACGGAGAATAAGGATGTGATCATGGCTACCGCGCAGGTAGGCAAAGGTGCTGTGTTTGCCGTGGGCGATCCATGGTTTTACAATGAATATCTCGACGGAAGAAAACTTCCGGCTACATATGAAAACTACCAGGCGGCCTCCGACCTTGTAAATTGGTTGATCAAAGAAGCGAAAAGTAAGTAAACAACATGATGCATCTGTCTAAATCACAACTGCCTGGTACAAAAGCGCTACCGGAAAAAGTGCTGCAGTTCGGCACCGGTGTACTGTTACGCGGACTGCCCGATTATTTTATAGATAAAGCGAATAAGGCCGGTATATTCAACGGCAGGGTAGTAGTAGTAAAATCTACGGCACAGGGCGATACGAGCGCTTTTGAAAAGCAGGACGGCCTGTACACACTGTGCGTACGAGGTATAGAAAATGGAAGAAAGATCGAAGAAGATATCGTGAATGCGTCCATCAGCAGGGTGCTTTCGGCTGCCAGCGACTGGCAGGCTATCCTGCAATGCGCCGCTAATCCGGAAATGGAACTGGTGATATCTAATACCACTGAAGTAGGCATCAGTCTGGTGGAAGATAATGTGCATGGCACACCGCCGGTTTCGTTCCCGGGCAAACTGCTGGCCTTTTTACTGGCGCGGTACGAACACTTCAAAGGTGCGGCAGATAAGGGGATGGTGATCGTGCCTACAGAACTGCTGCCTGATAATGGCCGCAAACTGAAAGAGATCGTTGTGCAACTGGCGCGTAATAATAAACTCAGCGAAGATTTTATACAATGGCTGTTACAGCATAATCACTTCTGTAACTCGCTGGTGGATCGTATTGTGCCGGGTAAACTGCCTGCAGCTATGCAATCGGTTACGGAAGAAGCTTTGGGGTATAAAGATGAACTGATGATCATGTCAGAGGTATATCGCCTTTGGGCTATCGAATCTTCCTCAGAAAAAGTGAAAAAGGTATTGTCTTTTAGTGAGGCCGATAGTGGTGTGGTGATAGCGCCGGACATCAATGTGTTCCGCGAGTTAAAACTGCGGCTGCTGAATGGTACGCATACGCTTACCTGCGGACTGGCCCTGCTGGCTGGTTTCGATACGGTAAAAGAGGCTATGGAAGATGAGTCGATGAGCAACTGTATAGAAGCGATGATGATGCAGGAAATTGCGCCTGCCATCACAGACATTTATATCCGTGAAGACGCCGCCTGGCGCTTTGCGCACAGTGTACTCGACCGCTTCCGCAATCCGCATCTTGAGCATCGCTGGTTAAGTATTACGATGCAGTACACCTCGAAAATGAAGATGAGAGATGTGCCCATCCTGTTACGCCATTATCAGCGTACCCAGGAAGTGCCGGCTATGATGGCGCTGGGCTTCGCTGCCTACCTGCTGTTTATGCGCAGCGAACGTACTGCGGATGGTCGTTATGAGGGCACTGCTAACGGGGTGACCTATACGATTACCGATGATCAGGCGAGCTGGTTCCATGAGTCGTGGAAACGACTGGAGCCTGCAGTGCTGGTGCGTACGGCTTTAAGTAACACCACCCTTTGGGGCACTGATTTGTGTGAACTAAAAGGTTTCCCGCAGGCGGTGGCTACCATGCTGAATGGAATGATGACCCACGGTGCTGCCGCCCTGGTGAGAAAAGCGGGTGCTGAAGCCGCGCTGGCAAAATAGAAATTGAACTAAGTTTTTTATTTGATAAGTGTTTATATGATTAAGAAAAAGTTCCTGGACGAGCATTTTTTGCTGAATACGGCTACTGCACAACGTTTGTATCACGACTTTGCAAAAGAAATGCCGGTGATAGATTATCATTGTCACCTGCCACCTGCGCAGATCGCAGGCGATATTAATTTCGAGAATATTACACAGGCCTGGTTGTATGGGGATCATTATAAGTGGAGAGCGATGCGTACCAACGGTGTACATGAAAGTTACTGCACGGGCGATAAAAAGGATTGGGAGAAGTTCGAGAAGTGGGCGGCTACGGTACCTTACACACTCCGCAATCCCCTGTACCACTGGACGCACCTGGAGCTGCAACGTTACTTCGACATCGGTGAGGTATTGAACCCTTCGTCTGCCCGCAGGATTTATAATACGGCCAGCGAAAAACTGCAGGACCCGTCGTACTCTGTACGCAACCTGCTCCGAAAAATGAACGTGGCACTGGTATGTACTACCGACGATCCCGCCGATAACCTGGAGTACCACATACAAATGAAACAGGAAGGCTTCGAAATCCCGATCCTGCCTGCTTTTCGTCCGGATGCAGCCATGAATGCCGATAATCCCGTCGTATATAATAACTACCTCGATCGTTTGGAGCAGGCGGCGAATGTGTCGATCAGCAGTTATGGCGACCTGTTAAAGGCCTTGAAGTCACGGCACGACTTTTTCGCCCAGCACGGCTGCAGTGTATCCGATCATGGAATAGAAGAGATTTACGCGGAGGAATTTACCGCTGCGGAAATAGAGCAGGCCTTCAGTAAAGTGAGAAGTGGCAAACAGCTCGACCTCACCGAACTGCGTAAGTTCAAGTCGGCTATGTTATTACAGTTGGCAGAGTGGGACTGGGAAAGGGGATGGGTGCAGCAGTACCACCTCGGCGCCCTGCGCAACAACAATTCCCGCATGATGAAACTTTTAGGGCCCGACACCGGCTGGGATTCTATCGGTGACTTTTCCCAGGCGCGTGCGCTGGCTAAGTTCCTGGATAAGCTGGATAAACAGGATAAACTCACCAAAACCATCATTTACAACCTTAACCCTGCCGATAACGAGGTGCTGGCTACCATGGCAGGCAACTTCAACGACGGTTCTATTGCCGGTAAAGTGCAGTTTGGCGCGGCCTGGTGGTTCCTCGATCAGAAAGATGGCATGCTCCGCCAGATGGACGCGCTGTCTAATATGTCGCTGCTAAGCCGCTTCGTGGGTATGCTTACCGACTCACGCAGCTTCCTCTCATTCCCGCGCCACGAATACTTCCGCAGGCTGCTGTGCGACCTGTTCGGTGCCGAAATAGAAAAAGGCGAAATGCCGGACGATATTGAATGGGTGGGTAAAGTGATCCAGGATATCAGTTTCCACAATGCCAGGCAGTACTTCAACTGGCAATACCTGGAAAAAGGCGTGGAGGCAAGGTTACGCGTTTAATCAGTCGTAGTTAATACTTCATACGTACGGGCACAGGTCCGGCTATCAATGCCGGCCTGTGCTTTTTTTTATGCCGGTAGCGCCGCAAAAAATTGATCAGCAGCAGTCATTCAACACACCATCGGGATTAATATTCAGCCAAAACGATCGCATATTGTATATCTGTAATAAGCGAATAAAGTACATGTCAGTGCGGTGGTGGAACAAGATTAACAGCAATTAAGATTAGGTTCGGATTAGATTAACATTAGAAAAACATTAGAATAAGATTAGAATAACATTAGAATAAACCAATGTTAAAATACGGGTTGGATAAAGTATGATAAAGGGTTTCATAAGGATCGAGGATAGTTTTCAGGATAAACCCCGTTTACGAGAACATAGCATTCTAAAGTAATGATATTATATTAACAAAGGTAAATTCGCCGGTCTCTGGTATTCATCCAGGAAATTTTTTAAAAAAAGACAACCTTATACTTGTTTCGTACGAATTGATTCGTACCTTTAGTTTATGAAAGAGGAAAAAAGCAACAACCAGGCAGAACCGACTAAAGGAGAACTGGAAATACTCCAGGTGTTGTGGAAGCATGGTCCGGCTACGGTGCGCTTTGTAAATGATATACTGAACGTGGACCGTAACGTTATTTATACCTCCACGCTTAAAACCATGCAGATCATGACCGACAAGGGTATGCTGGGCAGGGATGAGAGCAGTATGAAACATGTATACCGCGCATTGTTGGAGGAGCAGCCTACCAAAGGCCTGCTGCTGGACAAGTTCATGGACGCCACCTTTAACGGATCGGCCAAAACGCTGCTGATGCAGCTGCTGGGCAACGGCAAAACCTCCCGCAACGAACTGGAGGAAATAAAGTCGCTGCTGAATAAAATGGAGAACGACGAAAAATAACCGCTCAATTTTATCCATATGCACACCTTGTTTTTTAATAACGAACTGGTACGCGCCATTGGCTGGACCCTCATCCACTCTCTCTGGCAGGGGTTTGCACTGGCACTTGTGGCAGGATTACTGATCCTGTTTACCCGTAAGTCGAGGCCGGCATTGCGGTACAACCTGTTCACCGTCCTGTTTTTCCTGTTTATAGCAGGTACGGCGGTTACTTTCTTCTATGTGTTGGAAAGGCCCACCCCTCTGCCAATGGTAGAGAGCCAAACAGGCATCGTGCAATGGGTATCGCCATCGGTGCAGCAGGTGCAGGCACCCGTGGAGCATATGGAGTATACACCGGCTTTTAGTACCCGCTTTAAAGCCTATTTTAACGAGCATGCGCCGCTTTTGGTAACTGGCTGGTTCATAGTGTTCATAGCAAAGCTGTTATGGCTGCTATCGGGCCTTATTTACATTCAGCGTGTACGCAATTATAAAACCTTTACCCCGGAGGAGCACTGGGCGTTGAAGGTAGCGGAACTGGCGGAAAGGATCGGGTTAAGCATGAAAGTGCGTCTGTTGGAATCGGGTATGGTAAAAGTACCCGCCGTTACAGGCATACTGAAACCCCTGATCCTGATGCCTGTGGGTTTGCTGGCCAGCCTGCCGCCGGAGCAGGTCGAGGCCGTGCTGCTGCACGAACTGGCACATATCCGCCGCCGCGATTTTATTGTTAATCTTTTCCAGCACTTTGCGGAAACGATCTTCTTCTTTAATCCAGCTTTACTTTGGATCTCAGCACGCATACGGGAAGAAAGGGAGCATTGCTGCGATGATATGGCCATCACTGTCATGCAAAGCAAAACCGGCTACGTAAAGGCTATCGTATCCTTCATGGAATTTAATATCGATGCCCGCAATAAGTACGCCCTGGCTTTCCCGGGTAGTAAAAAACACCAGCTGCTGGACCGTGTAAAGCGTATTGTTCAAAACAGTAACAAAACACTCAACATGGCTGAAAAATCTTTCCTGCTCCTCTGCCTTAGTATTACTGGCATTATAGGACTGGTGTACTCGCAATCAGATAAACTGGTCAATTCTAATACAGAAAAAAATGCACCGCCGCCGAAGGTTAAAGACGGTAGCGCCGACAGTTCCCTTTACCGCAAGGCATTCGGAAAACTCGCCGGCGATGTGGTATCCGATAGCCCGCTCTTATCGTCGGATGTAGCACTGGCTGAACAGGCAGACACCATCACGCCTAAATCCTATGGCGAACTTTATACCGATCCTACATCAATAAGCGAAGGAACTACTTTGCAGTTCCAGGAAAACCGTAATGGATGGGCCTACAACATCTATCTATTTAAAAGGAATAGCAAACTTTACCAGGTAGAGGCTTATTCGCCTTACAATATAGCCCGTATTAAAGTGGACGGTAAAGTGGTGTACAAAACCGGCGACGCGGCGGCCGTGAAGGCGAAATATCAAGATGTACTCACTACCTGGAAGCAGGCTTACAAAGTGCCAGATACTGCGGTGGTGGGTAACTACGACGGCCAGTACGAACCCAGGGAGGACAATGTCTTGGGAACGGCGCCGGTATTTTACAGAGGCGGCAATCTAACTGGTGTTATTAAGCATGAAATGGAAAGCACTAAGTTCGAAGTCGACATCAAAAATAACCAGGCCACTGGTCTTACAATTAACGGTCGGAGGGTGCCTGATGAAGATTTCGTATCTACCTACCCCCTGGTGCGTGAAATATTTAAGGATATTGACAAGGGCAGGAATGTAAATATTGCGAATGCGCAGCGTAATGTGGTGGTTAACGCAAACGCTAATTCATCTGTAGTGGCTAATGTTCAGCATAACACAGCGGTGGTGAATTCGGGTAACATATCAGTAGCCACATCCACCACTGTGGATACCGGGAGAAAAGAAGTACACACCGTAACAAGTACTTCAAAATATGCACCTGTCGCTGTTATGGCACCGCCAACCCCGCCCGGCTACCAAAGTAAACCCTTTCCAACTCCACCAACGCCTCCATTATACAATTCCACGGGCGCTAATTCGGTAAGGGAAAAAATCTTAACGGATATGGTAAAGGACGGGTTCATCAAATCCACGGAGGATGATGTGAAATTTGTGCTGACCAATAAAGAGTTTAAGGTAAACGATAAAGCAATTACCGGTGAGATGTTTAAACGGTACCAAAAATTGTATATTACATCACCCTCGAATGCCTATATTTATACCAAAGACGGTAATTCCAGGCATTCCGACATATACGTAGAGTAACCCTTTCCATCTGCAGCATAATAACCAGTTTATTCACGAAAAGGTGAACCGGGAAAGGTATGCCTGTTATTAAAATTTTGTAGAGATGAAAATTATTTATCGCCTGCCACTGCTGGTGCTGGCCCTGTTACCCCTTTGCCTGTATGCGCAGCACATTGCTCCTGTTAGCGGCTTTATACAGGATAAAACCGGGAGGCCAATTGCAGGTGCTGCTATCAGCATTATGAATGAGAGAGATTCATTGCTTAAAATAGCAGTGGCAGGCGATAAAGGAGACTTCATTTTTCAACAGCCGTATCCTGCCAAATACCGCCTCGCCGTTTCCGCCATTGGCTTTGAGCAGTATCGCAGTGATACGTTTAGCGTAAGCGGGCCGGTGCAGTTGCCTGTAATACAGCTGCTGCCCGCCGCTACGCAATTAAAAGATGTAACGATCACCAGTCAGAAACCTTTCATCGAAAACAAGATCGACCGCATGATCGTGAATGTGGATGCGCTGATTTCGAATGCGGGTACGAACGCACTGGAAGTGCTGGAAAAATCGCCGGGCGTAACGGTAGACCAGGAAGGCAATATCAGCCTGCGCGGCAAATCGGGCGTGGTGATTTATATTGATGATAAACCCACTTATATGTCGGGTGCCGACCTGGCAGGTTATCTCCGGTCGTTACCATCCGGTACACTGGAAGCTATTGAGCTGATACCCATTCCACCGGCGCGTTATGACGCAGCAGGCAATGCGGGTGTGATCAATATAAGGACGAAGAAGCTGAAACAGCGTGGGTTTAACGGGAACCTGTCTACCGGTTGCCAACAGGGCCGCTATCCTAAAACGTATAACAGTCTTAACCTGAACGTGCGTAACAATGCGTTCAGCTTCTTTGCCAATGCGGGTTTCAATCACGCCCGGCAATACAACGACCTGGAAATAAATCGTAGTTATTTTGAACAGGATGGTACATTGTCTTCTTCATTTAAGCAGCAGAACTTCCTGCGGATGAAGAATTCAGCGCCATCGTTGAGAACAGGCGTAGATTATTATATGGACAAGAACACCACGATGGGCGTACAGCTAAACGGTACGTTCCGGCGTAACCTTCGCCTGGGCGACAACGACAGTTATCTCTCGAACAATGCGGGAACACTGGACTCGCTGGTAACGGCTGATAATACATCGCGCTCCAGTAACGATCGGTTGGCCGCCAATGTATACTACAGGAAAAAATTAGGGCAAACAGGACGTGAATTGCAGGTAGACCTGGATTACATCAACAACAATTCTTTCTCTACCCAATACTCATACAATAAAGCTTTCCTGGCCAATGGTACCCCCAGCTCGGCAGACGATCTCAGGGGCGAACTGCCATCTTACATCAATATTTATGCGGCTAAGGCCGACTACTCGCAGCCTTTACCACTGGCGATTAAGATGGACGGAGGACTTAAAACATCTTACATCACCACTGATAATAAAGCCACTTACTGGCGTACCATCAATAATGTAACGGGTTTGGATTACGATATCAGTAATCACTTCCGCTACCGTGAAAACATTAACGCTGCCTATATCAACTTCGCCCGCGAAGGCAAACGTATTTCCTCGCAACTGGGCCTGCGACTCGAGAATACGATCATGAACGGCCATCAGCTCGGTAATGCGGAGAAGCCGGATTCCGCGTTCAAACGCAGTTATACGCAACTTTTCCCCACCTTTTACATCAACTATAAATTAGATTCCGCTAATGTGAACCAGTTTACGCTTGCGTACAGCAAACGTATACGTCGCCCGGACTTCAATGATCTTAACCCATTCGTTTCGCCCCTGGATAAATTCATGTTATACGTAGGTAACCCTTACCTGCAGCCTGTTATCAGTAATGCCCTCGACCTTACCTATGTGTTTAAAGAAATACTTACGATCAACGCCAATTATACCCATAACAATGGTGAGATAGGAGAAACGATAGAGGCGCGGGATAATAAATTCTTCAGTCGTCCGGGTAATGTAGGTAAAAGCGATTATGTGTCGCTGTTTGCTTACATCAATTACCGCTACCAGTGGTTTACATTAATGTTTAACGGTGGAGCGGAGTATGCATGGTTCAAAGGGATGTTGTACGATAGAGAACTGGATACGGAGGGGCTCGTACACCTCGGCAATCTTACCACGCAATTCAATCTCGGCAAAGGATGGGACCTTGAATTAACCGCCAACTACCAGTCGCAATTGACCACCATGCAATTTGTGCTCGGCGGTTACTGGTCTGCCGGCGGCGCTATCCGTAAAAAGATACTCAAAGACAAAGGTGCCATACGCCTGACCGTGCAGGATGCATTCCATACCCGCCTTAACTACGGAGATATCAACCATCTTCAAAATGCTACCGGCAGCTATCGTAATCAATACGATACACAGGTGGCAGGCCTCACTTTTACTTACAATTTCGGCAAGTCCTTTGAAACACGCAAGAGAAGTTCGGGTAGCGCAGAGCAGGAGCAGGAGAGGATAAGGTAGGCGGATCAACAGAACGTTGCATGGCCGGCACTCTCACGCCGTCATGGAGACAACCTTGTGTATAGTCTTCGTACCAGAATCCTTGTGTGCCCGCGTTAGCGGGCATCACTGAGACCGCCATGGCGAGGAACGAAGCCATCCTCGTGCGCAGTTTCCGCACCAGTAAAAAGTCTTGCATAAGGCAACGCTTCCGTACGAAACCGATGCGTATTGCTATAATCCAATGGTCACGTACACAGTGCGTATCTCGAGCGAAGACTGCGCACGAGTGAGAGAGAGGCGGGCTGTATCAACGAAGCAATGCCCACCGAGGCATCATGACAGGTTGAAGCATACCATTTATACAAAAGTCTATAAACTTGGTGGGATAACTTGGTTATTTAGATTTGTGTCGATACATTTGCATTGTATTAACAGATTGCATACCCTCTGTTGGGTATATAGCCAAGGGATCAACTGGTAATGATAAAGGTGTGCCAACCTGGTAAAAAATCCGTAGATTATATAGCATAATTATTAAGATTTATGAGAAAAAGCTTCCGTACCGGCGGTATTGCGCTGGCAGTATTTTGCACTATGCCGGCGTTTGCCCAGAACAACAGTAAACTTACCAGCGCATCACCTTCACAGTTAGAACTGGAAAAGAAATTTGACGGGCTTATTGAAGCAAAACATATCGGTGAAAACATCAAACTATTTTCTGCTAAACCACACGCCATCGGGTCGGCCCAGGGCAAACTGGTGGCGGAACAGATACTCGAACAGTTTAAAAGTTACGGATGGGACGCGAAGATAGAAACCTATCATGTATTGTTCCCCACCCCCAAAGTGCGTGTGCTGGAACTTACCGCGCCCACCACTTATAAGGCATTATTAAGAGAGCCGGTACTAAAAGAGGACGGCACCTCGGGGCAGGAAGGACAATTACCTACCTATAACGCCTGGAGCGCCGATGGCGATGTAACGGCTGAACTGGTGTACGTAAACTTCGGTTTGCCGCAGGATTATGAGCAGTTGGAGAAACTGGGTGTAGATGTGAAAGGTAAGATCGTAATTGCCCGCTACGGCCGTTCATGGCGCGGTATTAAGCCGAAAATCGCACAGGAGCACGGGGCTATCGGTTGTATTATTTATGCTGATCCGAGAGAAGACGGTTTCTTCCAGGGAGAAACATATCCTAAGGGGCCGTACAAAAGCGAGTTCGGAGTACAACGTGGTTCGGTAATGGACATCGTTAAATACCCCGGCGACCCGCTTACGCCGGGTACCGCATCAACAGAAAATGCACAAAGGCTGGACCGCTTAAACGCGCCCAACCTGCTGAAAATACCGGTGTTGCCTATCAGCGCACACGACGCGAAACCTTTACTGGAAGCCCTGGCAGGGCCGGTGCCCCCGCAGGACTGGCGTGGCGCTTTCCCTTTCACCTACCATGTAGGGCCGGGTAAAGCAAAGGTGCATCTGAAAGTAGCCTTCAACTGGGATATTAAACCGGCCTATAACGTAATTGCTACGCTCAAAGGCTCGCTGTATCCCGACCAGTGGGTTATTCGTGGTAACCACCACGATGCCTGGGTGAACGGTGCTGCCGATCCGGTGAGTGGTTTAGCATCCTTACTGGAAGAAGCGAAAGCGATCGGAGTGTTGAAGAAAGCCGGTCATGATTTTAAACGCACACTCGTTTATTGCGCATGGGATGGCGAAGAACCAGGACTGCTGGGCTCTACCGAATGGGTAGAAGATCACCAGGCGGAACTGCAGCAGAAAACAGTAGCGTATATCAATACAGACGGTAACGGCCGTGGTTTCCTGGAGGCAGGCGGTTCACATGCACTGGAAGGACTGGTAGGCGATATCGCCAAACAGGTAACGGACCCGCAAACGAAAGTGAGCGTATGGGAACGCAGTAAAGCGGATGCCATCGCAACATCTGCATCTGCAAAAACGAAAAAAGAACTGCTGGCCCGCGAAGGTTTTAAGCTCAGTGCATTAGGCTCCGGGTCGGATTACTCTACCTTCCTGCAACACGCAGGTATACCGGTACTGAACCTGGCTTTTGGCGGGGAAGATGTGGCTGGTGAATATCATTCTATCTACGATTCATACGATCTGTTCATACGGTTTAAAGATCCGGGATTTGCTTATGGCGTCACGTTATCGCAGGTAGCCGGCCGTTCGGCCATCCGCCTGGCAGATGCTGAATTACTGCCTTTCGATTTCAGGAAACTGCAAAAGACGATCAGCGGATATGTAACCGACTTAACAACAGCGCTGGAGCAGGAGCGGGAGAATACGCAGGTAGAGAATCAACTGGTAAACAGTGGGATTTACGTACTGGCTGCCGATCCTAATGAAAAACAGGCCCTGCCGAAAGCGAAAGATGAAGTGCCTTATATCGACTTCTCGCCCGTACAAAATGCCCTGGCATCGTTAGATAAAGCGGCGAACCGTTTGGCAGACACGCTGGCGAAAGCGGGTACAACGCCTGCCATTAACAAGGCGCTTTACCAGGCAGAGCAACAATTGCTGACCACACAGGGTTTGCCAAGGCGGGACTGGTATAAACATACGATCTATGCACCGGGTTTTTATACCGGTTATGGCGTGAAAACGCTGCCTGGCATTCGTGAAGCGATAGAGCAGCGTAACTGGAAGGAAGCGGCGGAGCAGATCGATATAGCGGCAGGTGCTATCAACAAATTAACAGCCTATCTCAACAATATTTTACCATAAAAAAAGAGTAACAACAGCCTCAGCGAAAAACCTGTAAGACATCACTTAACGACAAAAAAAGGGCGGCGAACAGCCGCACGGGAATCTATTGCCTATAAAATCAACTACAATGAGAACATTTACTTATCTATTCACTTTGCTGTTAGTCGGTAATGCCGCCATAGCGCAGGAAAAGCGCGTAAGTGGCACCGTACGGTCGGCGGATAATACACCGTTGCCAGGCGTATCGGTACAGGTGAAAGGCACCAGTCGTGGCGCTGCTACAGACGCCAACGGCCGTTACAGCCTTGCGCTGCAACCGGGCGAAACTACCCTGGTATTCAGCTACACCGGCCAGCAAACACAGGAAACGCGTGTGAACGATACGCTGCTCAATATCACACTCAACGCATCTAACAAGACGCTGAATGAAGTACTGGTGGTAGCGTATGGCACTGCTAATAAACTTTCTTATACCGGCTCCGCATCCACCGTTAGCGCAAAAGAAATTGAGCGCCAGCAGGTGAGCAGCATCAGCCGGGCCTTACAGGGCACGGTGCCTGGTGTTCAGTCGGTTTCGTCTGCAGGCCAGCCGGGTAGCAATGCTACGATCCGCATCCGCGGTATCGGTTCTATCAACGCTTCCAGCGATCCGCTGTATGTAGTGGATGGTGTGCCTTTCTCGGGTAATATCAACGTGATCAATCCTGCCGATATACAATCGATCAGTGTATTGAAAGATGCTGCGGCGAGTGCGTTATACGGCTCGCGCGGCGCGAATGGGGTGATCATCGTTACCACCAAACAGGGACGCTTTAATGCAAAAGCTACCGTAACGGTGAATGCCAGCACCGGCTGGTCTACCCGCGCGGTAGACGACTACTCGAAAGTGAGCACTGCGGAATATTTTGAGCTGCAGTGGGAAGCGTTGCGTAACAAACAACTGGATAACGGCCGTACCGCCGAACAGGCCGCACAATATGCTACTGATAACGTGGTGAACACGCTTAAGATCAATCCATATGGTCCTTCGGTGGCAAAACCTGTTGGTCTCGATGGTAAACTGGTTGCAGGCGCTACGCCGCTGTGGAACGACGACTGGACGGAATCTACCGCCCGTACCGGCATCCGCAAACAGTTGGACCTGAACGTAAGCGGCGGTACGGAAAACTCTAAATACTTTGTATCTGCCGGTTACCTTGATGATAAAGGATTTATCATCGGCTCCGGATTTACGCGTTATAATGCACGTGTAAACTACAATACCAAAGTAAACCGCTGGTTCGAAGCGGGCGTTAACTTTGCGGCCACTTCTGCCGTGCAGGACGCGCCTCCGCAAGATGACAGCAACCAGGGCAACTACGCGAACTTCGGCCGTATCGTGTCTAATATCTATCCCATCTTCGAACACAATGCAGATGGTACTTTCAAGCTGGATTCTGAAGGAAAGAAGATCTATGATTTCGGTAACTACCGTCCCAGCGCTGCCGCTACCGGCAACAACCTGCTGGGTTCTTCCTTCCTGAATAAATACAATAACAAACAGGATAACCTGATATTCCGTGGTAACATCCAGCTCAACCTGCTGGAAGGGCTGAAGTTTAAAACCAGCCTGAACGCTGATTATACTAATGCTTTAAGCCATAGCTACAGCAACCCGCTGTACGGTGGCGGTGTTAGCACCCGTGGTTCGGTGAGCAAAAGCGAAGGCCGTACCCTGGCTTACACGATCAACAACTTCCTGGATTATTCCTTCAAACTGCAACAGGACCATAGCATAAATGTGCTGGCAGGGCAGGAGGTGTATGTGTATAATTCTACCTCTTTATCCGGCAGCAAAAACAACTTCGGTTTTATAGGTAAAGACGAACCTTCTGCAGCGTCGATCATCACCGGGTTTAGCGGTGGCAGCGACGAATACAAACTGGCCAGTTATCTGGCTAAAGTAGATTATAATTATGCAGATAAATATTTCCTGTCGGGCAGCTTCCGTCGCGACGGCTCTTCACGCTTTCATGAAGATTCACGCTGGGGTAACTTCTGGTCGGTAGGCGCCTCATGGACGCTTACGCAGGAAGAATGGCTGAAAAACATCGGCGGATTGGATGTATTGAAACTCCGCGCCAGCTATGGGGCACAGGGTAACGATAACCTCGGCAGCTACTACCAGTACCAGGACTTGTATTCTATATATAACAGTCTGGGTGAAGCCGGGGCTATCAGCTCCCGTCTTAAAACACCAGGTCTTAAATGGGAAACCAACCTGAACCTGAATATCGGTGCAGACGTCGCCCTGCTTGACAATCGCCTGTTGATATCTGCCGAATACTTCGAACGCCAGTCGAAAGACCTGCTGTTCCAGCGTCCGATAGCACCATCACTGGGTTATGGCTCTATCGATGATAATATCGGTGCGATGAAGAACACCGGGTTTGATTTGCAGATACAGGTAACGCCTGTGGTAACAAAAGACTTCAAATGGGACATAGGCGTAAACCTGGGTCACTATAAAAACAGGATTACCGAACTGCCGCAGAAAGAGATCATCCCAGCCAATACATCCGTGATAGGGCCCACCAAAAAACTCGTGGTAGGCAGTTCTGTATACGACTTCTTCATCCGCGAATGGGCAGGCGTAGATGCTACCACCGGTTTGCCGCAGTGGTATAAAAACGTATACGAAACAGGGCCCGACGGTCAGCAGGTAATCAAAGAAAGAACCAAGACCAGCGTATATGCACAGGCCGACCAGTACTTCGTGGGCAGCTCGCTGCCCGATGTAACGGGAGGTGTAAATACAGTGCTGAACTACAAGGGAGTTGAATTATCCGCCTTACTTGCATTTAATATTGGCGGTAAAGTACTCGACTATGACCTGGTGATGCTTACCCACAACGGCAATAATACCGGCCGTACCTGGAGCAAAGAAATTCTGGACCACTGGACGCCGGCCAATACCAATACCGACGTGCCGAGGCTCACTACCGATAATACCAACTGGAACAGTGCATCCACCCGTTTCCTGTACGACGCTACTTACGCGCGTTTGCGTAACATCGGCTTAAGTTACAGTTTACCGGCAAACCTCATTTCGCGCCTCCACCTGCAACAGTTGCGTGTGTATGGCAGGGGAGAGAACCTGTTTACTTTTTACAAACATGACGGGCTTGACCCGGAGCAGGCCGTGGATGGCGTAACGTTCTATCGTTATCCCGCCCAGAAAACGTTCTCAATTGGCCTGGACTTGTCGTTCTAACGTAATTATCTAAACGAAGAAACAATGAAAAAGACATTATACGGATTGCTGGCAGGATCGGTGCTGTTGTTCGCTTCCTGCAAAAAGGGCTGGTTCGAGACCTCGCCTTCGGGAAGTTTAACCGGCAGTGAGATTTACGCCACTACCAAAAATATAGACGCCCTGCTGAACGGCACCCTGCGTTACCTGATGGAAACCGCTACCTCGCAGGATAACCCAGGTTATGGTTCCATCCTGTTATCGCAGGAAGTAATGGGCAGCGATGCCATTGCCCGCGATGGCGTATATGGTTACCTCGCCACCTATGGCTTCACCGACCCGTTCGATAACACCACCCGTCGCGCACTGTTCTACTGGACATTCCAGTACAAGGTGATCGACAACTGTAATGGTATTATTGAGAACGTAGATAACGCCACCGGTACCGATGCCGATAAGCGTTACCTGAAAGGACAGGCCCTGGCGCTGCGTGCGTCTGTGTACCTAAACCTGGTAAGGCAATACCAGTTTACTTATGCAAAGGATAAGAACGCGAAGAGTGTTCCCATTTATACAGAACCTACAACGCCGTCGACACCCGGTAAAGCGCGTGCCACCGTACAGGAAGTGTACGACCGGGTATTGGAAGACCTGCGAACAGCCGGCCCATTGCTCGAGGGCTTTAAACGCACTGTTAAAAACCGTCCGGACCTCAACGTGGTAAATGGCCTGGCCGCCCGCGCCTTCCTGACCATGGAGAACTGGGATTCTGCCGCTGCGAGAGCTAAGCTGGCCCGTACTTCGTACCCCATCATGGAGGCGACAGAGTACAGCAAAGGCTTTAGCGACGTAACGAATGTTGAATGGATATGGGGCCATCCCCAGGCGACCGACCAGAACCTGGGTGGGGCGTCCTTCTTCGCTTATATCGACGTAACGCCAGCTACCGGTTACCGCAGCATCATGGCCGATCCTAACTTCAAAGCTATTTTTGATGATGCGGACGTACGTAAGAAATTGTTCAGGATCAATACCGATGCTACCAACGCCTTGTACGCCTGGTTACAATACACCAAGTTCGTGAATAAAGCCGACCAGTCGGGCCACATCCCGCTGATGCGTTCGTCCGAACAATTACTGATAGAGGCAGAGAGCAAGGCCCGCCTGAACCAGCTGAACGATGCAGTGATCGTATTGAACGGCCTGCGTGCCAAACGCACCCTGCCCGACCTCGATGCGGCTAATTTTACGCAGCCACAGCTGATCGAAGAAATTTTGAGAGAGAGAAGGAGAGAACTGTGGGGCGAAGGATTTGAGCTGCCCGATCTGTTGCGCCTGCAACGAGCAGTGGTACGCACCGTATCCACCGAGAAATTTACCGTGGGTACGAAAGAGGAAACTGTGAAAGGTCACCACCAGCTGAAGTTTCCTGATAAGTCAGACTTCGTGCCTAACAGTAATTACTACCTGTTTTCGATTCCTTTTAATGAGATTAACAGTAATCCGAACCTCAACTAATAATATATGAAAAAGACCTTTTTAAGCTTATTGTTGATGGGTGCCGTTATTACGGCTTCCGCACAGGGCGCCCGGCAGGCCTTTGCGCTTACCGGCACCGTAAACGGGGTAAAGAGCGGGAAAGTATACCTGCAAAAGTTCTATAACAAGATGTTTACCACGATCGATTCTGCGGTAGTGGAGAATGGCAATTTTACTTTTCAGACCAAACCCGTAGTGCCCGAGTTGTATGGCATTACGCTGAACCCCGCGAAGAGCCCGTACTTCCTGTTCCTGGAGAATAACAAGATCGAAGTAACGCTCGATACAGCTTCGTACTTCCGTAAAACCCTGGTAAAAGGTTCCGTATCGCAGGATGTATACACCGCCTGGCAGCTCGATTCAAAGGTGTCGCTGGAAGACCTGATCAAGGCGAATCCTTCGGCACTGGCCACTGCTTACATCTTTTACCGGTATTATACCTACCGCACTACGCCGGAGGAAATTGAAAAAGGCATCGCCCTGCTCGACCCTGCCCTGCACAAAACGCAGTATGTAGAAGTGCTGAAGAAACTGCCCGGCACCTTAAGGGCCGTAGAAGTGGGTAAAAAGGCCCCGGATTTCTCTATTAAGGATACCGAGGGTAAGGATGTTCATTTTGCCAGTCAGCTCGGTAAAAAGTACGTACTGCTCGATTTCTGGGCATCGTGGTGTGGCCCCTGCCGGGCAGAGAACCCAAACCTGGTACGCACGTACAACACTTTTAAAGATAAAGGCTTCGATATATTCGCCGTATCGCTCGACCGTAGCGGCGACCGGGACAAATGGTTAAAAGCGATCGCAGACGATAACCTCACCTGGAAACATGTATCAGACCTGGCCTACTGGAACTGCGAACCCGCGGCCCTCTACGGCGTACGTGCTATCCCGTCCAACCTGCTCATCGCGCCCGACGGCACTATCGTGGCCCGTAACCTGCGCGGAAAAGCACTGGACGAAAAGCTCGCAGAACTGTTGAAGTAATAATTAACCAAGCTTGTTCTTGATCCTCAGAAACGGATCTTCGAAATACTTTTTTGATAAACCAGCCACCAGCAACACTCCGCCCGTAACTACCGCGTAAAATGCCAACGTGGAAGGTATGGGCGAGAGTGCGAGCAGGTGTTTTTTAAGTACCAGCACCGCGCCGAATATCAGGAGCAGGTGGTACATGTATACACCGTAAGATATCTCACCCAGGCGGTTGAGCATTTTGCCTTCCAGCGAAAACAGTCGTTTCGCGTTCAGGGAAAGGTTCAGGATTACATAAAGGAATAGCAGGTCCAGCACAACGGCCGACACTACCGGAGTATTAAAAAGGGCGCTATACAGCCAGTATTCAGAGAAATAGTAATGGAAGCCCAGTCGCAGTACGAGTAGAGAAAGCAGCAATCCCTGCACGGTTTTAGAGAACAGTTTTGCTTCAGATACGGGTTGCTCCCGGTTATACACCCACCATGCGCCCAATCCGCCGATAGCCATGGCTTCGAACTGCAGGGTAGTGGTAAGGAAATTAAACAATTCGTTACGCGAGAACCAGGATGCGATTACCAGGAGTGCCAGTTTAATGGCAATGACCCCGTACAGCAGCACCAGCATATGTTTACGCAGGAACTTCACCAGCGGCGCCCACACCAGGTAAAACACTTCTTCCACCCCAATAGACCACAATGGTTCCAGCAAATGGTGCCCGAACAGGAAATTGACCATAAACGGCATAAAGAACAGGAACCAGGGCCAGGCCTCGCCGAAGGTATAAGGCATTTCATACGGATACCCCATAGCACCTAACACCGCAGGCACTAATACCGCGCCGATAAGCACCAGCAGGAAATACAGGGGCCAGATGCGCAAAACCCTGCGCAGGTAAAAGTTCCGTACACTAACACGGCCCGTTTTACGGTGTTCGTTCAAAAGCAGGTAAGTGATCAGGAACCCGCTAAGTACAAAAAAGAACGTCACTGCTGTGCCTCCGTTCTTAAAAAGCGATAGCTGGTCGAGGTTAAAAAGCCCGTACTTGCTACGTATCGTTTCCGCATGGTGCATCACCACGAGGTAAGCAGCCATAAAGCGCAGCCCGTTCAGACTTTCGAAATATTTAATTCCCCGGTATATATAACTGTTCGTATTCTCCATAATTACTAAGCCCCGCGAAGTTATTCTATAATTTCGGTAAACCCAATCCATCCAATTTTCCCGTTTGCGTAAATCAATTTCCCGTTTCGATCCCACCACCAGCCATAATGACCTTAATTTCATACTATTAACCATTTTGTATTATGTGTGAGACAAGGGTCCTAAATCATGGAAACGATGCGCTGGTAAGCTATTGCGTTCATTGTAAATCCATTTACTTCTGGTACAATAACCTCCTTCTGACGTTCACCCACGACAGCTTCCAGGTATTCCGTGACATGGTAAACGACATCGACTTCGACGAATGCGCCACCGTATTTCCCGACGGCGCTGAGCGGGCAGTCATGCACTCTCCCTGCAAATCTATCCGTTTTACGTTCACTTATGGTGAGTGGGTACGTATGAAAAAGGCGATAGAAGATGCGGTGTTAATGGAGCAGGTGTATGCTTGTATTTAGAAAATTAGTTAACCACCATCCGCTTTTTAATTAAGCCACCGTTGTCACTCACTTCAGCGGGTGTAACAGCATCAGTGCTATAGAATCGTGGGCTCCGTTACTAATGTAAACGTTGTATGGCATTTCCTCCTGTGGTAACTGGCAGCAGCCAGGCAGTCCTAGTGTAGTCTTCGTATCATTAATCCTGATTTCTTTTATGCGCAGGTGAGGGTAAATCTTCACTCATACGATCGTTGAGAGGAATTAGCATCACCCAACCCGTCATTGCGAGGAACGAAGCAATCCTCGTGTGTAGTCATTGCCCGCAATAATAGATTGTAAGGGAAACGGGCAACGTCATAGGCTTACTTCTAAGATGACTGTGCCAGGCGAAGACGGAGGCTTCGCTATTACTAACTTACTACTTCACACACAACTTTACTGACGCGAAGACTGAGCATGAGGATTGCTTCGTTCCTCGCAATGACGAGGATGGAAGGCGCGCCACTGCCACAGCCCATTGACAAAAGTGTCTGTCGCTCCATCACAGCCCTCTCCATGTTCAGGCCTTGACTATAGCGAAGACTGTAGCAAAGGGTTGCTTCACTTCGTTCGCAATGACGGCGGTGTGTGCCGCTCTATCGCTAGCTTTATGTATGACTAAACCTCAAAAAACTTACCAGCCGACTACAACTCTCTGGCATACACGCCATTCCCCCAATCCTCAAAATAATATTTTGCAGATAAAGGAATTTACACTTGCTTTGTATTGCAAAGTGCTTTTAAAGTATTCATTTTCGCCCTATAACCTTTACTGGGAGGGGAGAAGCAACTATTCATTCCTAATACCCTTTACATGTTTAACCTGGTTCGTTCGTTTTTCAAAGACAGTATTTATAACACCGGATTATTTTGCCTGGCCGTCTCGGTTTCGCTATTCCTGCTAACACTTGATGGTAGGAACAACGGCGTTTTTATGGTGCATTTTGGACTAACGGTATTGTTTTTTCTGATCGTGCTGATAAGTGGCCGGTTGAGGGCCGGACGCAATGGGTTGCACCTGATGACGCTGTTCCTGGTTTTATTCCTGGTTAGTTGTTATGGACTTAACCGGGAAATAAATGTGTTTGAATCGGCGGTGCCGTGGCAATGTGTGTTGCTGGTGGTGTCGTGTATTAACATCCTGTTGTTCTCTGTATTTGAAGAGATGCCGCGTTGGATGAAATTGCTGATGTCTTTCATACTGGGCGTTTCGGCTCTACTTTTCTTTTACCTCACTTTATACCTAATACCCCTGATGCCGGTAGGCATTATCTTCTTTTTTGCACTGGGACTGCCACTTCATGCTTTGGTGCCTATGCTTATTTGTATTTACCTGATCGTGCTGGTGCTGCGTTATCTGCAAAAGGAAGTAGCATTCATGAGGGCACTGGGAGCGGGGTTGGTAATGGCTGTTTTAACGACGATCGTATTTACGATAACCTGGTGCCTGTCTGTGGCACGTATAAACAACCTGAAGTCGGAATACAGCACCCTTCCGCAAAACCAGCCGTTATGGTCTTTAATGGCGGCGGAGTTGCCGCATAACGTAGTCGTGGAAAGAGTCCTGAAGACAGGTCCTGTGTATGTATCAAAAGCCGATGGAATAGACGAGTTTTCCTTTTTTGGCAATATAGATGGCGGCGCACGGTTGGGCGAATATTACCAGCATGATCCGCTGGTGGTGATCGCCTCTATCTTTGGCGGAGATTCACACCTGGAGGATATGGACCGCATCGAAATTCTGAAGGCCATGTACGGCGCAAGACACGATGCAGAAGAACGGTTGTGGCAGGGTAAAGATCTCGAAACTCGTACGGTAAAAACGCAGGCGGAAGTATGGCCGGCACAACGCCTGTCGTACACAGAACTTACCCTGAATGTGCATAATATAACCAATGGCCGTAGCTGGTGGTGGGGTACCAGGGAAGAGGCTATTTACACTTTTACACTGCCGGAAGGTGGTGTGGTTACCTCGCTTTCCCTATGGATCAATGACCGGGAAGAGAAAGGCATCCTCACTACCAAAGAGAAAGCGGATAGTGCATATAAAACGATTGTGGGCTTGGAATCCCGCGACCCGTCGGTGGTGCATTGGAAAGAAGGGAATACGGTAACTGTCAGGGTGTTTCCTGTAATGACAGACAGCTCGAGGCAGTTTAAGATCGGTGTAACCGCCCCGCTGGAAGCCCGCAACGGTAAGCTGTTGTATAAAAGCGTAAAAATGCAGGGGCCCGCATCTTTCGGGGCAAAAGAAGATTTACGTATCAGGTTTGATGAAACGCCGGCAGAAGCCGATCTGCCTTTGTCCTTTAGCCGCGAAGATGAGAAAACGATTACGCATACTGGTTTCTATAACGACTGCTGGGAAATAGGTTTCAAAGAAGTGCCGCTGAAGCAAAGCAGCTTTGCCTTCAATGGCCGCCAGTACCATGTGTTACCTTATAAGCCAAAACGGGTTCCAATATCATTTGCTGCTGTGTGTCTCGATATCAACAGCGCCTGGACGGAAGCTGATTTTAATGATGTGTATCGCCTCTGCGGTGATAAAAAGATGTACATATGTACGGATGGTGTACATATAGAACAGCTGACCCCGCAGAACCGCGATAAGGTGTTTGAACGCCTTAGCAGTAAACAGTTTTCACTATTCCCTTTCGGTAAAATTGAAAACCCGGAAAATACATTGGTCGTCACGAAATGTAATCCATACTCTCCGCAGCTGGGCGACCTGAAAGGGTTTACGCTGTTGACTGACCTTGGTGCCTATTTCAAGGCCGGCCATAAAGTGAACCTGTTTAATATCGGAAAAACGCTTTCTCCTTACATCAGTTCCCTGAAACAATACCGGGCTTTTAATTACGAGCAGGGAGACATCCGTTACCTGGGAGATTGTTTGTCGGGACAATTTGTAAAAAATGCAGAGAACGACGACCGCATTGTGATCGAAAGTGCAGGTATGATGATCGTGAAGGCTGACAGTGCAGAGAAGTCTGCCGGCACTGATCATTTACTGCGGTTGTTCGCATTTAATCATATCCTGCAACAGTCCGGAACGAAGTTGCTGGATGGCCCTGTAACCGATACTTCGCTGATTGCGGAGGCGAAGGAAGCTTACGTTGTAACGCCTGTATCCAGTTTGATCGTCCTGGAAACGCAGGCAGACTACGACCGGTTTGGTATTGAACGGAGTAAAAACAGCCTGGAAAATGCCGGGTTGAACGGTCAGGGTGCGGTGCCTGAGCCACATGAGTGGGTATTGATCATACTGGCGGTGGCCTTGCTCATTTGGTGTAAATACCGTTTCTCTTTCAGTTTAACAGGTAAACGATGATTGCACTTACTTTCCGAAAGTACATAAACTGGCAGGCGGGCTTCTTTTTAGCCTTTTACCTGGTGTTGGGTTACATCTGCCTTAAAAGTTACCTGAACTTCTCTGTTACGCCTTTACTAGGCGTTGCAGGGCTGGTACTGGCGCCCGTGAAAGGGGCAGGCGTTAAGGGTAACAGGCGTTTCTTTTACTGGGCTTTGTTGTTTGCTGGCCTGGCATTGTTCGTGCCAGTCAAAACATTGGCTTATGCAGCCATTGTTTTTGCAGTGATGTTCCTGGTAGAGAGTTACGTGTGCAAACTGAATATGGTACCGCTTTTTCTCGCATTGTTCATGTCGCCTGTTTTTGAATATGCAGTAACAGTATTTAGTTTCCCTGTTCGCATACAGTTAACAGGCATGGCCGGCTCCGTGTTATCTGCGCTGGGCAGCACGCAGGTTGAGGGAAACATGGTCATCTTTAACGGGGCGGAGTTTTCAGTTGATCCGGCCTGTATGGGGCTGCATATGCTGGCAGTGTCTTTAGTAATGGGCATTGTGTTGATGGGCATCTTCGCGGGACGATTACAACGAACGGTCCCGGTATGGATTTTCTTCGTGCAAATTGCCTGCATACTTGTACTGAGCCTGATCGCCAACCTGTTCCGTATTATTACGCTGGTGTACTTTCACCTGTTGCCCGACCAATGGGGCCACGAGGCGATGGGTTTACTTTGTTTCGTTGTTTACACGCTGTTACCGGCTTGTGTACTTACCTGGTGGATGATGCGCAAGTGGGGCAAAGTGCCTGTTGCTGTCACAGAAGAATACACGCCTGTAGCACATCCCATTCTCCCCAATATCTTATTATTACTGTTGATAGGTATACTGGCCATGCGACCAGCTCCTGTACGAACAATAGCCAGCGTTACACCGCCTGAAGATTATGCCATGGAGCAGCTGAAGGAAGTAACAAAACTCACCAGTCCGCAGGCATTGATTTATATCAAACCGGTGATGGGTTTCTTCGCTACAGATCACCATCCCACTATCTGCTGGCAGGGGAGTGGATACCAGTTTCGAAAAGTACAGGAGGAAAACTGGAACGGGTTTAATGTATACACCGCCGAACTAGAGAAAGGCAACGAAAGACTTTACACAGCATGGTGGTACAGCAGTGGTAAGTACGCCAGTATCAGCCAATGGGAATGGCGCTGGGATGCTTTGCTGTATGGGCGCGATTATTCATTGCTGAACGTAACCGTGGCCGCTAAGGCCGATTTACGTGCGGAAGTAGCACGTTTCCGGCTGCGTACTACCATAACCCCAGCACCTTCCACCACAATCCTCCCACGCCAAACCACACCGCCAGGAACAATACGCTGATGAAGAAACCGTGCTTCCACCAGTCTTTCATATCTACATATGTACTGCCGAAAAAGATCGGCGCAGGCCCGTGCCCGTAGTGCGTTAGGCAACCCATAAGTGTCGCGCAGGCGCCGAGGAAGATGGCGAGCATGGTGCCGGGCACGCCTACGGATATACCTACGGCGAGGAATACGCCGTACATAGCGGCTGCCTGTGCGGTAGCGCTGGCAAACATATAGTGGCAATAGGAATATACAATGATGATAAGCGGGAAGGCCCATGTCCACGGTAGTGTAGACAACTGTGTGCCGATCAGTTTCCCGAACCAGCCGATAAAGCCGAGTGAATTGAGGTAGGAGCCCATCATCACCAAAGACGAAAACCACACGATGGTATCCCAGGCGCCTTTCTCAGACTTCACATCTTCCCAGGTGAGTACACTGCTGAGTAATAATATACAAAGGCCGATAAGGGCGGCTGTTGTGGCATCTATTTTAAAAAGATCGCCGAAAATCCAAAGGGCCAGCAGGATGAAGAAGGTGGCGACCATCAGCCATTCTTTTACGGTGATAGGGCCCATCTCTTTTAATTTTTCTGCTGCCATGGCCGGCGCGTCGCTGGTTTTCTTCAGTTCAGGGGGATAAAATTTATAGAGGAACAACGGTAGCAGGATAAAACATACCAGTCCGGGTACACAGGCAGCCACTGCCCAGCTGCCCCAGGAAATATGGATGCCGAGGTCTTTTGCGAACTTCTGTGCCATCGGATTGCTGGCGGTAGCGGTAAGGAACATTACCGAGGTAACCATGTTGGCGTTGTAACTGCTTAACGTAAGAAAGGAACCTATTTTACGATGTGTTTCTGGCTGCTCCGGGTGGGAGCCCATGTTCACGGCGATGGACTTCATGATGGGAAATATGACACCACCGGCCCTGGCCGTATTACTGGGAATAGCCGGCGCTAACACCAGGTCGGCGATGTTAAGTCCGTAGGCGAGCCCTAACGGGCCGCGGCCGAACAACCGTATAAAGTAATAGGCTATTCGTGTGCCCAAACCTGTCTTAATAAACCCACGCGCAATAAAAAATGCCAAACCAATCAGCCAGATAGTGGAGTTGCCAAAACCACTGAGCGCATGTGCAACGGAAAGCGACGGGTTTCCTGGCGCCAATACCTGTGTGGCGGCGCAGAGCGTAATGCCCAACATGGCCATGGTACCCATACTGGCAGCTTTCAGGATGATGCCGAAAATGGTAGCCAGGAAAATGGCCAGCAAATGCCAGGCATTGGGCGCTACTCCCTCCGGTACCGGTATAAACCATATCACCAGGCCTATAATAAAAGTGATAAGCAGCGACTTCGGACGTATTTCCATGGTAAGTTGTGTTTTTTAAAATCTAATCTGTAATTGGGCATACCCGAGTTTGCGTGTATACGTAGTGGTAAGCGGTATGTCCTGGTCGAAGAAGTCCAGCGACATGCCCAGCTGTATGGCCACATAAAGGTTATCAGCAAATATGAGATTGATATTGGGGACAACCGTTTGCCTTACGTTGTCCGATTGTTTGTAATCGTCATTAAAGTATTCGTACCGGGAAGAGAACTCGATGGCCCTTACCCTGGGCTTATGCAGCTCGTAGCGTAGAATCGGGAACACATAAAAGCCCTGCATCCTGAACTCTTTGAGATCTGGCTTGGGGTTAAGTGTACTACTGTTGAAGTGCGTAAAACTCGTACCGTTCTTGTATTCCCCGCCAAGTGATATCGACCACTCACCCGCCAGCGGGATTTTAGCGAGAAAGTCGCCTCCAAATGCCGATCCCGTTCCGCTTCCAGCCTGACTGCCCGAGGCTGCATTAAGTCCCACCGTGAACTGAGGGGTAAGGTCTGCCTCAATACGGCCATACACGTTTTTAGTATCATCATCGTCCGAAGGCTGGTTGCGGTTGTTTCCGTTGTAGCCCCCCGCGTAATAACGTACACCATCTGTAATATCACCGAAAAGCGTCATCCCTATCTGGAAGCTTTGCCAGCCATTGCTGCCAAAGGCATAATACTGGTTACTATAATCCAGCGTACGGATGATGTCTACCGGCATGGCATCCTCTATGCCAAAGAAGGGTCTGAATTCGCCTACCTGTATGTTAAAGTGCTTATTAAGCGAGTATTTGATATAGGCATTTTCCAGCACCTTATTGATCGGATTACTACTGAACTCAGCAAAGTTCACCATAATATTTGCCGAGAAGTGATCGTTAATATTTGCCTTTACCTGCAACCGCGCCCGTTTGATGGCGAAAGTGTTAGTAATGCCCTTTTCTGTCGCGGGATCATAATTCCTGCCATCTACATTTACGTGTTCGGTAAACGATGCAACATAGCGTGTTTGCAGCAGGCCGGCGAAGCTTACAGAACGTTTGTAGGCAGAGTAGTTAGTGATCGCGGTATCGTGGTATTTGTCCAGACTGGACATGTCTTTTTGCTGTGCGGTTACATAACGCGTCGCTGTACAAAACACGGTGGCAAGCAATAATGATTTAAACATAGAATGAAAAGGGTTGATACAGATGTGACCGATCGTAAGATAACAGCAAAAAAGTAAAAAGGTTTAACAGCTCCAGGTGTGCCCAAAAAATCTTATCTTTTGATATAAACCATTGTAATGCCCTGGGATGTAATTGTAAAAATTATCAGTAACCTCATCTACATTGCGGCCATTATAGGCATTGTGTATTTCACCTTAAGGATTTTCCGTACTGCCCCCGAAAAACCAGCAGCCGGTATGCCTAAGGTGGTTAGTCGTCCTTTGCTTAACCTCTTCATCGAATGCCGTTATGAATCAAGTATGGTGCGTGGCTGGAAGTACAAAGTAGCAGTAGTTATTTATCCTGTTCACACAGATAGTGCGGAGCAGATGAGTGATGAATACATTACGGCCATCAATAGCATAGAGCTGCAAGGCGCTGCATTCGATGTATCGGTAATACAGGAAGCTACGCCTCCGCTGAGTGCTAAAGGACTCAAAGCTTCGTGGCTGGTAAAGCCTGCAGAAGCAGGCCCGGCCAGTTTCAGATTAATGCTGGATGTAAACAAGATGAATGCTCCCGCCGAAGTGCTGAAGGTGTTATTTAGTGACATCAAAGTGAGGCGTGATTATGGTGCCTGGTTGCGGAAAGGTATTAAGGGAAAAACAGTTTAATTCCCATCAGGCTTCATTACCTCCACACTGCCACTCATTGGCCAGTAAAACGTACCATAATCGTCCGGCTTCTTCGGATCAAATGTCCTATACTTCGGTAGTAAAGCCCTGCGTATCGGAAGCTTTGCATCCATAATGCCCTTTGCAATGCATCTCGCAATTTCATAAGCGCCGTAAGGGGAGAAGTGGGTATTGTCTTTCAGCGCCTCCGTTTGACCGGGAAACGTACCCGCCGGGTAGTGAACAAAAGCCTTTAATGATAATTCGGGTCCCCATGCCTCGTACAGATCTTTGCTCATGGCATTAAGGTCGATGAGGGCAACGTTTTGTTCTTTGGCTACCTGTCTTACTGCCGCAGGGTAATCGCCAAGGGTGTTGATGATATGGCCGCTGCTGTCGAAGCTGCGCCGGTGCATGGAGGTTACAAGTACGGGGTCGGCACCGCGTTTGCGGACTTCCTGTACATAATATTCCAGGTCTTTTTTATAGGACGTGAAGGGCCCAACACCTTCGCCCTTACGTTTTTGATCGTTATGCCCGAATTCAATGAACACATAATCGCCCGGCTGTGCCAGGCTCAGTATTTTGTCCAGGCGACCGGCAGATTTGAAGCTGTACAAGGCTTCTCCGCTTTCGGCATAATTCGCTACCACTACATCTTCCGGATCTAAAAAGGCCGGTATTATTTGTCCCCATGCAGCCCAGGGCTCCTTTGATTGGTCTACCACGGTGGAATTACCGGCCAGGAATATGGCATGCTCTACATTTGCCTTATTAATTTCTATCTGGCAGACCTTTGGAACACTGTCTGTAAATTCGATGGTCAGGCGGTTGTCCCAATGCAGGTACTCCCGCTCGCGGGGTTTTATTTTAATACTGCCGGTAACCTTGCCCTCCTTATTGTAAATGAGGGTGTCCCGTACCTGCACAGTAAAAGTTTTCTTCGCCAGCCGTCCCTTTTTGGTGATAAAGTTTTGAATGAACGACCGCCTGCATTCAGCCCTTACTGTAGTAGCAGAGGTCCCGTTCACGTCGCCCAGGATAACGGTTACATTATAGAATCCTTCAGGAAGATCTACAGAAAAGGAGAATGGCCGGTTCGCTGTGATGTATGTGGTGGGCCCGCGACGTTTGCTTTCCACCATCCGCAGGCCGGTGGTATCGTCAAACCCGTAGCCGGTTTTGCTGTTGTACAAAGTGGTGGGGGTAATATCATCCGGGCCGATCGTGAATCTTTTAATTCCCTTGCTCATTTCCTGGGCTATTGCCAGGGAGGTAGTTAACAGGCAGGCCGATATAAACAGGTATAGTTTCATAATCTTAATTGGGAAAGCAGGACTTTTATCTTTAGAAAGATAATAAGTTTATTTTGTTTTACCACATTCTGACCCGGGTTGTTGTATCCCCAACGGATATGCAGAAGTGAATACGCCTTTAGATATTGGCATGTATAACTTTGAGAGCGAAAGTTGATGATAAAAATGCGGAAAAGTTGATGGAATTTAAAATGAAGCATCCTATCTTAGCACCTGCACCCGATAAGAAATACCTAATTTATTGTGTTTGTTGATCAGGTAATTAAACCCGTTAATAAGACAGATGTAGCCCGGTTGTTTTAGTCTTATCTGGCCTGACTATGCTGCATCTGTTAACTATTACAAATTTATTATCCCTTAATTTTTTTTCATCATGAAGATCAGATTATTATTACCATTTCTGCTGCTCGCAGGACCTGCAGCTTATTCACAGACGAACAAACTCGAGAGTACCGGAAACGTAGGTATAGGTACTACCAATCCCACGAGCATTTTACATGTGCTGGGTAATAACCGCAATTACTACGTAAACAGGGGCATTCCTGGCCAGACCGAGGATACGCAGGGGCCGAACTATGTGCTGTTGCACAAGGTTTATACCAACACCCTTCTCATGACCGATCAGTTTGTTTCTGGAAAGATAGTAGCAACCCGTGGCGGCTCTACCGGCTGGAACAGAAAGTGGGCAGTGGAGGTTAATACCAGCAGCGCGTATGATTTAACGAGGGGTAGTCTTATTTCATACGTAGAACCCACCCGTCTTATGCTGGTGACGTATGGAGGTGAACGGTACATGGCTGTCGAAATACTGAACTCGTCGACCTTTACGCTTTTTCATTCACAGGTTATGCGGACAATGAAATACTTACCCTGGTAACCGACAATGTAGTGAGTGATCCGCAGCCATTTATCAGTGTAGAAAATGTGGGTTTAAACATAGGTGGATACGTTACTACAGGTACCATCCATCTACCCAAAAAGAATAATGGCTTTGTGAATAAATTTGACGATGTCCAGGCTATCTGGCTACAGGGAGCGGAGTTTCAAACTGAGTTGGCGATCGGTTATTCTGCTGTAGGCGGTGGCGCCTCCGCCATTGGCTTTTCCCGTGGAGGCTCCTGGGACACTGATATAAAATTCTACACGAACGCTGTTGGAAATGCGGGTACGCATAACATGGTAGAGCGTATGCGCATTACACCGGAAGGGAATGTGGGAATCGGAACCGCCGCCACCGGCACCAATAAACTCGCCGTAGAAGGCACCATCGCTGCCCGTAAGGTTAAAGTAACAGCAGCGCTCACCTGGCCCGACTACGTATTCGCTAAAAACTACGAATTGCCCTCCATTGCTTCGGTCGAAAAGTATATTGCCGAACACCAGCATCTGCCAGGTATTCCATCCGCAGAAGAGGTAAAACAGGAAGGGATTGACCTGGGTAATATGGACGCGAAACTACTCCAGAAGATAGAAGAACTTACCTTGTATCTTATCGAAATGAAAAAAGAAAATGAAGAAATGAAGGCGCGGCTCAAAGCGCTTGAAAGCAGGAAATAAGGAACAAAGCCCGGCACCAGATACGCCGGGCTTTGTTATTTTTAGCAGCGGCATGTATATATGAATTACATTTTTTAATAACTTAAAATTATATTTGCCCTCTATGAAACCAGGCATTTTTATAAAAAGCACCGCGCTGCTGGATGGTACCGAGTTCGAGAAAACGGTGATATTTGTTACGGAATATAACGAGAAGGGGGCCATGGGCTTTGTAGTGAACCAAACTTTTCCCCGCAAACTGAATGAGCTGGAAGAATTTAAACACATCATTCCTTTTCCCATACATCTTGGAGGCCCGGTAGACCAGGAACACCTTTATTTTGTACACCGGCGTCCAGATCTTATTGAGGGTGGCGTGCCCGTTACTGATAAAATTTTCCTGGGCGGCGATTTTCAAACCACAGTAAAACACATCGACAACCGTATACTCACCGGCCGCGACGTAAGGGTATTTATCGGCTACTGCGGCTGGGATTACCTCGACCTCGATAATGAAATTGAAGAGGGCAGTTGGGAGGTGATGGAAGAGTGGATGTTGTTTAATGCGAAGTAGCCCATCGTAATGATTTTGTAAATGCAAATAGAAGGCGTCGTATGCCTGCGCTTACCCCCTGTAGTTCATAAGCAGACTTTAATCGCCTTTCCTCTAAGTAATACTTATTAGTATCCCGCTATGGTAACATCCCGGTAATCCTGGTCATCTGCCAGCATAGCCTCACCTTCCATGCCTTATGAATACACTTTGTATTGGGGCCCACCCACAATCCGGGTATAATAGTAGGCAGCAAGCCTGTAAACCAGAACGGGCGTCGCGGCAGAGGGGAATCCAAGGAAGGCATGTTTGTTGATAGTAGTTAAACCATAAAAACCACAGGAAAACAACAACTGTTCATGGCAGCCTTGCCGCAGGAAATGTTCATTTCGTCGCTAATTGGGTAGTGGGCAGGCCGGGGCGTAGTACCTTGCACCTCAGACTACGGAAACAGAACACATCAGGGACACTGGCTGCCTGTGGCTTATGAGGCATTTCTTCTTACCCTATCCCAAACAGCCGGTACCCCGTATCAGTTTATGAGTATTAAAACCTTTGGGCCGGTTTAAGTGTTGTTCTTTCCAGGTCGTCAAAGTTGGTATAAACCTTTCAAATTAGCACAAAACCAGCACTCACTATATGAAGTTTTACAATTATTGTTTCGGTTGCATGTGGACGTTAATAGGCGGAATGCTGTTAACATCCTGCGGAGGAGAAAAGAAGACAGGCATGCCCGGCGCAGGGGCGGTGAAGGATTATAAAGTGGAAACCATTACTTTGGAGCATGCATCACTGCATACCGACTTTCCCGCTAATATCCAGGGGCAGCAGGTAGTGGAGATCAGGCCAAAGATCGACGGGTTCGTGGAAAAGATCTATGTAGACGAGGGCGCCACGGTTAAAAAGGGACAGTTACTGTTCCGTATCAGCAATCCCCAGTATGAACAGGAAGTGCGCACCGCCGAAGCCGGCATTAAAACGGCCCAGGCAGAAGTAAGCAGTGCTGAACTGCAGGTAAACAAGGTGAAACCCCTGGTGGAGAAAGGGATTATCAGCAAGTTTGAACAGGAAGCTGCGGAATACGCGTTACAGGCAAAAAGGGCTGCCCTGGCCCAGGCGAATGCCACGCTGGCCAATGCCCGTACGAATGTGGGATATACCGCCATCAGCAGCCCGGTTAACGGGATAATTGGCAATCTCCCCAATAAGGTAGGTGCCCTGGTGAGCAGCAACTCTGCACAGCCGCTCACTACCGTGTCCGAATCGGGCAACGTACTGGCCTACTTCTCCCTGAATGAAAAACAACTCCTTAACATTTCCCGCATATACAAGGGCGCTACACTACAGGACAAACTGAAGGGCGCTCCCGAAGTACAGCTCATACTGGCCGATGGTACCGTGTATGATCAGAAGGGTCGTATCGAAACCGGTAGTGGACTTGTGTCTTCGGAAACGGGTACTTTATCGTTCCGCGCAGTATTTCCTAACCCGGTTGGCATCCTGCGTAGCGGCGGTAGCGGCTCGGTAAGGATTCCCAGGGAAATAGATTCGGCCATCGTTATTCCACAGGTAGCTACTTACGACCTGCAGGGTAAACGTTTTGCCTGGCTGGTTAAACAGGATACCACTGTTACCAGCGTAGCCCTTACGGTGAGGCCTATGCCTGACGGACAATCGTTCGTAGTGGAAGACGGCCTTAAGGTGGGCGATGTGATCGTGGTGGAAGGTATCACCGATCTGAAAGAAGGTGCTAAAATACGCACGAAGAAGTAAAGCCGGCTGGTATTGTTAAAGCGGAAGTTCCCGCTAATTTAAAACGTAATTATGCTCAAAGTATTTATAGAAAGGCCGGTACTCTCCACCGTTATATCTGTTATCATCGTGATACTGGGTATTCTGGGGCTGGTAACGCTGCCTATTGCACAATATCCGGACATTGCGCCGCCTACCGTACAGGTGTCGGCCAGTTACCCGGGTGCCAACGCCGATGTGGTACTTAACTCCATCATCATCCCGCTGGAAGAACAGATCAATGGGGTGGAAGACATGACTTACATGAGCTCCACTTCTACCAACGAAGGCGCAGCCACCATCACGGTGGTGTTTAAAGTTGGTACTAACCCCGACCTTGCCGCGGTAAACGTACAAAACCGCGTATCCCGTGCTACGGCGCTGTTGCCGGCGGAGGTAACGCAGGCCGGTGTAACCGTGGTAAAGAGACAAACGAGTAACCTGCTCATTTTCGCCCTTAACAGCGAAAACCCTGCTTACGATCAAACCTTTTTGCAGAACTATGCAAAGATCAACCTTGTACCGCGTATACAGCGTGTAACCGGCGTAGGTGATGTAACGGTGTTTGGCTCGCGCGATTATTCCATGCGTATATGGCTGAAGCCACAGGCTATGCAGGCTTACGGTCTTATGCCGTCGGATATTACGGCCGCCCTGGCCGAGCAGAACATCGAAGCCGCACCGGGTAAAGTAGGGGAGAACAGTGATCAGGCATTCCAATATGTAATTAAATATACGGGTCGTCTTAAAGACGCTACGCAGTTCGAGAACATCATTCTTAAATCGATTGGTAACGGCCAGCAGCTGTTATTAAAGGATGTAGCGAGGGTGGAACTGGGTGCGCAAAGTTACTCGGCTTATAACCTTGTAAACGATCACCCGGCGGTGGGTGTGGCTGTGGTGCAAAGCGCCGGTTCTAACGCCCGTGATGTAATTAACGGTAGTAAAGCGGTATTGGAAGAAGCGGCGAAGAATTTCCCTCCGGGTGTAAAATACACGGTGTTGGTGGATGTGAACCGCTTCCTGGATTCCTCTATCGAAAAAGTAATTCATACCCTGGTAGAAGCTTTTATCCTGGTGTTCATTGTGGTATTCCTGTTCCTGCAGGATTTCCGGTCTACACTGATACCGGCCATATCGGTGCCAGTGGCTATCGTAGGTACGTTCTTCTTCCTAAATCTTTTTGGCTTCTCCATCAACCTGCTTACCCTGTTTGCTCTGGTACTGGCCATCGGGATTGTGGTGGATGATGCCATTGTAGTGGTGGAGGCGGTACACGCCAAACTCGATCATGGCGCCAAATCGGCCCGAAAGGCAACGCTTTCGGCTATGAATGAGATCAGCGGTGCTATCGTATCCATCACGCTGGTAATGTCGGCGGTGTTCGTACCGGTGTCATTCATTACCGGTTCGGCGGGTGTGTTTTACAAACAGTTCGGCCTTACACTGGCTATCGCGATCATTCTTTCCGCTATCAACGCATTAACACTCAGTCCTGCGCTTTGCGCCCTGCTGCTGAAGCCACACAACGAGCATGAACATAAGAAAACGACCTTCCTGCAACGCTTTTACAATGGCTTCAATAAGTCGTTCGATGCCATTACGGGCAAGTATAAACGTGCTGTTCACTTCCTGTCTATCCGCAAATGGATGGCGATTTTACTGGTTGCCCTGTTTGGCGGAGGATTGTTCTGGCTAATGAAAACGACTCCATCGTCTTTTGTACCTAACGAAGACATGGGTACGGTGTTCGCCTCTATCAGCCTGCCGCCGGGCTCTACCCTCGAACGTTCTGATTCAGTATCTAAAAAAGTAGCAGAAATAGCCCGTTCAATTGATGGGGTGAATAATACGCTGCAAATCGTTGGTACCAACTTCATCGCAGGGTCGGGCAGTGCATACAGCATGGTAATTATCGAATTGAAGGAGTGGGGCGATCGTCCTAAACGCGATGCACCTGCTATTATCCGCGAACTGTTCGGTAAAACGGCCGGTATACGTGAGGCCAGCAGCATTATCTTCTTTAGCCCGCCTACTGTACAGGGTTTCTCTGTAAGCGGTGGCTTCGAGTTCCAGTTACAGGACCAGGGCGGCCATACGATCAATGAATTTTATAAGGTGAATAACGAGTTCCTTGCGGCCCTGCGCCAGCGTCCGGAAATACAGTATGTTACCACTTCTTTCAACCCTACCTTCCCCCAGTTCCAGCTTTCGCTGAATACGGCCAGGGCTAAGGATGCCGGCGTGTCGCCCACTGCGATACTTTCTACATTGCAGGGGTATTTTGGCGGTATCTATGCATCTAACTTTAACCAGTTCGGTAAACAATATCGTGTAATGATCCAGGCGGACAGGCAGTTCCGGACCAGTGAGGCCAGCCTGAACAACATTTATGTACGTAACAGCGCCGGCGACATGGCACCGATCGGTGAGTTCGTAACACTTGAAAGGGTGTACGGTCCTGAGAGTATTTCACGTTTTAACCTGTTTACGGCTATATCCATACAAGGTTCTCCTAACGAGGGGTATAGCTCGGGTGATGCGATCAAGGCGGTACAGGAAGTAGCGGCGCAGTCGCTGCCAACAGGATATGGGTACGAGTTCTCGGGTATTACACGCGAGGAATTGTCTGCAGGTGGACAGTCGGTTTATATCTTTATCCTCTGTCTGATCTTCGTTTACTTCCTGCTTTGTGCGCAATACGAAAGTTACATCCTTCCGTTCGCGGTACTGTTATCGCTGCCGGTAGGTCTGGCGGGTACTTTCATCTTTAACAAGTTCTTCAACATCGATAATAACATTTATACGCAGATCTCACTGATCATGCTGATAGGGCTGTTGTCGAAAAACGCCATCCTGATCGTGGAATTTGCCGTGCAACGACGGCGCAAAGGGGAGTCTATACTGGATGCGGCGGTAGATGGGGCGGTTGCTCGTTTACGACCGATCCTGATGACCTCTTTCGCGTTCATCTTCGGGCTGGTGCCGCTGATGCTTGCATCGGGTGCGGGTGCCAATGGCAACCGATCTATCGGTACCAGTGCTGTAGGCGGTATGCTTATCGGTACGCTGCTCGGGGTAATGGTTATCCCGGCGCTGTTCGTGATATTCCAGCACCTGCAGGAAAAGGTAGGCCGCAAAAACAAACACGAAGACGAGGATGATGAAGATGAACCAGGTTTGCAAACCATACCCGCAGCCCATTAAAACGAAAAGCATGAAGAACAGATTTTATATAGCATTGATCATAGGGATGCCGGTACTCGCCGCGGGATGTAAGATCACGCAGAAATACGGGCAACCGGATATACAAACGCCTGCCACTTATCGTGGCGCAGCTACCACTACCGACACCTCTACGCTCGCAGATATCCGCTGGCAGGAGTTATTTTCCGATCCGCAACTGCGGTCGCTGATTCAGCAGGGGCTGGACAGTAACCTGGACCTGAAAATAGCGGTAGCGCGTATGAAGGTAGCAGCGGCCAATCTCAGGCAGAGTAAAGATGCATTTTGGCCTACGCTGACAGTAACGCCGGGTTACACGCATGCTAAACCCTCGCCCGCACAGTTGCAGGCGCAGGGTATTCCCGGCGCAAGCATCCCTGCATACGATCAGTACTCACTGTTGGGTAGTTCGGCCTGGGAAGTAGATATCTGGGGTAAACTACGTAGCACCAAACGTTCGGCTGCCGCCCAGTTTCTTCAAAGCGACGCCTATCGCCGGGCTGTACAAACCCAGCTGATCGCCAATATCGCCAATAACTATTACAGTTTGCTGGCGCTCGACGCACAGTTGAAAATCACCGAACAAACTGTGGAGATCCGCAAAAACGATGTGGAAACGATTAAGGCGCTGAAAGAAGCAGCCACCCTTACCGGGGCCGATGTGGTGAACAGTGAGGCCAATCGTTATGCGGCTCAGGTGCTCATCCCCGACATTAAAAGGGACATCCGCGAAATAGAAAATACGCTCAGCGTGTTGTTAGGCCTTGCGCCCGACAGCATCCGCCGTGGTGTGCTGGAGGCGCAGGATATCAATAAGTACCTGAATACAGGCGTACCATTACACCTGCTTAGCAACCGCCCGGATGTGCAGCAGGCCGAGTATGCGCTGATCAGCAATTTTGAGCTTACGAATGCTGCCCGCACTTATTTCTATCCGCAGTTGAACATCTCGGGTACGGCGGGTTTTGCTACCGTTAATACGCTCAAAGGCTTTTTTGATGGTACATTTTACTGGAATATAGCTGCAGGTCTTGCGCAGCCGATCTTCAACAAAGGACTTAACCGCCAGCGCCTCCGGGTAGCCGAAGCGCAGCAGGAAGAGTCGCTGTACAACTTCAAAGCAGTGATGCTGGATGCCACCAAAGAAGTATCAGATGCGCTGTTCAGCTACAGTACCGCGTCTGAGAAGATGGCACTACGATACAACCAGCTGGAAGCTTTGAAAAAGGCAGTAGAGTTTAATAAGGAACTGTTGAACTATTCTTCCAAAACAAACTATACGGACGTGTTAACGGCCGAGCAAAACCTGCTTACGGCGCAGTTAAATGGTATTAACGACAAGCTGCAGCAACTACAGGCTGTAGTTACGCTGTACCGCGCGTTAGGTGGCGGGTGGAAGCAATAAGCGCATCTCAGATTTTAAGCGCCTCCAAAAGCTGAACACTTTTGGAGGCGCTTTTCTATAAGCATATCCGCCTGTCAAAACGGATGACATATTAAATAGAACAGCGGTGATAGTGAGTCGGCCTGATTTCGTACTTTCGGACCATGAATCTGGAAAAATTCAGGGACTATTGTCTCTCGCTCAAAGGCACTTCGGAAAAGTTTCCGTTCGATGAAACCACGCTCGTGTTTTACGTAATGGACAAAATGTTTGCGCTTACCGATATCGGCATATTCGCCAGCGCTAACCTCAAATGCGATCCTGAACTGGCGGTAGAACTGCGCGAACGTTATTCGGCCGTAGAGCCAGGTTACCATATGAACAAGAAACACTGGAACACGGTCCTCATGGATGGTTCGATCCCGGACAAACTCATATTGGAGTGGGTAAAACACTCGTACGACAGGGTAGTGGCCGGTTTAACGAAGAAAGGCAGGGAGGCGCTGGACCAACTGTAAACCGGCTACCGATAAAATGTCCATCATTTTATTCGAACAGTCCATTTATACACCTTACGTGGAGCGGTACCTTTGACTTGTCAATTAAGATATATGGAAAACAAGATTTTAGGTATTCACCATGTAACGGCTATCGCCGGTAATGCTAAAAGAAACCTCGACTTTTATACCCAGGCGCTGGGCATGAGGCTGGTAAAAAAGACCGTGAACTTCGACGATCCTAATACTTACCACTTTTATTATGGCAACTATGCGGGCGAACCCGGTACGATACTCACTTTCTTCCCCTGGGAAGGTATTTCACAAGGCAGAAGGGGCGTTGGCCAAGCTACTGAAACCGGTTTTGCCGTTCCTGAAGGCACGCTCGATTTCTGGTTAAAAAGGTTCGACGACAGGAATGTTATTTATAACAAACCTGCTACGAAATTCGGCCAGGAATACCTGACCATCCTCGACCCGGACGGGCTGAAACTTGAACTGGTGGGCGTTCCGCAGGATAAACTGATTACGCCTTATGAAACACCAGGCCTCGACAGTAATGTAGCCCTTGGCGGTTTTCACCACATAACGCTTACATTAACGAGCATCAAACCTACGGTGGCTGTACTGGAGCTGTTAGGTTACAAACAGGTAGCGCAGGAAGTGAACCGTTATCGCTTCGCGCTCGACGGTAATCCTAAAGCTGGTCTTATCGATCTCGTGGAAGCGCCGGGCGAAGCCAGGCACTTATCTGGCGGCGGTACCGTGCACCACATCGCCTTCCGTGTAAAGAACCAGGCCGCGCAGGTAGAGTTCCAGGAAGCGATCGCGAGGAAAGGGTTTAACATTACACCGGTATTGGACCGTAACTATTTTACGTCCATCTACTTCCGCGAACCAGGTGGTGTATTGTTCGAAATAGCTACCGACGAACCAGGTTTTGCTGTAGACGAACCACTCGAATCTCTGGGAGAGGCATTAAAACTCCCTCAGCAATATGAAGCACAGCGCGAACAGATTGCAGCGCAACTTCCTAAATTGTAGTTTGACTAAACGGTTTATGAGATATAAAAAAGAAGGGGTCCGGTATTACCGGGCCCCTTTCTTCGTTGCAGCATAGGTTATAAAGACTATTGTTGCTGTTCCTGTGTACCTGGCACCAGCTTGCGGAAGAGGTTCAGATGTAAATTGATCTCAAAAGCACCATCCGTATAATTCTTTAATCCGGAGGTTTGAGAGTTGTATATCAGTTGCAGTCCTGCATTCTGTTTAAAGTTGAAACCCATACCTGCGGAAAAGTTGCGGGTGGAGTGGTACATGGCGAACACGTTGGCCAGGTCGTTCAGTACGGCTACGTTGGCGCCAATGTCTATCATGCTGCTTTCCCCTTTAATGCCCCTTACGCAAATCTTAGGTTCTACAGATGTAATGGTGGAACCTTCGTCTGTTGTTACCTTGTAACTGGCCGCAGCAAAGAATAAGGGTTTATTAAAGCTCTCATATTCGTCCTTCGTAAACTTAGCGAACAGGCTGGGCACTGATGCCTGCAAAGTCAGGTGTTCGTTCGTATACGCCATGCCGAAATCGGCGTCGAAGAAGTTATCGCGGTTATTATACCGGGCAACGGCCGGGTCGGGATCGCCCTCCATGCCTTTTGATGTAATACGTTTATTATCCAGCACACCGGAAAGGCCGAAGTGTAAGGCTGTTCCTTTTTCTAAATTAAGTGGGAGATGATAGGCGTAAGTGACAGCTACGCGTGTTTGGCTCAGCAACCCCGCTTTGTCGTGGTACAACTGCAAACCGGCGGCTACACGGTCGGTTACGGGAATATTCGCGGTGGCCGATGTGGTAACCGGTGCCCCCTCAATACCCTGCCATAACCTGCGGTGGGCAAAGTCAAGTTTTAAACCGGTACCCAGTCCTGCCATGGCCGGGTTGGCCAGGTACTGATTCATGAAATACTGTGCGCCCAGTGGGTGCTGCGTTTGGGTTTCGTTTCCCAGTTCCTGTGCGTGGGCACCCAAAGAGAAGCTTACCAACGCAGCTACCGCGAGCGCAGTTTTGGTGATCAGTTTAAAATGATAGGTATAGGGATATTTCATAGGTTTTTCATAAGGATGATGGTAGTAACTCAATTCCTTTCACGTATCAGTGTGATAAAGCCGGTGTATTTAGACGGCCCCAGGTCTATTACATAATAATAGGTACCCTCGGCAATGTGGTTACCGTTAACGGTGCCGTTCCAGTCGTTCTGATAGTTCTTTTTAGAAAACACAAGACGGCCCACACGGTCGTAGATAAAGAGTTCGTTGTTTTTGCCCAGGTCAAGGTTTTTAATGACCCAAACGTCATTAATGCCATCACCGTTTGGTGTAAGGATGTTGTTTGCCTCGAGTTTATTAGGCGTTTCATACACATCTGCAATTGTGATGGCAAATGCCCGCTCCACAAACTCGCCTGCCGTATTAGTAGCCCGTACGCGAATGTTATAAGTAAACTTCGTTTCGTAGTCGAACTTAACGGCCGCTCTCAGTATACCTTTTGTATCGATGGTAAAAGAAGCATTGTCGGCATCGTCTGCACCTGCTACAAGTGTATAAACATAAGTGGAAGAGTTGGCGTCGTTACTCATGAACGCGCCCACAGCGGTGCCTATCAGGTTGTTCTCGTGTATTTCCTTTACAGGCAGCTGAATGTCTGCAGGCACCTGCGCTACCGCCTGCAGGTGCAGGGCTGGTATCAATAACAGGGTGTATAACGCGTGCCTTCGAAAACGGCGCAGCACCTCGTGGCACTTGCCGGAATAGGATAGTAAATACTTCATATACAGTTGCTTTAACCATCGGTAAAAGCCCCGTTACCAAGGCTTATCACCGGGCTCCAGGATATTTACCCCTGAAATCCGTAATAGTCTATGGATAGCAAATATATATAATGTGTTTTGATTAATAAAATAATATTTTCATATGTATGCCCGCTAGAAGGGATATCCAATGGCGATGTTCAGTACCAGGTTCTCTTTTCTCCAGTCGGGATCACCGAATTTAATCTGGTTGCCTACCCACCGCTCGCCTTCGGGCAGCCATGGTTTACGTAGCGGGAACGCCACATCGAACCGGATGATCAGGATAGAGGCATCGACCCTCAGACCGAGGCCTGTGCCCATTGCCAGCTGACTCAATGCCTGCCCGATAATGAATTCACCGCCTTCCTTGCCGGTGAGCCTGTTTCGCAGCCATATATTACCTGCATCATAAAATGCGGCAAATTCGATCCGGTTCATTGGTTTATAACGCAGTTCGGAGTTTAATTCCAGTTTGATATCACCTGCCTGGTTAGCGAGCAGCCTGTTGCTGTCTGCATCCGCTGCCCTGTAAGTACCCGGACCAATGGTACGCGCCCTGAAAGCACGTAAGCTGTTGCTACCACCAATGAAGTACTGTTTTACGAACGGCAGGGTGCTGAAGTTGCCGTAGGGGATACCGTAACCCACCAGCGCCCTGTTCACCCAGGTAAGTTTATCGGCCAGTTTCCAGTAATGCCTGCCTTCCAGCGTAAGTCTTACATACTGGGAGAAGGGGTTGTTGAAGATCAGCTTCTGACTGTCGGCCTTCGGTATTAGCAGTCCGGCGATGTTACCTGATATATCGGTATTAAAGCTCCCGTAAAATGTGTGATAACGGGGCTCGGCCAGGTTGTTGAAAGTAATGGTGTAGTTGCCACCCAGCAGGAACTGTTTCGATACCGACTGTTGTAAGGCAAGGTCTTGCGACTGTTGCTTTATGAACTCTTCTGAAAGTTTGGTCGGTAGCACATAAGTAATGGCGATCGGGTTCAGTTGATGCTCGAGGTTTTTCGTTTTCTTCCATAAGTACCCAAACTGGAAATAGAAGGCATTAAGGTTGTACTGGGAAGGTCTGCTCAGCAACTCATAACCGATGCTTATTTTCGTTCTGGGAACAAACGGCGTACGAATATTAATGCCCTTGACCGGTGCAACGAACCTTGGGATCGTTACGGATACGTCGCCCGTAAGACTGTAGCCGCTCGTATTAAGCTGCGTGGACCCGCCACCTACCTGTGTTTCAAAGCCTGCGCCCAGTTTTATTTCCAACAGGTTCGCGGCATGCAGCCAGTTCCTGTTTTTGGCCGATACGTTTAACTGCGATCCTACGAAGTTGCTGCTTTTTGAGTAACCGGTAAGGTCTGCCTGCAACGAACGTTTAGGGTAGGGGGTAAGATAAAAACTGGCATTCAGGTAACCGCTGTCGCGCGCTGTTCTGAACTGCCCGCGCACAAACTTAAATACGCCCAGGTTCACCAGCCTTTGCAGGGTGATGTTATGGGAGCTTAACCGGTACAGACTATCGCGTTTCAGGAACACCGAACGCTCGAACACTATCGGCTTAAACAATGTATCGGGATCGATGATATTAAAGCCTGTTTTTCTTCTTATACGGGTGCTATCGGCTCGTCTCATGGCGCGTACAGAATCTAAACCACCAAAACGCATGGTGTCGGCATTGAGACTGTAATTGGTAAACAGGGTAACGTTACGCATACGGTATTGCTGCAACGCGGTTTTCGGTGTTTCTTTCTTTACCTGCACAAACAGGTTTACTTTACCCTGATGGGTACTATCGGCCTGGATCAATATATAGTCCGGGGTAAAGTAATAGAACCCACGTTCCTTTACTATAGCGTGCATACGCTCGCGCTCTGTCTTTACATCGTCTAACCGGTAAATACTGCCGGTTTTTAGTACTGATTTCTTTGTGTTGGCCATGAGTATGCCGCCCAGCGCTGTGGTCGAGTCTATTTCGAATACTACTGAGTCGACAATGTACCTGGTATGCGGTGTTGCGGTGTAGGTGATGCTCGCTTTTTTCTCACCTTTCCTGATCACCCTGTCCCTTACATCCGCCTGAAAATAACCGTTGTCCTCCAGGTAATTCTCAAGTATAAGACTATTGGTACCGGGTTTTACCTGGCTTAATAATACAGGTGCTTCGCCCCATTTCTTACGTAACAGGTAGTTAAGGCCCTTGGTTTTAGTACCGGGGTCTTTACCCAGATTATATATCAGCAATTTAACGGGGATACCCAGTGTTTTTTTATTGGGTGATGGTCTTAAACGGTCTTCCATCCCGTTGTTCAGCGCGCCTTTATCTTTGGGCTTTTTACCGTTCCACCTGATATCCGATCCGGTAAATAACCTGTCGCCCTCCGGCACTGTTTTAGTGGTGGAACAGGCCGCAAGTACGGTCCAGAGTATTAAGATGATATAGCCCTGCTTTCTGCTCATACTTTAATTTGATTTTTTAGCACGGATGCGTTCTTGTTTCTTCTCCCTGCGTCTTTCGAATATCTCCCTGAACCTATCGTAATCTACTACCAGCATGAAACTCAATCCTGTTTCTACTACTTCGCCTTCGATAATTGTTTCGCTGAGGTTACGCCTGTAAGCACGCAGGCGGTAGCGCCCGTCGCGGGTAAGGGTGTATTCGGCCGATACATCGCCTACAAGGGTACTGGCTTCCTGCGGATCGCCATTACCGGTGATGCCTACGTTGGAACCTACTGTTACCGTAAGCCGGTCGTTCAGCAGGCGTTTCGATACATCTACCTTCAGATTGGTGCTTTCTGTTTTAGTGCCGGTGCTATAGTCGTCTTCTGACTGCAAATCGAAATTCACATCAAAGCCCTTTATCAAACTGCCGGCCAGGTTGTTAAGCTGCTGCGATAATACTTTACTTACGCTCTTTCGTGCAATATCTTCGAACGAGCTTCCCGTACGACTGTCTAACTGGTCAAACGGATTTTCGGATATGAAGCGGTTCAATATCAGCAGCCCCATTACCTGTTTGTTTAACTCAGATGGTACCTGGTTGATCTGTTTCAGTCGGGTATACAGCGCCCCGTCCAGCACGTTGCGCGAGTTCTCGGGCATATCCAGTTCAAATGCTATTTCGGGCTTTAACAGTTCGCCGGTGATAATCAGGAACACTTCTACCGGCACCTTCTGGTTATACTGTGCTTTATTGGTGGTGGCATCTGTTACCTGGTCGCCAATAAGGTCGATGGCGGGGGCGTTTACAGCATATTTGGCCCGTATGTTTACATCGGCGCTGGTTGCCTCTCCGTTCCAGATAATGGTACTGCCTTTCTCGATCTCAAACTGACGTTTGATCAGCTGGTTCAGCGACATGGCATATTTTCCTTCATCAATTTCATACCTGCCCGTTAAACTCATTTTATTGCTCGGGTCCAGTGTGAGGTTGAGCGTGGCGTTACCCTGTACTTCGAGGTAGTCGCCGTTGCCGGGGTCAATCACGATACGCATTATGGCTTTCGGATCTATTTCTACGTCGCCGGAGAATACAATGCCCTTCAGTGTAGGCATTGAGGGCAACGAATCTATCCTCGTCAGCAGGCTGGAGTCGGGCATATTGTCGCGGTCCACGAATTCCATAATGCCTTCGCGGCTTTCTATGCCGGGTTTATCTTCTGGTATTACTACTGTTACCTCCGATTTCTCTCTCAGTTTTACGTTTAGTTGCACCCTTGGTAAATCGAGGTCGCCCTGCACGCGGGCCGTTAAGTCGATATAAGCGGGGCCATAGTACAGCTGGTCCGGATGGGCTTTAGGACCAAGTGCGCGGAAGTTCTCGGCTTTCAGGGTAAGGTTAAAATTAAAGTCACGGTAAGCGACGGTCCTGATCCTTCCGTTCAATACGGCCTCATTGCCCGCACTGTCTGCAATCACAAACTGGTTAAACCGGATACCGTCGGCCACGAACTCAATATCTTCATTGGGAAGTTTGAACTCATTGTTGATCATCGTAACGGTACCAGCGGCATCATCGAAGTGCAGGTGACCCCGTATATTAGGGGCATCCATCGTACCGCGAAGGGTAATACGGCCATTAGCAGCACCCGACATCTTTTCTACGTTGCCGAAAGTAAACGGCTCCAGTGTTTTCACATTCAGCTTTTGCAGGCTGAGGGTAAAGTCCATCTCCTTTCCGTAAGTGCCTTCCAACTCCACATCGTTGCCATTACCGGTAATGCGCGCCTCCAGGTTGTACGATTTATCTTCGGTAGAATTAGCTTTAAGCGCAAGGTCGCCAATAGAGGTGCCCATGGCGCGAAGACTATCCACCTTCAGATCGCCGTCCAGCAAAGGATTTACGCTTAGGTTCTTAACGGTGATGGCACCATTGGCAATACCATTGACCAGCGCCGTGTCTTTTTCAACAATGCTGGTGAGGGTAGACAGGCGGAAGTTTTTCAGTTCAACAGTGATATCCGGCAGCAGGGTATCGGTAGCGGCATTGGGTGTAAATACCCGCAGCAGCTGGTCCTGTTGCTGGAAACCAATATCTGCATAAGAAAGGTTGCCCGACTTCACTACCACTCTGTTTCCTCCGGCAGCTGTCCAGTTCATCTTGTTGAGTAATATTTTCTCTTTGAGGGAGAACAGGAGGCTGTCGCCTTCGAGGTAGTGCAGGTTGCCGCCCAGTTTGTATTTAGCGTTATCATCATGATCGTTGATCTGTAAATCGAAATCAAGTAACCCGTTCTGCGCTTTAGCGTCAATTGTGGTACGTTCGAGCGGAATACTGGGGTGTGAGAGTTTGCCCAGCACCATGTTCGCGGTCATAATCGTGGTATCTGCCCGCAGTTTCACACGGAAGGTATCCAGGAAGAAGGAGTCGTACCGCATCCTTGGCAGGTTAAGATCTGCGGCCAGCAATGCACTGTCGCTGTTCAGGCGGCCCGATACGAATAAAGGCTTGTCCAGTTGTATATCGGGGAAAAACTCTTCGAGTGATTTGGGAATGAACAGCGCGCCGTTAAAGGCCAGCTGTTGTTTTTCGGTGGGTACCGGTGGCAGGTTAGAAGCTGCCGAAAGGTGGCGTTCGATAATAGCCTGTGCGGTACTGGCCACTGTCTGGTAGTTAAAGTCGCCCGCAATCCGCATCCTTCCGAACGGTGCGCGTAGTGTTATCCGCTGCAGGCCACTGTCTGCATCGGCACGAACCAAAATACTGTCCAGCGCGTAAATCTGGCTCTTATCTGCTACCTGTATCTTAAATACATTGGCATAAGCATCGAGCTTACGTGGCTGTAAACTGTTTACCTTCGCTTCCAGTATGGCTTTCACGGTCATCGTATCGGCACTAAAGCCGGTGGCGTGCATGTCGAACCGCTGGAGGTCTACATTAGCCGCAATGTCCGGGCGTAATGAATCAATTTTACCCGAAACGTCGAATGTTACCTGCACAGCAGGATCATCTGCCTTACCTGTTGCCTGGTAGGCGCCTTTGTGTAACCCTCCATCTACTACAATGTTCTGGTAAGTATAACGGTTATACGTAAACGATCTGATGTCGATCCTGGCGTCGGCATTGGCGGTTTTAGGTTCGGTACCACTGCCTTTGGCGAAGATGGTGCCGTTGAGCGCACCGAGCGTGGTATCTCTTATAAAGCGGCCGGTTTGCAGTTGTTGTGCTATCAGCGTAAGACTGTAACTCAGTTTCTTCGGATCGGTAAAATTGCCTACGTCACCTTTTACAGACAGGTTGCCGAAGTCGGTAGTCATGAGCAGGTTAGGATGCAGTTGCTGCATACCCCCTCTCACGCTGCCATCGATCTGCATCCGGTTGGGTAGTTGCACGGTGTTCGGAATAGTACCGGCCGGCACCCAGGTGCGGATGCCGTAGTTGCTGCTCAATACCTTTACCTGCTGCAGGTCGATGCCGAGTTTGTCCGTTTCTGTTACGTTGCTGGCGCTGCCTTTCACGTACAGGTAGTTGTGGTCCGTATCTTTTACTTCCAGTCCGGGAATTTGCAGCTGGGCGAGGGAGCCGTTGATATTGCCTTTAAGGTCCAGCCGTTTGCGCCAGAGCGGTTTCATGGAAGCGTTGCTGGCCATATCGGGTACAAAGTACAAGGCCTCTTTCAAGGCTACTGAAGTTGGTCTGATGTCTGCTTTGATCTGTAGCATGGGCAGGTTGTCCGACAGGGTAGACCAGGAGCGGGTGCGTACCAGCACATCTGCATCTATCTTACTTTCGGCTGTTTGCAGCAGGAACTCGCCCAGGTTTACTTCGTTGCTGGTATACAATACCTTACCCTTCAGCTCTTTCAGTTGTATGCCGCTCTTTTCGGTAAGACTGCCTGTGCTGATGTGTGCCAGTGCGCTATCGGCATTATAGGAAATATGATCAGCCTTTAACACTACATTGGCCAGCGCCATATGGTTAAAGTCCAGCGCGTTTTTGTATTTCAGAGGTACCGCATCTGCATTATCCATATTAAAGTTAACCCCTGCCACATCCAGTGTTTCAGCAGTAATGCGCCAGGTGTTGGGCGATGAGGTGTCTTCCGGTTCGCTGGCACCGGTAGTGTCCAGGCCCTTGGCCATACGAAGATTGACAGTTGTTTCATGCAGCACCAGCGATTGGGCATCTACCAGGGTTTGTAACAGGTCGAACCGGGCGTTTTTCAGTTGCAGTTTGCCGATGTTGCCGCCCACGTCTATGCCCACGCCGTCGCTCGCATACTTTACGCTCGTATTGGTGATTAAAAGGTTGTTAGCCCTGATGTCAAAAGGAGAGGAGCCCGTATCCACAGGTTCGGGTTCCGCTATTTTGGGTAAAACAGAAGGAATGTATTTTTGAATGAAAGAAGCCGTCAGACCATCGATCTTAAATTCATCGATGTAATAAGCCCCGTTGTCCATATCCAGCTTTTCAGGTTCCAGGTGCAGGAGTTTGAGGTCGGCATTTACCAGCATACCGCCCAACGTGTCGTTAAAGGCCAGGTTAATACGGCGCAGGTCTATTTCACCAATATCGTACTTCATGGTAGTACCGCTTTCCTCGAATACCGTATCCTTTTCCGGGGTGGGAGAAGCAAAGGCATCGATGATGAACTGGTAGTTGAAGGCGCTGTCGTTAGCCGGGCGGTATACGTTCACCTTCGCATCGTTCCATTGCAGCGAGTATACACGCAGTTCATTGCTTAAAAGCGCCAGCAGGTTGTACCGCACCTCCAGTTCGCCCGTGGCAAATAAAGTTTGTTCTTTTTTATCTTTTAAGGATACGTCGCGCAGGCTGATATCGTGCCACCAGGTAAAACGGAGGCGGCCAATGTGTACTTCTGTCCCCAGTTTTTTGCGCAGGTAATTCTCTGCCTTGCCGCGTACAAAATCCTGTACGGGCGAAAGCTGTAATAATAGTAGTATTAAAAGGGGCAGGCCAACCACAGTAATTCCAATGCCAATCAACCATTTCTTCAGTCGTCTTTTCCAGGGTTTGCCGGTAGAGGGTTCCTTCACTTATTACGTATCTCGTTATAAAATAGTATGTTATCGGCACCTAGTTGCAAATATCGTACCGCTGGGCTCCGCTTTTAATGAATATTCAGTAAAGTTTTCGACCAATCGCCCTTTTTTACCGACGGGTAGTATGGAATCCTTTCCTGTGGCTATTTCAGATAAAACTTTAACGATTTCTATAGCCTTTCACAACTGGTAAACCACGATCTTCGCCGCAAATTATTCCAGCATGAAAAAATGCCTTTTGGCCGCCAGCATATGCCTTGGCTTGTTTACCTTTTCCGCGAAAGCGCAAACGATCAGCCCTTTGGAAAAAGAGATCAGGCAGTTTAGCTTTAGCCTTTACGAGGAAGTAAAACAATTACCCGTGGCGCTCGACCGCATGAGCATTAATGATACCATGTCGCTCGACCGTATTCCGTTGCTGGCAAAAATAAAGAGCTTTCTGGACAAACATGCCGCAGCTTATTACAGCAGTCGCAGCCAAAGCCTCGAAGCCGTTAAAGGAACAATTCCCGACACGAAAAAGTTCAAAGCCCTGGGATCGTTGGCGATGGAAGATATTTTAAGCAGCTTCACCATGGAAGACAGTACCCTGAACCCCGTATACGCGCTTAAAACCAGCATCTCCGCAGATGCCGTCACTAACAACCTTGCCACCACCATGTTTATCATGCTCGACGAGGTGGGGCAGGAGCAAACCCGCAGTGAAAAAATGCGCTTGTACGGCGCCTACGTATTTTCAGGCCTCCGCATCACCAGCCAAAACCTCAGCGGCGATATATGGCGCGTTTGGGCCGATGGCCAGTGGCGGGTATTAGATTTTACCTGGGACATCCGTAAAAACAAGATATGGGATGTGAAGGTATGGACGAAAGGAAATTGATAGCGTATATAGATAGAAGTTAGAGGGGGCCGGTGGCTCCCTTTTTTTTGATGGTATATTAACCCATTTTTGGCGTGCCGGTAACCTTTAGCCCTTTCGTGGCCCTTTTATTGCCCTTTCGTTGCCCTTACGTTATTAGGGGGAGGTATATGGAACCAGCTTTAGTAAACGTATTACGCCGCCGTTGCGTCGCACTCTTCAGCTGTTTAAGCATTATTGGGCAGACGTAAGCACCACTGCCTGGCGGATTACATTCAACCGACGTACGTTTAATGCATATTGTGATGCCCGCGTTAGCGGGCGTCACAAAGATCGTCATGGCGAGGAACGAAGCCATCCTCCGCTTAAGTCTTCGCACGAGATACGCACGGTCTACATGACTATTAGGTAATAGCAATACTCACCTTATTCGTAACGTCAGCGTTGCCTTCCGGGAAGCTTTTACTGTAGCGAAGACTTAAGCGGAGGGTGGGTGATGCCCGCTAACGCGGGCGCACAATATAGATTAAGCATCCGCACACTCCCTTCAACGGTACAGGCAATATAATACTACAAGGCCATCTACACCTCATCATCGCCCCCGAGGCACGAATGCTTCAAACAGGCCACCATAGCGAACTGCTTTATCGAAGGTATATCCATCCTATATCTATCCTATATTACCCTTCACCACCACAAAGGATTTCAGCGGACCTGAGTATAGGATCGATAAAGGATCGATATAGGATACTCATTAAACGGATAGCAGTTAACTGATGTTTTATTAACCGGTTTGGCCCTGATATATCGTCCTTATTATACTAGCAAACCCGGTTGGCCCTCCCCTCGTTTATACCTGAAAAGGGAATCTATTTTAACGATTCTTTAAATAATTACTTTAAATTTACAAGTAACTGATAATCAGATCATATTTTCTCTTATATTAATAATCAATGTGCTGATTATGAATTGATCAGGAAAATACTTAATTTCGGCCCCGTAATTAGGGCATCATACTTTTTTTGTGTATGAAAACGTTACTAATCAATAATCTGTAAACCTTACTTCCTTGAAAAAGATCATTGGAATTATTCTGTTGTCCGCGGCCCCGTTGTTGAGTTTTGCGCAGGATTGGCATGTTGGCCTGTTTGGAGGGATCAGTAATTATAGCGGCGACTTGAATCAAAAGGCGGTGGACTTTGGCTACACGCGTCCATCTTTGGGTTTATTGGTGCGCAAGGACATCAATCGGTTTGTTACGCTCCGCGCCCAGTTTACCTGGGGCATGGTGGCGGCTGCCGATAGTACTAACTCAGACCGCAGTCTTTTACAACGTAACCTCAGCTTCAAATCTAATATTTGGGAAGGTGCCGTAATGGGCGAACTTAATTTCATGGATATCGATGAAACGGGGTTTACGCCATATATATTCGGTGGTGTAGGTATGTTCAGCTTTTATCCCAAGGCTAAAAACGCTAATGGCGAATGGACACCACTTCGCCCCTTAAGAACAGAAGGGCAGGGGCTTCCTCAATACCCGGAAAGGCCGATGTACAGTCTTTACCAGGTGTCGCTTCCTTTCGGTTTCGGTGCCAAATACATACTAACGGATAACCTTACACTGGGTGTTGAAATTGGCTGGCGTAAAACCTTTACCGATTATCTTGATGATGTAAGTAATACTTATATTGATGAAAATACTTTGCTGGCCTATGCTGGTCAACAGGCCGTAGATCTTGCGTTTCGCGGCGATGAAACCGGCCACTTTTTACCACCCACTACTTATCCGCCCGATGGTACGATCAGGGGTAATCCTAAGAAGAAGGACTGGTACGTGTTCAGCGGTCTTACACTCACTTACCGTTTAGCTGGTTCCGGTACTGGCAGGGGGCGTTTGACCAACTTCTCCAAGTGTTTCAGGATGTAATTAATGTATTTATACTGATAGGAAAAGCCGCTCGTTTGAGTGGCTTTTTTTTGTGGCACACTTCTTGAAATTACAGCTATAAGTTACCAATCGAAACACCGGTGTAAAGAAAGAAGTGGTAATTAAAACAACCATCAATTTAAAAAACAAGGCTATGAAAAAGCTAATGCTCCTTATGTTGCTTGTTACAGGTGTTTCACTCTCTTTATCTGCCCAGGGCAGAGGTCACAAAAAAGGACACCACAAGCGTTATGACCATTGCGACGACCGACGTTATGACCGCAGGGATGATTGCAGAGATAAAAGATATTACAGGAATGAAAGAAGAGATCATGTTTATTACGAGGCGCCGCGAAGGGCAAGAGGCCGCGTAGTGGTGGTTCACCCGCCGCTTTTACCGCCGCCACCTCCTTTTCCGTTACCATTGCCTCCAAGGCCAAGAGTGAGCGGAACGGTGGTAATAAACGCAGGATTTTAACGGAAACCATGCATATGTAGAGAGACCGTCCGGGTATTTCCGGGCGGTTTTTTATTTATTGATGCTTTGTGCAGTAGGGAATGAAATAAGGATCGGCGGTCTTAAAGATAATAGCATGGCGGTTTACAGTAGATTGTAACATCTTTTGTAAACTGCCGTGCTTTTTTATTTTCCGCATTGCGTAAATCATATTTCCAATATCGTAAATGATCCGGATGATATGCACCTATCTTCGTTGCAGGTTAAAATTAAAAGTGATTGTAACCCCGAAAATTTTTTACAACGCGATAATTGAGTTGGTCGTACGAATAAGCCGCGCCTTATCCTGGGCGCGGCCTTTTTTTTGTATGTTGATACAAATGAAAAAGCCGGTCTGTTGATTGACCGGCTTTTTTATCACTATCGATATACTTACTTATGAATTTCTGAAGTAAAGTGGAACTCTATTTCAGGGTTGTTGGTACGTTCTGTATTGAGGTACCATTCCGACTGGGCCAGGTATACCAGGTGCCCGTCCTTATCTTCCACGATGTTCGAGCTTTTAAAGCGGATAAAGTCTTCGATCTTTTGTTTAGGGCCGGTAATCCAGCAGGCCTTGTAAAAAGGCAGGCTATTGAACTGGCAGGCCGCACCGTACTCCTGTAACAGGCGGTATTGTATTACCTCAAACTGCAGTTCGCCCACGCAACCAATGATCTTGCGGTTACCACTGTGCTGGGTAAACAACTGGGCCACGCCCTCGTCTGTTAACTGGCGTATACCTTTCTCCAGTTGCTTCGTCTTCATCGGGTCCTTGTTTACCAGCTCCTTAAACAACTCGGGAGAGAAGCTTGGGATGCCTGTAAAGTAAAGGTTTTCGCCCTCAGTAAGCGTATCGCCGATCTTAAAGTTACCGGTATCAAACAAACCTACTACGTCGCCCGGGTAGGCGTCGTCTACCACGTTTTTATCGCGGGCCATAAAGGTGTAGGGGTTTGAGAAACGAACGTCTTTATCGAGGCGTACGTGATGGTAGAACTTATTCCTTTCGAACCTGCCGGAGCAAATGCGCAAAAAGGCGATCCTGTCGCGGTGGCGGGGATCGAGGTTGGCGTGTATTTTAAATATGAAACCGGTGAACTTGTCTTCGCCGGGCTCAATTTCACGTGCGGTCGAAGGGCGTGTGCGCGGCACCGGTGCAATTTCCACAAAGGTGTCGAGCATGTCTTTTACACCGAAGTTGTTTACAGCGCTGCCAAAAAACACAGGTGCCATTTTACCTTCGAGGTAAGGTTGCTTGTCGAACGGGTCGTACACACCCTCGATCAGTTCCACGTCATTACGCAGCTGCGCTGCGTCCTGGGCGTTAAACAGCTCGTCTACGCGGGGTACGTTTACGTCCGGCATGGGTATAATATCTTCGTCGGTGGCCTTTTTGTTAGGGGCGAAACTCACGAAGCTTTTATCGTACAGGTTGTATACGCCTTTAAAGTCTTTACCGCCGTTAATAGGCCAGCTCAGGGGGCGTACGCTGATGTTCAGCTTTTCTTCCAGCTCGTCCAGCAGGTCAAAAGGGTTTTTACCGTCGCGGTCCATTTTGTTGACGAAAATGATTACCGGCGTATCGCGCATGCGGCATACTTCCATGAGCCTTTCGGTTTGCTCTTCCACACCTTTTACGCAGTCGATCACCAGCACCACACTGTCTACTGCGGTAAGCGTGCGGTAAGTATCTTCGGCAAAGTCCTTGTGACCGGGCGTATCCAGCAGGTTAACCAGTGTGTCGCGGTATTCGAAGGTCATTACGGAGGTAGCTACCGAGATACCTCTCTGGCGCTCGATCTCCATAAAGTCGGAGGTAGTATGTTTTTTTATCTTGTTAGACTTAACAGCACCCGCCGTTTGGATAGCGCCGCCGAACAGCAGGAACTTCTCTGTAAGGGTCGTTTTACCCGCATCGGGGTGGGCAATAATGGCAAAAGTCTTTCGCCTGTTGATCTCGTTAGCGTACTTCATGAATAGAAAAATGGCTGCAAAGGTAAGTATTTTCCCCCAGATGCTTCCCCGCTGGCAAGTTCCCTGTTCCATTGGTCAATAAACCGGGCGAAAGTATGGCGATAAAGATTAAATTTGATGTATGCTCTCCACCCTTAAGATTCTCTGGAACAGTTTAAAGATGGCCCTGCAGGAACTGCGGGTGAACAAGGTGCGTACCTTCCTTTCGCTGCTGGGTATTACCATCGGCATTTTCTGCATTATCGCGGTTTTTGCCGCTACAGAAAGCCTGGAACGCAACGTGCGCAGCGAGGTAGAATCGCTGGGCAGTAATGTGATCTATATCCAGAAATGGCCCTGGGGTGGCGGGCCAGATATGCCCTGGTGGAAGTATGTAAACCGTCCCGAACCTGTTTACAAGGAACTAAAACCGCTCCAGGAAAAGGTAAAGAGCGCGGCAGCATCGGCTTTCGTGTTTTCGGCCGGCGGTAAAAAGTTAGAATACGGGAAGGACTATATGGAGAACATACAGTTAATGGCCGTAACACAGGAGTTTGAGGACGTAACCACCCTGGATATTATTAGCGGCAGGTACTTTTCGGCCACCGAAACCAACAACGGCGCCAACGTAGTGATACTGGGCGGCAATATATGGCAGGCGCTGTTTCCCTCAGCAGAAGCAGCACTGGGCCAGACCATCCGCTTCAGCGGCCGCAACTGTAAAGTGATAGGTGCCCTTAAGTTCAAGGGCGACGGCATCCTTGGCGGTATTAACTTCGACGATTCGGCTATCATGCCTTATATGTTTGCCCGTACTATTGTAGACGAACGCCGGTTTGCCGACCCTTACCTGATGGTAAAGGCGCGCGATGGCGTATCGGTGCAACAACTGAAAGATGATTTGACCGGTACTATGCGTGCCATAAGACGATTAAGACCAACCCAGGAAGATAACTTTTCACTGAACGAAATCACTACCATCCAGAGTGAACTGAACTCGCTGTTCGGCGTACTCAATGCAGGAGGATTAATGATTGGTATATTCGCCCTGTTAGTGGGTGGTTTCGGGATTGCGAATATTATGTTCGTAACCGTTAAGGAGCGTACCAGCATCATCGGACTGAAAAAAGCAATTGGCGCCAAACGTAATATTATCCTGATGGAATTCCTGATGGAATCCATCCTGTTATGTATACTTGGAGGCCTGCTGGGCCTCACGGTGGTGTATGGAATGGCAGTAATAGCCACCAAAGTGATCCATTTCGACTTTTTCCTGTCGCCTGGCAAAATCATTTTCGGACTGAGTATTTCGGTTTTCGTAGGCATAGTAGCGGGCTTCATTCCTGCCTGGTCGGCCTCTAAACTCGACCCTGTGGTAGCGATCAGGAGCAATTAACACTGAAATTGTGCGCGGTGGCGTATCTTTGCAAACCTTATGACGGCTGTTAAAATCTTAGCGATAGAATCATCATGTGATGAAACAAGTGCCTCTGTGCTGGTAGACGGGAAAGTGCTTTCCAATATTATTGCCAACCAGGCCGTTCACGAACAGTACGGTGGCGTAGTGCCCGAACTGGCTTCGCGCGCGCACCAGGAGAACATTGTGCCCGTGGTAGACGCTGCGCTGAAACAGGCAGGCGTTGATATGCACGAACTTAGTGCGATCGCCTTTACCCAAAGCCCCGGCCTGATTGGTTCGCTGCTGGTAGGCAGTTGCTTTGCAAAGTCAATGGCGCTGGCCCTTAACATTCCCCTCATTGGTGTACACCACATGCAGGCACACGTACTGGCCAACTTCATCGAAGATCCCAAACCCTCTTTCCCTTTCCTTTGCCTTACCGTTTCCGGCGGTCATACCCAAATCGTACAATGTAACAGTCCGCTGAACATGAAAGTGATTGGCGAAACGCTGGACGATGCGGCCGGCGAAGCATTTGACAAAAGCGCTAAACTGATAGGACTGCCTTATCCGGGCGGCCCGCTTATCGATAAACATGCGAAGGAGGGTAACCCGCTTCGTTTTAAGTTCACCGAACCCCAGATCCCCGGCCTCAACTTTAGCTTTAGCGGACTTAAAACCGGTATCCTGTACTTTTTGCAGGAGAACAGGGCGAAAGATCCGGAGTTCGTGGAAAAGAACCTGGCAGACATCTGCGCCTCTATCCAGCACCGTATTGTAACGATACTGCTGAATAAACTGGTAAAGGCGTCTGAAGAAACAGGCATCCGGCAAATGAGCATAGCCGGCGGTGTAAGCGCCAATTCCGGTTTACGGAAGGGGCTGGCCGAGTACGCAGCAAAACATAACTGGCAATATTATATCCCGAAGTTTGAGTACTGTACCGACAATGCGGCCATGATCGCCATGACAGCGTATTATAAATACCTGGCCGGCGAATTTGTACCATTGGACGTTGTGCCCAGCGCCCGCGCCGTTTTCGGCGAGTAAAAAGGCTATAATGCAGAAGCTATCCCGTTTTACCCACTAATACCATTGCATGAAGAAGTTAGTCCTGCTTGTTATCTGGACCATTAGCACCATCGCAGTCAACGCACAACATAAAGCCGCACTGCAGGAGTGGAAGGACCAGAAGTATTCCATGTTCATTCACTGGGGCGCTATTTACAGCACCTTGGGTGGTGTATGGAACGGCAAACCTGTAACCGTGGGTTACAGCGAGCAGATACAGGCGCATGCAGGTATTTACAGCGATACATATGGCGATGTGGCCAAACGTTTCAACCCCGAAAACTGGAAGCCCGATTCTATTGCCCGCCTGGCCAAAGCTGCCGGTATGAAGTCGGTGGTCATCACATCAAAACACCATGATGGCTTTTGTATGTTCAAATCGGCTTACACCGGTTATAATGTAGTTGACGCCACGCCGTATCATCGCGATGTGGTAAAGGAACTGGCAGATGCCTGCAAACGCCACGGCCTTAAATTTGGCGTATACTTTTCACTCATCGACTGGCACTTTCCCGAAGCCTACCCGATATCCAGCCACAACAGCGATCCCATCACGGAGGCGCATCATCAATATAACATGAACCAGGTAACAGAACTGATGTCCAATTACGGGCCTATGTCTGAAATATGGTTCGATATGGGTTCATTAACAGCTTCGCAAAGCCAGGACCTGGCCACACTGGTACACCGCCTGCAACCCGATTGTATGGTAAGCGGCCGGCTGGGTAATGATGCCGGTGATTTTTGCGTGATGGGGGATAATGATTATCCCAGTTACAAAGTGGCTACACCCTGGCAAACGCCCGCTTCGGTGTACGACGAAACCTGGGGCTACCGCTCCTGGCAGGAACATGGCAGTGTAAACGATAAGGCGAAACAGAAACTGGAAGGCCTGTTAAAAGTAGCCAGCCGCGGCGGTAACTACCTGCTGAATATAGGTCCCCGGGGCGATGGCTCTGTAGTTAACTTTGAGAAGGAGGTACTGTTGCGTATAGGCAAATGGTTAGCAGTAAACGGAGAGGCCGTGTATGGCACCACCTCCACACCTTTCAGCACGTTCTTTGACTGGGGAGAAGTGACGGCCAAAGCAAATAAGTTGTACCTCAGTTTAATGCATCAGCCCGAAAATAATACCCTTGTTTTACCAGGCCTAACCGGCGAAGTAACATCCGTTGCATTACTGGACAGTAACAACGTAAAACTGCCTTGCCGCATTCGTACAGGAGAGGGGGGAATGGAGATAGAACTGCCATCGAAGTTTAAACTAAATGATCGTATTAGGGTATTAAAGATTAGCTTTAAGGGCGGTTATACGGTGGAGCCGCAACAGGTACAAAAAATGTCGCCGGGCGAACATCTTGTACTCGACAGGCATAACGCCGAAAAACATTACAGCTTTTCCGGCGTTGACTATAACAGTTATTATCGCAGTACCGTTGCAAACAGCTGGGATATAAAAATAACGGCGGAAATGAGGGTGATACCCTGGCTGGCCTTTACCCGGCAGGAGAAAGATAAGTTCATCAATCTCCGTTACAACGATCGCAATCAAACCGTAAAACTCGAGGGTACAGATTCTATTGAGATCAGCAAACCATCGCGCGTGCTTAACTGGAGCAGTATGTATGTAGCAGGCCCTTACTGGAATGGCATTAGCTGGGCGAATGGTGATATTGATAAGATAAATGTAAGTGAGCCGTGGCCGCAGGAAAATGGCAAACCCTGGGCGCTTAAGCAATGGAAGAATGATCAGACCTACGAGTTGCCGGCTGAGTGGAATAACAGCTGGTATATTTACCAGGAAATAACCGCCGCAGAAGAAGGCCCGTATATCGTGCGGCTGACGAGTGGAGATGGTATACAGGTGTTTTTAAACGGGGAAGAGCAGCTGGTACACAACAACCCTGCAAGAGGGTTCACCCAACAGGAGTACCTGGTACTTCCTTTTAAAGCAGGATTGAATAAACTGGTGGTAAAAGTATATAACCGGTTCGCGAAGAAAACGATTTTTTCGATAGATAAAAAGGTGCCGCAACTCATGTACCGTCAGCGTTTGCAGCCGCTGAACCTAAAAAAAGGAGAACTGTTTTCGTACAGCTGGGAGTTGTACAATCCGGTTTCCATTCACCGTGACATGCGTTTGCCGAACCTGGAATTGCATATAGCGCAATAAATATGGCCAATAATTATTTCCAGTTCAAACAATTTACCGTACAACAGCAGCGCGCCGCCATGCGGGTATGTACCGATGCATGTATACAAGGCGCTTTCACCGCCATGTATATACGCGAACAGCCCGTTAGCCGCATTTTGGATATTGGTGCCGGTACTGGCCTGTTAAGCCTGATGCTGGCACAGCAAACCCCCGCATTTATTGATGCTATTGAACTGGATGCCGATGCCTTTGCGCAGGCCGAAGAAAACTTTGCCACCTCGCCATGGGCCGACAGGTTGCAGGTGATTCATGCGGACGTGAGGGCTTTTCGTGCAGAGGAGCCTTACGAATTCATCATCACGAACCCGCCCTTTTATGAAAATGCGCTGAAGAGTTTCAATACTTCCCGTAATGCCGCCATGCACGCTACAGAACTCGATTTTGAGGCCCTCGTAAAAGCCATCGACGATAACCTGGCAGAAGATGGTAAGTTTTCTGTACTACTGCCGTACAGTCAATTTGATAAGTTCGAGGAACTGGCGGAGGATAAAGGTTTTGCCATGGAACACCGCCTGGATGTGCAGCAAACGCCGAAGCATGGCTTTTTTAGGACTATCGCTATTTTCACCAGGGAAGAAGTAACTACGCATACGGATACCCTGCGTATTTACGATGCCAATCATCAATACACCCCTGATTTTACCCATTTATTAAAGGATTATTATCTCTACCTCTAAGCTACATAGTCTTCCAGGTAGTCATAGTGAGCAGTAAGCCCGCCGGCCCTTGCGATAGTGGCCCTGTCTATCATTTTACTCTCCGTTTTCAATAACTCGTCGAATACGAATTTCATCAGCTGGTCGCCGAAGTACTGCGAAGCATCGCGGGGCAGTTCGTTTGGCAGGTTGCCAACGCACATCATGGTAACGCCTTCTTCATTAAACGGCGCTATTTTCTGGCGGGAAAAGCGGTTTACATCGTATACAGGCTCTTCGATCGTACCATCGCCAAGGTTACAGGGTATGGAGCCCTGGGCATCGTCTGTAATATCGGCGATCACCTGCAGGCGGAAGTTGTCTTTGGCCATATCGGCCCAGGTAAACAGGGGCTCTATGTTTTTATCCCAGTAAATCCCGTTCATCAGTATATCACTACAGGTAACGTAGGGAAGGAACTTACAGTCATATTTTTCGGGATGATTGTGAAAGTCTTCCCGGCTGTACGTTTTATCTGTTTTGCGGAGATAAAGTTCGCCTGCTTTTAACTGTGTATACACCGGGTAAGCATAACTGTTGATCATGAACTCCTCAGGCGGTATATATTTGATGCCGAGTAAGCCCATCACCTCCAAAATGCCTGCGGTAACGCGGCCCGAACCGGTAGCCACTATCTTAACAGGTGGTATTTTTACGCCAAAGTAATGTGTGATCAGTTCCTGGAAGTCGCGGCATTCGTGTACGCGTTTGAACTTAAAAGTGCCTGTCCGTTCGCCATAGGCCAGCAGCCCGTTATGCGCGCCCACTACGCCCGCAAAAAAGCCAAAGCCCAGTATACGTTGTCCGTCGTCATGCACCAGGCATTCATAATCGATCAGCGTTATTTGCTTTTCGAGTATGGTTTGCAGCATGTGTTTGTTATGCGGTTGCTTTTTCTTGGTATGAGAGAAAAAGAGATAGGTTTTACCAGGCAGCAGGTGTTCCACAGGTACTTCCTTTATGCCCAGCAGTATGCTGCAATGCGAAAGATCTTCCGACAATTTAATGCCGGCATCGCGGTACTCCTGGTCGCTGAAACACCGTTCGGGCGAAGGCTGTACAGTAATCGTAATGCCGGGGTAGTGCGACATGATCCATTTACATTGCAGGGGTGTAAAGGCAACGCGGTTATCGTGGGGTATTTTCTGTTCCCGTATAAGTCCGATGTTTATCTCTTTAGTCATAACGTTAGATAAGGCTTATCCTGCAACATACTGAATTTTAAATAAATCGCTAATCCACCATAAACTCCCAGGCGCTCTGGTAAGCGTTATGTTGTTCTGCGTAACTGATAAAACCTGCATAAAACGCCTCCTGCGAAAGCGTGCCGCTGTCGCCTATCACCACCAGCTTCTTCCGGGCCCTTGTCATCGCCACGTTCATCCTTCTGATATCTGCAAGGAAGCCAATTTTGCTGTCGGCATTACTCCGGGTCATACTGATATACACAATATCGCGCTCCTGCCCCTGGAAGCTGTCGATGGTGTTAACTGATATTTTACTGCCATACACCTTCAGCTCCGGGTTGTTTTCCAGTTGTTCTTTTAACAGCTGTATCTGTTGCCTGTACGGCGATATAATAGCGATACTGGGAAAGTCCTGCTCGCGGTAATGTGGTTGCAGGGCCGTTACCAGTTGCAAAAGATGTTTGAATACGAACGCCGCTTCTTCCGGGTTGGTGGTGCTGGTACCATCGAGCCGTTCTTCAAAGCCGCAGCCTGCAGTGTCTACAAAGTTGAGCGGGGTATCCTCCGTAAACAGCAGGTGGCCTGCCACCGAAGCATGCGCCTTTAGTTGATCTGCATAAAATACCGACGATGAGTAACCCATAATGGTTTCGTGCATGCGGTATTGTTCCTGCAGCAGTACCACCGCCTCGGGATGTGCGCTTACGCATTTTTCAAGCAGGGTAGTGGCCAGCCCTTTCTGGGCGGCTTCATTAGATTTGATGGTGGGGGATAACTGGCAATGATCGCCCGCCAGCACTACTTTTTTGCCTTTCAGTATGGGTATCCAGCAGGCAGGCTCCAGGGCCTGACCAGCTTCATCTATCACCACGGTATGATATTTCAGGTTACGCACGGTGTAATGATTAGCGCCCACCAGTGTGGCCGTAATTACCTGCGCCTTGTTCATCAGGTCTTCAATGATATACTGCTCTGTATTTTCTACCTGCTTCATAATATTACGGGCCTCGTCGAACAGGGCTTTACGCTGGTCGCGTTCGGCCTTCCCGAAGTTCCGTTTGTATTTGTGGGCCATGTTCCGGAACTCGGACGCCTGTTTCTTCATCCGTTTGATTTCCTTCATTTGCTGATGATCGGCCATTTTGCTGTCGAGCGTGAGGGAAGTGAGCCTTTCGGACACACGCGCCGGGTTGCCCACACGCAGTACGTTGAGGCCCGCACCGGAAAGTTTATCGCTCAGCAAATCTACCGCCGCATTACTGGGCGCCACCACCAGTATCTTGCGATTATCGTTTTTAGCGATCGCCTTAATGGCCTGCACGAGTGTAGTGGTTTTGCCCGTACCAGGAGGCCCATGCACAATGGCCAGTTCGTTGGCCGACAGTATCTTATTTACCGCTTCCTGCTGCGAAGGGTTAAGGGTTGGTAGCTGAAAGGGATGGAATTCAGTGTCGAATGTGGGCTTTTGCGCGCCGGAGAGTATATGCACCAGGCGACCTTCTTCTTTCTTTTCGCTCAGCTCCATGGCCAGTTTCAGGGCATTCTGCATTTCGTCGTAGCTGTTATCGTCGAACAGCAGGTCGATACCCAGTTTGCCATCGCGGCTCCATTCCGGCAGTTCGTCGGTACGCAGGCTTATTTTAAGCCGGTCGCCCCCCTGCCAGGTAATAGTACCCTCTACCCGGTCGGTTTTAGGATCGTGGTTGGAGAAAAGCGTGGCGGCTGCGCCAAAACGGAGCTGGGTGGGAATATCCTGGTGGGTGGTACGTTCTACTTCTACCGTGAGGTAGTCGGCCCGGCCCATTTCCGTATCGCGGATGGCGATAGGGTACCAGGTGAGGCCACTGGCGCGGCGTTCGTTTACAGAGGTACTTTCGGTGAGCGCCTGGTAGCTTCGTTTATCTTCTTCCTGCTCTATTTTCAGCAAAGCCAGCAGCTTTTTAAAATAATCCATGGCGCAAAGTTAAGGATTATGGGATAAGCAATTTTTACGCACGATGCGGATAAATAGAATTGCCGGCCGTTCCTGCTTTACAGGTGGTTAACACGGCAGGCTCACTACAGTAGCAGCGGCTACGGCCATCGGCCGGCAAACGTTCTCCAAATTGATTTATGCCTGTATTGCGTGTATATCTACAATTAAAGATGCGCTGTCAAAGAGAGAAAAAGCTTAGTTTTAACGCTGGATTAAACAGGTTTTTACTTTACGATGCGTAGGCTTATCACTCTTTTACCCGCATGTTTGCTGGCCATTACAAACAGTAATGCCCAGGTTGCGGCCACCGATTCTGCTGTTACAACCATTGCTGCTCCGGCCGATAGTACACCGGCCCGCGAAAAGATATACAATGCCAGGCCCTGGGTAGAATTGCCTGTAGGTTTCGGCGGCGTACTCCTCTTCTCGACCGTGGCTTTACCTGCCCTAACCAGGCACGCTTCCCTCACAGAAAGCCAGGCCCTGGCACTTAATCCACGGGATGTAAACTGGTTCGACCGCCCGGTGATCTTTAACAACCCTGATGGTTACTCGCGCGCGATGAGCCATTCAGACCTGTTCCTCAATATCTCTGTATTAAGTCCCGCGTTAATTGCGCTGGATAAAAATATCCGTAAAGACTGGTTCGACCTGTTGGGTATGTATTTCATAACACATACTATTAACCAGACGGTGTATGTAGGCCTGGCGTACAGCTTCCGCAGGGAAAGGCCCTATACATATAACGCGGACGTGCCGCTCACCTCGAAAGTGGGCAATGCAAAAGCGAACTCGTTCTATAGTGGTCATGCTTCCGTGGCGGCTGCATCTACCTTTTTCCTGGCTAAAGTATTTACCGACTACCATCATATTACGGGCTGGAAACGTATCGCACTGTACGGTGCGGCGGCAGTACCTCCGGGCGTGGTGGCGTATTACAGGATGAAAGGCGGCAGGCATTTCCGTACAGATGTGGCCATGGGTATGGTAGTGGGTGCTGCATCGGGCATACTGGTGCCGGAACTGCATCGTATTAAGCAGAAACATAAAGGTATTTCCTTATCGCCTTACTACTCGGGAGATGGCAGTGGTGTAGCCATGACCGTTTCATTGAATAAGAAGAAGTCTTAACAAAATAGACTAGTTCATATGAAAGCCCTGACGCTCCCGAGCGCCAGGGCTTTCTTTTTAGCAGATACTGATATGATATTACCGGTCTTCTCCTTGCTCTCTTGTTGCTTTCAGGAAGCTTTCAGGTAGCTTTCAGGTTGGTTCGGAGTGATTTGTTAATATAGTATCAGCGATGTCCTCAGTCGTCCCCGTTTATCTCCCCCACGGCGGATCAGTGAGGCATTAATACTTTCCAGGTTTGACAGTACGACCAGCTTCGAAAATAGATGTACCGGATAGGGAATTTTGCTTATTTTGTCTAAAATGAAGTTACCGGAACTGGTATGCGTAAATTATTACTGATCGCTGTCTGGGTATTATCATCCATCCCCTTATTTGCACAGCAAAACATAGAATCCGCGTTAGAACATCTTGATCAAACCATACAACAGGCCCCCTTGTTCGATAGTTTGAAAGAAAAAGCTATTCAGCAAACGAAAAGTGCCCTGCAGGCAGCTCCCGATCAGGCGGGCCGCTTTAATTTATGTTTGAAGCTTTATGAAGAATATAAGTCGTACCGCTACGACTCGGCGTACAGTTACGCGTTAAAGTTGCAGGATGCTGCTGAACAGCTTCATGACGAGGCGCTTATTCAGCAAGCCAAACTAAAGGTATGTTTCTCCCTGTTGTCGGCCGGCCTGTTTAAAGACGCCGCCGACTCCCTGAACAGCATTCATCCCCGCTTTTTACCTGCACAGCTCGAAACCGAGTACTTCCTGCTGCTGGGCCGTTTCTATTACGATATGGCCGATTATGCGAACGACAGTTATCATACACCAGGTAACGTGGCCGAAGGCAGCCGTTACCTCGATTCGGCGCTGGTGCGTATGCCTCCGGGTTCGTTTGATTATGAATATTACAGTGGATTAAAAGATATACGCCTGGGGCAAAAGGACCGGGCGCTGGAAACTTATAAAAGGTTGATGGCGAGGAAGGGCCTTACTGAACACGAAGTGGCCCTTACCGCTTCCACACTGGCCGACATTTACATCCAGAAGCAGCAGAACGACGATGCCATTGCGTTATTGATAGAGGCCACCATTGCCGATATTAAATCCTGCACCAAGGAAACTTCGGCCGCCTATAACCTGGCTACCTTATTATATAGAAAGGGGAACGTGAAAGATGCGTCTACCTGCATACAACTCGCTATTTCCGATGCGGCTTCCTATGGCGCAAGGCACCGTAAAGTACGCATTACCGACATCCTGCCCCTTATTGAAAGTGAAAAGCTGCTACTCGTAAAGAAACAGGAGAAAACCTGGATCACCTACGCGGTAATTGTTACTTTTTTGCTGATAGGGGTGGTGGTACTTACCATAACGGTGTTGCGGCAGGTGAAGAAACTCAAGGTCGCCCAGCAGATTATTACACAGGCCCATGTGAAAGAGCAGGAAATCAATCACCGCCTGATCGAAGCGAACAACAACCTGCAGGAAGCGAATAATATTAAAGAGGAATACATCGGTTACTTCTTTACCGCCAACTCTGAGTTCTTCGAGAAAATGGAGAAGTTTAAGAAGAACCTGGAAGCAAAAATTAAAGACCGTAAGTTCGACGAAATCAAAAGTCTTACCGGCAAAATAGACCTGAAAGCAGAAAAGGACTACCTGCTGGCCGACTTCGACCGCATCTTCCTGAAACTGTTCCCGCACTTTAAGGGTGAATTCAACGCTTTATTTAATCACGAAGACCAGATCGAATTAAAAGACGGGGAATTGATGAATACCGACCTTCGTATTTTTGCACTGATCCGCCTTGGTATTTCTGACACGGAAAAGATCGCCCACATCCTCCAATATTCGGGTAACACCATCAATACTTATAAAACGCGGATCAAGAATAAATCCATTGTTCCGAATGAAGAATTTGAACGCCGTATTATGAAAATTCAGGGGGGCTAAGGCCCCTTTTTCGTTAAGATATCAGTATATATGTAATTGTTTAATATAATAATAAGTGTTTGATAGTTAGATTGTTAATCCTTCATATCGACCCCGTTTTGCCACTATTCGTTATACTTTCAGGATATTATTTGCGCGGGCCCGCTTAAGAGGCTTTCTTTGCCTTTGTACTGATACAGCGGCGTAAGATTTTCGATCACAACTCAGCGAAAAACGATTATCTAAACAAAATTCCAGATCAACTAAAAGCTTAACACGTTTCCCTTTTTTCGGTTCTCGCCGAACCTATTCGTTCTCTAAATTAAATTCCCAGTTATGACTAAAACACTACTGCTTGCCAGAGCAATGTTTAGCTTGCTATTGCTTTTTCTCGTAAACATAACCTATGCCCAACAAAAAACGGTTACCGGTAAAGTAACCGGAGAAGAAGGGGTTGCCCTGCTTGGCGCCACCGTGGCCGTACAAGGTACCAGCGTAGGTACCAGCACCGATGCACAGGGTAACTTTACCCTGACCGTGCCCGCAGGCGGCAATACGCTGCTCATTAGTTTCCTCGGTTACGAAACCAGGCGTATGATCATCGGTTCTCAAACGAATTTTACGGTACAACTGGAAACAGATAAAAGTAAACTTACCGAGGTAGTGGTGGTGGGTTATGGCACCCAAAAACGTAAAGACCTTACCGGTTCGGTATCGTCTGTTAACGGTGCGCAGATTAAGAACCAACCGGTTACTAACGTTACAGAAGCCTTACAGGGCCGCGCGGCCGGCGTTGAAATTATCAAGAACAGCGGTCAGCCGGACGCACAGCCTACCATCATCATTCGTGGTTTGTCTTCCCTGCACCAGCCAGGGCCGCTATACATTGTGGACGGTGTAAGGGTACCGGGTGATAATATTAACGTGCAGGATATTGCCACTATCGACATCCTCAAAGATGCCAGCGCGGCAGCCATTTATGGTTCTGCAGCAGCCGGCGGGGTAATCGTTATTACCACAAAAAAGGGGAGTGGCAGTAAACCCTCTATCAACTTCAACGCGCGGTACGGCGTTACCAAACCGAAACTGGTAAAAATGCTAGGCAAGGAGGATTACATAAAGATGGAAAACATACTGAACCCCACCTTTTTCGACGATGCCACGCAAACGGATACACTGGCTAATACGGATTGGGTAGACGTGCTGTACCGCGATGGTATGGAGCAGAACTATAACCTCTCTGTTGCCGGCTCCTCGCCCGTAGTAAGTTACCTGTTCTCGGGTTTCTACAATAAACAGGACGGTATCTTCATTAAAAACTACTCCAATATCGGCGGCTTCCGTATCAATACGGATTACAAGCTGGGCAAATTCATCAAAATAGGGGAACAGCTGGCCATCAGCAGGCGTAAAACCTCGCCTTTAGGTCCCGTGGAGTCGATGATGAAGAACGCGCCTTTCCGTTCGCTGCCCATCGTACCGCTGTACGAAAAGGACGGCAGGATAGGTACTTTACCTCCGGGATACGGTATTTCATTTGGCGCACCTAACCCCTTAGGCGTGGTGAACTCGGCGGATATGGAGAACTTTAAGAACAACCTGCAGGGTAACGTATATGCGGAAATCAAACTGCCGTTCAACTTCAGTTTCCGCAGTAACCTGGGTTATTCGTATTACGACGAGTCGCAGGATTACTTCCAGGACAACCCGAACTTCGGTCCGGGCACACCAACATCTAACTCGCTTACCAAAAGCAGTGTACGCAGCAGCCAGTTGCTCAGCAACTATGTGCTTACCTACGACCAGGCTTTCGGTAAACATAACGTGAATGTATTAGGAGGTTTCGAGCAAATCGTGTCGAAGTACAATAACGTCAGCACCCGTATGACGGCGGTGGGACTGCCAGGTTTCTCGTTCGTGCAAACTTCCAACTCGCAAATTACCACCTTCGGCAAAAACGACCCTAACGGGCTGGTGAAATCGTGGTTCGGAAGGGCGAACTATAATTACGATAACCGTTACTACATTTCCGGTTCTATTCGCCAGGATGCTAACTTTACCGTGTTTGGCCCTAACAAACAGAAAGGTACTTTCGGGGCAGTGTCTGCCGGCTGGAATATCAGCGACGAGGAATTCTTTAAACAGAACGTTTCCTTCATCAACCTGCTTAAACTTCGTGGCAGCTACGGTTCGTTGGGTAACAGCAGTATTCCGCCCTACGCTTACCTGGCTTCGTACGCCATGTTCCAGGGTACCAGCGGTAATGCCAATGGCGGACAAAACTTCGCACCCGGCGCACCATTGGTGATCGCTAACTCTATCAACGCCATCCCTAATCCTGATCTGCAATGGGAAACCGTGTATGAAACCAATATCGGGTTAGATGGTGAACTGCTGGCCGGTAAACTGTATTTCACGGCAGAATGGTACAATAAACGCACGAAGGACATGTTGTACTCTTTAAGACTGCCGCTCAGCGCGGGTTATAAAGGTAACTACCTTGTCAACATCGGCGAAGTAAGCAGTAAAGGGGTGGATGTGTTACTGGGCTACCGTGATAAAGCAGGCGACTTTAGCTACGACATCAGCGCCAGTGCAGGCTTTAATAAAAACAAAGTAGTAGACCTCAGCGGTATTACCAACGATGCATTGTTCGATGGTCGTAACTATTATAACAACCTCGACGAAAGCGGCTTTAACCTGATGGGCACCAACGCCCTTACTATCACCAAAGCAGGCTTACCTTTCGGTAGCTTCTACGGTTACAAATCGCTCGGCATCTTCCAGACCGATGCGGAAGCAGCTACACAGAAAGTGGGTGGTAAAGTGGCCCATGCAGGCGACCTGATATTCGAAGACATTGATAAAGACGGCAACATCACTATCGCCGACCGCCAGGTATTAGGTAACCCGAACCCTAAAGTGGTTTTCGGCGCTAACGTACGCCTTAACTGGAAAGGAGTGGACGTGGCCATGTTGTTCAACGGTGTGGCGGGAGTAGATATCTTCAACGGTGTAAAAGCCTACAGCATGTACCGCTTTGCGGACGGTAACACTACCAGCAAGATCTTCGGTGCCTCTTTCTTCGGTGATAACGGCCTTACTTCCCAGCCGCGTGTACAGGCGCCCGACGGCTCTCTTGATCCGAACGGCAACTATACGTCGGTTAACAGCTACTTCGTAGAAAGCGGCAATTATGTAAAACTGAAGAACCTGCAGATCGGGTATACGTTCACCAACGACTTCCTGCGGAAAGTAAGCATTTCGAGCGCCAGGATATTTGGTATGGCTAACAACGTACTCACCTTCTCCAAGTACTCCGGCCAGGACCCTGAAATAGGCAGTTCTTATTCCAGCCAGGCCGCTACCGGATTGGTAGGCAGCACGGTAGGCGTAACTACCCGCGGTGTGGATGCGTTACCGCAATACCCGCAAACCCGCATCTTTTCTGTAGGTCTTGACATTAATTTCTAATGCTGCAAAAACTGAACAATATGTATAATAAGATATTTGCCCTCATGATCGTAGCAGCAGTAACCGTAACTGGCTGTAAAAAAGATCCGGAGCTGGTAGGGCCCCAAGACCAGTATTCCACCAGCAACTACCCGTCCAGTTTGAGCGCGCTGCAGAGCGTACTGGCGCCTTGTTACTCGAACCTGCGCGACCAGAACCTGTTCGGCTTTAACTATCTCACTAAAATGATGGCCAATGCTACCCATGCAGGTAACGCGGCGTATTCAGACGATAACTGGAAAGGTTTTATCACCGTAAGTGAGATGACACCCGGTAATGGTTTTGTAGAAGGTGTTTGGACAGCGTTGTACGCAGGTGTAAAAAATTGTAACGTGGCCCTGGCCGGTGCCGACTTCTTCGAACAGAACTACGCCAAAGCTGCTGATAAACCCGAAATCGATTATGTACGCGGACAGGCCTACTTCCTGCGCGCTTACTACTATTTTACGCTGGAAAACCTGTATGGACAGGACCACCTGGTAAATCCAACGCCCAAAGACACACTGGGTGTACCCATCTTCAGCGGCCTGCCTTCCAGCTTTGAAACTACACAGCAGCCACGTAGTTCCATCACCGCAGTTTGGACACTGATAGAAAGCGATCTGACAAAAGCCGCTACTTTACTGAAAGGTAAAAACTGGACAGGTAATGATGTGGGCAGAGCCACCGAATGGTCGGCCAAAGGCCTGCTGGGTAAAGCTTACGTGTTCCGTAAAGACTGGCCCAAAGCTAAAACTACCTTAAAAGATGTCATTGATAACAGTGGTAAAACACTGATGCCATACGGTAAATACCGCGATGCGTTCATTGGTATAAGCGCCAACGAATTCAATGAAGAATCGCTGTTCGAACTCAACATCGACCAGGATTCCAAAGGTGGTTACGGTGTGTACAGCGATGCCGCTAATGCTACATCCATCAATGGTTTGATATTTCCTCCCTATGCACTGGGACTTGATGGTACCGAGAATGCGTCCCTGCCTTTGGGTTATGGCGGTAACATCGGTATGCACGATAAAAACATCCTTCGCTTTGGTTATTCGGAAGGCTCGTATACACTGGTAAACAATCCAGCCTTCGATAATACCAAACCCGCCAGTTACACCAATCCTAAACTGATCATGGACCCGGTGTATAAAGCGAAAGCGCTGGCCGTGAGAACGAATAAAACAGCCGATCCTCGCCTGTACGTTAACACCGTGCAACCCTGGCTCGATTCTGTTAAACGTGATGGCATTAACTGGTACCCGGTAGCGCGCCCTTCTTATATCATGGGCGATGCTAACCTGAATACACAGTTGGGCTGGAGCTTCCGTAAATTCGCGCCGCTCTTCAACGATATTAATAACGTAGGTCCTGCCGATAATGCGAACATTTACATCCTGCGACTGGCCGATATTTACCTGTTATATGCCGAAGCCTGCGCTGCCTCTTCCGAAACCGGTACGGCACTCGAATACCTGAACAAGGTGAAGAGAAGAGCTTATGGTTACGCGATCAACGCCGCTTCACCCGTAGATTATGCCAGTCTTACCGCCGAAACGATGGCTAAGAAAGCCAACGACCCGGTGTTAGGTAACAATCCTTTGTACTACGAACGCTGGGCCGAGCTGTTTAACGAGGCACAGTGGTGGTTCGATATGTGCCGCTGGCACATAGGCGATTCCGAAGCGGCTTTCTATGTAACCGCCAGGGCCCTCAATGGCACAGCGTTTACCTGGAACAACAAGTCGTACGCCTGGCCTATACCTATCAATGAGCTGAACTCAAATCCGGCGATGGCTGGTCAGCAGAACCCGGTGTACTAAACTAATATTTCAATAGCCGGTGCGGGACGAACGTTCTGCACCGGCACATTATACCGCACATGAAAAGTATTTTCCTGTACGGCAGCCTGTGGCTTGCCTTTTCAGGCTGCTCGGGCGCTGCACAACCCGCTGGGGGCGCAGATACTGCCGTAGTGAAAAAGCTCGTGCCCGTGGCCGTGCAAAAAACAGTGCAGAAAAAAGTATTCGCTCACCTGATGCCCTGGTTCGAGAACAAACAAACCAATATACCCGCTGGCGTTTGGGGGCAGCACTGGACAATGGCCAACCGTAATCCGGATATCGACAGTGCAGGCATAAGGCAGGTGGCCGCATATTATTACCCGCTTACAGGTCCTTACGCCTCGGGCGATAGCGCCATTATTGCTTACCAGTTAATGATGATGAAGATGAGTGGGATTGATGGCGTGTTCATCGACTGGCCGGGTACGATCCAGTTATACGATTATCCGAAGAATGCGGAGAATACAGAAAAGATCATCCGCCAGCTGCAAAAGGCGGGCTTAACCTATGCAATTGTTTATGAGGACCAGAATGTGAACATCGCTTTTAACAAGGGCGCGATTACGAACAAACTGGATGCGGCCCAAAAAGACATGAGGTATATGGAGCAACATTTCTTTTCCATGCCCAATTATGTGAAAACAGGTGGTAAACCATTGCTGATGGTCTTTGGGCCGCAAACCTTTAATACACCACGTGAGTGGACGCAGGTGTTTGCCGTGTTTAAGTCGCCGCCCGCGTTTTTCACGCTCTGGGACCATGCACACAGGGCCGGTAATAATGCCACCGGCGAGTTCGCATGGATTAACGCCGATCATCTGGTAAGCCTGCAAAAGTTTTATGCCAGGGCAGGCGTTCAGAAAATCGCATCCGCCTATCCCGCCTTTAAAGCTTTTTATGCAGACGGCGGTTGGGGCGGCCCCACCTTTACGATTGAACCCGATGGGCTTAATACGTTTAAATCAACGCTCGACCTGGCCTTAAACAGCGATGCTGAGTATGTGCAGATCCCTACCTGGAACGACTATGGAGAAGGCACCGTGATAGAGCCTACGGTGAATTCGAAATACGCCTACCTGGAGTGGTTACAACAACGGCTGGGCGTAAATGTAAGCGCAGAGGTATTTGAGTTGATAAATGCCTGGTATGCGGCAAAGGTGAAGTATGCAGACAATCCCCCGGTGCAGGAGCAGCTGGAAGAGATATACGCCAACCTGGCGGCATTACGGGTGAACGAAGCAAAGGCCTTGCTGTCGGGCATTCATTAAAAAAACAGTAAGAACAATATGGTACTTAAGAACATGATCACCGGTTGGCTGTTGCTCGCCACAGCACTGGGCGTTAAAGCACAAACTGCCGGGTTGGACAACGTGAAACTGAATTTCTCTTTAGATGGGAATGGCCAGCCTGTGTATACAGTCGACTACAAAAACAATCCCATTATACTGCCCTCGAAGCTCGGGTTTACTTTAGAAGATGACAGCCTGTTTTACAAAGGCTTTAAAGTGCTGGGTACGGAGGAAAACGTAACAGATGAAACCTGGCAAACGGTATGGGGAGAAGAAAAGAACATCCGTAATCATTATCGCCAGCTCACCGTACACCTGCAACAACAACGGCATCCATTTCGCCTGCTCGATATCGAGTTTCGTGTATTTGCCGATGGCGTAGGCTTTCGTTATGTGTTCCCGAAACAGGGCGGACTTAAATACTTCGTGGTAACCGGCGAACGCACGCAGTTTCGCTTAACCGGCGATCATAAAACCTTCTGGGTCCCGGGCGATTACGACACGAACGAATATTCTTATACAACGGGCAAATTCTCCGCTATCGACAATAAAGAAATGGTGGAGAAAAGCACAGATATAGCCGTACGCACGGCGCCTGATCGTTATGCGGTGCAAACACCGCTGATGATGAAAAGTGACAACGGCCTGTACATCAATATCCACGAAGCGGCATTAATCGGTTTCCCGGCTATGATGTTACACGCGGATAAAGCGGATTACACGTTAACTGCCCACCTGGTGCCCGATGCCGTAGGCAACAAAGCTTATCTGCATGCCCCGTTTTTCACTCCCTGGCGAACGGTTATTGTAAGTGATAAGGCTACCGGCATCCTCAGCTCCCGCATCATCCTTAACCTTAACGAACCTTCAAGGATAGCCAATACCAGCTGGATAAAACCCATGAAGTTCGTGGGCGTATGGTGGGAAATGCAGGCTGGTAAAAGCACCTGGAGTTACTCCGACTATGCCGACAGTCTGAGTACAAATGGCCTGCCTATCCCGAACGGCCGTCATGGCGCCAATACTGCGAACGTAAAACGTTACATCGACTTCGCCTCCAAAAACGGAATAGACGCCGTGCTGGTAGAAGGCTGGAACACAGGCTGGGAAGACTGGTTCGGGAATTGGAAAGAGAATGTGTTTGATTTCGTAACACCTTACCGTGACTTCGACCTGCCAGGCATTATGGCGTACGCAAAAAGCAAAGGTGTACAAATGATCATGCACAACGAAACATCAGGCTCGGCTACGAATTACGAACGCCGCCTCGATTCGGCTTACCGTTTTATGAACCAGTTCGGCTACCCCGCAGTCAAAACCGGCTATGTAGGCAAAATTATCCCGCGCGGCGAACACCACGATGGGCAATGGATGGTAGACCACTACCTGCGTGTAGCCGAAAAAGCCGCGCAACACCAGGTGATGGTGGATATGCACGAACCTGTTCGTCCCACCGGCCTGCAACGCACCTGGCCTAACTGGGTAGCCAGCGAAGCGGCGAGGGGTAATGAATACAATGCATTTAGTAAGGGCAACCGGCCCGAACACGAAACGATATTGCCTTTCACAAGGCTTATTGGCGGCCCGATGGATTACACACCTGGCATCTTTAAACTGCGCAACTTCAGCTATGATACCAGCCGCCGTGTACATACAACCCTGTGTAAACAACTGGCCCTTTACGTAACGCTGTATAGCCCGCTGCAAATGGCCGCCGACTATCCCGAACACTACGAAGCGCATTTAGACGCCTTCCAGTTTATCCGCGATGTACCCTTAACCTGGGACGAATCAAAAGTGCTGGAAGCCGAACCGGGCGACTACCTTACGATTGCACGGAAGCAGGGTGCCAAATGGTTTATTGGGGCGGTTACGGACGAGCAGGCGCGCAAGTCTGATATCAAACTCGACTTCCTGGAAAAAGGAAAGAAATATAAGGCAACTGTGTATGCGGATGGCGAGAATGCCGACTGGTATCTCAATCCCGAATCATTCACGATAAAAACGATCGACGTAGACTATAAATCGACGCTGCGCCTGAAGCTGGCTCCCGGTGGCGGTGCAGCCGTAAGTTTGGTGCCGGTAAATTAATAGTGACAGATACAAGAGGCTGCCGAATGGCGGCTTCTTTTGCTTACAGCACGTTTTCCTTCGCGACCTTTTCCTTCACAAAGTAAACGGCTATCCCCAACAGCGTTACCGAAGTACCGGCTATCATCATAAGCGGCCCGGTGGAAATAAAAATGCCTATCCATATAAGGATCGCCAGTATAACCGGAATTGGATAAAGCGGCATGCGCCATTTGAAGAAGGAACGGCCATTGCGGCGGCTCAGCAGCATAAGCCCTACTGCCTGCGCTATGAACTGCACAAGTATACGCATCGCTAATATCGCACTAATTACATCTTTGATCTTAAACAACAGGCTGAACACAAACGCCACGCCGCCCAAAAATAACAACGATATATGCGGGAAGTTTTTGGTAGGGTGGAGGCGTGCGAAAACCTTGAAGAAAGCGCCATCCTGCGCAGCAGCAAAAGGAATACGGCTATACCCCAGCGTGGCGGAAAATACAGAAGCAAATGCTACCCACAGGATCATCACGGTAACGATGGTACCTGCTATGGGTCCGGCCAGTGCTTCAATGAACTCGCTTACCACGAACTGGCTTTTTTCAATCGTTTCCAGCGGCAGTACAGAGGCTACACTGATGTTCATGCAAAGGTAAAGAATGGTGATGCCCGCAATAGAAATGAGCATGCTGCGGGGGATGTTATGCTCCGGTTGGGTGATCTCACCGCCCAGGTGGCATACATTGTAGTAGCCGAGGTAACTGTAAATCGTTTTCACACAGGCAAATCCAAGCGCTGCACCAAACGCATAATTGATTTCGAGTCCATCGTTGATGTGGCGGATAGGTTCCAGGAAATTGCCGTGGGCCAGGCCGCTGCCAATGATCCAGGCCATGGTGGCCAATACGCCGGCCCAGAGTAACACGCTTATTTTTCCGATGGTTTCGATGTTACGGTAAAGTAGTAGCACGATGAGCAGTACTACGCCGCCGCTAACAGCTTTGGAGCCCCAGAAGCCCAGGGGCATTAAATAACCGGCATACTGCGAAAAGCCGATGGCGGCCGAAGCGATCACCAACGGGGCCTGTATCATAGTTTGCCACACAAACAGGAAACTCATTAGTTTACCGGTACGCGGCCCAAATCCTTCTTTCAAAAAGTTGTAACTCCCGCCAGCTTTGGGGAAGGTGGCGCCAAACTCGCTCCACACCATGGCATCGATAAGCGAAAGCACCGCACCCGCGATCCAGGCGTACAGGAACCCCGGCCCGTGCATGATTTCAGCTACTACACTCAGCACTACGAAGGGCCCTATGCCCACCATGTCGGTCATATTAATTGCCGTAGCCTGTACTATTCCAATCTTCCGGGTAAGTTGTGGTTGATCCATATACGGGAGTAAAAGTAAGGTTTTTGGGGGACAGGCAACAGATCTCCGGTTTAGCTTCAGTGGCGACGCTCCGTTCAACGGGAGGATGGGAATCGGACGGTAACGGCTCAGCCAACCCCGTTAACCGATCATTCTCACCCGCAAACTGCCCGGATTTTACTAGTTTAGCGCGTGATGCGCAAATTCGTAATGTTTCTTTTATTGGCCTGTTTATACCTGGCTACCGCAACGGCGGCAGACAGTCCTCAGGATAGTTGCCAGCGGTTGGTGCGCAGCGGGAACGGATACCTCTGGCGCTTTTTACCTAAAGAGGCTTACGCGCAGTATCATGAGGCACTGAAAATAGCGGTGTCCATCGACAATTACTACTGGAAGGGCGATGCATTACAGGGTGTAGCTCAGGCCCTTTGGTATATGGGGTATTCCCCGGCAGCGATAGATACTGTTAAACTGGCGATCGGTTATTACCGTAAAGCCGGTGCTACCAGTAATATCGGCGGCGCTCTCCGTATACTCAGTAATATTTACGACGATATGGGCGATTACGAAAATGCCTTTATCACGGTTACGGAAGCACTGGCGTTTTTCGATAAACATAAGGGGCAGCAGGATAACTGGATATTATCGCTGGTGCAGATGGGAGCGCTGTATACGAACCTGGGCGATTATGAAACGGCTATGGAGTATTATGACAAGGCGGAGGCGCTCCAGCCTTACCGCGGACAGTACCCATTCCGCGAAATGAACCACCGCATAGGCGAACTGTTCGCCGCGCAGGGTGATATTAAAACAGCACGCGCCTATTATAAAAAAGCGCTTATCGGCAACCCACGCAGTAAGATCGTACGCCTTCGTTTGGGCGATAGCTATATGCAGGAAAAGAAGTACGATGTTGCCTTTACCTATTACGACACCTTGTACCGTGAAGCGAAGTTAACGACCGACGGTAATATTATTATCGCCGCCATGTTGGGTATGGGGCGCGTATACCTGCAACAGGGTGATCTCGAAAAGGCGGCGGCCATTGTCAATGGATCGCTGGAACACTCTTCTGTTCGCGGGGCCCGGCAAAACAAAAGGGACGCTTATGAAATACTGGCGGCTATTTCTGAAGCACGCGGGCACCACAAGCAGGCATTGCAGTACCAGCGTATGTACGAGCGGCTGAAAGACTCTGTATTTTCTGAAAATTATAAACGCCAGCTCTTCACTTTCCGCCAGGAGGAAGAATCTGAAAAACTGATCGCGCAGCGGAACATATTGGGTGTTACTATTGTGGCTATCGTACTGGTAGCGCTGTTCGTGCTGTTCATCATAATCCTTCGCCATAAAAACGAAAAGCTGCACCTTCGCCAGCGGGCGGATGAATTGAAGATGCAGGCACTGCGCGCGCAGATGAACCCGCATTTTATCTTTAATTGTCTCACGGCCATCAATCATTTTATATTGGCGGAAGAAGGCGATAAAGCATCTGAATACCTCACCCGTTTCTCCAAATTGATTCGCATGGTGCTGGTGAACGCTGGTAAAACTGTAGTAACGCTGGAGGAGGAACTAACTATGTTGCGGCTGTACCTGAACATGGAACAACTGCGCTTCAAACAGGCGTTTGATTATGATATTTCTTTTGAAAACGGACTGCATGCCTCCATGGTAAACGTGCCTTCCTTCATCCTGCAGCCTTTCTGCGAAAATGCTATCTGGCATGGTTTGCTGCACAAGGAAGGAAAGGGACAGCTCACCATCTATTTTGCCATGGAGCGTGAAGTGCTCATTTGTACCATCAGCGATAACGGCATCGGTCGCAGGAAAGCGAAGGACTTAAATACCAGCCCGGTAGAGAAAGGCGCCTCGTTCGGCAACCGCTTAAGTGCGGAGCGGCTGGCGATCTTCAACGGGGAAGTGGAGGGTACTTCTTTCGTGATGGATGATGTACTGGATGCAAATGAACAGGTAGCAGGTACCCGCGTAATTTTAAAGATCCATAATAAACAGGCCCATGATTAAAGCGGTGATTATTGACGACGAACCTTACGCCAGCCAGGCGTTGGCCACCCTGCTAAAGAAACATTGTCCGGAAGTGAAGGTGGAAGCGCTTTGCAATAACGCAAAGGAGGCGGTGAAGCTGGTGCGTGAACTTCAGCCTCAACTGGTGTTCCTTGACATTGAAATGCCTTACCTCAACGGCTTCGAAGTATTGGAAATGCTGGCACCTATCGGGTTCGACTGCATCTTTACCACCAGTTACGATCAGTACGCCATTAAAGCCATCCGCTTCAGCGCGCTCGACTACCTGCTTAAACCGGTGGATGTGGAAGAACTGAAGGCGGCGGTTAAGAAGGTAAGCGGCCGTCAGCAACCATCGCTGCAACAGCAAATGGAGTTACTGCTGCAACGTTACCATCAACCCCAAACCGCTGTTAATCGTATAGCTTTACCCACACTCGATGGATTACAGATCATTCCGGTAGATACTATCCTTTACTGCAATGCCAGCAGTAACTACACGGTTTTTACGCTCAAAGAGCAGCAGAAACTGGTGATCTCCCGCACGCTGAAAGAAATAGAAGAAATGCTCGAGGAATATAACTTCCTGCGTGTCCATCATTCTTGTCTTGTAAACCTCGACGAGGTGAAGAAATACAGTCGTGGCGAAGGCGGCACTTTACTGATGACGGACGGGGCAGAAGTTGATGTATCCCGATCAAGAAAAGAAGCCCTTCTGAAGAAACTCATGCCGGGCAAATAGACGCCCTCAACGGCTCACCCATCCCCGTCAACTGCTCATTGCGGTCCCTCCCCGTAGTTATCCTCCCTACATTTACAGTACTTTTTTTTATAAATAGTTTGTGTACGGGAATGTATGTCTATACGTTCCCCTCTTATCCCGGTAAAAACAAAAAACTATGAAGAGATTTGCTTTTATAATCGTATGTTTTTTCGCTGTGCAACAGTTAAACGCGCAAACGCCCACCGTGCCAAAGGATACGGTGAAACGGCTGAACGAGGTGGAGATAAAGGCGCGCAAACCATTGGTAACGCGTAAGGCCGACCGGTTTATCGTGAACATAGAGAACAGTGCGCTGGCGGATGGCTATAATGCCCTGGAGGTGCTGCAAAAGTCGCCAGGCATTTGGGTGAGCCCTGATGGTGGCATTCGCATCAATGGTAATCAATCTGTAATGGTGATGATTAATGATGTGGTGCAACGTATGAGCGGGCAGGAACTGGCGGAGTATTTGAAATCATTGCGTTCGGAAAATATCAGTAAAATAGAAGTGATCGCCAATCCACCTGCGGAATATGAAGCATCCTCCTCGGGTGGTATTATCCATATTATACTGAAGAAAGCACGGGAGCAGGGCATATCGGGCACATTGTCGGCGCAGTTTCGCCAGCAGGGCAACCGTCCGTATATTGGTGGCGGCGCTTCCCTGGATTATAAGTTTAAGCGCTGGTACTTATTTGGCGGATATAATCCCAGTAAAGACCAGAGCCAGTATCGTGGTCATAGCACTACTGATTATCCCGATGGTAGCCGTTTTAGCAGTACCGGCCTTCGTAACAATAACAATACGCGTCAGCAATACAGGGCAGGGGCGGTGTACGATTTCTCCCCGCAACAATCACTCACCTTACAGCATAATGGTACGGCCACCGATCTTATACAGTCGTTTAGTTCCAATATCTCTTACAACCAGGTAACGGGCAAGGCTCATACAGATTGGGTAAGGCATCCCAGGCTGAGCAGCAGCACGGCCACTTATGTTTGGAAAACGGATACGCTTGGATCGTCCTTAAAAGTGATCGGTGATTATACACGCAACAGGAAAACGGAAGTAACTACGCTGAACTCTGAGTACAGTGATGCTTCCTTAAGCGGCACTTTCCGCACCAACACCCCGAGTACAACGGATATGTATAGCGCACAGGCAGATTACAGCCATGCTTTTACCGCGAAGTCCACCGCCAGAACAGGCCTTAAGTATGTGCGCACCGACAGGCGGAATAATTTACTGGCGGAGGACGAAGCAGCCGGCGAATGGATAAAGGATATTGCCGGTAGCAATGATTTTGCCTACAACGAGCACCTGCTCATGTTTTACGGCACCTTTGAAACACGGCTAAAGAAAACCAGTGTCAAGGCAGGTTTGCGTGGCGAACAAACTTATTCCAAAGGCCGCTCGCTTACCAACGGTTCCACCATCCGCCGCGATTACTTCGGCTGGTTCCCATCGGTGTTCATCGACCATACATTGGCGCAGGAAAAGGGTAACTCGGCGCGCCTAAACTATTCGCGGCGCGTTGGCCGCCCGGCTTACAACGATCTTAATCCATACCGTTTACAGGTAAACGATTTTGAGATAGTAACCGGCAATCCCGACCTGCTGCCCCAGTACACCCACGTAGTACAGGCCGGTGTAACGCTCCGCCATAAATTCAATGCCGACCTCCATTACCGCCATACTACCAACTACATCGCCCAAACAGCGCTCACACTGGACGATAACATTATCGAATACAAATCGAAGAACTTTCCAAAGAACGTGGAATACGGTGTTTCTGCCAATATATCGGTGCCGCTGTTAAAGGGCTGGGAGGCCGAGAACGGCTTGCTGTTGTATCACGCTAAAGCCGACTTTGAAGATCTGGAAATAGACCGTACCTCGATGGTGCTTAAAACGATGCAAACGTATAAGTGGAATAAGGTGGCCGATTTTGATCTGTATGCGGAGTATACATCGCCCTATACCACTGCTAATTCCAGGCAGTCGGAGATATTTTACATGGACCTCGGCGCATCGCGGGCCATCCTTAAAAAGAAAGGCCGCATCAGGTTGTACTTCGCCGATGTGTTTAATACTTCGCGGGAGAAAACGATCACGGAATACAAGGGTACCCGCATCAACTTTTACCAGAAACGCCCTACACGTGCGGTGATGCTGGCTTTTAGCTGGAACTTCAGTAAAGGCAAATTATTTACGAAGAAGAAAATAGATACGAATAATACCGACGAGAAAAGCAGGATGTAATTACCGGCTTATTTCCGGCCAGCCTTTATTCCATGTCAGCTTTTCTATGCGCAGTTTAGACCGGCCCCTGTCGTTCGCATCATACCCATGAAAGAAAAGGTAATCATGGCCATCAAATGTATATACCGAGTTATGACCCACCCCATGCCATTTTTCATCGCCTTCCAGTAAAAGCGTGCCGCCGCCCTGTTTCATGTCCACGCCGGCTTTGTCGGTGTAAGGGCCCTGTAAGTTACGCGAACGGCCTACCACCATTTTATAGGTACTGTTAACACCTTTGCAGCAGAAGTCTGTGGAGGCGAACAGGTAGTAGTAGTTTCCTTTTTGAAAGATGAATGGGGCTTCGATGGCTTTGTTGCCGCGCTCACGGCTGGCAATATTAATGAACGGGCCAACGGGGGCGGTAAGACTATCATTTAACCGCACCAGTTGCAGTCCTCCCCAGAAGGAGCCAAAACTCAGCCAGGGTTTATCTTTTTTATCGAAAATGAGATTCGGGTCTATTGCGTTCCAGTTGTCTTTACCCTGCACCGATCGTATTACTTTACCATGATCGGTAAATAAAGCCCCCGGGTGCAGCGAAGTAGCGGTAGCCAGGCCAATACAGGAGCTGTTTTTTCCGAAGGTAGACACAGAGTAGAACAGGTAATAAGTACCGTTATGAAAACTGATATCCGGCGCCCAGGTATGGCCCTTATATCCAGGCACAGCTTCCACTGCCCATTGCGGCGGGGTATCGAATACAGGTTTTTCCCGTTTCCAGTTTACCATATCGGTGCTGCTCCAGCGGGAAATACCATTGCCGGTGCAAAAAAGGTAGTACACACTGTCTTGTTTGATCAGCACCGGATCATGTACAGAGGGCATTTGCGCCAGTAATCCCAGGGGAACGAGCAATAAGGTGAGGAGCAGGTAACGCATCCTGTAAATCTAATTAAATGACCTCATTCTTTATAGCTGCGGTTGTTTTTACTATATTTAGCTGCTCATCTTCCCAAAACATGACAACTAAATTCCCGGAGTACGCGCTGGCCTGCCGGTTTCTGCAGGAGCGGCACATTTTCTTCACCGAAAGCGAATTTGCGCTCATCCGGTCGGTAACCCGCCATGTAACCATTCCGAAACACACCATCATCATGGAACAGGGCAAACCGGTGGAACGGTTGTATTTTGTTAATACAGGCATCGTGCGTTTATACCGCGTACATAACGAAGTGGATTATACCCTCGGACTGGTATCTGGCAATGAGTTCGTATCTACTACATTGTACCTGTCCAATGGTATGCCATCGTCGTGCGCACTGGAAACCTTAACTGAGGTGGATGCGCTGCAATGGGGCAGGGAAGAAGTGGCCGTGCTGCGAAAAGGCCTGCACGACGCCAATAAAGTAGACATGAACCTGATAGAACGGGTAATGATGTGGGGGCAGGACAATCTCATCGACCTGATATGCCTTACTGCTGAAGAACGTTACCGGAAGCTGATCGCCCATCAGCCCGATATCATTAAATACGTACCGTTGAAGTACATTGCCTCTTATCTCAATATTCACCAGGACAGCCTCTCCCGTATCCGTAAACTCACCGCACAGAAGAGTTAAAGGATCATTTGTTTAAGCGCTGGCAGGTAATTCCGTCCTACACTTATTTCCAGGTCATTATGTAACGTCAACACCAGCCGTGTAAGGTCGCGGTGCAGCTCCCTGATGTGATGTACGTTTACGATATGCGAGCGGTGGATGCGGATGAACTGGGCCGGGTGCAGCCTGCGTTCTATATGGCTGATGCCGTAGGAGCTAAGATAGGATCGGTTGTCGGTAGTATGTATCCAGGTATAATCGCGGTCGGCTTTCAGGTAGATGATGTCACTTACGGATAGATTAATGAACCGTTTTCCATTATCTACCAACATCCGGCTATGGTAGATGGGCGCACTTTCGCGCTCGTTTTTAACAACCGGCAGTTTGGTTTGCAGATCGATTACCTGGATGGCTTTAATGGCGGTTAGCCCATCATGCATTACTGCCTCAGGGTGGCAGCCAGGGCTGGGGACTGTTGCTGGTTTCCTTTTCATGACGGGTGTGTTTCCGATACCCTGTAAAAGTAACGGCCGGGCGCTTTGGGGTTTCTGACGTATGTCAGAATAAAAAAAGCCGGTCCCACTAAAGGAACCGGCTTTTAAAGGATTGACCCCTACTTCTTCTCGTTAAACTTCTTCTCTATGCTATCATTCATCTCCTGTAGGTGTATTCGGGTCAATTTATCGATCGACGGGCTTTGCAGCGCACGTTTGAACAATTGCTGGTGACCGCGCAATGTACTGCGGATAAGGCCCTGCATGTCTGAACCGCCCAGTTTATAAGAGCCCGGGCTGATCATACCTTTATCGTCCTGGGTAAAGGACTGTTGTATCAGGCGCATTACGTACAGTTTCTGCAGGTTCCTCCTGTAGAAGTCTACTTTTTTACCGCTATACAACTCCGTGAAAATTGCCTGGTCCATATCCGTGAACAGGTCTTCCAGGGAGTAGGTTTTAGTTTTCGGATCGTACGACGGTTCCATCAGGTGGCTCATACGACGGCGGGTTAAGATGGCATCTACCACATCTTCCTGCAGTTTGGCGAATTCCATACCGAAGGAGTAGTTCAGGCGCTGGAATATCTCTTTATTATTCAGCCACTCCGGTGTCGTAAATACCTGCTCGCGCAGGAACTTAACCGCACGTTTCTGTTTCTCGTACTCCACCGGAACGTATACGGGGCCGGCTTCTGTAGAGAGTTTGTAGTTATGGTAAATACCACCGATGTTTTTCATGGCATGCCCCATGTAGCGGCTGTACTGCGTAAATACGTTCTTAAAAGTTTCGTCCAGTTCGTCGAAGCTTTCTTCCGGGATCTTTGTCCATTCCACCAGTTGCGGCACCATCCTTTTCAGGTTTTTGATACCGTATTCGCCGGCCTTCATGGCGTCGTCGCCGAGGTCTTCGTTCTGGGCGCGCGGATCGTCGGGTTCCATTTCACCACCAAACCAAAGACGGTTGTTCTTTTTCAGACTGTCGGTTACAATTTTAACGATCGCTTTCTGTTCCTGCCATTCGTCTTTGTATTCCGGGCGCCAGCGGTATCCCCATTCAATAGCCCACTTGTCGTAGTCATTAATGCGCGGGTACAGGCCAGAGGTACCGATGTTATCTTCCGGCTGTGCTACGTAGTTAAAACGGGCGTAGTCCATGATTGAAGGCGTGTGACCATGGATTTCGAGCCATTTTTTATCGCGCAGTTTTTCCACCGGTACGGTGGAGCTGGAACCGAAGTTGTGGCGGAGCCCAAGCGTATGACCCACTTCATGTGATGATACGAAGCGGATCAGGTCGCCCATCAGCGCATCGTCGATCACCGGTTTACGGGCACGCGGGTCGGTGGTGGCGCATTGTACCAGGTACCATTTCTGCAACATAGACATTACGTTATGGTACCAGAAAATATGGCTTTCCAGGATCTCGCCGCTGCGTGGGTCCGTAATGCTTGGGCCCATTGCGTTCGCGATTTGCGAAGGGCGGTAAATGATGGCAGAGTTACGTGCGTCATTCAGGCTCCAGGTGCTGTCTTGCTCGTAGGTAGGTGCTTCCAGACCAATAATCGCGTTTTTAAAGCCCGCCTGTTCAAAGGCCTTGTTCCAGTCGTTTACGCCGGCAATCAGGTATGGTACCCATTTTTTCGGAGTAGCCGGATCAATATAAAACACGATCTGCTTCTGTGGTTCTACCAGTTCGCCGCGCAGGTAACGTTGTACATCTTCCGGTTTAGGTTCCAGTTTCCAGCGGTTAGCATAGCTGGTCACTTTTACGCTCTGCGGATGTGCATCGAAGTCGCGGTGAGAAGAGGTGAAGTAACCTACGCGTTCGTCCATGATCCTGGGTTTCATGGGTACGGCAGGCAGTAATACCATAGAAGAATTGAGTTCTACGGTATAGTTGCTGTGTGTTGGATTTAAACCGGCGCTATACGTTTTCACCGCCTTTACTTCGAGGTTGGTGGCATATACATTTACCGACTCGATATAACTGCGGTCGTTCTGCTGTGCGCCCATACCTGCGCGTTGTTTCAGCTTATCATTCTCGAAATAAAGTACATTGTTGTCGCTGCTGAGGAAGTCTGTAACGTCAATTACGGCGGCGGTTGAATCGGCATTGTACGCTGCTATCGGGAACGCCATGGCAATAGCCTGTACGTTATTCAGCATGACGCTTTTGGCCATATCGGAAGTAGAATCCGGTGTATACTCCGAAAAAGACAGGCGGCGAAGGAACAAGCGGTCGCCCGGGCCTTTTTCGAAACGGTATACCGATTCTGCGATCTCATCGCCCACGAGGCCGTTGGAGCCGTTACGCATGTCTACAGAGGCTTTGGAAATCCTGCTCACCGTGAGTATCTCGCGGCTGAACAGGGAGAAGGGCACTTCAAAAAAGTACTTTTCTTCTTTCTTATGCACCATCAGGAAACCCTTGCGGCTTTCCATGTCTTTGGTAATGACCTCGCTGTACTTCTTTACTTTCGGCGGCTGGTTCTTACGGGTAGAATCTCCGGCAGGTTTAGCGGCAGGTACTACTGCGGCGGTTTCTCCTTTCTTCTTCTTCTTTCTTTTCTGCGCGCTGGAAGGGCTATAGGCTCCCATGATCGCGCATGAAACGATCAGCGCGAAAAGCGGCAATTTTCTTTTAAGCATGATTCAGATATTATAAGGATTTTGTTACCTGGGATTTTGTGTCATCTCAGGATTCAGTAGAACATATTTTGAAGCGATCGGGAATACGTAACGGTTTGAATTAGGTGTCAGCGTATAGGTTTCGCCGAGAAACACGCGTGTAACCGTTTTTGCGAAACGAGGTTCGAGGTTCAGGCGTTTCTGGTCGAACCAGCGGGTGCCGTTCCACATCATCTCCCTTCTTCTTTCATCCAGCGACAATTGCAGGGCTTCATCCGCGTTGTTGGCGGTAAGCAGGGTGTAGTCGGCGGGGAGGAAGCGGAATTTGCGCAGTTCGTTGAGGATATCTACAGCACCGGAAGCATTATTAGCGCGGGCCAGGCATTCTGCTTTGGTCACCATCATTTCCGGTACGCTGGGCCCTATCAGTACACCGCTCGCTACATCTATCGATACAAGTCTGTGACCATAATATCCGCGGCCGTTGAATACGGGTGCCGGGATATAACTGGTGCCGGGCAGGGTGTAAACACGCCAGCGAAGGTCCTGCGGAGTAAACAGCGCCTGGAGCGAGTTACTCATCGCGTAGTGTACCAGTGATGAAGAGCCGTTAACGCGCAGGAAAAGAGGTTCTGACAGGTTGAGTTTAGTCGGATAATTCGTGCCGCTCACGAAAGGAGCGAGGTCCATAAGCTGGCTGTTGCGGGCGAGTGCGCTGTCTGCATACCTGCGAGCATCATCGTACGCGGCCATGTACAGGTGCGAACGGGTAAGCAGGCCATAAGCTGCCATCTGCGACGCCTCGGTAGCCCGGGAAGGGTGTGGCGGCAGATTAGGAATAGCCTCCAGCAGATCTTTATTAATTTGTGCATACACCGCTTTAACAGAGGCTCTTTGCAGGTTTACACCTTCAAAGGCTGCCCTAAGCACCAGGGGTACGCCGGGATCAGTTTCTGCACTGGTTGCGCTGTAGTGCCTGGCATACATGTTCACGAGGTCAAGGTAAGCGGCAGCACGGTATACGCGGGCCTTGGCATAGATCGTGCGCTTCTGCACGTCGGTACCGCCTTCGCTGTCCATCACCCCATCGGTAATGGCGTTGCAGTTGTAAATCTGCTTGTAATAGCGGTCCCAGTCGGCATCGTTCTGCTCGCCGTAATAGTCGGCCGACCATGTATAGGCCATACGCGTGGCATTTGTAATGCGTTGCTCCAATACAACGTCGGTTACTTCCATATCGTCAGATAAGGCCAGGGGCAAACTGTAGCCGGTATTCATATTGAACACCCCATTCAGTAACGCATCATAGTCAGAAGTCAGTTTCAGCACGCGTCTGCCTGGCTGATCTATCTCCACGTATTTACGGCATCCTCCTGCTGTTAAAAGCAGGGCGCCAAAAGCATATATAAGAAATGATTTTTTCATTGTTGCTGTCGTTGTTAGAAGGTGACGTTCATACTAAAGTTGTAATTCGGCGCGGGACGCAGGCTGCTGTAGTGGCTATTGAAGATGTACTGCGGATCTACGCCTGCATCGTTCTTTTTCCAGATCAGCCCAATATTAGCCGCCGTGAGGCCCAGCGTCATATTTTTAACGAAGCTGCGTTTGCCGATCGTGCCTACATCGTAGTTCATACTCACCTGTTGCAGGCGGATGTTATCGCCGTCAATTACATTAATGTTCGATTGTGAGAACCAGTTAATGGAATTCATATTGATGTTGCTGATACCAAGGATATTGGTATTGGCTTCATCACCCGGCTGGCGCCAACGGTTGACCATGGCTTTGGCTGCGCTCAGGTAACCGCTTAGCTGAGAGCCGCTCGGCAGGTTCCTTGCATCGATCGGATCATAGAACAGCTGATAATCGAGGTAGTAGGCGATCCTGGCTACCAGAGATAATTTTCTATACCTCAGTGTTTGGCTAAAACCTCCCGTGGTCCGTGGGCTGGCATTTCCTACATATTCTAAATCGTCGATGGTTAAAGGCTGAGGTGAGAAAGAGCTGATCTTTTCTCCCTTTGCATTATATATCTGTGATTGTCCTCTTTCGTCCAATCCCGCCCAACGATAGGCGAACATACGGTCGATCGGGTAGCCGGAAATTGGGCCTACATAGTAGGGGGAAGTAACGACCTGTGTGCCAAAACGTTTGTCGGACACTTCGTTGGAAGTATGCGCAAGGTTGAAGTTGGCCGACCATGTCCAGTTTTTACTGCGAATCAGTTCACCACTTACTGCGATCTCGTAACCATTGCTTTTCAGCTCGCCGGTATTGTAGGCCAGGCTCGTCCAGCCCAGGGCCGGGTTAATTGGCATGTTTACAAGTATACCAGAAGACAAACGCTGGTAAATATCGAAGGTAACCGTCATTCTTTGTTTCAGCAAACGCAGGTCCAGACCGGTGTTAAACGTGCGGGAATTTTCCCAGCGCAGGTCCGGGTTACCTGCCACACCTATACTGCCGTAGGGTAAACCCGTGTAGGAGTCAACTCCTGAATAGTTAAACACAGACTTGGGTACGCCGTTTACAGGCACTTTACCCGCTGTTCCCACGGTGAAGCGCAGCGCCGCAAAATCCAGCAGCGGTACATCTTTCATAAAATTCTCATCGCTGATGATCCATTTAGTACCTAACGACCAGAATGGTTTTGCACGTTTTCTTCTTTCCAGGCCCAACTCAGTATAGTCGTCGAAACGAATGCTGCCCGACAGGAAGTAGCGGCTTTTGTAATCATAGTTGGCGGCGCCGTAATAAGAGAGGTAACGTGTGATAGGCCGGACGATCACGTTATCAGATGAACCCAGTGTCCGGGTAGCATTGACCGTTGGTGACCAAAGGTATGTTCTGTAAGGCGTAGTAGGATTCACCACGGCAGATGTACTCGATGCCAGATCATACCCGTAATACGTTTGCGAATACACTTCCATTTTGGCTTCGCGGAATTCGTTACCCCCAATCAGCGAGGCATTGTGCTCACCAAATTGCTTATGTAAATCGAATCCTAAACGAATGGTATAATCCTGACCAATAGTGCTGCCCGTTTTCAATACCGCACCTTTGGGTACGCCGAAAGTCAGGCGTCCTGCATCCCGCGAAGTGCCTTCATTTACGAGGTTTTTGGTCGAATAAGCGTTCTCACGGGCCAGTTCATCTACTAATGAACTATTGCGCTGGTAGGTGCCCGAAGCATCTAAATTCAGCCAATCGGTAACCCTGCCCGAAAGGTTTACGTTAATACGGCTGCCGTTTTTACGGTAAGTCGTGGTGCTGGCCGTTAATTCATCGATAGCATTGTACGACCATGGGAAGTAGCCCATATTTGTAAAGCTGTCGACCGTATTTTTATTGAACAGTACATATTTCGGATCGTAAATATCTTCGTACGGACGTAACCCGAACGAACCCGGGCTGATAGAAGATACTGCTGCGGTATTTACATCGCTCTTGGAATAGCTTTGGTTAATATAGGTAGATAATTTTATCCTGTTTTGGAAGAAACTGCTGTTTACCCTTATGTTGGCATAATAAGACTCAGTTCCATTTCCTTTGAATACAGGTTTGTCGTTTGCGTAGTTGCCAGATATGTAATAGTCGGAATTACCGGCGCCACCTGATACGGATAGCCCGTATTGCTGCGTTACGGCATTCTGTAACATCACATCGCTCAGTTGTTTTTTGCTATCGTGTTGACCAAGTTCTGCCAGCATTGCATCGCGTTGCGCAGTGGTAATTTTTCCTTTCCTTGCGTCGAACATAATTTCCTGTGCACGGCTAACGCCTGGATTACGCCAGTGTGTAGACGGATCAGTGAAGAAGTTTTTATCAAACAGTTCCTGTTCAAAGTCGATGTAATCCTTTGCGTTCATGACATTCAGGTTGGCCAGGTCAGCAGGCTCCGAAATGCTCAATGCAGTAGTGAGGCCTACCTGTGGCGCACCCTGTTTTCCTTTTTTTGTTTCAATCACAATTACGCCATTAGCGGCCCTGGATCCCCAGATCGCTGATGCTGCGGCATCTTTCAAAAAGGAAATACTTTCAATATCGTTTGGGTTGATGTTGTTAATGATCGAATTTGTAGAACTCCTGGTTGTGCGGCTATGGCCAGAGTTGGGGTTGGACGCCAGGTTGTTTTCGATGGCCGGAAATCCGTCGATCACGATGAGCGGCATCCGCTCGGAAGCGTCGGTAAAATAGTTGTTCTGCGTCCTCATCTGGATGCTGTTATTACGCACATCGAACACAACACCTGGTACCATGCCTTCCAAACGCTCCATGATGTTAAGCGCCGGACTTTGGCGGATATCTTTCGCGGTGATCACCACAGCAGAACCTGTAGCCAGTTTTTTATCGATCTTCTGATAACCGGTACTGATGGTTATGCCTTCGAGTTGCAGTTGCGACACACGCATATTAATGGTTACCGTTACCACGGCATTACCAACGGTTACCGATTGTGTAACACGCTGAAAGCTTACATGCGATATTTCAAGTTTATATTCACCTGGCGACACGTCTGAAAAAGTGAACCAGCCCGCAGCATTGGTAGTAACTACCCGGCGGGAGGGAAGCAGCAGCACGGACGCATTGGCCACCGGTTGTCCGCGTTCATCTTTTAATACGCCCTGGATAGCCTGCGGAGCAGCGGCTGGCACGGTTGGCGTCGGGGCCTTTTCTTTCAGCAGGATGAATTTATCCTTAATGATGTAATCTATTGGCTGGTCCACCAGGCTTACCTCCAGGAATTGCTTCAGTGGCAGGTCCGATACGGATACGGTTACCGGTTTGGTATTGTCCAGCACTTCACGGTTATAAAATACGGTGTAACCGGTTTGCTTTTCGATTTCGGCAAATACAGCCTTTAAGTTCGCTTTCCTAACAGAAAGTGTTACTGATTGAGAGTAGGTGTTGGCATGAACTTGTAAAAGTACCGCCGTCAGAAAAATGAAGGTTAGCTTCATTACTAAAATGATTTTGGTGAAAGCGCCCCGCTTCGCCGCCCTGTTGCCATCATCCCGGCGGTAAATGGCCGCAGGTGAGGTAAGGGCATGAGAAGTCCCCGACGCAATAGCATTTTTTTGCATAAATTGCATTTGATTGAATTGTTTAAAAATGAGACTCGAAACTCGTTTTAAATTAATCGGTCGTTTTTGCCGGAAGTCTGACCACTTCCGGTTTTTTTATTGGTTGATGATTGATTCTCTGACTGGCATAGATTACCCCGGCCATGTAAACATGACTATTAGTACGCTCTGGTTTGCATATTGTTATTTGGTGACGATCAATTTTTTCCCGTCGATCCTGAAATGAACATTTGACGCTTCGAGCGCAGCCAACAAGTCATTCAGGCTTATATTTCTCGGCAGTTTACCGCCGAAATAAATTGCTGGTATACCATTCTCATAAACCACATCTATATCATACCAGCGCTCGATCTGTCGCATGGCATCCTGCAAACTTACATCATCGAAATCGAACACCCCGTTCTTCCAGGCCATTACCTTGGCGAGGTCGGCGCTTTTGCCCACTTTAATATCATTGGCCACCAGGGCTTGCTGTCCGGGTTCCAGAACAACCGTCTGCCCGCCAGAAGCCACACGGATGGCGCCGCTAAGCAGGGTAGTAGTCAGTACGGGTTCGCCGGCATAGTTATGTACGTTAAAACTGGTGCCCAGCACCTCTATGGCGGTATTTTTTTCGCTCACCATTACCTTAAAAGGCCGGTGCGCATTCTGCGCCACTTCAAAATAAGCTTCTCCCGTTATCTCCACCACTCTTTCCTTACCATTGAATGCAGTGGGATAACGAAGGGAAGATGCAGCGTTAAGCCACACATTCGTTCCATCCTGCAACGTCACGCGGAAAAAGCCTCCACGGGGCGTTCGCAGGGTATTATAATTGGTAGCGGCTTCGCTGCCATTGATATCGTATACGAGTTGTCCACCCTGCTGTTTTACGGTAGCGGCACCCTGTTGCAGTACCTGGCTGCCTGCACTGTCGAGTGTAATGGTGCTGCCATCTGCCAGTATAAGCGTGGCTTTGTTGCTGCCTGGTGGTACGTATGGGGCGGGAGTATTGTTTACCACCAGTTGTCCGGTGGGTTGACGCAGCAGCAGGTAACTCCCTCCGCCCAGCACGAGTAAGGCCACAGCGGCGGCCCAGCTCCAGCGGCGTATTGTATGCACGCGGTCGGGTTTCTGCGCAGGACTAACGATCTTCCGCCAGGAGGCTTCTACATCATAACTGGCAAAACGTTCGTCGATCGTTTGCAGTCCTGCCCATTCGGCTTCCAGCATTTGCATGAGAAACGCATCGTCCTTATCACCCAATAAGGTTTTCAGGCGTTGCCTTTCCGGGCCGGTAGCTGTACCGTCCATATATCGATGTAATAGTTCCTGGACCTCTTTCTCTTGCATAAACTTTCTGGCTGCTATTATTAAAGACGCATAAAAATTCCAAAGGGGGCCATCGCCGGAGAAATTTTCCTAAAAAATAATATCGAGGCCTGCAAGCATAGCTACCAGCACCAGTGAAACGCCGGAAAGGCGGGCCTTTATGTATTCGGTTACGGCAGCGATCGCCAGTTTCATGTATTTTTTAACGGTCAGTACCGAAAGGCCGGTTTGCATGGCTATTTCGGCATGACTAAGTCCCTGGCGGCGTGCCATCAGGTATACTTTCTGCTGCTGGGGCGGCAGCTGGTTCACGGCTTCGTCGAGCAGCGTGAATATAAATTCGTCTGTTTCGGTGTCGCTGATAGCGGGTGTATGTTCCTGCTCGTTTTCCCACTCCGCAGCCAGTTCACGCTCGCGCACGATTTTCCGGAGCTGGTCCAGCGCATAGTTGCGGCAGATGATGAACAGGTAGTTTTTAAAGTTTTGTACGCCTTCCAGGGCTTCGCGGCCCATCCATACCTTCAGGAACACGTCCTGGACGATCTCTTCGGCATGACTTTCGGACTTGGTGAGGCGGTATACATAGGTGAGCAGTAGCGGCTGGTAGGCAAACATGAGTTCACGAAACGCATTTTCATCGCCACGCGCGATGTGTAAGAGCAGTTCTCGTTCATTATTTGATCCTTGTCCGGACAATTGGCCTACAGTTATAAATCCGCCTTAAAAATAATAAAATTTCCGGATGGCGAAGGTTTGCTTCCTCCGCTATATAAAATGAATCCCGTATTTTCGCCGCATGAGCGAAATGTCAAAAGTACACATCTGGATAGGTACCACCGATAAAGGCGAAGAAGAATTCGGGGAATATTTCGAGCTGGACTACGCCACCGAAGGCGATTTTGACGATCCGGCATACCAGGTATGCGGGTTTTGTAAAGACCTTGGCGCGAAGTGGTACGATGAGGATTTTCTCGGCGTGGGTATGTTCGATAACGCCGTGGAGGTGAAAGAGCTGTTATATGAAACCGTGATCAAAGTGCCGGAGGCTTATGATGCGGCCTACAATAAATGCCTGGAACTGGGCATTACTGAAGGCAACATGGTTTTTTATTATACCGACGCTAACCTGGTAGTTGCCGATACCAGCAAAAAATATAACGGTTTGCATTATCTCGGAATGTATGATAGCGAATTGATATAGAATGGATTGTCTTTTTGGGTAATACGTATAAATACTGTTTGTTAATTGCTAAAAATACTGTTACTTTATATAAGCGCTTAGGTATATTGTAAAGAGTGGAGTTCACCGACGAATTAGAAACCTCAAAAATTGATCGTGCTGTAGCCTCAAATGTTCTCCGGAAGTTGGAAAGTAAGCGCTGATAACTGTTACAAATTGGAGGCCCCAACCATGGCCATTGCGAAAAGCCTGTAAAACTGGCTGTACAAGGCTAATCCCGGAGTATTCATTATTTTATCTCCTGCCGTATAGCCGGTGTTCCGGGCTATCTGTTTTACTTGTATAAATCTATAGGTATGGTACCATCTATACTGGCGGCATTTGCGCATGTGGCAGACCTTCCGAGCCTTTCCGCTGAGCAGGAGAAGTTACGGAGTATGTTCATTGATCAGAATAAGATGCGCTTCTCCTCCCTTAGTAACGTGCAGTTTGGCGACTTGCGCGGCTATTTTCTTAATATAGAGGAACAGCAACGCACCACCATCTTTCACTATGCCGGGCACGCCGGCGGCACCAATGTAAGTCTTACGAACGGCACCTTACACATGGAGGCCTTCGGCGAATTGCTCACAAAGTTGCCGAACCTGCAGCTGGTTTTCCTCAATGGCTGCGATACACGCGAGGTGGCTGGCATCCTGTTGAACAAAGGGATAAAGGCGGTAATTGTAACCGAGGGACCGGTAAACGACGTGGTGGCCACTGATTTTGCGGTCTACTTCTACCAGGCTTATTACAACCTCAATACCCTGGCCGACTCTTTTGAGTATGCCAAAAACTGTGTGTTATCTGTTCACGAAAAAGGCGACCTCACCTTCTCGAGGGTAGTAAGAGGGCTGGATGATGACATCAGCGACGCGAAGAACAGGTATAGTCTGCATGTGATCGATGAAGCCTGTCTTCGTAACAACATGCTTTTCCAGTTGCCGTACGAGATGGAAGTTGATGATAACATTGAGTACGAACCTTGCAGGGAGCTGGTAAGAAGTATGGCGGAAAGTATACTGGAGGGCAATTATTCAGAGAACAGGATATTAACCCCTAATGAGCAGGAGGAGTTCAACCGCCTGTACACCGATCTGATGGCCGACGATACAGACCCGCGCACCGTACGTTTGCTTTGCAATGGTATTATCAAACATATGCCTTTCCCGATCGGCTGGCACCTCAGCAACCTGTGGGGGGCAGGCAAAATGGCCGCGCAGGAAGGCTTGTACCTCGAGCTGCTGCAACAACAACTGGCTACTTACAACGCGTCTATCCAGCTGCTCAGTTTTTCTATGCTTAACTGTTTCCTCGATGAGCTAATGAAACGCGGAGGGATGGAATTAACCGATGGGCAGTGGGACGTGATGCAGAATTTCATGGACTCCGGTGAGCCTAACAACGCGCTCATCAACAGTCCGGCCCTGCTGGTCACTATCCGTTCGGTGTTCGAGCAAGTGAAGGTAGAACCGTTTATTACGGAATACCAGGAGTTGAGAGAGGTGTTCCGGGAGGGGGAAGATTCATTTCAAAGCACTCATCTTTTTATACAGGGATTAAAAGCTTCGCTGCAAAACGGGGAAATTAAAAAGCTTGATGTAAAGTCATTGTGCAAAAGGGTAGAAAATATACTGGTATCCATTTTTGCGAAAGCAGGTTTCCTTATCCGGTATAAACTTACCACCGTAAAAGATATTGAATACAACCAGAGCCGCAGAATGCCGCAACCTTCTTACGGTATCCGCAGGATCATACTCGATGGCGCGGATGTAGACGGCGATTACAGGGGCCGTTACACGAACCCGCTGCACACTTATTCAGTAGTGTTTGCCAGGGAGATCAACCGTAACTCCTTTAACGGTTTTATGAACCTGTCTCCTTTTATTATCGACGAAAATGGGCTGAAGGGCGAGAATGCCGCTAACCTGTATTTCTATAGCCACTCAGAAGGAGAAGATTACGTATACCGTCGTTCCGAAAATATGAATGAAACCAGGACGATCAAAAAAGTAAACACGTACCAGCCTAAAGAGTTGAAAGGAAAACCCGATCCGCTGATCAAACAGATCAACGGCAGGATGACTGAACTCAAAGGCGACCTTGATTTTTTTAAGCTACTTATACATAACCGGGGTGTATGCCAGACACTGATCTCCCACTAAGTCCTTTTAAATTATTCGATTCTTTTTCAGATAAAGACGAAGCGTTCTTTTTTGGAAGGGAAACGGAAACAGATGACCTGTACCAGATGGCCCAGGAGTCGAATATTGTATTGGTGTTCGGCTACTCCGGCACCGGTAAAACCAGCCTGGTACAATGCGGCCTGGTAAACAATACGAAACATTTCAGGTGGAATACCATACTGGTGCGCCGGTTGAACGACATCAACGAGGCATTGCCCGCACGGCTCAAAGAAAGCATCGATCCCGCCTTACATGAAGAAGTAAAGCACCTGTCTACCCCCGCTTTATTGAAGGAAGCTTATATGGATAACTTCCGTCCTGTGCTGCTAATTTTCGACCAGTTCGAGGAGTTGTTCGTTTTTGGGAAAGAGGTAGAACGCGCGGCGTTTTATAAAACGCTCCAGGAACTCAGTAGGCTGGATATTCCCTGTAAAATGATCTTCGTGATCCGCGAAGAGTTCCTCGGCAGCCTCAACGACCTGGAACTGCTGGAGCCGGAGATCTTTAAAAAACGACTGCGTGTAAGTCCGATGACGGACAGAGGAGCGCGTAACATGATCATTGATACCTGCGGTTTTTTTGACATTAAACTGCGCGGATCGAAACCTGACGACACTCCTGATCCATCGGGGCGTACACGGCTCGACAAGCCAAACCATGTGCAGTGGAACCACGAGGTGGCAGCAGCGATCGTTGCAGAAGCTACCCGCAATGGCGCGGTCAACCTGCCTTATCTGCAGGTGTTCATGGACGCCTTATGGACGGAAGCCCGCGACAGAGGCCCGGACAATATTGTTATTGACCTGCCGCTGATCGACTGGGTGAAGACAAAGGGTAATGTACTGAAGTATTTTCTCGATACACGTATCGCCGGCCAAACATTCGTAAGTCCGGAGGATACCTGGAAGGTGTTAAAGCTGTTTTTGTCCGACCGCATAGATATTAAAAAGCATGTGGGCAAAGAAGACTTTATTTCCATTCCGATAGCCACAAAAAACCTTGAACTCCTGCGCGGTTACCTGGTCGATAAAGGTGTGATCCGAAAGGTGGATGAAGGGGTGGTAGAACCTGAAGATGAAAAGGAGATTTATGAACTGGCGCACGAAAGCCTGGTACCTATCATACGCGGTGTAAAGATAACAGGATTAAGACCTAAGCTAAAAGTACCGAACATACAAGGCAATCCCTACAAAGGACTGGAGTCGTACAACATTAAAGACAATACCAAGTTCTATGGACGGAAAGAAGTCGTAAAAATCCTGGTGGAAAAGGTACGTAACCAGCCGCTGGTGGTAGTGGTAGGTAATTCCGGCGTAGGTAAATCGTCGTTGGTGAAAGCGGGCGTGTTTCCGCAGATGCGCAACGATGGCTGGGAAATGCTGGAGCCATTACGGGCGGGTGAGCAGCCACTGGTAGCCATCGCAAAAAGACTGGAGGATTGTGTGGCGAACAGGCAGAAGAAATACATCATGCTTATCGACCAGTTCGAAGAAATAGTGACCCGTATCGGTGATCGTAAAGAACAGGAACTTATTTACCAGCGCCTGTTCGAATTACTCGAAATGCAGAAGGACAAACATAAACCTTATGATCTTCGCATTATTGCCACCATCAGGGCCGATTTTGAGCCCCAGTTCCGGATCATCAAATTACTGAATAATTACTGGGAAGCGGGGCGATATATCGTTCCGCCGTTTACCCGTGAAGAAATATGTGAGGCGATTGAAGAACCTGCATACCAGGCGGGCCTTGAATTTGCACCGCCCTCGCTGGTAGATAAGATAGCCGACGAAGTATACAGCTCGCAAACCACGGGTCTGCTGCCGCTGATGTCGTTTAGCCTCAGCGAAATGTACACCCGTTATTGGAATCGCGTTAAAGACCTGCCCGAAGCGCAACGCGATGGCGTATTAAGGGAAAGCGATTACGATGCCGTGGGCGGTGTGATGCTTGCCTTACCTACCAGGGCAGATGAGGTGTACGACGGTTTCCAGGAAAGCCATCCGGCAGACTATCACAAGTTCCAGGAGGTGATTAAGAATATTATCCTGCGAATGGTGTATTTCTCGCCGGGCGAACTGGCTGGCCAGCGGGTGGACAGGCAGGATTTTATATATCCTGATAATGGAAAGAACGAGCGGGTGAAAAAAGTCCTGGAGAAACTGTTAGATAGCCGTTTGATAGTATCGGGAGAAGATCAGGGAAAGAGAGCCTATTACGAACCGGCGCACGATGTACTCGTGAAAACATGGCCACGGATATGGGAATGGATTAACGACAGCGGGAAAGACCGCCTGCTGCTGCAATCACGCCTGAAAGCAGCACTTGAAGAACGGAGGCCGGGAGGATGGTGGAACGACGTTCGGTTGAATGAGTTGGAAAAGGTGATGAATGCTGACGACAACTGGCTGAATAAAAAGGAATACGCATTCGCTGAAAAAAGTATCCGGTTGAGAAACCGTGAGCATACGAAAAAAGCACGGAGAAACAGGAGACTGATTGTCGGGTTATCGTTGGGTATCCTTGTTTTTGGCGCAGTAGGAAGCTTCGCTTTTTTTCAGATGAGGAAGGCTAACAAAAGTTTGACCAAAAACAGGGAACTGTCAGCCTCGCTAACAGAACAGGTGGAAGTAAACAAAGTTGCAAGAGCGAAAGCGGAGATGGCCAGTGAGCAGGCTAACCAGCAAAGGGCGGTAGCCATACAAGCGCAGGCGCAGGCAGAAAATGCCAGGATCATTGCCATGAACGCGGGAGAACAGTTGAAGACCAAGCTGGTGTTATTAGAACTGGCCAATGCAGAAGTCGACAAACAACGTAAGTTAATGGTCGAAAAAAATGCAACACTCTCTAAAAGTAAAGCGCTGACAGATAGTTTGCTGATCGTGGAACAGTCTGCGGTTGCGAAGTACAGACTGGCGTACGATAGTATCCGCGATATTAGCGCTGCTAATGTGAAACAATTAATTGCGCTGGCCGGCACGCAGAAAAGTAAGGATATGGCAACTGCATACAGGATTGCCCAGATCGCAAGCCAGCGGGACCCGTCAAATGCAGAAGCGGCAGCTTTCTTCAAAGATCTGGCCAATGAACGCACTTTTTATCTCACCCGCCGGCTGCATGGTAATATTTTCGATATATCGGCAGATGGAAAACTATTGCTGGTAGCTTCCTCAACCGGCCGGATGCTGCGTCTTGTCGATCTGAATACTTTCAAAACGATCGATTCAACTATGCTCAGCCCCGGCCTGCTGTCGGCCAGGTTCCAGCATAGCGGAAAGGTAGTGATGCTTGTTTATCCGGGCAGGGTGAGGATGTTAAGGGCCAGTGGCCTGTACGATCAGGATACATTTGGCGGCCTTGACGGGGATAATATCGCTGCGGCCTCTATGTCGCCGGACGGATCACTGATACTGATGATCGACAAAGGAAAACTAAAAATATATACAAACTTTTTGAGGGCAAATGAACGGGCCGTGCAGAAGTTCCGGGACAAGCAGTTCAATTTTGATGATAATGTTACGGCGGCTGTTTTTACAGCCAATGGAAAAACAGTAATAGCTACCACCGAAAAAGGTTCTACCTATTTCGTAAATACAGACGACGGCCGTTATAACACCATCGGCAGCAGGAAAAGTTTTACAACCGCCAGCCTGTCTCCAACAGGAAATTATGTGGTTACGGGCAACCGTACAGATTTTGACGTGTATGATAGTAGAGGAACACGGGTAAACCCTTTCCGCAAACCTGATGGAATAGCCTCCTTCGATGGTGCCCTGTTTTCAGCCGATGGCCGCTGGCTACTGATAAACTACTCAAAGTTTTCTGAGAAATCTATGTCGCAAAACATGCAAAATACACCATCCGGTCAGCCGATGGTATTTCTTACAGAGCTGGATTGTAAGTCCTGTTTGCTGAAAGAGCCTGTTGATATGAGCGCGGTTTACATGACCACCTTGTTTGGAAGCAAGGCGAAGGTGCAGGTACTCGATAGCGCCCGGCTGCTGATCGCTGATGCACATGGGGCAATGAGTTATGTGGATTACCTGTCTGGTAAAACAATATTATTACGCATGCCAGCCGGCGACCAGGGCGATGTGGCCTATGTAGCTGGCAAATCATACATTTTTGCGAACAGCGGCGACTCCTTATCACTGTGGCAATACGGAAGAGGCGCCGATTTCGACAAAAACAATCAACTCCCATTACTTACAGACAGTGAACTAAAAGCATTCGGCATTACCCGCTAGGCGGGCGCAATATGCACTATAAAAGAAAAGGACAATGTTGGACAGGGATAACATAACACGCGGTCTGGATACGGACGAAGGAGGCGGACGGCCGCAGGTACCTGTGGGGAAGTACTACCTTTTTGTAGTGGCCGTAGACCAATATGATGCAAAGAAAGGTTTTGAACCACTGAAAACGCCGGTAAGAGATGCCGGCAGGTTGGTGGAATTATTACTTGAGAAGTATTCGTTCGACAGGCCGGTGGCACCGCCGGCACCGCTCGCAGCATATAAAGGCGTAACTGTAGTGCCTTACAGTACGCCGGAAATAATGTGTTTGTACAACGACCGCGCTACTAAAACCGCGATACTCACCCATCTTTTATCGCTTAGAAAAATGGTGACCGAAAATGATCACCTGCTGATCTACTTTGCCGGTCATGGCGATAACCTCCCGGGACTTTTAGGTGGCTATATCATGCCTTTCGGTGCAGATATCGGCGATCCCAGCACCTGGATGGAACATAATAATCTTTACAACTTTTTTGGTAATTACCGGGCCAATAAAACCTTCCGGGATATTTTGCTGATACTGGATTGTTGTTGCAGCGGGGTGGTACATGGTGGTTTAAAGATGAGCGACCCCGACCTCCAGTTTTCCCGTTACGCCCTTACTTCCGCCGCCAGCCGCGAACCTGTTCTCGACGAAGCGCTCAATGGCAGTAGTCCGTTTACGGATGTGCTTTGCCGGCAACTGGACGCTAATACGAACGCGAAGTTTTTCATAGAGGAACGCGCATTTATAGATGCCGTAGAAGCGCAGATAGAGATAATGGCGAATATGAATTCGCGCCTGCAAAACTTTTCGCAGACGCCTGCTTACGGAACGCTGGCCGAATCGGGCAACAGCCGGTTCATCTTCCGGTTGAAAGATCCCAATGTACCCCCGGCCTCCGTGCTTTCCCGCTCTTTTATCGAATACCTGAACTTCGAATCGCAGAAGCTGGCGCTGGCCAGGGAATATGCACGAGGTAAAAAGGAAGACCTGATCATTATCACCACCGTTTGCGATCGCTTCAATATTCATCGGATACAGGGCAAAGCGTTGCTCGAAAAACTGAAACCGAAACGCTTCTTCAATTTTAAAGATTACTGGCAAATCGTGGTAGAACCGGATAAAACCGGCGATGGCATCTGGCCGGTGCTGGCTGCCAATGTCAATATAAAACTGGATGAAAATATTAAACAGCAATGTGCCGTGTATATCCGAGACCGGCTGAAACGCCGGCCGGATGAAGAACACAGGCCTTTACTGTTCTTCCTGGGTTGCAGTTTTCAGTCGGGCGACAGGAGCAGGGAGATCATTTCGTTCTGTAAGGAATTACAGGAAGAACTGGAAAAAGCAAAAATAGCCCTGCAGGAAGAAGGTGTGGTATTCAGCAGTGTATTTGTAGTGGTGGCCGATACCAGGCAGGGTGGTGGTGTGCAGTTCTTTAAACGGGAAGACTTCGTAAATGTGCTGGGCACCGACAGGAACGTAATCGTGGCGGATATGGTGGAGGCACTAAGGCCCTTACTGGCAGGCGAGTGGTACGATAACGCAGCAAAGCATATACAGTCGGTCAACTTCCAGGCGCTCAATGTAGACGATTATTTCGATGAAGAACAATCCTGTCACCTGGAAGATTTTATTGTTAAAGTCAGTGAGAAACTGGGCGTAAGCCGCGAAGAACTCGCTAATCATTTATGGCATTAAACATTCAAACGCTTATACTATGTCAGATAAAAGGAGATATGATAGCAATGGTATCATCATGTATCCCACTACCAGGGAAGGATTTCCGAAGGTATCCCACCGGTTTATCCAGAAGGGAACAGACGGGAAAGATATGATCGCGGCCGTGGAGCCGGAGTTGCCGGTGTCCGAATTTGTGTACGATGGCATAAGCAAAACCGGAGGATTTGTGCAAAAAACAGATGCCGGTGGCAAACCATTAACGGTAAAGAGCAAGCCGCTACCACCGTACATTGTGGATGATAATCTTGAGCAGATCGTGCGGCTGGTGCAGATACTGCGCCGCCCCATCCTGTTAAAAGGAGAACCCGGCAGCGGAAAAACGCAGTTGGCCAAGTCGGTGGCGTTCGACTGGTACGGGGAGAATTACCGCGAACACTTTTTTGAATGGCATGTGAAGTCTACCTCCCGAGCGGTAGATGGTTTGTACCACTTCGATCACGTGGCGCGCCTGCGTAACTCCCAACTGAAAAATGGAAGTGGAGAAAAAGAAGACCTGTTGCAGTACCGCAGCTTCGGCCCGCTCGCAAAGGCGTTTCTCACCTCTACCAAAGAAAACCCTTCGATCCTGCTGATCGACGAAATTGATAAAGCGGATATTGACTTCCCGAATGACTTACTGCTCGAACTCGATGAACGCCGCTTCACCATCCCCGAATCCGAAACCGGTGAAACAATAGAGGCCCGTTATCCGCCCATTATTTTCATTACCAGTAACGACGAACGCGAACTGCCCGAGGCCTTCCTGCGCCGCTGCCTGTTCATGTTCATCAAGTTCCCGAACGACGAACAGATCGTGGATATCGTGAAGGCGCATATACCGGGACTGGTTGAGGAACATGGCACTTTCGTGAAGAAAGCCATTGAAGTGATCCATGCACAGCGGGCGAAGGTGGCGGTAAGCCCGTCCGACAGCAAAATGGTATCTACCAGCGAAATGCTCGACTGGCTGGCGGCCTATCATCATGAACTAAAAGCCGGCCTGATCACCTCGCCGGAACAAGACCTCGAAAAACTACCGCTGTTCTACCAGGCTTTGCTCAAAACACAGTCATCTGTTAAACAACGGGAAAACGATTATAAAAAGGCCGCCACAGAGGTTAATAACAGTAACTGATGAACGAGCATCCCCTGATATTCTGGAACTTCTTTAAAGCGATTGAAACGTCGCTCAGCTATGAGCGCTGGATCGATAAATATAAAATGTTCATCGACGCTTTGCAGAACGGATTGATCCCGCTGGAAGAGGATTTAAAGTCGTTCCGTGCGCTCTGTAATGTGCTGTACCTGCAGGACCATCGTGATCACAAACGTTTTAATGAACTGCTGGATACGGCGATACGTTTTGAGGGCGAGCGACTGGTCAATATGTTGCGTGCCGGCCTGGAAAGGGCCGAACAGGCTGCCAGGGAAACAGTAGCACCGGGTGCGCAGGCACCGCCAAAAGCGGATGCAGGTGATGTTCCGGAGCCTATGGCGGTGCCGCGCGACAATGAAAGCCAGGAGGACGATGAGGAAGCTCCGCCTCCGCCGCCGAAAGAACCCGGGAGAGAAAAGGCGATGGAAACAGGAGAGATGTATTACAAAACGCCCTGGAACATAACCGCCGACGAAGGAACAGACGAAGAACGTTATGGCGAGGAAGCCCGGTTTTTACACAGCGATGAATATTTTCCCCTCAACCGCCGCAATATGGTGAAAGGCTGGCAGTTCCTCCGTTACAAAGAACGCACCGACCGTTCTACAGAACTGGATATACCGGCTACTGCATTCAAAATTGCCAGGGAAGGGCTGTTCCTGGAGCCGGTATACAAACAGGGGCTGCGTAACCGCCAGGACACACTGATCATACTGGCCGATGTACATGGCTCTATGGCACCTTTTCATGAATTAAGCAGCAGGCTGATATACACCGCGCAGCACGAAGGCGGGCATGCCCGCGCGCCGGTATTTTACTTCCAGAACTTTCCGACGGCTTACGTTTACCGGAAACCTAATCTTTCCGCTCCGGTGAAGATCGACGAAGCGCTGCGACAGGCGAACAGTTGTGTAACCACTGCGGTGATCATCAGCGATGCCGGTGCGGCGAGGGGTAATACCGACAAAGTGGTGGTAGAAAGGCGGCAGCAGCAAACGGCTGCTTTTTTAGAAGAAGTAAGAAAACGCTGTGCAAAGGTATTGTGGCTCAACCCCGTTCCCCGGCATCGCTGGGATAACACAGCGGCAGCCGGTATCAAAAACCTCAATATGGTGCCGATGTTAGAACAGGATACCTACAATTTCCAGGACACGTTGCGCGCCATCTTTAAGCAAAAAAAATAAGTATGTTACCTCCCGGTTTTCCGATAGATAAATTGTCTGCCACTGACCGCCATAAAGTTGAATGGTTTTATGGCCGGTATGTGGAGCAGTACTACGGGCACTACAAGTACGGCCACTTCCTGATGGCCGCTTATGCCGCTGTACCCGGGCTGCTTACCCCCGACATGTTGTACAAGATGTGGCAGAACTTCAATGCCTATACCTGGAGCGGTAAACCCGTTACCATTCATCGTATAGCAGTGTCAGACATCCTGTTATCACCGCTTTGCCATGATGTAGGTTACGAACTCTATGAAATGCACCAGGACATACGCCTTGCTTTCCTCGAATGGCTGAAAGTGGAAGCCGACGATAGTGAGCGTGTACGCGGGTTTCGGCCTATTGAAGTAATTGGTCACTTTTTGCAGGAGTACTATCAGCGGCCGAACCCCGGCAGCCAGATATGGGGTGAGCATTACTTGGATACGCAGCAGTTGGATGTGCTGTCGTTCTTCAAACCGGAAAAGGTAGCCGCATTGTTGAAAACGAGGATTACTAACGCGGCAAATGAACGAAATGAAACTTCATTGTTAAGGGCCATCGACGCATTTACAAAAACGCACAAGCGGTTGGAGCGGGTACTGCCCGAGCAGGATAGTACGTTACAGGAGTTTAAACGCGAGAGCCAGTGGTTAGAGGCTGGTCGCGCACTGGTGCAGCAGCATTTCGGGCAGTTTGCCGGTTTGCTGGACGCACACAGGGATTTGAGTAATTGGGTTACGGAAAAGCAGGAAGGCGCATTGCCGGTAAAGATAGAGCGGAGTGTGATGTCGAAGTTGAAGGAGGCAGGGCAACCGAAATTGTGGGCTTTAGTGGTGGGCGCTGATGATCAGTTGAGTGGACGTCGCACAGAAAATGATGCTTTGTTGATGGAGAACGGCCTGCGTGATATCATGGAAGCTGAAAGACTGGAAATGAAAACTGTGATAGGCGCGGGTAAGGAGATGATTATGCAGTACCTCGCAAAGATGGCAGCCGACGTGAGCGGGAATGATATCGTTTTCATTTATTTCTCCTGCAACAGTACGCCGGAGATAGAAAACCCCGGTTCATTATGGATAGGAGAGCAGGAAATCACTTATAAAGAATTAAATACGGCTATATCGGAATTGAAAAGCAGGCAGGTAGTCCTGATGCTGGAGATGCCTTTTCCAGGAACACATCAGTGGATGAATATAGCCATGGGTATGGGACGTGCGGTTATTACCAGTTCTTATCATTCACAACAGCCGTATGACCAGGAGAGGGAGCCGATACAGGAGAAGGCTTATTCCTTTTTTACCTATGAATTTGTGCGGCAGCTAAAGCGCAAACAGGGCCAGTTAAGTATTCGCAGCCTGATGTGCATGGCAGTAAAAGGGTTTGAAACAATGCCGCAGGTGCGTGCGCTTTACGGGGAATCTGCCCCGCGCTTACGCAATGAACATGCTCCGCAGATCTGGGCTTCCCCGGAAATGATGGATGCAACGTTGCTCCCGGACGCCGCACTCACCGCTCGCTTACAGGTTGGTTTGCAGAGGGAAGGCTATTATCACGATTATGTAGATGGGGTGATGAACGGCGATATGGAACGGGCGATCAATGAGTACCGGCGCGACTTCCTTAATAACCGGGAAATGGAAAAGAGCGAGGTATTACTTGAAATAGAACAACGCTCATCCGGCAGGCACGAAAAACCTGTGTTCCTGCTGCTGTTCTCGGACCCGCACAAGCGACTCAAGTTTCTGGAAGATGAGCAGGCGGAGATAGGAGAATTGCTGTCGGCCCATACGGATGAGGGGATGACAGACTTTGTGATACTCAATTATGCAGATAAAAAAACGCTGTCAGATTTCCTTACCAATATCGAATACAGAGACAGGGTTGAGTTATTTTATTATTCCGGGCTGGACGAAGCCGGAAATATGGTGTTGGAAGACGGAACATTTCCGGTATTTGATTTAATACCATTGCTGGAGTTTCAGCGTAACATGCAGGTGGTGTTCCTGAATACCTGTAATTCTGCGCATGCAGCAAACTGGATCGCACAAATGGCCGGCTGCAGGGCCCTGGGCGGTTTAGGGACGGTAGACGATGGTTATAGTGCTGAATTCGGAGTGTCATTCTTTAAGGATATCATTAAGGGGGGAAGTTGGGAGGAATATGAACAAATGCCGATGGCGGGGGACCTTCGTATGGAAGATGCCCCACAGGGAGTGATCAGGTACTTTCAGGCACCGTGGATAGAAAGGGGACAGTTGATGTCCTGGAAGTTTAAGATGGTGGAGAAGAAGGAGCAAAAGGAGCAAAAGAAAACGAATACGATCAGGGCTGTCTGTTTAGGGATAAACCAGGAACCGGGTGGACGTACACTGGAATATTGTAACGACAATGCCGGGAAGTTCGGCGAATGGCTTACGGCACAGCGTGAGCAGCTTCAAAAGGAAGTGAAAGTAAATGTTTTACCCGGCGCAACCAGGGCTGTTGCACTGAGCGCAATTGATGAACTGGCGGCCGCAGAAGATGGGGATACGTGCGTGATTTTTTATTCCGGAGTACTTTACCGGAAGGATAGGAATAACGAAGATGATGAATTTTGTTTCGGGGAAGATGCAGATTATGCAATGATGCGTGCCGATAGTTTTGTGTTTCACAGGTTGGTAAATCGATTTAAAGATAAAAATGTAAACCTGATCGTCATCTGCGACGTTCATGGTTACCTGGCAGCCGGCCGTGGACGGGCTAACACAACCCCAAACCGTTATGACGGACTGAAGCACTTCGTTTTGATAAAAAGAGAATTGTCTACAGAATTTACTTTCACAGCCGGGAATGAATTTTTTACTGAATTATTGGACGTACTGCATGCCGATGGCGGCGAACTCACTTACCAGGGCCTTCTCGACAGGTTACGGATAAAAATGCTAAGTTGGGGAGAAAGGCTAACACTATCAGCTAAAACGGATGTGCGTAACTGGCAGGACCATGTTGTATTTACAAACCGTCTTCGTAAAAATGTAGCCTATTACATATCGTTCAATAAAAACCTGAATAGCTGGGTGGCAAATGCAGGCTTACGAAATGGCCTAAAACCATCTGTCAATTTCACAGGTACTTATTTTTATTTGCAGGATGGAAGTTTGGCCCTTATAGGTGAAGTAGGAGAGGATTACTCACTTTTGACCGGCCTTGAAGGCAGGGCTGAAACGGAAAGCGCTGAAGCCATGCTTGTTGAGCGTAAAATTCCGGAGGTGAGGGTCGCTTTTAGTAAAAACGTACCCAACCAGGCAAAGACAAATATACTGCAGGAGATAGAACGCCAGCATATTCCGTATATAGATTTTGTTTATGAAGAAATTTATGCATACTACGTTATTGACTATGGTTATGGTGGTTTTTATCTCACTTTTGATCTGAGGCGTGGTGACCCGGCTCAGGTATTGGAGAGCGTGAAAACAGAAGCGGAACTGGTAAAGCAGATGCAGAGCATATGCGAGTGGATGGCCATGGTAGACTATTATTACCCGGGCAGAGGCATCAAAAGAGAAGATTTGAACGTTACGTTCTTAGTGGCTGATGAACTTAAACAGAAACGGATATCAGAAAGAGAATTTTCAGAATACCAGAACCCATCATCCATTTTGCTGTCGCGTAACATCGGCGCATATCCTGCCCTGATGTGTAACGTAAGCATTGCAGAGGGCAGTAGTTTAAAGGAGTGTTATGTTCGTGGATTGTATTTCGACCGGGGATTTGATGTGCATGACATTACCACAGGCGTTATGCATCTCCGGAAAGGCGATGTAATAACGATAGACATCGACAGGTATATAATGGAGAGAGTTAATAACAACGTTTTTCGTCCCGGTCCGGATACGGACATCGGGGAACAGGGACTTTCGGACTATGTCAGACTATTTGTGTCGACAGCCGAAGTGTTATCCGTTCCGGTGAAGAAGTATCCATGGAGGCAGCGGCCTGCCCCGCCAGCGGCCACTTTCCCGGTGAATGCGGATGTTTCTATCAACGTGCCGGTCTTTTTCGACTGGGGGCCTGAAACTCCCAAACAGGAGCAAACTTTCCGGCAAAAGGTGCAAGGTCTGTACGAATCCCGCAAAGTAGCGTTTGAGGACGATCCCCAGAAGAACCGCTGGGGTGGCGAGTCGACCGCTAATAATTGGATGCTGCATGCCAGCGTCAAACGAAAGAACCTGATCCCCGGTTTCTACTCTGTTACGATTTATGCAGACTTCAAAGGCGATATACCACCAGGTACCGAAGTGGCATTCTTCCTGCACGATTCTTTCGATGAAGAAATAAAATACACAACCGTCGAAAAGGGCAGGGCCTTGATTAACGTGAGTGCCTACGAAGCGTTTACCACAGGTGCTTACACCTCCGACGGCACCATGCTCGAACTCGATCTGAACAACGCGCCCGGTTTCCCGGACGGCTTTTATTACCAGGATGTAATGGATGTTTTTAAGTCGAAGGTAAAGGAGTTGTACAACAGCACGCCAGTCCGCATAAAAGATGATCTGCAAAAAGGTCGCTGGGGTGGGGCGTTTCACGTCAATGGCAAAGCGCTCAGCGCTTCAGTAAAGAAATCTTTATTGCCAGGCCTCTTTAAAATAAAGCTGCGTGTAGCCTCCACTAATAATACACCACTTATGGGCGACGTGGCCTTCTTCATCCACGATTCATTCAATAACCAGATTAAATTCCGCCGCGCGCTTAATGGAGAAGCATCTGTCAGCGTTACTGCTTATGAAGCCTTTGCGGTAGGTGCTTATACAGAGGATGGTACACTGCTCGAACTCGATCTTAACCAGGTGAAGGATGCGCCTGAAGGTTTTTATTATAAAGAACGATGAGAGATCATATTTTTGCCGCGTTCTGCAGCCCGGGAATATACTTTCCCATCCCCTCCGGTTGATGGATGATAGAAAGTGATATCCGACATGCCGGAGGTGTTGCGATGTTGACCACATAAAAAAGCCCCGCATCGCTGCGAGGCTCTTATCAACTTATTTCGTGACGATCTCTATTTTCGCACCGTTCTTAAATATCGAATGGTTGACGAAGTAACCGTTCTGTACCACGCCATCTACCTTAATCGTTTTCAGGTCGCGGCTCTTACCGGTTTTGGTGATCGTAATGGTTTTACCGCTGTTGGTTTTCCATTTCACTTCATCAAACAAAGGCACACTCACCAGGTATTCCGGATCGGTGGCCGAGAAGGTGTATAAACCTAATGCGCTCAGTACGTACCAGGCCGACATTTCCCCTGCATCGTCCATGCCGCACAGCGCAAGACCTTCGGGGCCTATGCCGTACAGGCTGTTCAGGATGGTGTCGAGCATCTTTTGCGACTTCTCGGGTTTACCGATAAAGTAATACGCGAACGGAGCTTCGTGGTCGGGCTGGTTGCCGTGGCAATACTGACCGATCATCGTTTCCACGTTACGGGCAATGTGTTTAGGGTTCCAGGGCAACGTAAACAACGAATCCAATTTAGATTCAAAGCCTGCAGCACCGCCATATAACTCCACCAGTCCCTTCATATCATGCGGCGCAAAAAACGATACCTGCCAGGCGTTAGCCTCCCTGTACATGTACTCGTAATAAGGGTACTGGGGATTGAAGGGTGTGATCCAGCTGCCATCTTCCAGCCGTCCCCTCATGAACCTGGTTGCCGGATCAAACATGTTTTTATAGTTCTTCGAACGCGCCATGAGTATACGGTAGTTGGCCGTATCACCCAGCTTCTTCGCGATCAGCGCCAGTGAGTAATCATCGTACGAGTACTCCAGTGTTTTAGACACGCCTGCCGCCGCTTTCGTTTCCACGTGCGGGTTCTTAACGTCCGGATCAGGAATATATCCTTTTTCAATATACTCCTTAATGTAAGGACGTGCGCCGCCCGATACATTGGCGTTTCTCAATAATATCTCGTAAGTGCCTTTGATATCGAAGTTGTCAATTCCCCTTAAATAAGCCCCTGCGATTGAAGACGCGCCATGGTCACCATGGAAGAAGGTGGGAATAAAACCTGTTTTGTCGCCTACATCTTTCATCGACTTAATCACGTCCAGCGCTACTTTTGGCGACATTAAGCCGAGTAATACATCTTTATTACGATAAGTATCCCATAAAGAAGGTTCCGTATAGTAATTGAAATCAGCCTTTACCACTTTACGTTTTGCATCCGTGAATTCGCCGTTCACATCACTGCGTAAAGCCGGCCATAACAGCGAGCGGTACAGGCTGGAGTACAGCATCTGCTTCTGTTTCTCCGTTCCGCCCTTCAATGTTATCCTCGATAGAACCTGCTCCCATTCACGGTTTGCAGCAGTACGAATATCTGCAAATGATTTATTGCCAATCTCTTTCTGCAAATTCTCTTTCGCATTTTCCGTACTCACAAACGACAGACCTATCTTCATTTCTACCGCTTTCGTACTACCATCCTGTAAATGCACGATCGCGCGACCATTCCGTTGCCCTTCGTTTGTTTTATCAACTTTTGCAATGTTAGTATTTAGTTGGGCATAGAAGTAGATGCGCTCGCCCGTTTGCTGAAACCCCTGCACTGCATTGTTTCCCACCTGTTCAATGTTCCAGTTATTCACCCGGTTATTAGACCGTGCCAGGTCGAACAGTATTTGCCTGTCATTGTTGCTTTTGTACTCATACTTATGATACCCGCAACGCAGCGTAGAAGTAAGGCTCACATTCACATTGTAATCATCCAGGTACACCTGGTAAAATCCCGGCGAAGCACTTTCTTTCTGATGAGAAAAATGAGATCCCAGCTTTTCGCCCGGCTTCGACAGCGGCAACACGGGAATATTACACAAATTCCAATGCCCCTTATTTGTATGCGTAAACCCATAAATCATATCGTCCTCATACTCATATCCCGCACCAGAACCATATTCCGTCATCGGACTCAGTTGTACCATCGCATTTGGCAGTGAGCTGCCAGGGAATGTAAGTCCTGACCATGATCGCCACCCCTCGGGCAGTTCATACCCGAGAATTTTCGGATCAGTAAGTGGTGCCGTACCAATAAAAGTATTTACATATTTCGTATGAGGCGATGTTTGTTGCCCCTTAACAGAAGTGGCTGCCAGCAACAGCAGTGAAGCTATTCGGAAAAGGTTGTTCATGAGCGTGAAATGTATTTCTTTTGGTCGATGCAAATGTAGTTGGTTCACGCTCTTGTGTACGCGAAAATTACATCAGCGGTTGGTAGAAAAGTATTGAAAGTATTGCTAAATGTGAGGTTTGAAGGATTGATAGGTAGCAGGGTAAAGGAGATGGGGAGATAGGAAATTTAGCAGGGACAGATGGTGGTTTATGTTAATTTTTGCGAGTTATTGAGGGGATGATGAGTAAACCTACTTTGTTCGCGATGATGGGTGCCTCATTGTACCTTATTGTCTCGTGGGGGGATTGAATCGAGAGTTGAGCGGCGGGACTCACTGCAGCTCATCGTCTCGTGAAGATTTTATACGTTCGTCGTTCGTAGCCGCGTCGCCATTGCGACACACCTCGTCGTCATTGCGAACGGAGTGAAGCAACCCGTCGCTTCAGTAAAAATTCTGAAAATAACGGATATCAATACATGGCGATAGTGTGCTTGCGTTGTTAGAGGTTTGTAAGGGCGGGGAGAGGCTCGCGGGGGCGGGGTGAGCGCGATGATAACAGCGTTTTCTGAAATAATAACTTGCCTCACTTCTCAGCTTTTTACTGGAGCGACGGGTTGCTTCACTCCGTTCGCAATGACGGCGGGGGAGCGTGCCTCACTACACCTCATCGTCTCGCGAAGATTTTACTGAAGCGATAGTTGAACGGTGGGGGAAACATGTCTTGTTACACCACATCGCCGCGAAGATGTTTGCTGGAGTGGCTAATCCAAAATGTACTTCCATTATACCACCCCTACAAAATACCCCGACACCGCCTCCACAATATCCTCAATCCGCGCATTATAAAACCCGGCGCCATTCATCGATCCACATTCGACGATGTAATAAGTATCGCCGCAAAGGCAAATGTCCATAACAAATACATCGTGCGGAGCATACTCACGGCACCTCGCTTCTGCAAAAGCTTTTACGGGATCGGGGCAGCCTTCTTCTTTTTTTAGCCGGAAGTACTCCCTGTATTTTGAAGCGGCTACTACTTCTTTGTTGACGATCCAAAGGCGCCATTCGGCGGCGATGTTATAGGGCTCGCCGGCAACAATGGGACTGTCGGGCGTCAGGTTTGTGTTTTCTACTGCTTTCAGTTGCTCGTACCAGCGCGCTATCTCGCCAAAGGCTTTTACTTCGCCGGCAAAGGATTTGCTGTCGTCATTCGGGCGGATGAACAGTTGTTTGTCTGCCGGATATTTATTGCTTTCGATAAGCTCTTTAAATGTGGTAATGGTTGCATCGCCATTGAGCATATGCTGTCCCCATTTAGAAATGTAGTTTTCGATGGAGAAGCTGATTTCGTCAAAAAATATTCCTTTACGGAGATCTTCATCCTGTGTGGCTAGATAATTGAAGGTTGTTGATCCGTAGAGAATGGACGCACGTTCACGACTGAATGCGGGAAGCGATGAGGCGAAAGGGATAATGTCAATTGCCACGAACGGGATGTTAAGTACGTTACAGGCAGACTGAAGATCTTCGAAATTGCCGGGGCTGGTAAGGTTACGTTGTACCACCCACTGGATATTGGGATATTGTTTCATGACTTGTGCAAATTAAGGAATTTATCCACTAGGCTCTCGTATCCAGAAAATAAAAACTAATTTTAAACAACAAATCACCTCTCTACATGGCATTCTTTGGTCTGTTCAAAAAGAAGAAGAAAATAATACTGCACGACGAACTGTTTGGTGAAATCAGGTTCTTAGATTTCGGGAAGCATGATAGCTACTTCGAATCGAAGGTCAACTTTTCCCCCGATGGTCATCCTATAGATTGTCTTATTCCTGCTGATGAATCCGGACCAACTGAGCATCAGCGGGCTTTTTACAGGCAGCTGCAGCAGAATTATCCAGCCTATACCGAAAAGGTAAAACACCTGATCGAGGAAGAGTTCAGGCATTTCAATGAGGAGTTTATTATAGTTGATTTTTCGAAGGAATTGGAGTTAGAACATATTCGGCTGCCACAGCCAGAAAAACCTGATTACGAATGGGAACTCGCCTTTTCGTCAGTACACGACGATAACCACCTGATCACAATAGGATTTATCGGAGAGGAGCCAGACGAGGTGCATATTGATGGATAAACATCTTTATGACTGCTGCCTGCTTATCAGGAAAAATGCTACGGATTCCACGCCCGCCCAACTTCCAGTTTATCACCATCCAGCCTTACCGTAAACAGGTGAGGCACACGTACTGTACGCCCATTCACTTCCTTATGGCTATGCACCGACATTAGCAGCCGTCCATCAAAGGTTTTGAACAACATACCATGACCAAAGTTAGGCGGGGTGATGGGCTCGGGCTCCTGTACCCATGGACCGTCGAGCGTGCCGCTTTGGGAGTACACCACGCCCTGGGTGTATACGTCGTATATCCAGCTGGTCCATATCATACCCAGTCGACCAGTGCCCGTATTGAACAGGTAAGGGCCATCCGTTACTTTATTCGGACGGTCGTTGCCATTTTCGTCTTTCTCCCTGCTCCAGGGTGCTTCACTGGCGCGGAACAGCAGTTTGCCTTCTCCAATAGAACCGCTCAGGTCGGGCTTTAGCTCGATCTTTTCCATGGTGCCGTCGAGGTTTTGCAGCCATTCGTAGCAGTAGATCATGTAAGGTTTACCATCCTTATCTATCCAAAATGTACCATCAAGCGTGGGTTTATTCGCGGGCAGATACGTTGGATCTTTCATCGGTACGTAAGGCCCGTCAGGTTTATCACTCACCAACACATGACTGGCACGGCGTTCTATCACGTTGCCCTTAACGGTATCGATCTTCACTGCCCGGTTCGTAAAGGTGGCGAAGTAGTAGTACTTGTTTTTGTAAGCATGTATTTCCGCAGCCCATATCATAGGATTCGGCCCCATCCAGGATGTACTGTCGGTTTGGGCCACGCGGTAGGGGCCAGTCCATTGTTTCAGGTCTTTACTCTTCCATAACATACCACCGGTACCGGTCATGTAGTATTGATCCGATTTTTTATCTGCTAATATAAACGGATCGCTTAAACGTATAGAGTCTAGCGGAACAGTTCTGACGGTGACCGGATTTCTCTGCTGGGCAAAAGCCAGGGTGGAGAAGAGTAGGCAGCCGGTTATCGTAGTAAGGTATCTTTTCATGGTGGAAAGCTTTATTGCGTAAGCAGGCGATAAGATAGTGAATTTGTGAGGTAGATGAAAGACAAACGGTATGAGCGGCCCGGCAACGTTTGCATAGCTTTTTGAGAACAGCTGCCAACTTATATGTATTATGCAGTAGCGGTCCTAAATGGCCGGTTATTAAATTCGCCCGTTATGAAGTTTGTCCTTTCTATAATAGCCACACTGGCCATCCTTAACGCCTTTGCCCAGCAAACCAGCACCGACACGGCCTGGAAGGTAAAATTGCGGCAGCAGGGGCAAAAAGTCATACCGCCTTATCCGAAAGAACTAACCGTATCCCAGGATGGCAGCGGCGATTATGTCACCATACAGGAGGCCGTGAACGCCGTGCGGGACTTGTCGCAGGAGCAGGTAATCATCCACATCAAACCCGGTATTTACCGGGAAAAACTCATCATCCCATCCTGGAAGAAAAGAATATCACTGGTAGGAGAGAACGCCGCCAATACGATCATCACCAACGCCGACTACTCCGGAAAGGAATACCCTGGCGGGAAAGATGCGTTTGGCCGGGCGAAGTACAGCACTTACACCTCTTACACCGTACTGGTGCAGGGCGACGACTTTGTAGCCGAAAATCTCACGATCAGTAATACAGCCGGCAGGGTAGGGCAGGCAGTCGCTTTACACGTGGAAGGCGACCGCGCCATCGTCCGCAACTGCCGCCTGCTGGGCAACCAGGATACCGTGTTTACTGCCACGTCCGGCAGTCGCCAGTATTACGAGAATTGTTACATAGAAGGCACTACCGACTTCATATTCGGAGAGGCCACCTGCGTATTCTCCCGCTGCACCATCAAAAGTTTATCTGACTCCTATATAACCGCTGCCGCCACATCAGTTGAGCAGCGTTTCGGCTACGTGTTCCTCGACTGTAAATTAATAGCCGATAGTACGGTAAAGAAATGTTACCTCGGCCGGCCCTGGAGGCCGAACGCCAAAACAGTATTCATCAATACGGTGATGGGG
>NZ_CABHOU010000100.1 GCF_902168175.1 uncultured Chitinophaga sp. | reverse complement strand
TTCCGTACAGGCGATTCGAAGTTCAGGCAACAGATCATTGATAATGTGCCGGAAGAAGAGATCCGGAAGAGCTGGGAGCCGGCTTTGAGCCAGTATAAGGAGATGAGGAAGAAGTATTTGATTTACGAATAAACAGTAGGGGCCGCGACATACATCGCGGCCCTTTGCTTTTGTTATTGATGATTGCTAAAAAGCACTTACTTCTGCAAAGAACGTGATGTTCGTATTGCCATGCGTTGCGGTAACCGTAACCCTGAAATACCTCGCAGTATAAGTTTGGGCGAAGAACACTGGTTGCTTTGCATTAATAGCCTGCAACTGGTAAGTACCTGCCGACTGCCAGGTAGTGCCGTCCGCACTTACATCCACGTTCACCGTTTTAGGCGCACCGTTCGGCGCGTTCTGCCTGGCGGTAAGATATAACCCGGACAGTGTATTGCTCTGTTTCATATCGATCGCAATATGATGGGGCAAAGGCGGTTCCCCGCCATCCCACTGTGTATGCCAGAAGGTATTGAGCAAACCGTCGATTGCGAAGACCGCGCGGCCGTTATTGGGACCTTCGCCGCTGGCTTCTTCAGAATCGACGTTGAAGATGGTCCAGGCGCTGCGGTTGATTTCTGCATATACCGGGGGCGTAACGGTTACCACGAAATAAGTGATGCTCAGCGCGCGGTTCAGCGGATAATTACCTGCCGACTGCAACCTTACAGGCACCATATAGTTATGTCCTTCTTCTACCTTTTTACCATCAATACCGAAAGCAATGTTTTCGCTAACGGTGGTGCCGCTTTTAATAACAGCGGTGGTGGTGCTGAAGTCAAATACATGTGCAGGCACTTTCTCGAACGCAGGCAGCGAGGCAACTGCGCGGGCAGTGTTAATGCTGTCCCAGGTGGAGTAGTCGACCGCAAAGGTAACAGGTACGTTACCGGGTGCCGATTTATAACCGCCGCCTGCGAAAAACGCATTCACATCGAATTTAAAGATGGAGTCTGACTGTAAAGGCGCCCTGCGGTTTACGGAAATATTAGCGTACGGGCCGTTTACGGCTTGCGACAAGTATACACGTACATCGCTGTCGGATTCGCTGAAGTCACTGTCCTTATCGCAGGCGTTCAACCCTGCAAGCAGGCCTCCGAGGAGTATATAAGCTGATAATTTTTTCATTGTACTGGTTTGATGGATCAATTAGTCCAGCCCGTGTTCTGCGGAAGCAGGGCAGGGTTTAACGTAAGCTCGTTGGTAGGAACGGGGTACAGGTAGTACTTATCGTTCCAGATGCGCGAGGTGATATTGGTATACACGCGGATGTTGAAATTCGCATCTACCTGTATACTGTTTACCTGTCCCGCAGGATACAGCGCACGCTGTGCAGGCGTCAGTTTCATGCCCAGGATGCTTTCTGGTTTTTCGGACAGCTGGCCGGCCTTCCAGCGCAGCAGGTCGTCGAAACGGAAACCTTCGGCAGCCAGTTCAATCCTTCTTTCCCTGCGTATTTCATCGAGCAGCACAGCGAGGGTGGGGAAGTCTGAAGCAGGATCTTTTACCAGGGCAGTAATGACCATAGGCGCCATACCTACACGGTCGCGTATTTTGTTGATCGTTGCATCGATGACCACCTGTGTAGCCTCGCCCAGTTCAGCTTTGGCTTCGGCGTTAATGAGCAGTATTTCTGCATAACGGAAAATGAACAGGTCGAGGGTCGACTGGTTCGCATTCCATTGCACCGGGTCAGGACTGTAGTTCTTTATACCTGCATAACCGGTAACAGTGGCGGGCAGGCGCGAAAGTGTCATGGTATCGCGGGTGCCGTTGGTATTGCTGAAGAAGTTGAAACCGCGGGTGGCGATCAGCTGTGTGAAACGTGGATCACGGTCGGTACGTTCGTCGTCGAGTGTTGCGTCGCCTTTATACAGCGGGCTAAGGGCGATGGGTGTACCGTTTTTATCCAGGAACGATTTCACAAAAGCTTTAGAGTAAGAAGGCCATGCATCCGATAGCTGGCGGGTGAGGTTGTGCATGCTCACATCCTTGATATGCCTCCTGGCCAGGATCGATTCTTTATTGCCTTTCAGCTCTTCCTGTATAAACAGGTTATAGTAATCGCTGTTGGGATTACCTGTTTTCCAGATCACGTAACGGTTACTGCTGATAAGCGCTTCCGAAGCCTCCACTGCTGCTCTTAAGAACGTTTGCTCGTCGCCCAGTGCATGGTATTTACGGAAAGTGCCTTCCCATAAAGCGATCCTCGCTTTCAGCGCCTGTGCTACATCCTGCGTGATCCTGCCTGCGAACTGTGTGTTAGTGGCCAGAGCAGCATTGGTTACGGCGAAATTGAGATCAGCCAGTACAGAGTCCATTACCTGTTTGTGCGGCAAACGGGGGCCGTACAGCATTACACTGGAAGTGTCTGTAAGATCGGTGCTGATCCAGGGAACGGCGCCGAAGCGTTTTACTTTTTCCCAGTAGAACAGGGCACGGAAGAAGCGGGCTTCTGCAGCGTAGTTGTTCTTCAGCGCATCAGCGATTTCTGCGCGCTGGTAACGTTGTAAGAAATAGTTGGTGTAGCGGATGTTGGCCCAGCCGGTGTAACTCCAGTTAGCATCCGTAGAAGGGATTACGTACTCACCAGCCAGTAGCGGGTTGCGGGTGCCGGGTACGAAGTTGTCCGAATTGTTTTCGCCATTGCCGCGTTGTACGGGCAGGGCGTCGTAAAAGCGGTTGAGATACAACTTAAGGTCGTTCTCATTTTTAAAGTAAGTAGGGTCGCTGATACCATCCTGCGGAAACCTGTCCAGGAAGTCTTCCCGTTTACAGGCAGCCAGTAACACCAGCGCTAATATGTATACAATATGTATCTTCTTCATGATTGTTGAATTAAAAGTAAAACAGGATTAAAGCCCGATCTGCAAACCAAATGACCATGCACGGCTCAGCGGATAGGTTTGGCTATCCAGCAGTTCCGGATCAAAGGCTTTGTGCAGTTTGGTGATCTCAAACAGGTTTTGACCAGTGATGTAAGCTCTTACGCGATTGAGTTTGATCCTGCTGATCAGGTGCTGCGGAAGGCTGTAACCGATGGAGGCCTGTTTTAAACGTGCATATGCGGCGTTCTGTTTATACTTTGTTTGTGTTTGCTGGTTGTACCAGGCGCCGATCTTGTTTACCGGGTAGTAGGCGTCTGTGTTTTCCGGTGTCCAGGTATCGAGGTGGTGTTTAAGTGGTACAGACCATTCGTCGGTGAAGCCCCAGAAATAAGTGCCACCTAACCAGGCATCTCTTTTTGCAGTACCCTGGAAGAATACAGTGGCGTCGAAACCTTTCCACTCGGCGCTCAGGTTCAAACCAAACTGGTAACGCGGTGCAGTGTTGCCTATCAGGCGGCGGTCACCAGGATTGCTCACGGTGTTATCACCCGGATCAATTACACCACTGCCGTCCATATCCACATAACGGATATCACCTGGCAGCCAGGCACCACCCCAGATGCCGCGCTGTGAAGCAGATTTATTCACTTCATCGGCCGACTGGAAATAACCGGCGGTTACATAACCCCAAACATCATACAGCGTTTGACCTTCCCTGTAATCGCTTAACAGGCCTTTAGGATTGAGGGTGTATTTGGTGACGGTAGATTTGTAATCTGATAAGTTAGCAGTTACGCTATAGCTGAAATCTTTACCAACACGATCTCTCCACGTAAGGTTCAGTTCCCAGCCTTTTGTTTGCAGGTCTACAGAGTTTACCTGTGGCGGATTGGCGCCAATAACGCCAGGCAATGGTGCGGAGTTCCACAACATGTCTTTGGTGGTGCGGATGTAACGGTCAAACACCAGGCCGAGCCTGTCTTTCAGGAAGGTTGCATCTACCCCGATATTAACAGTACCCACCTTTTCCCAGGTAAAGTTCGGGTTTACCAGTGAAGGCGAGCCTACGTAAGGACTGGTCAGGTTATCATCAAACACGTAAGTGGTTTGACCTACAGGCATGGTGGCGATGTAAGGGTATGTTGAAGATGTAGCCTGGTTGCCAAGTATACCGTAAGATCCACGGATCTTTAAGTCGTTTACATATTGTTTGACGGGAGCGAAAAACTCCTCCTGCGATACGCGCCAGCCTGCAGATACAGATGGTGCAAACAGGTAACGGTCGCCGCGGCGGAAGCGCGAAGTACCATCGTAACGGCCATTCACTTCCAAGAGATATTTGTCGGAGAAAATATAGTTAAGGCGGAAGAACGAACCACTCACTGCCCACTCTGACTGAGCCGCTGTTAATGCAGGGTTCTTATCATAGTTAGGCACCAGGCTGGGCATGGTAGGATCTATCAGGTTACGGGCAGTTACACCGAAAGCCCTGTTCTGTTTCAGTTCTTCGTTATAACCCACCATTGCTTTCAGGTAATGTTTCTCGGCAAAGGTGTTCTCGTATTCCGCGTAAGCATTGATCGCATAGTAGTTATCGCTGCTGTTCGTCTGGTACAGGCGGCTGGGCGATGTCCATGGGTAGGTACCCAGCAGTGCGCCATCAACGCCATACTCATTAAACGCCTTGTAGTGCTGTGTCTTGTTGTATATATAACCGTTCCATGTATAGTCGGCTACCACCCGCACATGTTTAATCGGTTTCAGTACGATGCCTCCTGTAAGCCACATATCACTGATGTCGTATTTCTGACGACCGTTCTGTTTCATCAGCGCGATCATATTGGTATAACTACCCTGACCGGAGAAGTTTCCATCAGGGTGATACACCGGCATTAAGGGGGTAAGGTCGGTCGGGATGAAAGACCAGGTCTGAGAAGTACCATCCACGAACTGTGTGCCGTTAGGCGTGTTCAGAGAGGTACGGTTAAGGCTCGCTTTAAAATTGAGGTCCAGCCAGTCGGTTACCTGGTTTGTCAGTTTTAAAGTTGCGTTGTAACGTTTATAACTTTGATCGGCCATTTTCAACAGGCCCTGTTGGTCAAAGTAACCAAGACTGGCGTTATAGGTGGTTTTACCTTCGCCACCGGATACCGAGATGTTATGCTGTTGCTGTGGTTGCGATCCGGGATAGAGTACATCTATCCAGTCGGTGTTACCTACGTAACGATAGCGGTTAGGCCTGTCCGGATCTATATACACCGCCGGGTTATTGGCCGGGTCGGCCAGGTATTGGGCGGCGAGCGTTGAATCCTGGTCGGTATAGTTATAACTGTTACCACCGGCCCTGCGCACTGCATCGCGGAACATATTGATGTACTGCGAGCCGTTGAGGTAATCAGGCATACGGGTGGGGCGCGATAAAGTATAGCTGCCGGAGTAGCTGATCTTTGCTTTACCACGCTGCCCGCTTTTAGTGGTGATCAACACCACACCAAAAGCAGCCCTGCCACCGTAGATGGCTGCCGATGCTGCATCTTTCAAAACAGTCACACTCGCTACATCGTCCGGGTTCAGCAGGTTAGGGTCCATTACCACCCCGTCTACCAATACCAGCGGAGCGCTGGCGCTAAGCGGGTTGGTACCGCGAAGGTTAAAGGAAGTACCCTGCCCCGGCGCACCATTACCGATACCCACGTTCAGGCCCGGGATAGTACCCTGCAAGCCCTGGCCCAGGTTGGTGATCGGGCGGCTTTCCAGCACTTTAGATGAAACAGTGGCCACCGCACCGGTGAGGTTTGCGGCTTTCTGGGTACCATAACCCACTACCACCACTTCATTCAGCGCTTTATTATCTTCTTCCAGCACCACCGTCATATTAGCGGAAACCGGTAATTCTTTGGTTACAAAGCCGATATACTGGAACACCAGTATGGCCGAGTCATTTTTAACAGTAAGGGAGAAACTGCCATCCTCGCCCGTGGCAGTGCCATTACGCGTGCCTTTTTCCAGCACGGTTACACCCGGCAGCGGTGTTTGAGCAGCGCCCATTACCTTACCGCGAACGGAAGTCTGGTAAACGGCGGTACGGGAGGAACGGTAAGATATCACCACCAGGTTTTCATCCACCTGTTTATACGCCAGGGGTGTTTTGGCCAGGATGTCGCCCAGCGTTTCCGTCCAGGCTTTTTCCTTTACCGTAACATCGACAGGAGCGCCGCCGAGTAACATTTCATCGTTGTATACAAAGCGGATAGATGTTTGCTTTTCAATGGCTTTGAGGGCCTTTTTGATAGAAGCCTGTTTCAGGTTAAGGGAAACCTTTTCCTGCGAACGGACCTTCAGAGCGAAGGCCTGTAAAGAGCAAACACAAATAATAACGGCGGTCATTTTCATCATGAGCAGGAGCTTGACAAGTGGAATGACGGGGTAGCCAGGCCTGAAGCCCGGGTCCGGTCCTGTTTTTTTCATACTTTTGAAATTAGGTGGTGTTAAAAATGGCTTCTGATTCCTTCCTACGGGACGAAGCCGTTTACTACAAGCATTGCCCTGGGGAACGGAGGATGCGTCAACATTCTCCTTCCTTTTTTATTGGGCCGATTTTAGTTGATCTCTTTTTAGTTCATAACGTTACATTGTTTATTTAGAATTTGTCCCTATCGCACATACACCGTATCGTTCCGACGGCTGTAAGTAAGTTTGCCGGTTGCCTGCAATGTGTTTAGTACCGTAGTAAGTGGTTTGTTGTTGAACACACCTGTAAAACTGGCGTTGTACAGTGCTTCGTTTTCCACTACTATGGTGATGTTATACCATTTTTCCATCTTGGATATGACCAGGTCGAACGCATCGCCGTCGAACACCAGTTTATTGTCTACCCAGGCCACGTCGGCCAATGTTGTATCATTAGGACTAAAGCGCATTTTGCTCAGCGAAAGCAGTGGTGCAGCGTCTGTATCTGTATCTTCCGTTGCTTTAATATTGGTGCCGTTAAGTACCCGCAGTTTTTGTCCGGGTTTTAGCTGGATGGTGTTGCCCGGCTGCCCGTCCACCGTAACTTCCACGGCCCCGCTCACCAGCATGGTTTCGGTGCTGGGCTCATCAGGGTAAGCGCGCACACCGAAGGTGGTGCCGAGTACTTTTACCGTTAAACCGTTCGCCTGTATAACAAAGGGCCTGTTACTATCGTGCGTTACATCAAAATAAGCCTCACCTGTAAGCTGCACGTTACGGTGGGTATGGTTGAATTCTGTATCGAAAAGCAGTTGACTATTGCCATTTAGCCAAACAACAGAGCCGTCGGGCAGGTTAAGCCTGGTTTTATCACCTTTGCGCGTTTTTACTTCGCCTGCAACGGCTTTAGGTTGTTCTTTTTTATCGAGCATCCACCAGCCTGCGGCCAGTAACAGCAGTGCCGAGGCGGCAGCTATTATATAGTAAGGCAGCCTGCGCCGCCTTACAGGCGCTTCTTCCTGCTCGAACAAACCGGATAGCTGCATCCGGGTATAATGGGCCGTATAGGCCTGTAAAGCTTCGGAATGCTCATCTTCCTGCTGCATATCAGGAAACATTTCTCCGTATATGGCGGCAAGGCCTTGGTCGGCTTGTATTAATCGCTGTAATTCCGCCTGCTCATCTTCACTGGCCAATCCCGACACCTGGCGGTTTACCAGGTAATAAAATCGTTGCTCCTGCATGTAATAAGAGGGTATTACAGGTTAAGACAAGAATCCGGGGCGAACTCCCCAATCTGTTTGAAAAAAAATTACAGGGAGTTTTTACGGTGGGCCTGCAGGGTTTCCGTGAGGCGGTGCATGGCAATATTCAGGTGACGGTCTACCGTATTTTCGGAGATGTCCATAATGTCGGCTACTTCGCGGTAGGTAAAGCGGTCTTCACGCACGAGTTTATACACCATCTGGCATTTAGGGGGGAGTTTGGCAATGGCGGTGGCGAACAGCTGTTTCAGTTCACGTCCGATGGTCAGCTCTTCAGGCGTAAGCGGACCGGCAAAATGTTCGGGCGCTACCTGGTCGATATCCCAGGTGGTGTAATGGCGGCTTTTAACAAGATAATTGATGGAAGTGTTGCGTACGGCGGTAAACAGGTACACCTTCAGGTTAAGTATGCCGTTCAGCGCATCTCTCATCGTCCATAGCTGCAGCATTACATCAGATACTACCTCTTCGGCTATTTCCGGCTGTTTAACGTAACTGTGGGCAAAAGTGACCAGTCCTTTATAAAAATGAAGGAACACACGCTTGTAGGCTTTCTCACTCCGCAGAGTGGCGATCTCATACTGTAGTGTGCGTATATCCATCTAAAGGCGCCCGGTTCACTGCGGGCATATCGGTAGTTGTTGCATAGTTATGGACATTTGCGGGTATTTTCTGGGTTTATTTTAACGGATTAGTGTGGGATATTAACACCAAATTTGAATTTAGGGGATAGGTGAGTTTATGGCCTTATAAAACCCAGGCTATAAGCCGTACCCACACCCAGCGCGGCCCCCGCCATCACGTCCGACGGATAATGTACGCCCAGGTACATCCTGGAATACCCCACAGCACCTGCCCATAAAAACGACGGTGCAATCACATACCATTTTGGGTAAGCACGCGATACTGCCATGGCATTGCTAAAGGTAGAAGAGGAGTGACCCGAAGGCAACGAATACCCGCCTGCTGTAATCACCGGTGTAAAATCCGGATGTGCCCTGAAGGGGCGGGAGCGTTTAAATATCTTTTTCAGGCCCGCGTTCAGTAACGCAGTAGTTGCAGTGCTGCTGGCCACATACAATGCGTTCATGCGCATGTCGCGGTCGTGACTGGCAATACCACCCACGAGTAAGCCTGCGGGCACAGCGATATTCACATAGGTATTGGCGTTAGCGATAAACTTAAACACCTTCGACTGCGCCGGTGTACGCGTAAGCGCAATATGTTCCAGCACATGAATGTCTGCCGAATCGATCTTTTGTGCATGCGCCGTTGCGGTGAATAAAAGCAATACCATCCATCTCTTTCCCATAAAATAAATTTACGTTGAAAAAGCGGGAAGCCTGCAAATCCTTATCTTTAAGTTTTTACATCAACCACCATGAATACACCCCTGCTTTTACTCCACGGCGCCATTGGCGCATCTTCCCAGTTAAAATTATTAGCCACGGCGCTTGCAGGCAACTACGATGTACACCTGTTAGACTTTCCCGGGCACGGCGGCCGCAACATGCCGGACGTACCTTTTTCTATCGCTCATTTCGCTTCTGTTGTTGCTGATTATATCCGGCAGTATCAACTGCAACAGCCGGTGATATTTGGTTACAGTATGGGCGGTTACGTAGCCATGTATCTGGCCAAATATCAACCTTCGCTGGTCGGTAAAGTAATTACCGTCGGCACTAAATTTCACTGGGATGAGGACACGGCGGCGAAGGAAACGAAGAAGCTCGACCCGTCGGTGATCAGCGTTAAAGTGCCTGCCTTCGCCAGTTCTTTAGAACAACTGCATCGACCCAACGACTGGCAGGAGGTATTACACCGCACTGGCCAAATGATGAATGAAATGGGGCGTGATAATCCGTTAAAGTTATCGGACTATTCATCTATCTCTGTGCCGTGTTTGTTGTTGCTGGGAGATAGAGATAAGATGGTAACGCTGGAAGAAACGGTGGCGGTGTATAAGGCTTTGCCGGATGCGAGATTAGGCGTGTTGCCCGGGACGGGGCATGCGGTGGAGGGGGTGGATGCGGAGGTTTTGTTGAGGATGCTGTAAATATCGAAATGGAAGTCAATGAACACCCAATCGATAAAAGGTTTATCAAAGTGATATTACCTTAAGTGATGACAGCGCATCGACAGCTACACTGCAATTGATATGAGTTCATAATCCTATTGTTGCCTGCGTCAGCAGGCATCACTCTGCCAGTCATGGCGAGGAACGGGGAATGCCTGCTTCGCCAACGTTAACCATGATAACGTGGTTCCCAATTACTGACGCGAAGACTGCGCACGAGGATGGCTTCGTTCCTCGCCATGACGAACCGGGGGGCGCCTCGCCAACGTTAACCATGACAACGCGGTTCCCAATTACTGACGCGAAGACTGCGCACGAGGATGGCTTCGTTCCTCGCCATGACGAACGGGGGAATGCCTGCCTCGCCAACGTTAACCATGATGACGTGGTTTCCACTTACTGACGCGAAGACTGCGCACGAGGATGGCTTCGTTCCTCGCCATGACGAACGTGGGAATGCCTGCCTCGCCAACGTTAACCATGATAACGTGGTTCCCACTTACTGACGCGAAGACTGGAGCAAAGGGGTGCTTCACTCTGTTCGCAATGACGACCAGGTAGCGCCGCATTGTCTGTGTTGTTCGCAGGAATCGGATGTAGCAATAAAAGATTATTGCATCCTCTACGATTTACAAAAAAAGTGTGAAAACACATTTTATGCCTTTCGCACTCACTTCATCAAGCTTGAAATAAAAACGCC
>NZ_CABHOU010000099.1 GCF_902168175.1 uncultured Chitinophaga sp. | reverse complement strand
TGGCCCAAAACGTGGTGCCTCAAACCTGGGTGAATATTGATTATCTGCCAACGCCGGGCTTTTGGGAAAAGAACGATGTGGAGAGCGCCACGTTATACTTCCTGAAAGCGGGAACATTCGACTGGGCCTTTGGTGGGGATGAATATCTAAGCCAGACGGGCGCATTTGGCTGGTACATTCCCTATAAAAACTTCAATCTTAATAAAGTACAACCCTATTTTATACTACCATCGCCACAGGGTTGGGGAGTGGAATATGTTACCCTCTTTCCTAATCCGAAGAAGTACTAGTTTTTTTATTCTTTTCATTTTTGTGTGGCCTGTGTTTTTTTAAACACGGGCCTTTTTTATTCCCGCTTCAATACATCCTTTATCTGCTGATCCAACACCTTCGCCTTCTCCTGCGCTTCTGCCAACGGCAACCCCGGCGTCATAGGACGTTTATGCCCCGCAGCCGTTAACCACGCGTCTTTCATGATGGCCTGCCGCTGCGATACGAGTTTCAATATGTCGGTTGTTTTCGGGTTATTGATAGCTGTTGTTATATCATTTGCTTTCGCTACTTTCTTCTCTCCAAGATAAAGTAATACAGCTTTTGCCATGATCCAGTGCCCCTCATTACCAGGATGTACGCCATCACCAGCCAGGTGTGTGCCGGCATCCAGCACTTTCTTCATCGGGTAATGTAAATCCGCTACTTCCCATTTCAAAGCTTTGCGTTGTGCCAGCAGCCAGTCTGAATAACGGTCAAGTACGGCGGCATAACCTTTCGCCCCGCCCTTTTCCTCATCATAAACGGGTGGGGTGAGGTGGATAATGCGCACGCCCTGCCCGGCATATTGATCGTGTAACCACTCTATACCTGTCTTAAAACGATTAAACCGGTCCTCGTCGAATGGCTGATATATTCCATCGTTCATGCCGTAACAGGCAAATACAACATCCGGCTGTACCAGTTTCATGATCCTGTTTAACCGCTCGTGCAGGTCGGGTCGGGGGAATTTGCCGTCGGCATGGCCTTCTTCTGACAAGCCGCTTACGGTTTCGCTGGGCAGGCCCATGTTGATGAACTCCAGGTGTTGACCGGGATGTTTCAATAGCCAGTAGGTTTCAATGTAATTGATGTATTGGCCGGCGTAGGTAATGCTGTTGCCGAGGAACAATACTCGTTTGGCTGACTGGGAAATGGTTTGTGCGTATAGTGTGCCGCTTGCGAAGAGGCATATCAGCATAAATAAATATCTAACTGGCGTTTTCATAAACGGTTATTGACGTAGATGATCAAAATTATTTTAAGATAGATAAATTTCTATGAGATCATCAACAAAAAAGCTACAAGCGTATTACACTTGTAGCTTTTCTGATAAGATGAAATGCTTTCGGCCTACGCCCGCTCCGCCACCATCTCCCTCACCACACTTTTCTCCTTCGCCGCCCCCTGCCACTTCGTTGCTACAAACACCACCAATATTGCCACGGTAAGCACCGCGTAACTCAGGCCCAGGCCAACCTGGCTTTGTACGGTAAGTCCGCCTGCAATGATATAACTGAACGCCGAGGTGAATATGATGTAACCGCCGCCTGCAAGTCCGCTGGCCTTGCCTCCGTTATGGGTAAAGCGGGTAAGACTGTACGATAACAGGGTGTTGAATACAAAGCCGGACAGCATATGGATGGTGATCACATAGGCGAGTAAGGTGTATATATTGTGCAGGTATATCGTGAGGGTGATAAGACTCACGGCGAAAAATAACTGCAGGCTTAATACGGTAATTAATTTACGGGCAAAGGGTTTGGAGATGAAATACTTTGATAACAGGCCGCCTGCCATCATAGATACACCTGATACCAATGCACTGTTGCCCGTCACCGAAGCCGGATAATGCATTACCTGCTCAATAATAAACGGACTGGCCATGTTGTATACGAGCAGCATGCTGTAAGCCAGGGCCAGTATGAGTAAGCTCGCCAGGAAATCCCAGGCTTTGATCATGGATACGTAACTGCGGGTAATGGTTTGAAGATGGAAGGGATGATACACCTTCAACGACTCTCCACTGAACAACAGTTCCACTACAAAAAAGCCCAGTCCTAAAAATCCAAGGAAGTAAAAGTTCGACTGCCAGCCAAACTGTAGCTGTAAATAACCGCCAATAAAGGGCGCAATAATAGGTGCGGCCGCCCATATCACGGAAAACAGGCTGGTGTAGTGTTTCAGCTTGTCGCCGGTATACATGTCCACGAAATAACTTCTTTTACTTACCACGATGGTCGCCACCATTACGCCTTGCAGTGCGCGCATCAGGTAAATGGTATTGATATCCTGCGAGCGGGCGATGATGAAGCTGCTCAGACTGAATACCAGCAGGGCGAACAGGCTGGGCCTGTAACGGCCGAAGCTGTCGAGCAGTGCGCCGATAAAAAGCTGGCATATACCGTAGCTGATTAAATACACGGATAAGGTAAGCTGTATCGCGGCAGGCGTGGTGTGTAACTGCTTCGCCATATCGGGCAGCGAGGGTATATATACATCCAGTGCAAAACCGGACAGCGGGATCAGGGCAAATGCCAGGATGGTACTGGCGCTTTTGTTTGTTTCGTTGATAGTCCTCATACATTCAGATTAGGACTACAAAGTTAGGGCGGCCTGCCGGCACAGCGGTAAAACGAAACAAAGTGATAATTATAAAAATCAAATGTTTGCCATCACTCCCGGCCGGGCACTCTCCCTAAATAGCAATGGGGTGGTTTGGGCATATTGCCTGAAATATTTATTAAAGTGTGATGGATATTCGAACCCCAGTGCGTAAGCTATTTCCGCAGCATCCCAGTCTGTATTGAGTAACAATACCTTCGCTTCTGCAATGATCCTTTCATGGATCACCTCCCGGGTGGTTTTGCCCGTGGCTTTTTTTACCGAGGCGTTCAGGTGGTTTACGTGTATATTCAGACTGGTGGCGTAATCCGCTGGCGTCATCATCTTCAATGGGCTCTCCGGGGAATCGACCGGGAACTGCTGGTCCATCAGGTGGAAGAACCTGGTGGTAAGCCTGTCGCCGCCCTGGTTTTTTTCTTCCAGCGGGCCACGCAGGCGTATGCCTTCGTGTATCACGGTAACGAGCAGGTGGCGCAGCATGTCGTATTTATGCGCATAGTCGCTCGCCATCAGTGTTTCCATCTCGGTGAAGTAACGGGTAAAACGCTCTACCCCGGCCGCGTCCAGTGGGTACACTGCTTCCAGCGAGTCGTTGAACAGCGGGCTTTCAAAACGGACTTCCTGTTTTAAGCCATTGAGCAAAAAGGCATCGTTGAAAATACAGGTATATCCCTTCTGATCTTCCGACTGCGCCTGTATCTGAGTAGGCAGCGACGGGCAGGAAAATATAATGGAAGGCTGTTCAATACTGATCGTCCTGGTAGGGGTGGCATGCATCATATTTCCCACGCCCAGGCATATCTTATAATAATCGCGGCGATTAAAAGGCAACAGGCGCGGTATATAAGTACGCTGGCGGATATTAAAGTGGCTGCCGCCTGCGGGTAAGCCCGCCGGTACCGGCAAACCAATACGTTCGTAATATCCCTGAATGGTTTCGGTGTGAATTTGCATGACCATTATATATTTCAAAGGCAAAGGTAAGGAGAATCCGGTAACCAACCTTCTCGCATCATGGCCGCAGCCTTTAAAGATGATCCGTATATAATCCGTAGATAACCCGTAGATAACCCGTATCTATATAGGTACGGGTTATCTACGAATAACTAACGGTTAACAAACGGGTTACCTTATAAGGAACGTATATAGGAAGTATAAAAGCTTTTCAACCATGGCCATATTAAAAAACGGACTTCAATTCACGGGCAGCGTAGGCAACCTCAGTGCTTATACCATGCGCGGCACCGATAAGATCGTAGTGCGCCAAAAAGGCGGCGCCTCAAAAGAAAAGATCAAAACATCCCCGAGCTTTAAAGGCACACGCGACAGTAATGCCGACTTTGCACTATGTGCTGAGGTCGTTAGTGGCATACGGGCGGCAATATTGCCTGTGAGGCACCTGGCCGATTATAATTTTACATCTGTACTTACCAGCAGGGCGCGGCAGGCACAGGCTAAAGATGTCGATAACTTACCCGGTAAGAGGAACGTTTTGTTCTCTCAGCACCCTTACTTGCTTGAAGGGTTTTCTCTCCATCGGGAATTGCCTTTTGAAAGTGTGATCAACTCCCCCGTTCATTATAGCATTGAACGTGACAAGCTCAGTGCTACGGTACACTTGCCCCACCTGGCCCCTGGCGGTAATTTCAGGGTGCCGTGGAAACAGTCTTTTTACCGGATTATTGTCGTGCTGGGATGTATTACAGATGATGGTGGTACGGCACCTGGACACGCAGCAGTAGCAGAAACAGCCTGGTTGCCGGTGAATGAATTTGCGGAAAAGAACGTGTTAACGCTACAAATGCCTGCCGGTTCGCCATTAACTGAAGAGGAGAGCCTGGTGTTGAGTATAGGCATAGAAACCGGTAATATGGAAAATGGTTATGTAAAGCCCCTGAAATACGGCGGCTGCGCCAAAATACTCGCCCTGGGTTAATCGTCGAACCGGCGCAGTAAAGCCTCCAGCTGTTGTTCGCTGAGGTGGAGCTGAAGTCCTTCCGTAGCCAGCACTTTCTTTTCGCGCAGTTGTTTGACGGTGCGGTTAAAGCTGCGCACCGAAATAGCAAGATAACCGGCAATATCTTTTTTAGATAGATGCAGTTGCTGCTGGTCGATCAGTACCAGGAAGCGCAGCAAGCCGTACTCCAGTGGGTATATCTGTTGGTACGAGGCGCGGATACAGGTTTGAGCCAGCCTGGTTGCCAATTCTTCCATCACCAGCCTGTTTAAGGTGGCGTCTTTGTACAGCCACGAGGAAAACAAATCCCTCGGGATGGCCCAGGCACTTACGGGCGTAATGGCTTCTATCGTGCAAAGGCATGCTGCCTTACGGATCACTTCCAGCTCCCCCGTTACTTCTCCCTGCCCCAGAAACTCGAAAATGAAATCTTTCCCATTCTCTTCCCGCATATAACATTTGGTAATACCCTCGCGGATGATGTATACATGGTGGATGTTCTCTCCCTGCCTCAATAGCATCGCGCCGGGCGCGTATTGCCTGGTAGCGATATGCCCGCCCTGGCTACTACCGGCCAGTTGCTCCATGTAAGCAGAAAAATCAGGATTGGTGAATAACATAATTCCGGCCGGGACAAATGTCCCGTTTTTCTTTGGTGTGTAAAATAGCTTTGCCTGCCATTAAAGTTAAAGAAATGAAACAATTACTGGATATTGAAAGTTGGTCGCGAAAAGAACATTACGCATTCTTTCGCCGTTTCGACGAGCCGTTTTTCGGCGTATGTGTGGAGGTGGATTGCACCGGTGCTTACCAGCGTGCAAAACAAAGCAATACATCCTTCTTCCTGCATTACCTGCATGCTACGTTACAGGCGGCCAATCAAACCAAGCCATTCCGCTACCGTATTGATCAGGGTCAGGTATGGATATATGATGTGGTGCATGCATCGCCCACGATTAATCGCCCGGATGGTACATTTGGCTTTTCTTACATCGATTACCACGAAGACTTTTTAATATTCGAAGATGCCGGCAGGCAGGAAATAAAGAGAGTGCAGCACAGCACAGGCCTCGTGCCCTCAGTCGCCGGTCAGAATGTACTGCATTGCAGCGCCATGCCCTGGCTTAGCTTCACCAGTGTATCGCACGCGCGTAGCTTTACATTTGAAGACAGCTGTCCGAAGGTATCTTTTGGTAAGATGAGAGAACATGGCGGCAGAAAACTGATGCCCGTATCAATACACGTACATCATGCGCTGATGGATGGGCACGATGTTGCTAAGTTTGTGGATTTGCTGGAGGAGTTAATGAGGTAACGTAAAAACGGATTATTTTTAAGCATGAAGATGAATGGAGCTTCCCGGATAATGCTGCGCCGCGCACAAATGGACGATCTGCCCCGGCTGCAGACGTTGTACGTAGAAACTATCGACAATACCTGTAAAGCCGATTATGATGACGCGCAGCGGGAGGTTTGGAAAAAGTCGATTGAGCATACCGCACGTTGGCAGGCGGCATTGCAGACCCAATACTTTCTTATAGCGGAAATCGACGGCAATACAGCTGGTTTCGGATCATTGCGCGACGGCGACTATATCGATTTTATGTATACCGCTGCAGCATATCCTGGTAAGGGCGTGGGTTCTGCAATTTATGCAGCGCTGGAGCAGAAGGCGATTGAACAGTTTAAATTGGCCCTCACATCAGATGTAAGTAAAACCGCCCGGCGCTTTTTTGAAGGTAAAGGTTTCGTGGTAGAGAAAGAGAACGAGTATGTGATCAACGGGGTGATGATCAGTAATTACAGGATGCGGAAGAAGTTGATGATTGGTTGATGGGGCCTGTAACGCGCAAGGTTCCCGTACACTTACTCCATCATAGCCCCCGTTTGTTTAAAAACAAATAATCACTACCTTGTTACCACGTTATGCATGAGAATTTCCGGACACAAAAAAACAACCGTAATATATGAATAGGTTTCTAGCACTGGGCCTCAGCTGCCTGGTAACATTAAGCACAGCAACGGCTACCGTTAGTAAGGCTGCCGTAACAGCAGTAAAAGCAGAGGCGAAAGATCTTATCGGCCGCTGGGATATCACAGTAGATGAGAATGGTAAACAGGTTCCTTCCTGGCTGGAAGTGAAGTTGTCGGGTACCCGTACCCTGGTAGGTTATTTCGTAGGCGGTTCTGGCAGCGCACGTCCTGTAGCGAAAGTAAACTTTGATAACGGTAAGTTCAGCTTTACCATTCCTCCGCAATGGGAAGGTGGCAACCAGGACTTCGTGATCGAAGGTGCCCTGGCCGGTAGCGGTATCGAGGGTACCATCACTACCAGCGAAGGCAAAAAATACAACTGGAAAGGCGTAAAAGCCCCTTATTTAAAGAGAACAGCCGCTCCTGCATGGGGTAAGGCCATCAGCCTGTTTAATGGGAAAGATTTAACCGGTTGGAACCAGCCTGGTAATACCAAACAATGGGAAGTAAAGAACGGCATTTTGACCAGCGCCCGTTCCGGCAGCAACCTGATATCTGATCAGAAGTTCACCGACTTTAAACTGCATGTGGAGTTTCGTTACCAGAAAGGTAGCAACAGCGGTGTATACTTAAGAGGCCGTCACGAAGTACAGATCGAAGACAGCCCTGCCGATGCACATCCTTCCAGCGTATTGTACAGCGGTGTATACGGTTTCCTTACACCAAGTGAGATCGCAGCAACTGGTCCTAATACCTGGCAGTCGTATGATATAACATTGATCGGCCGCATGGTTACCATCGTGGTAAACGGCAAAACGGTGATCAATAACCAGGAAATTCCCGGTATTACAGGCGGCGCGCTGGACAGCAACGAAGGCGAACCAGGCCCCATCTACATCCAGGGCGATCATGGCCCGATAGAGTTCAGGAAGATCGTAATTACGCCTGCGAAGTAATTCCAGGTGTTATCATATAAAAGGCTCCGGGTCGTAAGGTCCGGAGCCTTTTCTTTATAAGGGCATACCACTGCGCGATACCCAGCCGGGAGGCTCTGCACCACCTTGTCGTAATAACAGGTTCAGCTGCGCCGCATGATGTTGCACATGCCGCATATTATAGACCATACGTTCGATAACGCTGTAGTTCTTATAATCGTCGAACCGTGCTTCCGCCTCTTCGGGCGTTAAAGACGTCATACGGTCGTGGCATTTCTGCCGCCCATGTTGCAGGTAAATGAGGAGGTTCTCTTTTGTATACACCGTATCCGGTATTATACCTGTAGGGTCAAATTCCGACAAGGTATAAGGTGATGGTGGCGCAAAGGTGGCAGGCGAGCCGTCACTTGTATAATCCAGGTAAAATAAAGTGTGATAGGCAATGTACCAGAACTGGTCTTTCGTATCCCAAAGATGATCGGGGCATGCTTTTATGGCATTCTCCAGCATGTCAATAGCGGCACCGCATTGGTGCCAGATGATTTGCTTCATTGAGTGGTCCATGACGATGGGCTTTTCGTATGGAATAAAGATAACCCCTTTACGCCTCGTAACGCCTCAGTATCTTCTTGTCAATATAAAACGTCCCGAACGGAATGATGCAGGATAACAACACCTTCCATGTAGTGCTGAAAAACTTCCAGCGATATTCTATTGCCACACTCATTGTATTCAGCACAAATAATATAAACAATATGCCGTGTACAAGGCCCACAGATTTTACAAGAGAAGGATCGTTGGCCAGGTATTTAAGCGGCATGGCAATGAACAGGAGCAGCAGCAGCGATATACCTTCCAGGAAACTAATGATGCGCAGGCGGCCGATATTTGTTTTGAATAAAGTAAGCATGATTATATAGTTCTTAAATATGGCCGGTGAGATAAAGGAGAAAACGGCCATGGAATAGCGATGAAGATAATGATAAATGCGATGGTGAACCCAATTAACATCAGCAGGAATTTCCGCTGGTCGGTCGTTGTTCTTTTAGTGACAGAGGAAGTGATGGTAATAAGTACTACGGAGAGCGTCATCAGCAGGATATGTATGACACCGAAAAAAAGGTAACCCGGTTGCTGAATGGCTTCGCGGAAATGCGACCTGAAATACAGGATGAACGGGCTGTTAAAATACAGGACAAAACCGATTGTCAGCTGTACGTGAGCGATCGTAGCCGTGGCATGCCGTACCAGGTCGTTGGAAGGCGAAAAGCTCCGCCGGCCGGTATAACCCCGCAGGGCCACGAATATAGCATATAGTAAACTGGCTACGACCAGCCAGCGGCATACAGAATGTGCAAATAATAACCAAGGGTACATATCTGGAAAATAAGTTGTACAAAGCTTTTATCGGGCGGTGTCCCGTAGCAGCTACCATGAGGACGTACCGCCCCTGCAGATATTGCATGTAATGGCAAATTTCTTTACAAATATGGCTGATGCCACCTGTGGGCGGGCCAACATATACTAAATATTCTGAATTTCGTGTGATTCAGACAGTTATTCCCGCCATTCGTCCATCATTGAAATGTCATCTAAAAACATGAACAGTTGGATACTAACGCACGTGTTCATATCTTTAGAGAAGATTGAACAGGAGTATTGCAAATAGAAATGACCAAACTTTAAATCCGGACGATTTGTACGGCAGCCTGAATGATAAAGAGCTTTGGACCAAGGTAATTGAAGGCGATAAGGACGCCCTTGCTTTCATATACAGCCGTTATTTCCATTCACTTTTTAATTATGGCACAAGGTTTAATACCGACGAGAGCCTGGTAAAAGATTGTATACATGATCTTTTCGTGGGTATCTGGCTGGGCAGGGAGCGTTTGTCTGTAACAGATAATATTAAATATTACCTGATGGCGAGCCTCAAACGTAAAATCGCCAGCCATATTCAGAAAAACCTGCTGCAAAAGCTGTTCGATAACGAATCGATGCTCAGTCACTTCACCGGCTCACACGAAGATGTTATTATCGGTCGCCAATCCGACCTGGAGCTGCGCCAGAAGTTGGCGAAGGTCATGAAAAAACTACCCGCGCGCCAGCAGGAAATCCTTTACCTGCGCTACTACGAAGGCTTCGATACCAAAGAAACGGCGGAAATAATGTCGCTGAGCGTGAACTCTACCTATGTACTGCTTTCCAAAGCCCTTAACTTTTTAAAGAAGAACAGCGATAAGCTTTTATTACTGGCCGGTACGTCATTTTACCTTGTTTTTGGCCGGTAGGCTACTTTTCTCCCTTGCCGTTTTCCCAATACAGCCAACTTTTACTATTTCGAAGGGCCTCATTATAAGCCATTTAGAAAAAAGTTATAAAAAGGTTAAAAAAGACGCTAAGATTTCAATCATTTCTCTCTTTGTATAGATAAGTATCAATAATGACGTTAAGGGAATACAAGATCGAAGACTTTTTAGAGCACCCGACTTTTAGATCATGGGTGTTAGATCAGGACGAAGCTGCTGCCACTTTCTGGGAAACCTGGGTAGCCGATAATCCTGTTCAGGAAGGAAATGTGAAAGAGGCCCGTGAGATACTGTTGTTACTGGCAACACCCGGCAGTAAGCCGTTGCCGAACGACGAAACGTTAGTGTGGGAGCGAATTATGAAGAGTATGGATGCCGGCAGGCTTATCGGTAACAGCGCCCGTGTAGTGCAGATGCCAGGTAGTCCTGCCAGGAAACACACCCGTCGCGCGCTTGGATATGCCGCCGCTGTGGCAGGTTTACTGATCGCTGCACTGGCTGCTGTGTTCCTTTATCCTAAAGGCAAAGTGGATTACGCCACTGCCATGGGCGAAATGAAAACCATCGTATTACCCGATAATTCGGTAGTGAGGCTGAACGTGAATTCAACCATTACTTACGATGAAAGCTGGGGAGATACAGGCGATCGTGAGGTGTGGGTAACGGGAGAAGCATTTTTCACCGTCATGCACAAAAGCAATAACCAGCACTTCGTAGTACACACCAATGATGTAGATATACAAGTGGTGGGCACCGAGTTTAACGTAAACACCAGGCGCGTAAAAACGCAGGTAGTGCTTAACAATGGTGTAGTAAAATTAAAACTGAATGGCAGTTCATCAACCGCTGCCCAGCAACATAAACCAATTACAATGAAACCGGGCGATATGATCGTGTATTCCGCCGCAACTGCGGAACTGGCGACCAAACGCGTGAATCCGGAAGAATATTCATCCTGGCGTACCAATGTGCTTACCTTTCATGACATACCGGTCCCGGAAGTCATCAAATCACTGCACGATAACATGGGCGTCATCATTAACCTTCAAGATACGGCCCTGAACGGGCAAACGTTTACAGGAAGTATACCGATGGATAACATTGATGTATTCTTTAAAACGTTATCCAGATCATTTGATATTAAGATTAACAGGAAAGAAACCGGCGTTTACGAGATCAGCAAGCAGTAGAACTGTAGAATAACCAATAAGAAATAAAGTGCCTTTTTAGAGAATTCTGCGAAAGCGGGAGGGCTGTGCCTTGCCTGCAGGAATTAAAAATGTTCAGGGATTTTTAAGTTAAATGCAAAGATGACTTATCGTAACAACTGTAAAACTCAACACCAACCTAAATCTAGAGCTATGGCAGAATTTAACGCTGGTCGTATCAGAGGTGGGCTTACCCTTGCCCTGCTGATGCAACTGGGGGCGTTTACCACCGCACAGGCTGCTGTTAATGGCGGCCACGATCATGTGCTGGCTGGAATTATCAGGCAAAATGAAGTAGCCGCTAATTTTAAACAAGGCCCTCCACTTAAGAACGTGCTTGCCGATATGGAGCAGCGTTACAAAGTAAAGATCAACTACACCGGCAACACCGTTAACGGCATCAGCGCAGAAGCGCCTGCTGCTAAAGCTGCTTCTGTAAAACTCATCGACTACCTTAACAAATTCCTGGAACCCCTGGGCCTCGAAGCTGAGCAGGCTACTTCCGACCACTACATCATCTACAAAAGAGAAAAGGCAAAACCGGTTTTGCCTCAGTCCGCTACAAACGCCTCTATCCCGGCTATGCAGTCAGTTAACACCAATGCTCCGGCAGCAGTTAACCGCATCCCTGAAACAGTAATGCAGGAAGAGAGATTAACGGTAACGGGTACGGTAACAGATGGCAACGGCGATGTAATTCCCGGTGTTTCTGTATTCGTAAAAGGTACAGGCAACGGCGTAAGCACTAACAACGACGGTAAGTTCCAGCTTGGTGGTGTACCTAAAAATGCCATCGTGGTGGTGCGCATTATCGGGTACAAAGCCCAGGAATTCACCATCACCAGGAACATGACCCTGGTAGTGAAACTGGAAAACGACATCAAGTCTATGAAAGACGTGGTGATCACCGGTTATCAGAAAATCGACAAGAACAACTATACTGGTTCTGCTATCACCATTAGCGGTGAAGAGCTGAAAAGATTTAACCCGCAGAACATTCTGCAGGGTATACAGTCCTTCGATCCCTCCTTTAAACTGATTGAGAATAACATCGCAGGTTCTAACCCTAACCAGTTGCCTAACATCAACATGAGGGGTTCTACCGCGCTGCCTTCCGGTACAAACGTGCAGTTAAGCCGTAACCAGATGGCCAGCGTTACAAACATGCCGATGTTCATCATGGATGGTTACCAGGTAGGTATCCAAACCATCTGGGACCTGGACATTAACCGTATTGCTGCTGTAACCCTGCTGAAAGATGCCGCCGCTACCGCAGTATACGGTTCCCGCGCATCTAACGGTGTATTGGTGTTCATCACTAAACCACCGGCAGAAGGAGAAATACAGGTGTTCTACAACTACGAACTGAACGTGACCAATCCCGACCTCAGCGCATACAGCGTGCTGAATGGCCGCGATAAACTGGAATATGAAAGACTGGCCGGTTTGTATACCGAAAACCAGGTGGATAGCAGAGATGCACTGGAAGCAAAGTACTACGCTAAGTACAAAAACGTATTGAGCGGTGTAAACACGTACTGGTTATCTCAGCCGCTGTCTACCGACTTCGGTCACAAACACTCCCTGTCGGTACAGGGTGGCTCTAAAAGCTTCCGTTATGGTGTGGATGGCCGTTATCAAACCAACAAAGGTGTAATGGCAGGCTCTGGCCGTGATCGTTACAGCTTCGGCACTAACCTCTCCTACAACCTCGACCAGAACAAACTGGTGTTCCGTAACTCGTTTACCATTTCGCAGGTAAAAGGAACAGAATCGCCTTATGGTTCTTTCTCCAACTTCGTATATATGAACCCCTACTACCCAATGAAAGATTCTATGGGCAGGCTGGTGCGTGAAGTTGATAAATGGAACTACCGTGGCGGTGCCGGCAATGGGGCACTTACTTCCACCACGCTTAACCCGCTTTGGGAAGGTCAGATCGGTAACTTCAACAAATCTTCCTACCTGGAGTTCATCGACAACTTTGCCGCGGACTATAATTTCAGCCAGGCTTTGAGGTTGCAGGGTAACATCAGTTTAACCAAACGTACTACCCAGTCGGACCGTTTCATTTCTCCGCTGAGCAATGAGTTCTTTAATATGACTGGCGATGACCTGAAAGACCGTGGCCGTTATTACTACGATGCATTAAATGAAACACAGGTAGACGGAAACCTCTCCCTGAACTTTAATAAAACTTTAGGCCACAACATCTTCAACGTGGCGCTGGGTACCAGCATGCAAACAAGGAAAAGCGACCGTAAATCGATCGAAGCAAAAGGATTTACCAACGATCGTTTTACCGACATCAACTTTGCCCGTAAGTATGAAGATAAAGCGCCCGGTGGCGACAGGAGCGAAGAGCGCCTGGCTGGCTGGTTCGGTACAGTGAACTACTCTTACCAGAACCGCCTGTTAATGGACGCTACTATCCGTACAGACGGATCATCTAAATTCGGTACCGATTCAAGAATGGCTACCTTCTGGTCTTATGGACTCGGCTGGAACCTGCACAACGAATCTTTCCTGAAAAACACCTTCGTTAACCAGTTTAAAGTACGTGCTACCACAGGTCTTACCGGCGATGTAAACTTTCCCGCTTACCTGTCTAACACTACCTATAGCTACTACACCGGCGACTGGTACTCTTCAGGCGTAGGTGCCGTATTTACCGCTTACGGTAACTCAACCCTTAAATGGCAGCGTACACAAAACTACGATCTGGGTGCTGAGATCAGCCTGTTCAAAGATCGTTTGTACCTGGCTCCCCGTTATTACTATAAACACACCAAAGACCTGTTGGCAGACGTAAACGTACCGCCATCCGCAGGTTTCAACTCTTATAAAGAGAACATGGGTGAAATGGTGAACAAAGGTTACGAGTTCAATATCAGGGCGAACGTTATTCGTAAGAAAAACTTCTCTGTGAACCTGAATGCGAACATGCAGCACATGAACAACGAGATCACCAAAATCTCCAATGCACTGAAAGCTTATAACGACGAAGTGGACAAACAGCAGAACGATAATGCCGAACTGCGTTCCGTACCATTACTCCGTTATAAAGAAGGGGAGTCTGTATATACATATTATGCAGTACGTTCCCTGGGTATCGATCCGGAAAATGGTAAAGAAATATTCCTGACCCTCGATGGTAAACGTACTTACGAGTATGATGTACGTAACACCGTTGCGGTAGGTAACTCTAATCCTTTCATGGACGGTTACTTTGGTGGCAGTGTAGTTTGGGGCGCCTTTATGGTGGAAGTTAGTTTCTACACCAAATTCGGTGGCGATACTTACAACCAGACACTGATAGACAGGGTAGAAAATGCAAACCCATGGTACAACGTAGATAGCAGGGCAATGGCCGAAAGGTGGAAAAAACCAGGTGATGTTACTTTCTACAAAGACATCGCCAACAGAGACGAAACCCGTACTACTTCCCGCTTTATCCAGGACGAGAACCGCGTGGAACTGAAATCGGTTTACCTTTCTTACGACGCACCACAACAAGTATTTAGTCGTTTGAAAGTGAAGAGCCTGCGTTTATCCGCAGCCATGAACGACCTCGGTTACTGGTCGTCTATCAGGGCAGAAAGGGGTATTGATTATCCATTCGCAAGGAGCTTCACATTTTCACTTTCAACCAGGTTCTAAAAAAGTTACAGATGAAAAAATATTTGATCCTCATATTAGCTGCTGCCGGCACTCTTTCATCCTGCAAAAAATGGCTGGATGTAAGACCGCAGTCGCAGGTAGAACAGGAAGTGCTGTTCAGCAAAGAAGATGGTTTTAAAGATGCGTTGAATGGCCTCTACAGCCGCGCCGTAAAAGAAAACCTTTATGGTCGCGAACTGACAGGTGGAGTTCCGGAAGTATTGTCACAGAACTATGCCATTGGTTTTAACGATGGCTGGAACTTCAGGCAAACAATGCTGTTCAATTTCAGGAACGCTACCTTCATGGACCATCGTGATGACATGTGGGAAGGGCTTTACAATGTAATTGCCAACAGTAACCTTATCCTTACTTATATAGATAAGAAAAAGGAACTGTTCACACCCACCTCTTACGCCATTATAAAAGGGGAGGCACTGGCCATGCGCGCTTACTGCCATTTCGATGCACTTCGCATTTTTGCTCCTTCTTACGTTACCAGCCCGGGCGCCAACGGTGTTCCTTATGTAACCGTATTCAGCAAGGCGGTGCCTAAAATGAATACAGTAAGAGGCGTAATTGACTCAGTGATACTGGACCTCGAAGCAGCCCGTGAAACACTGGCCGTACACGATCCTATCCTTGCAGGAACTTACAGGACCGGTTATACTTTCGCCATCGATTCCTCTACAGAAGTACAGGGTAACGATATGTTCGTACAAAACCGCCGCCATCATCTGAACTACTATGCTGTTTCCGCTATGCTTGCCCGTGCGTACCTGTACAAAGGCGATAAAGTGAATGCGCTGAAATATGCGAAAGAAGTAATAGAATCAGGCAAGTTCCAGTGGACGAAGAAAGCCGATTTTGTAAACAGCGATGATGAGAAGATCGACCGTATAGCCTACAAGGAAATCATTTTTGGTCTTTATGCACCGAATATGAAAGACAGGCTGCGTGAGTTGTTCAGGGATGGCCTTAGCTCCAGCGTATATACTTCGCCAGCCGAATGCCGCACTGTGTACGAAGCAGCCGGTATTGGCGGCGACGATAACCGTTTCAAACAATGGTTTTCTGAGCAGCCAACCACTTCAGGCTCTATTATGCAGCTCGAAAAATACAAACGCGATGGCGATGCCAACCTGCATCCGCTGGTGATCCCTAACATCCGTTTGAGCGAAATGTATTACATCGCCGCAGAATGCACATTTGATACCGACGCTGAAACCGCCTGGGGATATTTCAACACCGTTCGTTTTAACCGCGGTATTGGTGTGGAACTGAACGATCCTTCTAAACAAACGTTTATGACGGAACTGGTGAAGGAAGCTCGTAAAGAGTTTTTTGGTGAAGGACAGATATGGTTCATGTACAAACGACTTAACATGAACTATCCAGGTCAGTCGGGCGCGATAATCACAGCCAGCCCTTCTGTATTTGTGCTGCCTTTCCCTGATGATGAAATTGCATACGGTAACAGATAAAATATTCAGACAGATGAAACATCTTTTCAAACTGGCATTAATATGCAGCGTTTTATTTTGTTCGTGTGACAAAGACGCACAGGAAATGAAATACGAATCGCAGGACAACATATACTTCGATTTCCTGAATGTGATCACTAACGTACGTACCGACAGTGTTACATTCTCCTTCGCGCTGTTCCCTGAAAAGGGTTCCGATACAGTGTGGTTGCCGGTGCGTATTTCCGGTATCCGCCAGGCAGGCGACAGGAAATTTAAACTGGCAGTAATCGATTCTTCTACCACTGCGGTAGAAGGCGTGCACTACGAGAAACTGAAAGCGGAATACATACTGCCTTCAGATTCAGGTAAAGCCAAAGTGCCTATCATTATCTTAAATACAGATCCTGCGCTGAAAGAAAAAAGCGTAAGACTGAAAGTGAAACTGATAAACAGCGACGACTTTCATTCAGAAATCAAGGGTTGGGACACCGCCAAAGTAGTATTCTCAAACCGCCTGGTAAAACCTATCTGGTGGGATGTTTGGGGAAGTATGCTGGGTGCCTACTCAAGGGTGAAGCATGAACTGTTCTACGTATCTACCAAAGCCACATCGCTGCCTGAAAGTCAGCAGGACTGGCAGGTAACGCCGCTGGCGCTGTACTATGGCCGTTCATTCTCTGCGTTCCTGAAAGATCCTCAGTTGTGGATAGATACCCATGAAACAGAAGGTTACATCCTGGAAGCTGATGCGGACGGGAAGACCAAATATTTCTACAACAAGGGCAACGTTGCAGCCAAGTGGAAACTGGAACTTAATACCGGAGATAACAAGTATTATTTCATCGACGAAACGAATAACAGGATTATTCCGCAGATGTAATCAACCAAACTCTTTTGCATGAAGAATTTACTTTTATATATAGCTGCAGGCGTTTCACTGGCTTTAGCCTCCTGCTCACGCGATCTCGGCGATTATGATTATAAAGAGGTGCCCGATCCTGTAGTGATGGGCATTCAGGACAGCGTATTCCAGGCAATGGTGGGCGATAGCCTCATTATTGAACCCGTGGTAAAGCTGCCTTCCGGCACTAACAAATACTCCATCAAATGGAAAGTGGATATATCAGATGAAATGCGCAGCATTGAATTTGAGGGAAAAACACTTCGTTTCGTATTCGGTATCGGTTCTAACCGTTACCCCGGTTTGGCAGTGCTTACAGATAGCACTACCGGTATGAAATACTACTACAAGTTCTCTATCCAGGGTAATACCGAATTTACAAGAGGTACACTTATCCTCAGCGCCAGCGCTGATAAGTCACATTTCTCTTTTGTAAAAGAAGATGGTACAGTGCAGGCCGACCTGTACAAAGCCATGAATGAAGAAGACATTCCGGCCGGTGGAAGGCAATTGCTGCCCATCGCCAGTCAGAACTACAACTCCGGTGCAGTATCTTCTTACTGGATTACTTATGCAAGCGGTGCGGTTCAGTTGGATGTTAACACACTGGTCAGGAAGCGTTTCCTGAAAGACTTCTTCTTTAATCCACCACCAACATTTGATAACGGCAACTACAAAGTACTGAGCGATGGTTCTATGATGGCTATCATGAACGGCCAGGTTTACTTTGGTGCATATGAAACCGCTCCCTTCGCCACTTACTTCGGTTTCTTCGGTGCGCCTGTTAATGGCCGTTACAATATCGGACCCGAAATTATCGACGATATCACCGGCGGTGCCTGGGTATTTATGCTCGGCTTTGATAAGGAAAAGAAGGCGTTCGTTCGTTTCTCCGGCAGGTCTTTTATGGACACTACCTATAAAATGCTCGACTCAGCCTTTAATCCGAAAAACCTGGGTATGAGCCTGATTCATATGGAGCGCTTTTCAGACGATAACATTTATGCTTTCGTAGACAGCGCAGGCCTTAAAGTGAAAGAACTGAACATCGGTGTTGAATTTATGGGCGGCGATGTGTTCCGTGCAAAGAGCCAACGCGTATCACCTGTAGGTCCTTATCTGAAACCTAATACGGTATGGGCTAAAGGTATTGAAAGAGATTTCTACTTTAGCTCAGGCGATAAAGTTTACCGCTACAACCCTGTGAATGACGAGATCAGGGCGCTTGCTTACGATTTCGGCGGCAAAGAAGTATCCATGATCAAAGTATTGAACAATGGCGACCTGATGCTGGCAGGAACAGAAGGTACGGTACACTATCTCGACATCAGCACCGGCCGTAACGGCGCCTTTATCAAAAAGATAGAAGGTATTCCGGGTAGCCCGAAAGACGTAGTGATCCGCAACTAAAATAATCAGATATCAAAACCAACTGAGAAGATGAAACGACTGGTGTTAATGACTTTGTGTGCCATCCCTGTATTGGCTTTTGCCCAGGGCGGCGCCTATGTGATAAAAGGGAAGATCGGTAAGCTGGGCGCGCCCACTATGGCTTACCTCGACAGGAGAGAAGATGGTAATACCTACCTCGATTCTGTAGTGCTGAAAGATGGTGCCTTTGAATTTAAAGGTACCGTGAAGAACCCGATGATGGCCATGATGGTATTGGACCATACCGGTGCGGGAATGGCAGAACAGGGGATGATGAACATGGACCGTCACCTGCTGTATATCGAAAAAGGTACTATTACTGTACTTGGAAAAGAAAAACTGGAAACAGCCAAAATACAGTCGCCCCTGAACAAGGAGTACGACCGTTACAAACTGTATATCTCTGCTTTCGATTCCGCTATGGCTGGTATCAATCGCGATTTTAATGCGGTACCCGATGAGCAGAAAGGAGAGGAGGAATTCAGGAAAGGGCTTGATGCACGGTTCCGTTCGGCTATTAATGAGAAGAAAGCATTGCAGGAAAAGTTCATCAAAGAGAATCCGAAGTCTTTCTTCAGCCTCGTCGCCCTTAAAGAACTCGGCGTAATGAACAATATGGACATGACCGTGATTGAACCGTTGTTCAAAAGCCTGAGCGATGAATTGAGGATGACGGTGCAGGGCCGTGAGTTTGCAGAGTCTATGAACAAAGAGCGCGCCCTGATAACAGGCAATGCTGCGCCCGATTTTACACAGAACGATGTAAACGACCAGCCGGTAAAGTTGTCTGATTTCCGTGGTAAGTACATCCTGCTCGATTTCTGGGCAAGCTGGTGTGGCCCATGCCGCCAGGAAAACCCTTTCGTGGTAAAAGCCTTCAACCAGTTCAAGGATAAAAACTTTACGGTGCTGAGTGTGTCGCTCGATAAAGCGGGACATAAAGAAGCATGGCTGAAAGCGATTGAGCAGGACGGTCTCAGCGCATGGACGCACGTGTCGGACCTTAAATATTGGGATAATAATGTGGCAAGGATGTACGGCGTTCGCGGCGTACCTACTAACTACCTGATTGACCCAAGCGGTAAAATAATTGCTAAAAATCTTCGTGGAGAAGACCTTCAGAAGAAATTGGAGGAAGTGATCATCTCTAATTAAGTTCTATAACTATTAAAGCACAATTTCATCGCAAACCCAACCAGCCATTAAATTTTATTTCACGCTTATCCCTTGTCCGGGGAACCCTAAGAGAGCCTTACAGCAACTGCTGTGAGGCTTTTCTTATTTATGCTGAATAGTGTGCCGTGAGTTGAACGGAGCGTCGCAACGGTGGCTGGATAGTGTTGTTATAGCTGGCTCAATCGTTTTGTTACTGATTCAAAGTCGGCCCAGATTTCCTTTAACACATCGGCCGCAGGTTTTATCTCTTTGATCAACGCACTCACCTGTCCTATTTCCAGTTCGCCGTCGGCCAGCTCGCCTTCGAACATGCCTTTTTTGGCGCGGCCCCTGCCCAACAGCGATTGTAGTGCTTCTGCACCTGCACCGGTGGCCTCCGCATCTTTCACGGCATCGAAGAAGTTGTTTTTCAGTAAACGTACCGGGGTCAGTTTTTTCAGCGACAGCAGCGTGTCGCCTTCCTGGGCTTTAACAACAGCCTCTTTAAAGTTGATGTGAGACGATGCTTCGGGCGTGGCTACGAAGCGGCTGCCTATCTGAACACCTTCGGCACCCAGCGCAAACGCAGCAGCCATAGCCCTTCCGTCCGCAATACCTCCGGCCGCTATCAGCGGGATGTGAATAGCGTCGCGCACGGCGGGGATAAGTACCATAGTGGTAGTTTCTTCGCGGCCGTTGTGACCGCCGGCTTCAAAACCTTCTGCCACCACGGCGTCTACACCGGCGTCCTGGCTTTTTAACGCGAATTTAGAGCTGGATACCACGTGTACTACCGTTACCCCGGCCTCTTTGAGCGCGGGCGTCCAGGTTTTGGGATTACCGGCCGAGGTGAATACGATCTTTACGCCTTCTTCAAGAATGATCTGAATATGTTGGTCGATATCGGGGTAAAGTAACGGGAGGTTTATGCCGAATGGCTTATTGGTAGCTACTTTGCATTTCTGTATATGTTCGCGCAGTATGTGCGGGTACATGCTGCCGGCACCGATAATGCCCAGGCCTCCGGCATTGCTGACGGCACTGGCTAAACGCCATCCGCTGGCCCATATCATACCTGCCTGTATGATGGGGAATTCTATATTAAAGAGTTGCGTGATACGGTTGTTCATATCACTAAAAGTAAGGAATTTCTGTTTGACGCAGGAGAGCGGGGCAGTGTATACACCGCCTCTGTCAGCGTGATCAGCCCAGGTCGATCTCGGTATTGTCACCGATATTCAAACTCTGGCTAAGGCCGCGGATATTCGCATCGCTGCCGATCAGCGAAGATTTCAGTACCACCTCGTACAGGTTGCTGAACGAGCCGATAATGGAATCTTTTACGATGGAATAACTGATAACGGTATTATCGCCAATGGCCACGTTGGGGCCGATGATGGCGTTTTTGATATTACAACCCTCGCCAATACTTACCGGGGGAATGATAATCGTGTTTTCGTAAGGCAACACGGGGTTGTTGGCGAGTTTATATTTTTTAAGAAGGATCGCGTTTGTTTCCAGCAGCGTGTCTTTTCGTCCGCAGTCGAACCAGTTGGCTACTTTAAACGCGTTGAACTTTACGCCGTGCTGTATCATACATTCCAGTGCATCAGTAAGCTGGAATTCGTCGTGCGATTTTACCTGGCGCTGGATGTTATCTTCGAGGCATTTGTAAAGTTGCTGTGTTTCGCGCACTTTGTAAAGGCCTACGAGGGCGAGGTTCGACTTAGGGATTTGCGGTTTTTCTACTACGCGGCTGATGATACCGTTCTCGTCCAGTTCTGCCACACCGAAGTTACGCGGATCGTCGACCTTCTTTACGCCCAGTTGGGAAACCGGTGCGTCAATCACTTCTTTCAGGTCGCACTCTACAATGGTATCGCCGAGTACGATCAGTATTTCATCGTTACCTACTACCTCACGGGTAAGCAGTATAGCATGACCGGTGCCTTCGCGACTGTTTTGCTGTACGAAGTGGCAGGTAAGCGAAGGGTATTTCTTCTCCACATAATGCTGGATCTTTTCGCCCAGGTAACCCACCACGAACACAAATTCATGGATGCCCGCTTCTACCAGCTGGTCGATGATAATACTAAGAATGGTTTTGCCGGCTAAGGGTATAAGGGCTTTAGGTTGCGTATACGTATGAGGACGGAGCTTGGTACCTGCCCCTGCTACCGGTATGATTGCTTTCATGTACAATTTCGATTAGTTCTGCTTTCAGGCGCGTATGATAGAATGACTCTCTTCATCACTGATTCGGGCCGAAATTACTATAAATTGATGAATAACTACCCTTCTATAGCAGCTAAAGGGCTGCAATATATAAAATAAGACTATATGAGATGGGCCAGTATAACTGGTTTTCAGAGAATTTAGGATTAGCATTTCTATTAAATAACGTTTAATTTTGCGGGCAAATTTTAGCACATGCAAAGAGACCAGCAAATATTCGATATCATTGGCCAGGAACTGGAAAGACAGCGTCATGGCATTGAACTGATTGCTTCTGAGAACTTTACCAGCCTCCAGGTAATGCAGGCGATGGGTAATGTGATGACCAACAAGTACGCAGAAGGATATCCTGGTCGCAGGTACTACGGCGGTTGTGAAGTGGTGGACCTCAGCGAACAGCTGGCCATCGACAGGGCTAAACAGATCTTTGGCTGCGAATATGCCAACGTTCAGCCTCACTCCGGCGCACAGGCCAATGCTGCTGTTATGCTGGCGATCCTCCAGCCCGGCGATAAAATCCTGGGTCTCGACCTGAGCATGGGCGGTCACCTTACACACGGTTCTTCTGTAAACTTCTCTGGTAAACTCTACCAGCCGTTCTTCTACGGTGTTAATAAAGAAACCGGCCTTATTGAATATGATACCATGGAGCAGGTAGCCCTGGCCGAAAAGCCAAAACTGATCGTGTGTGGCGCTTCTGCGTACAGCCGCGACTGGGACTACAAACGCATCCGCGAAATAGCTGATAAAGTTGGTGCTTTTGTACTGGCGGATATTGCTCACCCTGCAGGCCTCATCGCCAAAGGGCTCCTCAATTCGCCTTTTGCTCATTGCCACTTCGTAACCACTACCACCCACAAAACCCTTCGTGGTCCACGTGGCGGTATGATTATGCTCGGCAAAGACTTCGAAAACCCATTCGGCCTTAAAACCCCGAAAGGTGAAACCCGCATGATGAGTTCCCTGCTCGATACTGCTGTATTCCCTGGTATCCAGGGAGGCCCGCTGGAGCATGTGATCGCTGCCAAAGCGGTATCGTTCTTCGAAATTCTGACCGACGAGTATGATGTGTATGCCAAGCAGATGCTCCGTAACTCACAGGCTTTCGCTAAAGCATTCCTCAATAAAGGTTACCAGATGGTATCCGGCGGTACCGATAACCACCTGATCCTGATCGACCTGCGTAACAAAAATATCTCCGGTAAAAAAGCGGAACAGGTACTGGTGAAAGCGGATATCACCGTGAACAAAAACATGGTGCCTTTCGATGATAAATCACCGTTTGTTACCTCGGGTATCCGTGTAGGTGTTCCCGCTATCACTACCCGCGGTCTGAAAGAAGATCATATGGCGAACATCGTTGACTGGATCGACCGCCTGCTGGTAGATGCTGACAATGATACCCTGATCGCCAAAGTGCGCGGCGAGGTGAACGAGTTCATGAAACAATTCCCGCTGTATCCTGAAATGTAGGACAGCATTTAACGATAATGTACTGCCGGCCTTCGTGAGAGGGCCGGTTTTTTTTATGATAACCGGTGGAGAAAGGGCTGTTAACCCGCCGATGCCGCTTCCTTCAGTGGTGACAAGGTTCATATCGGTCTCCCCGGACATCCTGTACGCCTTCGCTACAAAACGAACCAACATCAGGACTGCATACAAGGATCGCTTCCCTGCGGTCGCGGACAACGGATTCAACAATATCATTTACGCATGTATGCCTTCACAGCGTAACACGATTTAGGTCCGCTAGTACACCTCCATACACCTCCAGATTCCTACATAAGTCAATTTAACTATCTGAATAACAATGATCTAAAAATTCTTCTTGTACATTCCAAAATTGTTATACATTTGCACTGTACTAGTTAACTAGTACAGTAAATCAAAAGCATATGATTTCCCTTGACCACCTCAGTTTTTACTATCGGAAAGATAGCCCTGTACTGGAGAACATCCATCTCAGCTTGCAGCCTGGCCGCATTTACGGCCTTCTTGGAAGGAATGGTGCGGGAAAAAGCAGCCTGTTGCACCTGATCAGCGGTTTGCTGTTTCCTAAAACCGGCAAGGCCCGCGTGCTGGACTTTACCCCCGGCAAACGCCAGCCGGCTTTTTTACAGCAGATATTCCTGCTGCCGGAAGAGTTCCGGGTGCCGGACTTGACCATCCCGGAGTTTGTAAAGTTGAACGGTGCCTTTTACCCGGATTTTGACAGCCAGGCGTTTCACCAGTACCTCGAAGCTTTTGAAGTAACGCCAAAGAACCGACTGAGCCGGCTGAGTTTTGGCCAGGCCAAAAAAGTGATGATCGCTTTTGCTTTGGCTACCCGGGTAAAGGTGTTGCTATTGGATGAACCTACCAACGGCCTCGATATCCCTTCCAAACGGCAGTTTCGCAAGGTCATTGCCGGTACCCTGCAGGACGATCAGCTCATGATCATGAGTACCCACCAGGTAAAAGACCTCGATAACCTGATCGACAACATCCTGGTGGTGGACGAGAGTCGCATTCTATTTAATCAGTCGGTAGACGCGATCGCAGATAAACTCCTTTTTACCCACAGCTTTTCGCTGGAAGAAGTACAATCGCCCATTTACTACGAAGGTGCCCTTAAAGGTTATGCGGTTGTAGCGCCCAATCATTCAGGAGTGGCTTCGAAGATTGATATGGAAATGTTCTTCAATGCCCTGATGACCGAGAAACAGCAGGTGCTTTCAATGTTTAATCACTAAACCTACCTTCATGAACTTTTCATTATACAGATTCCGGAAATTATTTATCAAACAGTGGGTGGAGAACAGGAAGCTCTACATCCTCGCTACACTGGCCATAGCACTGGGTATGCTCGTGCTGATGACGGGTATCGCTTTTTCCGATGATACGGGACTGCAAACCGGCGGACAGGATGGTATACTCGTAATCGGGCTTCTTTTATGTGGTCTTGCGTATGGGTCAACGATCTTAAAACGGTATCATCATAAGGCGGAAGGTATTGGGGCGCTGATGTTGCCTGCTTCTGCGACAGAGAAGCTGGCGGTAGCCATCACTTACCTGATGCTCATTTTTCCGCTGGTATACCTGGGTGTCTGGTTCCTGGCGACCAATACAGTCCTAACCATAGAGCGGAATTTTACGAGGCATGCGAATCATTTTACCAGTTACACCTTCCGGGAAGTTTTAATGACCTTTTTCTTTGTGGAGCTGGTGCTGGCATTTGTACTTGTTTGTTCTGCCACGTTCAGACGTTATGTTTTCCCGGTAGCCCTCTCCATTGCCTGCGCTGTGATGTTCCTCGGTGTGATAAGCGCCGAGCCGATGATGAAGAAATTACTGAATAACCGTATCCCGGAAAACATCGCCCCTTACCTGGAACATTTCCGGCAGGAGCCAATAGGAGCAAGATCGTATGGAGGAACTCCCTTTAAGGACATGCAGGTGCTGATAGATTTCAGGATTCGCGATTTAACGTCGCCGATGGTGAACAGCAGCTCCGTAAGCGTACAACTAAACGGAGGAAAATACGTATTGGCCATGTGCATACTGTTCCTGCTGCCGGTATTGCTTATCTGCATCGCCTGGCTGAAGTTAAAGGAACAGGAACTCTAACATCCCAAACAGAAGTTATGCAATTTAATCAGTCACAAGCCATCTATCTCCAGATTGCCGATTATGTATGCGACCGCGTGCAAACCGGGCAGTTGAAGCCGGAGGACAGGGCGCCTTCGGTACGGGAGCTGGCAGTTACACTCGAAGTAAATCCAAATACGGTGATGCGATCTTATGAACACCTGCAACAGCAGGGCATTATTTATACCAAACGCGGGTTAGGTTATTATATCAGCGAAGATGCTTTGCAGAAGCTGAACGGCCAGCGTCGTAACCAGTTTTTGCAGGAAGAGCTGCCCGCATTTTTCCATAAGATCCACTTGCTGGGCATCGAGCTCGATGAGCTCAAAGAACGGTACGATGCTTTTAAAGCGCAACACTCAAATCCCTAAACCGACAACATGAAAAAGAGCAATATATTAATACTGGTATTCTGCCTCAGCCTGCCGCTGGCTGTAGTAGTATATCACTGGTTAATGGTCAGGACTTATCTTGCGGGCAGCTTTTATGTGCCGCACAACATCAGTATTTTTGATCAGCATATGAAAAGTGAGCTATTACAGCCTTTTCACTATGTAGTGATAGATGGTTCTGTATCTGCCCCCAGCGCGGCTTACATTAGTTCAGACCCAATGTACCCGAGGCGTTTGCCGTTTTCAATCGTAAAAGATAATACGTATAAAATAGAAGTAAATACCCAGGTCGACACGCTGATAAAACGGCAGGTTAAAAACGATACCCTCTTTATAAAACTGCGTTCTGAATACTATGCAGAAGTTCCATATGTGGCCACACTTGCCATTATAGGCCTGCCAGATGTTAAAGGCCTTATTTTAAATAATGGCGGTTACTTTAAAGTGAGTGGTTTTAAAACGACAGACAGTATCAGTGCAGAAATTTCCGGGTGTGAAGCCGAGTTCACCGACCTGGAAACGCCCCGCCTGCGCCTTGCCATTAGCAATAATGCCAAAGCGAAACTCAATAGCATGCCTGGTGTAAAAAGCGTAGGATACCTGCTTGGGCCGCTCAGTAAACTGGCTTTGGAAAACGATATGGCGCCTAAGCTGAAGCCGGAGCGTGTGGATAGTACGGCTCGCATAGAGTTATCGGGCGGCGCCGCAGAGTTACAGGAATTTATCAATAAAAATCAATAACCAACCGCCTCCTTACGACCATTCTAAAACACCATTAATCAACATCCATAACTATTGTTAACCAGGCGCAAAGGCCTGGCAGGAATTACTATGTTCTTTGCCAGGCCCCAATGCCAGACTTAAAACCTAATAATCAACATGAAAAAGATAGCGCTGTTTCTCTTTGTTACTTTATTGCCAGTTGCTTTACAGGCGCAGGGCCCGCAGGCCCATGATAATGCCAGGGCGGTGAAACCTGTTGTTATTAAGGGCCACATCACCAATAACACCAGTAAAACCTGGGGGCTGATGACTTGCGACCTGTTATCGCAGAACCGGCTGGACGTAAAGATCGACAAGGAGGGTAACTTTACTTACACCTTTAACACTACCGGCCTGGCGGAGGTGATATTCGCGATGGACTCGGTCCCTCACATGCAGTTTGCTGTACCGGGCGATACCTTGTTGGTTAACTGGGATGCAAAAAACATCACTGCCAGCTTACAGGTAACCGGGGCTAATGCCGAACGGACAAAGGAAGCTGCGCTCATGCAAAAACTCGATGCTTACCTGATGCCTTATATCAACATGCAGCGGGGCTTTGGCGGGTACAATGAAGGGAACGACTCTCTGAAAGCCGTAAAGATCAATGCCATGTACAATGATATAATGTTCGATGTGCTTTCTGCACCCCGTACAGCCCATACGGAAAAGATAGTGGCCGATCTGTACTACCGCTTCCTCGGAACCATGAAGTCGTATGGCGGCCGTTTAAAGTACCCGTTGGCATTTACCCGGTCGGCAGGCATGGTGGAAGGATGGGAGAAACTGGTACCAGGTTTCGATGCGTATAAATCGCTCAATTACACACACTTTAAGTGGTCGAAGGAATGCCGCGATTTTATGTTCGATTATGTTCGTTTCGACGCTAAACGGACGTTTGACGATGGCATCAACCTGGTGTACGATAACGGCACTGCCCCTTTACCCTTTGAACCTGGCTACAATGATTACATCAAAGCGATGTACAGCACCGGCTTCACCATGGTACGCGACTGGCTGGCGATGACGGCGATCAAATTCTCCTACCAGCATTATACTTTTGCCGAGTCCGAACGCGCTTATGCCGACTTTATGCTCGCCGTACAGGTACCCGTTATCCGCGATTCACTGATCGCTTATCACAAACGGGTGATCAAACTCACGCCTGGCAAACCTGCGCCGGACTTCCTCCTGAAAGATGCGTCGGGTAAAATGGTGAGCCTGAAAAGCCTGCGTGGTAAAGTAATATACCTGGACTTCTGGGGAGTGAACTGCGGCCCCTGTATTTACGATATCGAAAATAAAGTACCGGCCCTGCATGCGAAGTACAAAGGAAAAAACGTGTTATTTGTGAACGTATGTGTTGACTCCAATGAACAGGAGTGGAAGAAAAGTTTGAAGGAGTTAAAGCTCGATGGTATCAATCTTATTGCCGAGGGATGGACAAAACATCCTGTATGTCAGGCCTATGGTGTAAATGGCATTCCGCATTACGTGTTAATAGATGAGTATGGCATCATTATTGACAATAATGCACCGAGAGCCGCGGAAGAGAATGAGATTGCAGCAGCCCTGGATAAGGCACTCGGAAATTTGAAATAGCTTAATGTATGTAAAGCAATAATATAGATCATCACAATAACCGGCAGTGTTCTCACCGCCGGTTTTGTTTTTATAAGAAGCTCTTAAAATTGTGTAGCTAAGTAGGCCATGGTACCCATGCCTATTTCAATCGCCCGTTCGTCTACATTAAACGTAGGCGTATGTACGCCGGATGTGATACCGGCTTCTTTGTTAGCAGTGCCCAGTCGGAAGAAGCACGCGGGTATTACCTGTGAATAGAACGCGAAATCTTCTGCTCCCATTCTTAATTCTGTTTCCTGTACATGATCTTTACCCATATAATCCTCTGCGAAGGCACGGGCTTTGGTGGTTACAGCCTCATTGTTGTCCACAACAGGATAACCCACCAGGATGTCTATATCTATTTCCGCTCCCATGGCATGCACCAGTTCGCGGGCTTGTTTGTATATCAGCTCGTGCGCCTTAAATCGCCACACTTCGTCCATAGCGCGGAAGGTGCCCATCAGTTTTACCTCACTGGGTATCACGTTCGTTGTAAAGCCACCATTGAAGGCACATATAGATAATACCGAAGGGGAGAAGGGGTTGTTGTTGCGGCTGATGATCTGTTGCAGGCTTACTACCAGGTGCGAGGCAATGAGGATGGTATCGGCCGTAAGGTGTGGCGCAGCGGCATGACCGCCTTTGCCTTTTACGGTGATGTAGATCTCATCGGCACTGGCCATGTATTTACCGGCACGGAAGCCCAGGTTGCCTACTTCCATGTTAGGGTGTACGTGCAGGCCCAATATAGCATCGGGTTTCGGGTTTTCCAGTGCGCCGTCTTTGATCATCAGACTGGCACCGCCGGGGTGCTTTTCTTCACCTGGCTGGAACAGTATTTTTACAGTACCCTCAAATTCGTCCCTTACCTGCTGTAATATCCTCGCCGCACCTAGTACTACCGATGTATGTACATCGTGCCCGCAGGCGTGCATTATGCCAGTGTTCTGTGATTTATAGGCCACATCATTGGCTTCCACTATGGGCAGCGCATCGATATCTGCCCGGAGGGCAATTACTTTCTTAGACGGGTTCTTTCCTTCGATTAACGCAACAATACCGGTACCGGCTACACCGGCCTGGTATTTAACGCCAAATTCATCCAGCTTGCGTTGGATGAATGCGGATGTTTCGTGTTCCTGGAAAGATAACTCGGGATGAGCGTGTATATGTTGCCTTACGGCTATAAGGTCGTTTGCATATGCTGCGGCAAGGGCTTTAATACGGTTCTTCATTCGATAGTTCTTTATCCGGACTAACGTTTATGATGGCAGGTACCACAAATACGCCTCCGGCAAACTGGTTAGTTAATTTGTTCCGCAGTTCCGTTGCTTCATCGCGGCTCCTGAAGTCGCCAATCCTCACTTTGAAATAGGGCGCCTGGTAATCGATGTACGTGCGGTAGTCGGGAAACAGTTGCATAACCCTGGCTTTGGCATCGTTGGCTTCGTTGCGTTTGTTGGTGGTAATTACCTGTACGCGGAAGCCTGGCTGATTACGGATAGCGAGGGTGTTAATGTAGATCTGTTTTTTTACCAGCACATCGATGCGGCTGTCTTTCACCACTTTAACGGAGCCGGTGTTGTCGGCCACGGTGTTGTCCTGTGCTTTAATGGCCGCTGCCGGGAGTAAGAATATGGCAGCAAGGAAAAATAGTTTATACATGTCTTTCTTATTATCAAATGGCATTTGCCTGCTTAACGATGTCTACACTGGCGCTGGCCCCAATACGGTCGGCCCCGGCTTCAACAAGCGCTTTGGCGAATTCGAAGGTCCTGATTCCCCCGCTGGCTTTGATCTTCACATTCGCCGGCAGGTGTGCCCTCATCAGCTTTACAGCTTCTATGCTGGCGCCTTTCTCAGCGTACCCGGTAGAGGTCTTCACAAAATCCACCCCGTACCGGCCATAAATCTCGCAGCATTTGAGTATCTCTTCCTCCAATAATATGCCACTTTCGATGATCACTTTTATCACTTTGCTTTTACTGCGCACCACGGGCAGTATCGTGCCTATTTCTTTTTCGAGATAAGCCCAGTCGGCATTGCGTATGGCGATCAGGTTCGCTACCATATCTATCTCATCTGCACCGTCTATTATCGCCAGTACTGTTTCGGCCACTTTAGCCTCCAGGGCCGAATAGCCGAAGGGGAAACCGGTAACGGTAGCTACTTTAACGTTGGTGCTGCCCAACATAGTAGCCGCTATTTTTACGTACGGAGGCGGTACACATACAGCCGCAAAGCTGTATTCTACCGCTTCCATACATAATTGTTTAATATTTTCCAGTGTGGTTACCGGCTTAAGCACGGTATGGTCTATATACGTGTTAATGTTCATTCTTAACATTAAAGGTCTTTACCATGGCACTGTTTGTACTTCTTACCGCTTCCGCATGGACAAGGATCGTTACGGCCTACTCTCGGTCCAACACGCACAGGGTCCTGGCGCAACGGTTCGTCGGCGTACTCGTTCTGGTACTGCTGCTGCTGCGGTGCTTTAGATGGCTGCGGCTCATCGAACTCCTGGTGACTTGCGCGCATTTTGCTCATGTCGGTTTTTTCTTCCCTGCCTTCGCGGATCTGGATATCTTCTTCTTCGCGCTCCTGCATTGGGATGCCGGCTTTACAAAGGAAGGATACGATATCGCGGCTGGTTTCACCGTCCATTTGTTTGAACAGGTTAAAGGCCTCGAACTTGTAGATCAGCAGCGGGTCTTTTTGCTCGTACACGGCGCTTTGTACCGATTGTTTCAGATCGTCCATCGCACGCAGGTGTTCTTTCCATGCTTCGTCTATCAGCGCCAGTGTAATGCTGCGCTCCAGTGCATTGATGGTTTCTTTACCTTCTGTATCAACGATCTTCTTCAGGCCTGCCAGTACATTAATACCTTTACGGCCATCGGTAAACGGAACGGAAATGTTCTCGATCATATGACCTTGTTCTGCAAACAGTTTTTTAATAACCGGCATCATGTTATGCGCGATTTCCTGTGTTTTGCGGTGGTATGTATGTACTGCTTCTCCGTATAATTTCTCTGCTACGTTCGCCACAGGATCTTTCGAGAACTCTTCATGGGAGATAGAAGTATCTACCGCGAAGTTCATGATCACGTCCAGTTTGAAGGCTTCGTAGTCGCCGGCTTCACGGTGTGTGGTAATGATGTTTTGTGCCACTTCGAAGAAAGCGTTGTCGATGTCGATAGCGAGGCGGTCGCCAAACAGGGCGTGGTTACGTTTGGCGTAAATCACGGTACGCTGCTTGTTCATTACGTCGTCATACTCCAGCAGGCGTTTACGGATGCCGAAGTTATTTTCTTCTACTTTCTTCTGCGCTCTTTCAATAGAACGGGTAATCATGCTGTGCTGAATTACCTCGCCTTCTTTATAACCCATACGGTCCATCAGCGATGCAATACGGTCGGAACCGAACATGCGCATCAGGTCGTCTTCGAGTGATACAAAGAACTGTGATGTACCGGGGTCGCCCTGGCGGCCTGCACGACCACGTAACTGGCGGTCTACACGGCGGCTTTCATGACGCTCTGTACCAATAATAGCCAAACCACCTGCTTCTTTAACGCCGGGGCCCAGCTTAATGTCCGTACCACGGCCTGCCATGTTGGTGGCAATGGTCACCGCGCCTGGCAAACCTGCTTCGGCTACGATCTGTGCTTCACGGGCGTGCTGTTTGGCGTTCAATACGTTGTGCGGCACTTTCTCGAAAGTGAGCATTTTACCCAGCAGTTCGGACACCTCTACGGAGGTAGTACCTACCAGTACCGGGCGGCCAGCGGCCTGCATTTGCTTAATTTCTTCTATTACAGCTTTGTACTTATCACGTTTTGTTTTGTATACCAGGTCTTCACTGTCCTTACGGGTAATAGGCAGGTTGGTGGGGATGGTTACCACGTCCAGTTTGTAAATCTGCCAGAACTCACCTGCTTCTGTTGTAGCGGTACCGGTCATACCGGCCAGCTTGTGGTACATACGGAAGTAGTTCTGTAAGGTAATGGTAGCAAAGGTTTGCGTAGCAGCTTCCACTTTTACGTTTTCCTTGGCTTCAATCGCCTGGTGTAAACCGTCGGAGTAACGACGGCCGTCCAGTATACGACCTGTTTGTTCATCTACGATTTTCACTTTACCGTCCATCACTACATATTCCACGTCTTTATCGAACAGCGTATATGCTTTTAACAGCTGCTGTACGGAGTGGATACGTTCTGATTTAAGCGCAAAGTCCTGCATCAGCGTGTCTTTGCGGTGCAGTTTTTCTTCAGCAGGAATGTCGAGTTTGTCGATCTCTGCGAGTTCAGAACCAACGTCCGGCATTACGAAGAAGTGTGGGTCTTCACCACCCTGGGTAATCAGTGCAATACCTTTATCCGTAAGATCTACGCTGTTGTTTTTTTCGTCGATATAGAAATACAATTGCTCGTCCACTTTAGGCATTTCGCGCTGGTGGTCGGCAATGTAATAGTTCTCTGCTTTTTGCTGAAGTACTTTAATACCTGGTTCGCTCAGGTATTTAATAAGGGCACTGCTTTTCGGTAAACCACGCCATGCGCGCATCAGCGCCATACCGCCTGTTTTAGGATCGTCTTTACCTTCTGCGATCAGTTTTTTAGCTTCTATCAGGAATTGGTTGGTTACTTTCTTCTGCTCATCTACCAGGCGCTGGATGCGTGGTTTCAGTGCATGGAACTCCTGCTCGTCGCCGCGTGGGATAGGGCCGGAGATGATCAGCGGGGTACGCGCATCATCGATCAACACGCTATCCACCTCATCCACCATCGCGAAATGATGTTTACGTTGCACCATTTCTTCCGGACTGTGCACCATGTTATCGCGGAGGTAGTCGAAACCAAATTCGTTGTTGGTACCGTATACGATGTCGGCCATGTAGGCAGTGCGGCGTTCCGCGCTGTTAGGCTGGTGTTTGTCGATACAGTCTACGGTAATACCCAGGAACTCGAACAGGGGGCCGTTCCACTCGGAGTCACGGCGGGCCAGGTAGTCGTTCACGGTTACGATGTGTACACCTTCGCCGGCAAGGGCGTTGAGGTACGCAGGCAGGGTAGATACCAGGGTTTTACCTTCACCCGTAGCCATTTCGGAAATTTTACCGCTATGTAATACGGCACCACCGATCAGCTGAACATCGTAGTGTACCATGTTCCAGGTTACTTCGCTGCCGGCTGCCAGCCACTTGTTTTTCCAGGTGGCCTGGTTCCCGTTGATGGTTACATATTCGCGTTTAACCGCCAGCTGACGATCGAGGTCGGTGGCCGTTACGGTAAGTTCTGTATTATCTTTTAAGCGGGCCGCTGTTGCTTTCACCGTGGCAAAAGCCTCGGGCAGCAACGATTCCAGCACTTCTTCAATTTGTTTGTCGCGCTCTTTTATCAGCTTGTCAATTTCCTGGTAGATGGCATCTTTCTGAGAAACATCTTCCATACCGTCGGCAGCAGCCTTTTTATCAGCTATCTGGGCGTCAATACCCGCGAGATGCGCCTTTATTCTTTCACGGAATTCTACTGTTTTATGTCTGAGGTCGTCGATAGGCAGGGATTGCAGCTTCTCGTATTCCTCGTTCACCTGTTTCACTAAGGGAAGGATAACCTTGATATCGCGATCAGATTTATTACCTCCGAAAAGCTTTGTTAAAAAACCTAACATGTTTGATGATTAGTTACGTATGAATCAATTATTATTTTACTTTTTTGCCGAGGCGCCAATATACAGCATTTCTCCGCATTGTCGCTTCCAGTCAAATACTGTGCGCAGAAAAATGGTATGCCATGTTGGCGGAAGGGAGCGTAAAATTACGCTAAAAAGCCCGGACGATCGTGCTAAACCTGCCCATTCGGGCTGCTGTTGACTGACAAAATTTGCCTGCTTTTACATGGGTAAGTCCGATGTTTCGGGCGTTGGTTAAGCCTGGTTGGGGCCTGCGCGGGTGGGGTGGCTTTTATCGTGGCCATGCTGTTCGATCTGCCGTGGGTGCCTGATAACTACAGGCATCGAAACGATCGAAGGTTCAATTATATAAAGAGGAGATTGTGCGGGGAAGAGGTCTGGGTAAGCGTTGTAGCTATCACGTCCCTCGAAAAAGCGGACCTGTACCAGCTTTTGGTCAAGTTCCACCGGCATATTGCCTTTCCGGAACTCCACTTTGCTTTCGCCGGAGCGGTAACGCTGGTAATAGGCAACGATCTGGTCGAACCGGCTTTTTAACAGCGATGGGTCCTGGTCGGCCTCTGTTACCTGAAGTTTACGGAACGCTTCAAAGTCGCCATGTTCAATGCTTTCCATCACCCGCATGAACGCAGCTTCTATTTCCCCGGCCTGCGCTTGACTCGTACAGACGGGCAAAAAGAAAACGCCGATGGCTAGGTAAAGTATGAACGTAGGTCTCATTGCTGGCGCTAAAATAAGACTTTTTTACCAGCTATTTACAGGCTATTCAGCCGCCGTTGTGTCACTCCCTTCAGCGGCAGTAACACTACTCATCTTATTTACCTGTCGCAAACACCCCCTCGCCACCCAAATCATGTCTTACCGTCCGCTCACCCTCCGCTTCTCCCTACTCTCAGCATACTTCCTACTTACTTCACCGTAACTAAATCACCCGTCGCAAAATGCCCCTCGCACCCTAAATCATGTCTCAGCGTCTACGCATCCTTCGCTTTACCTTACTCCCTTTAAGGATTCTTGTAGCAACATCCGTTAGCAAACCGTAGTTGATCCATATATAACCCGTATCTATATAGATACGGATTATATACGGGTTATATACGGATCAGATACGGATCAAATACGGATCAACTGACAATGATGTGACAAGGATGTCCGAAGGAGGTACGTCTGTTAATTGATGACAGCACATTGAAAAGCAATGAATTGAATGATTAGCTCAGTTTGGTACTGCCGCTGAAGGGAGTGACACAACGGCGGCCTGGTCAGTATTACTACCGCCGGTAACCCCATTTTTAGTTTTGAAATAAGCGCCAGAGCGTTGATGGGGGCGAGATACTTGATGGTTGGTGCTTATAAAAAGGCTGAGAATATGAAAAATGTTTTTCTATATTTAAAGGTTCCAACTTTTCAGTAAATCGTATTACTATCTAAAATTCTCACGTGTATGCAAAAACAGATTCAGCCTCAGAAGTTATTTGTTGCCAGTTGTCTTGCCCTGCTGGTAACCTCTCTTTCCTTTGGAATACGCGCCGGCATTCTTGGTCAGTTGGGTGCGAAGTTCGATTTAAGTGTCAGCGAATTAAGTATCGTGGCAGGTACCGCCTTCTGGGGTTTTCCCCTGGCAGTGGTAATTGGAGGCTTCATTGTGGATGCCATTGGTATGAAACGCCTGCTGATGGGGGCTTTTATACTGCACCTTATCGGTATCGTACTCACCATTACCGCTACCGGTTTCTGGAGTTTATTTATTTCCACATTGTTCATAGGTATGGCCAATGGTACGGTGGAAGCTGCCTGTAACCCACTGGTAGCCAGTATCTTTACTGATAATAAAACAACGAAACTCAGTCACTTCCACCTTTGGTTCCCCGGGGGGATTGTAGTGGGTACTTTAATCGTGTTCCTGCTCAGCAAAATCGGTATTGACTGGCAGGTGCAGGTGGCTACCATGCTCATCCCGACCCTCATTTATGGTTACATGTTCATGAAACTCGAATTCCCGGTTACCGAACGTGTGGCGGCCGGTGTGAGCGATTCGGAAATGTACAGGGCATTGGCTTCGCCATTGTTCATCTTCATATTTATAATGATGTTCGGTACGGCGATCACAGAATTATTTACCGGTCAGTGGATAGAAGTGCTGTTGAAGAACGTAACTGAAAATTCTATTCTTATCTTAGCGCTTACAGCCGGTGTACAAACCATAGGCCGCGCCTTTGCCGGACCGTTGATCCATCGTATCGCTCCTACAGGCGTTTTGGTGGTATCGGCCGTTCTTTCGGCGCTTGGACTATATTTGCTGGGGCACTCAACCGGAAATATGATATTTGTAGCGGCCTTTATTTTTGGTTTGGGCGTTACTTACTTCTGGCCTACGATGATCGGTTTCGTGTCTGAAAATATCCCTAAATCGGGTGCTTTGGGTATGAATCTTGTAGGTGGAGCGGGCATGTTTGCCGTATCGGTGTACATGTACTTCATGGGTTCTTTTTACGATGGGATAGTAGGGCGTAACCTGCCGGCCGGTGCCAGCCTCGATGCTTACCGCACTGCCGCGCCGGGTACTACCGAAGCTACAGCCTTTGCACAGGCGCAGGCCGTTGCCGGACCGGAAATACTGAATGCTACCCTTATAATACCCATTATATTAGTAGTGGCCTTCATCGGCTTGTTCTTTTATATGAGGGGCAAACAAAAACCACAATTACAAACTGCATAAACAAGTTGAATCAATAGATATGAACCGTAAATTAAGAATGGGCATGATCGGAGGCGGTAAAGACGCTTTCATCGGAGCCGTGCACAGAATTGCCGCCAACATGGATGGACTTATTGAACTGAAAGCTGGCGCGTTGAGCGTTAATCCGGAAATCGCCGTGGAATCAGGACATATCCTGTTCCTCCAGGAAGACCGTATTTATACCGACTTCAAAGTAATGCTGGAAAAAGAAGCTGCCCGTACGGAAGACAGGCTGGACTTCATCACCATCGTTACACCCAACTTCGCACACTTTGAGCCGGCAATGATGGCTTTGGACAAAGGATTTAACGTGGTGGTGGAAAAGCCGATCACCCTCACGCTGGACGAAGCTAAACAGCTGAAAGCCAAAGTAGCGGAAACTGGTTTACTGTTGCTGTTAACGCACACTTACACCGGTTACCCGATGGTGAAACAGGCCCGCCAGATGGTGAAAGAAGGCGCGCTGGGTAAAATCCGTAAAGTATGGGTAGAGTACCCACAGGGCTGGCTCAGCAAACTGAGCGAGCGTGAAGGTAACGCCCAGGCGGCATGGCGTACAGACCCTAAACGCAGCGGAAAAAGCGGCGCGTTCGGTGATATCGGTACACACGCGTTTAACCTGGCCGAATATGTATCGGGCCAGCAGGTAGCTAAACTGTGCGCAGATCTTAATATTATGGTAGACGGCCGCGCGCTGGACGACGACGGTGCGGTACTGCTGAAATTCGATAACGGTGCTGCCGGTGTGTTAATGGCATCGCAGGTAGCCGCCGGTGAAGAGAATGCACTGAAGATGAGGATATATGGCGAAAAGGGTGGCCTGGAATGGTCGCAGCATGAGCCTAATACGCTTATCGTTAGGTGGCTTGACAAGCCAACGGAGATTTACCGCCAGGGTACTGGTTTCGGTAACCTTTCCAGCTACACCGTACACAATACCCGTACGCCGGGCGGTCACCCAGAGGGTTACCTGGAGGCATTCGGTAACCTGTACCGCAACTTTGCCCTGCAGTTAAGCGCCCGCATCGATGGTACGCAGCCTGCCAAAGAAGCACTGGATATTCCGGGTGTGGAAGAAGGTATTCGCGGTATGGCCTTTATCGACAATGTGGTGAAGTCATCGGCCAGCGAGCAGAAATGGACCAAATTTGAAATCGAATAAAAGATAGGGTAGCATGAAAACAATTAAAGGTCCTGGTATATTCCTGGCGCAGTTTGCGGACGATAAAGCGCCCTTCAATAACCTGAAGGACATTTGTAAATGGGCAGCGGGCTTAGGTTTCAAAGGGGTACAAATTCCTACCTGGGACAGCCGCCTCATTGACCTGAAACAGGCTGCAGAAAGCAAAACTTATGCAGACGAGTTAAAGGGGATTGTAAAGGAAGCCGGTATGGAAATTACCGAACTGTCTACCCACCTGCAGGGGCAACTGGTAGCGGTACATCCTGCTTACAACGAACTGTTTGATGGTTTTGCTCCCGCGGAGCTGCGTGGTGCTGCCAATGTAAAGGCGCGTACGGAGTGGGCGGTAAACCAGCTGAAATATGCGGCGAAAGCCAGCAGCAACCTGGGCCTCAATGCCAGCGCTACATTTAGCGGTGCTTTGCTGTGGCAAACCGTTTACCCATGGCCTCAAAGGCCTGCTGGTCTTGTAGAAACAGGTTTTAAGGAACTGGCTAACCGCTGGTTACCTATCCTGAACGAGTACGATGCCAATGGCGTAGACCTTTGTTACGAGATCCATCCGGGTGAGGATTTGCATGATGGTGTGAGTTACGAGCGTTTCCTGGAAGCCACCGGCAACCACAGCCGCGCGTGTTTACTGTACGATCCGAGCCACTTCGTGTTGCAGTGCCTTAATTACCTCGAATACATCGACATCTACCACGAAAAGATCCGTATGTTCCATGTGAAAGATGCGGAATTCAACCCTACCGGCCGTTCGGGTGTGTATGGCGGTTACCAGTCCTGGATAGACAGGCCGGGCCGTTTCCGCTCGCTGGGCGATGGGCAGGTAGACTTCAAGGCCGTTTTCTCCAAGCTTACCCAGTACAACTTCAGCGGTTGGGCGGTAATGGAGTGGGAATGCTGCATGAAACACCCGGAGGATGGCGCTAAGGAAGGTGCCGTATTTATCCAGAACAATATCATTCGTGTAACAGACAAGGCTTTCGACGATTTCGCCGGAACCGGCTCTGATGAGGCTTTTAATAGAAAAGTGCTGGGTATTTAACCCCGGCACTTTCTCGTTTATGTAAAGAATTCGCCGGAATTCAATTTAATGTGTAATTTCCCCGGCCTGTAAAAAAATAAGGAAGATTAAATACGATCAACATGACAAAGAAATTTTTAGCACCGCTTTTTATTAGTGCAATGTTTGTAGCAGCGTGCGGCGGCGGTGAAAAGAAAGAAGAAAAAAAGGACGACGAAGTTAAGATCTCCGCCAACGAGGTTCCAGCAGCCCCGGCAACTCCGACAGTATCTAAAGGTGAAACACTCATCGCTTCTAAAGACTGCCTTACCTGTCACAAGGTAGACCTTAAACTTGTAGGCCCTGCTTACATCGATGTAGCTAAGAAATACCCTGCCACAGAAGAGAATATCGCTATGCTGGCAGACAAAATAATCAAAGGTGGTACTGGTAACTGGGGCGAAGTTCCTATGACGCCGCATCCTGATGTTCCTTTAGAAGATGCGAAAGAGATGGCGAAATACATCCTTTCTACCGGTAAATAATCCGGCCGATATCAGATACGCGTCATGGTTACATAGCTGAGCAGGAGGACGAACCGCCTTTTGAGCAGATATAAGGGAAGTGTATTCCCTCCTTTCGAATCGAAATTAATAGAAGTACTAAAGCAAAATCTCTTATGAAACGTATTGTTTTTTCTGCAATGGCGGCTTGTGTTATGATAAGCTCCTGCGCGATAGCCCAAACCGGAACTGGCTTAAGCAAAAAAGAAAAGAAAGAAGGCTGGACGCTTCTTTTCGACGGTAAAACCCTCAATGGCTGGCACCAGTACCATGTTAAACCCGGCAGCACCAACGCCTGGAAAGTACAGGACGGCGCCCTGTTCCTGGATACAGACGCTAAAAAAGACGGCGCCGCCAGTGGCGACCTGGTTACCGATGGCGACTACGAAAACTACGAACTGGTGTACGAGTGGAAAATTTCTCCGAACGGCAACAGCGGTTTAATATTCGGTGTTAACGAAGACCCTAAGTACCACGCTACTTATTCTACCGGCCCGGAAATGCAGGTGATCGACGATGCCGGCCACCCCGACGGAAAGAACAAAAAGCACAACTCCGGTGAGCTGTACGACATGATCGCTGCTCCTGGTTCTTATGCTAAGCCTGTAGGTGAGTGGAACGTAGCAAAACTCATAAAAAACAATGGTAAACTGACCATGTACCTGAACGGTAAAAAAACTGCCGAAACCACGATGGGGACTCCTGAGTGGCAGGAACTGCTCAATAACAGCAAGTTCAAAACCTGGAAAGGTTTTGGCGAATACGCAAAAGGTAAAATTGCACTGCAGGACCATGGCGATAAAGTATGGTACCGCAACCTGAAAATCCGCGTGCTGTAATAATATAATTTTAAGTGTAGTAAATGCTATCGTGTCCTCTGCGGAATATTCAACTCCCCAGGGGACACGTTTTTAAAGATCTTTCCTTTTTATTTTATCAATAGAACGCTATCATGAGAAAATTCACGCTCCTGTTGTTAGCCGTTACGGCCCTGTTTAGTGTGGCAAGTGCAAAGAAAAAAGCAAAACCCAAAGTACTTGTATTTTCTAAAACAGCAGGCTTCCGGCACGATGCAATACCTGTAGGTAAACTGGCTATGTTAAAGCTGGGTGCCGAAAACGGGTTTTCAGTAGATACAACGGAGGATGCCACTAAATTCACTGATGAAAACCTGAAACAATACACTACCATCGTTTTTTTAAGCACCACCGGCGATATATTCAATGCAGCGCAGCAGGCGGCCATGGAGAAATACATCCGTAAAGGCGGCAGTTTTGTAGGAGTGCACGCTGCTACCGATACCGAGTACGACTGGCCATGGTACAACCAGCTGGTAGGCGCTTATTTTCTTAGTCACCCCGAGCAGCAAACAGCCACGTTAAAAGTAGTCAACCACGATCATCCCTCCACCAAACACCTGTCTGACGACTGGGTGCGTAAAGATGAATGGTACAATTTCAAGAGCATCGTTCCCGGCCTTAATGTGCTGATCAAAATAGATGAAAGCACTTACAAAGGTGGTAAAAACGGCGATGATCATCCTATGAGCTGGTACCGCGAATTTGATGGGGGCAGAACTTTCTACACCGAACTCGGTCATACAAAAGCTTCGTACGAAGAGCCCAACTTCCTCAAACATTTGTTGGGCGGTATTCAATATGCAATGGGCAAGAAGTTCCCGAAGAAAAAATAACTCACTAAAATCTAATGAACGTTATGAGGATACGAAGTTTCGTTTTCCTGGTAATGCTGGCTGGCTTAACTGCCTTTTTCGCAGGTTGTAAGAAAACACGCGAAGGCAAACCCAGAGTACTGGTATTTACCAAAACCGCAGGCTTTCGCCATGCGGCCATTCCTGCGGGAATAAAGGCGTTGCAGAAACTGGGCGCCGACAATGGCTTTATTGTGGATACAACAGAGAATGCGGCTAAGTTTACCGAAGACTCGTTACAGCAATACTCCGCCGTTATCTTCTTAAACACCACCGGCGATGTGCTCAACAACTTCCAGGAAGCTGATTTTCAGCGTTACATCCAGGCAGGTGGCGGTTATGTAGGCATTCATGCCGCTGCCGATACAGAGTACGACTGGGGTTGGTATGGCGAACTGGCCGGTGGCTGGTTCGAGAGTCATCCTCCCGGTGTACACAAGGCAAAAGTAAATGTAGTGTTGAAAGATTTTCCTGCTACAAGCGAACTGCCTGATGTATGGGAACGTACCGACGAATGGTATAACTACAAAAAGCTGAACAAGAATACCAAGGTACTCATGACGCTGGATGAGAAAAGTTATACCGGCGGTAATATGAACGGCGATCATCCCATCAGTTGGTACCACAACTTCGATGGCGGCCGTGCATTCTATACCGGTTTAGGACATACAGAAGAATCTTACACCGAAGCCAATTTTCTGAAACATATTCTCGGCGGTATTAAATATGCAATAGGTGATAATCCGGTGCTGGATTATTCTAAAGCAAAAGCGATACGCGTACCGGAGGAAGACCGTTTTACCAAACAGGTACTGGCGGGCGGCGAGTTCTTTGAACCCACCGAAATGACCATCCTGCCTAACCTGGACATCCTGATTGCCCAGCGCCGTGGTGAGATCCTGTTTTACAACAATACCTCCAAGTCGTTATCGCAGGTAGGTTTCCTGAACGTATACCATAAAACAAGTGTAGAAGGCGTGAATGCGGAAGAAGGTGTGTTAGGCATTGCGGCCGATCCTAATTTTAAGGATAACCACTACGTATTCGTATTCTACTCACCAGCAGATACTTCGGTGAACAGGCTTTCCCGCTTTAAGTTCGAAGACAACAGGCTGAACCTGGAATCAGAGAAAGTGATATTGCAGTTTTACTCCCAGCGCCAGATATGCTGCCATACCGGTGGTTCTATTGCATTTGGTCCCGGTGGTTTGTTATACCTCTCTTCCGGTGATAACACCACACCGTTCGATGAACCTAATCAACCTTATACCAGTAAAGGATTTGGCCCTACAGATGATCGTCCCGGTCACCTGCAGTATGATGGCCGTCGTACTTCTGCGAATACGAATGATCTTCGCGGTAAGATTATTCGCATCAAGGTAAAAGAAGATGGCTCGTATGAAATACCGGATGGTAACCTGTTTAAAAAAGGCACTGCCAATACTAAACCTGAAATTTACGCCATGGGTACACGTAACCCTTACCGTATTTCAGTAGACCAGAAAACCGGTTACCTGTATTGGGGCGAAGTAGGTCCGGATGCAGCCAATGATATTGCCGAACGTGGCCCGCGTGGTTACGATGAAGTGAACCAGGCAAAAGCACCCGGCTTTTTCGGTTATCCAATGTTTATCGCCAACAACAAATCTTATCGCCAGTACAATTACGAAACCGGTGAAAGCGGTCCTGAATGGGACCCTGCCAAGCCAGTGAACACATCCCGTAATAATACCGGTTTAAAAGATCTGCCTCCAGCGCAACCTGCATTCATCTGGTACCCTTACGGTAAATCGGACGAGTTTCCAATAGTAGGCGCAGGTGGCCGCAACGCCCAAACAGGCCCTGTTTATTACAGCGATATGTATCCCGAAGCAACACGTTTGCCCGACTATTACAACGGCAAACTGTTTATCTACGACTGGATACGCGGCTGGATAATGGCCGTAACCATGGATAAGGACGGAAACTTTTCCAAGATGGAACGTTTTATGCCATCCACGAAGTTTAATGCACCTATCGATATGGAAATGGGGCCCGATGGTCGTTTATATGTATTGGAATACGGTAATGGCTGGTTCTCCAAGAACCCCGATGCTGCCCTGGTACGTATCGATTACAACGGCGGCAACCGCGCACCGGTAGCTAAATTAAGCGTTGATAAAATAACCGGCGGCCTGCCCTTTAAAATGAAAGCAAGCGCCAAAGGTTCTAAAGACAGTGATGGAGATCCGCTTACTTATATATGGAACTTCGGTAACGGTAATAAGAAAGAAACGAAAGAACCGGAAGCTGAGTTTACCTATTCACAGGGTGGCGAATACCTGGTATCTGTAGATGTGTACGACGATAAAGGCGCACACACACAAAGTAACATGATATCAGTTTACGCAGGCAACGAAACACCGGAAGTAAAAGTGAACATTACTGGTAACAGCATGTTCTACTTCCCGGGTAAAAAAGTGAATTACTCCGTAAGCATCAACGATAAAGAAGATGGTAATTCCGCCAGTGGTACACTCGATGCTGCTAACATCTACATCAAAACGATGTATATGGAGGGGAGAGATAAAGCCGGCATGCCACAAGGTCACCAGGTTATTTCCGGTGCTATTGCCGGTAAAAATATGGTGGAAAGCGGCGATTGTAAGTCTTGCCATAAGGTAGATGAAAAGTCGATAGGCCCCTCCTTCAAACAGGTGGCAGAGAAATATAAAGGCGATGCAAAAGCATCCGACTACCTGGCCGATAAGATCATTAAAGGCGGTGGTGGTGTTTGGGGCGAAACAGCCATGTCTGCCCACCCCACTATCACCAAAGGCGAAGCGAAACAGATAGCAGAATGGGTACTGTCACTGGCAGGCGGTGTGCAACAGGCTCCTTCGTTACCACTCACCGGCAGCGTAGATCCGCTGGCGGGCAGCGAGTGGAAAGAGAAAGGCGTGTTTTACCTGTTAGCCAGCTACACCGATAAAGGTGGCGCCGGTATTCGTCCCATCACAGGCACGGCCAACATCGAACTGCGTAACCCGATCATCGCAGCAGCGAGGTACGATGCCGCCGATGGCGTAGCCAGTTTTGAACTGGATGGTAAACGTTATGTACTGCCTACTCAAAACGGCTGGGTGTCGTACAAAGACCTCGACCTGGCAGAAGTGAACGGTGTTGAAATTAACTACGCGGTGCAGGATTCGGCCATGACTGCCGGTTATGTTGCCGAAGTGTATCTCGATAGCCCGACTGGTCAAAAGCTGGGCGAAGTGGTATTGGGCCCGGGCGCAGCAGGTGGTAAACTAAATACCGCCAGCATTAACTTTACAGCTATCGCGGGCAATAATCGCCGCAACCTATACTTTGTTCTTAAAGCGCAAAACGCAGATGTGAAATCAGCCGTGCTGATCCACACATTCAAACTGATCTCGAAGTAATAGTTTCAGATTTTAATAAAGAGGGCTGACCAAAAAAATGAATGGTCAGCCCTTTTTAATTTCGTCGGATACTGTTTACAGGTGGATGTTATACTTTGCCGTAGCGCCCGCATAAGCGCCGGAAGGCAGTTCGCAGGTAAGCTGCTGTGCTTTATTATTACCTATTTGCAACGATACATTTACCTGTTGCTGCTGTTGTGCCGGATCGGCTACTGAAAGACTCGCAAGTTTATTGGATGTTTGCCTGATCATTATCACACAAGGTTTATCTACACCAATACTGATGCCCTCTTTACTAAAGTTGCCTGCTTTGTAAAATACCAGCTGCCACACTTTTAATCCCTTATGATACACCGCCTGCACGTCCGCATCGTTCTGCATAATGCGTACCGCACCGGCATCGTACTTTTTCATGTCCTGGCCAGGAATAACATAATACACGTAGGTTCCATCGGAGGGTTTTACACCATGATCGAACCACAGCTGGAATACGTTCATTGTTTGTAATGCTGCTGGCCCGTCGTTATTAATACTTTTCCAGGTACCACTTTGCGGCTGTGTGCTGAGGTGAATATTGCCAGCTGCAGGGAAGTAATAACTTACACCGTTATGCGTGATCCATTTTAAGTTGTTGTATTGATAAGTACCATTGTCCACCGTGCTGGTTGTACCGTTAATGTTTGCCGTTACTTTACCTTCCAGCAGGCATTGGTTAACGGTGGTGTTGATGGCTGCTGTATCGGTAGCGGTGATACCTGCGCCGAGGCACACCACTTCTTTGTCGAAGAAGAACCAGGCTTTGCGGGCCACGGTATTGTATTCGTTCAGCATCATGGCAGATGCGCCGTACAGGGAGTCCGACACACCACCGCAGAAAGCTGTAGCGCCCATATTAAAGCCCCATGATTTACGAAGCGGTATTTGGGTGATGTAGGGAACCGTGGTGCCGGGTATCCTGCTCCAGTTCCATACCGGTGGAATATTAAAGTATTCGTTACCGTTCACTGCAATGTTAGTTGCGCCGTCGGATAGGTAATACCCTTTCAGGTTTTCGCCGTTGCCGTTTTCCTGTTTGGCCGTTCGGGAGGATGCGATGTGCAGTCCGAAGAAATAGCCCGGCCGGTGATGGATGCTGTAATCCGAGCGCCAGTAGTGCGTGTGTTCCGGCGTAATAGCGTAGGAGGCAGGTTGTTTGTTTTGTAACCGCTGTATAACCTGCTCGTATTCTTCAGCATGTGTTTTATCCAGCAGCCGTAGTTTTTCGAGATGAGCAGTGATGCCTGGCGAAAGATGGTTTACGCGGCTGATGCTACGACCGTTCACACCGAAGTCGATGTACCGGCCACGCATTACTTTCACGAAGGCTTTGCGGACGAAGTTGCTGAAGATGTCGAGCTTGTTGCCGGACAGGGCGTAGGAGGTACCGTGCAGGTAGTATGCTATTTTGGTTTCGCCTTCCACGAACACTGCGCCATAACCGTATATGTACAGCTGCGCACCATGTTGCTGAAACGAGAGGTCGTGCTGTATCCCTTCTTCGGTAGTAAGGCGGATTGGGAAAAAGATTTCGTCCACACTGTACCGCATCAGCGAATCGTTGCCGGTCAGGCAGGCGCGGTACATGAAGTGCGTGGCGATATCCATTTTGTTAGCGCCAGTCCATTTAGCCGGGTTGCCACGATTCATTTTAACCAGCAGACTGTCGCGCAGTGGTTTGGGTAACTGCTCATGTTCCATCATGATCAGAATTTCTCCCGTAATCTGTGGGTTGGATATCTCGTTATGATACCAGTTCCAGCTTTTGGGATCGGTGATTTCCCAGTAATTAAGGGCATTAATGATAGCCGTGAGCAGGGCCGGTTTATGGTGCCAACTGCTGGCCGGGTTTACGTACGCCTGTACAAAGCTCTTTACCCGGTGAAGGTGTTCTTCCGCCAGGTATTTTTTAGCGTCATAGGCATAGGGCACGTCGGGCCAGGCGCCATTAGGCTGTAGTGTGCCCAGGTTGGCTTTTACCTGGTTGTCTAACCGGGCGGTATTCGTGGCTTTACCGATCAGTTCCGACCGGATGCGGTCTTTAATGATCGTATACTCGGCCTGCGCCATCGCTCCCAGTGAAATGAGAAGGGGCGTTATAAAAAGTAATAGTCGTTTCTTCATAACTGTGTACTTAAATACTATCACCACAAATCTAAACGGTGGCGCTTACCAGGCAGGGTGGTTTTTATAAGTAAAAGGGGAGAATATTATAATTCAGGCTCTCCGGCAAACTCTGTGGGCGTTTTGCCGAACTGCTTTTTAAACTCTTTACTGAAATACTTGCGGTCGTTGTACCCTACCATGTAAGCCACCTGGTATACCGTATGCTGCCGGGTACGGATCAGTTCCGCCGCCTTTTTAAGCCGCAGCGATTTAATAAAATCGTTCACCGACATATTTGAAACCGCCTTCAGTTTCTTGTACAAAACCGGTTGGCTCATGGCTACCTTTTTCGATAACATATCCACCCCAAAGTCAGGGTCGTCCATATGTTCTTCCACCAGTGCGATTACTTTTTCGAGGAAGGCGGTATCGATGCTGTTGGGCGATATTGCGGCGGGTGCTATAGGTTCCGCTTCTGTTTGCAACTGGCGGCTAAAGCGTTCGCGCATTTTTTCGCGGGAGCTTAGCAGGTTGCGTACGTTCAGTGACAGTACTTTAGCGCTAAAGGGTTTGGTCAGGTAAAGATCTGCACCCGTTTCCAGTCCGCTCACCTGGTCGGCCTGGGAGCTTTTGGCGGTGAGCAGCACTACGGGAATATGGCTGGTACGTTCATCTGTTTTTAACGCCTGGCAAAACTGCAGGCCGTCCATGCCGGGCATCATCACATCACTGATGACGAGGTCAGGAATTTGTTCGGTAGCCAGTGCCAAACCATCTGCCCCGTTCTCACTTTCCAGCACCTGGTATTGTTCCTGAAACACCTGGCGCAGCAGCGCGCGCAGTTCCGGGTTATCTTCTACAATATGAATGGTAAAGGGCTGGGGCGTATCTGCGGCGGCAGGTGTAGTGGTTAAGGCAGATGAGTGGTCGATATTGACTGCCGGTTCGTACGCTACGTTTGTTGCTACCAAAGTTTGCCCCACCACATGCTGCGTGTTTTCGAAATGTTTACTGCCCGGAAGCAGTGTCACTGTAAAACAAGTTTTTCCTTCTTTATCTGGGGTGGATGGATCACTTTCTACGGTCAAAGTACCCTTGTGCTGCTCCACGATATTACGCGATAAGGCGAGCCCGATACCATAACCGGTGTTCTGCACGCCATGGTCCTGCACCTGGAAGTAGTTGGTGAACAGGTTGTTCAGGTACTCCGGCGCAATGCCCCGGCCATTGTCGGTGACGGTTATAACGAAGGAGTTGCGGGCTTGCGTCACGTGCAGTTGTATCCTGCCGCCATCAGGTGTAAACTTAAAGGCATTACCCAGCAGGTTGAAGAATACCTTTTCCAGTTGCTCGCGATCAAAGTACAGGCGCGCCTGCTCGGTATCTTGCGTAAAGGAAATACTGATATTCCTGTCCAGCGACTGCTGCCGGTAACTGGAGTAAATATGATCAAGGAAAGGAATTAAATCCTGCTCCTGCACGTGTAATTTAAGGTGATGGGTTTCTGCTTTACGGAAGTCCATTAACTCGCTCACCAGTTTTAACAGGCGGTCGGCATTGTTCCGTAATTGTAACAGCGACGATTGCAGCGGATCGTCTTTCTTCAGCGTGTCCATCATCTTTTCCACCGGCGCCATTAGCAGTGTAAGGTGCGTACGTATTTCGTGGGATACGTGGGTGAAGAAATTCAGTTTCACCTGGTGCAGTTCTTCTTCTTTCCGTAACAGCGCCCGCAGGAAGAAGAAGCGGGTGATGAGGAAGAACAGCAATACGATCAACAGTACGTACAACCCGTACGCCCACCATGTACGCCAAAAGGGAGGCAGGATGGTGATTTCCATGCTTACCGGCTCGCTCCAGGTACCGTCGTTGTTCGCACCTTTCACCCAAAAAGCATAGTTGCCGGAAGATAGGTTGGTGTAGGTTACCGCCGGGTTGTCTGTTTCTATCCAGTCGCGGTCGGCCCCTTCAAGGCGGTAAGCGAAACGGTTTTTGTTACTTTTTATATAGTTAAGCAGCGCGAACTCCAGGGTAAATACTTCCTGGTCGTGCCGCAGGCGCAGTGCTTTTGTGAAGGCAATGTCTTTTTCCAGTAAACCGTCTTCGCCACCAATAGCCACCGGGTTGTTAAACAGGCGGAGGCCGGTAAAGCGGATAGGGGCAGGCTTTGCATTTACTGTAATCTGTTTCGGGTAAAAACTGGTAATGCCGTTATAGCCGCCGAAGAAAAGTTCTCCGTTACTGTCTTTTAGAAAGGAGTTATAATTAAATACGTTGCTCGCAATACCATCGCTGGTCGTGTACACCTGGAACGTATTGCGGGCGGGATCGAACTTCACCAGGCCGTTATCAGTGCTTACCCAAAGTTTGTGTTCATCATCTTCCAGTAAGCCCAGTATGTTACTGTTCGGCAGCCCGTCTTTTTCGTTGTATTGCACCGATTGTTGAAGGTCGGGGCTATATTTTACCATCCCTCCGTAATATATACTCACCCAAATGTTGTGCTGCGAATCTTCCTGCACGGCATTGATGTAACCGGGTTGCAGCATACGCAGGGAGTCGCCTTCGTAGAGGAACAATCCGGAAATAGTACCGATGAACATCCTGCGGCGACTGTCCTGGAACATGTAGCGGATGGAACGGCGGGCGGCAATAAAACCGCTGGCCGAATCTTTCTCCGCCCGTAGTTCGGTGCCGTAGCGGTGGAGTATAAATAATCTTTCACTGGTGCCTATCCAGAACCGGCCTTCCGCATCTTCCATAATAGAAGTAACCTCCCTGGAAAAAGAGGCGGGATCGGCAGCGCTGTAAAGTAAACGTTTGAAGCTGCCATCTGGTAATAACAGGTTGAGTCCCCCGCCATGCGTACCCACCCAAATATGATGGTCCTTATCTTCATACACCATTTTTACCAGGTTGGAGCCCAGGCCCGATGGATTGGCGGGGTTATGTTTGTAATAAGTGAAACGTCCTGTCTGGCGGTTAAAATGGTTCAGTCCTCCGCCCTCGGTGCCTATCCAGAGGTTATGCTGCGAGTCCTCCAGTATTTTACTGACCACGTTATTACTGAGTCCATTATCTTTTGAGCCGTGCGGCCATATCTTGAAGGCGGTAGCGTAAGGATGTACAGCGTTTACTCCGCCGAAGTAGGTGCCCAGCCATATAGATCCGTTGTTGTCCTCGAACAGACTGTGAATGGAGTTCTGGCTAAGACTGTTTTCGTCGCCCGGTTCGTGCTGGTAAGCGGTTTGTTTCATGTCCGCCGGGTTGATAATACTCAGGCCCTCCTGCGTGGCAATCCACATATGCCCGTTTTTGTCCTGCATAATGCGGCGCACAATGTTATTAACGATAGCAGGTTGCGCGAGGCGGCTGAATTTACCGGTAGTGGCATCATATATATTGATACCACCGGTTTGGGTACCTATCCAAAGGCGGCCGAAGCGGTCGCCGTTGATGGCGGTAATAAAATCCATGCTCAGGCTGGCGGCGTCGCCGGGGTTGTGGCGAAACGTTTGTATGCCCGAAGCATTCATCTTACAAAGACCAGTATTGGTACCTATCCAGATGTTGCCCGTTTTATCTTCATATATACACCGCACTACCCAGCCCGCTATCTGAGGGGGATAAAACGAGTGCAGGCTGTCGGCGTCCTGCATGTACAGTCCGTTATTGGCGCCTGACCAGCGGCGGCCTTTACTATCTTCAAAAATGAAATTGATATTGGTTTGCCTGCCCTCATGAAGCGTAATCCGTTCGAAACGATCGGTTACCGGATCGTATTTGGCAAGGCCGGAAGAGGTACCCACCCAAAGTACCTGGTGTTCATCCACGTAAAGCGACATTACCTGGTTGTCAGGAATACTGGTGCTATCGTCCGGCGAGTGGTGATATATTTTAAACCGCCGGCCGTCGTACCGGTTTAGTCCGTACCGGGTGCCGTACCATAAAAATCCCTGGTGGTCCTGGGTAATGGAAAGCACTGCGTTATGCGACAAACCGTTCTCCACGGTGAGGCGTTGAAAGTTCACTGGCTGCCCGCTGCTTTTCGGTAAAGCAGTCGCTATTAGCACACATAGCATTATAAGGCACCGGGAAATCATCCCCCAATATAGGGAAAAGGGATGTTTTTTCTGTATACCTTTATTTTATAAGTTTGATAATCAGGTGATTGCAGGGTGTTTATAAAATTCACCCTATTCTTTTACGATTCTCTCCCCTGGCTGTTGGAGTAGAACCACATATTTGTAGATCGTGTGAAATTATCAACCAGACATCAATTCCACCATTTATGATGAATACGAACCAATCGACGATTGATGTACCAATGTCCCGGTATGCCTTCAGGATTTTCGCAGGGATAATGGGAATACTATTCTTCCCGGTTTTACTGTTTGCGCAGAATAAAACGGTTTCAGGTACTGTAAAAGATGAAAAGGGCGAGTTGCTGCCCGGTGTTACCGTAACGGTAAAGAACACAAAAACGGGCACAAGCACTAACGACCAGGGACGGTTTACCATCGCTGTAACGCAGGGAGCCACGCTGGTATTTACCTATGTAGGGTACGAACGTACCGAGGCGGTGGTCGACAAAAAAACAGAGTACAGCATCCGGATGCGCGAGCAGGCGGGTACGCTGAGCGATGTGGTCGTAATAGGTTACGCCACCCAGTCGCGCAAAGACCTTACCGGTTCGGTGGGCAGTGTAAACATGAAAGATTTTGAAAAGGCACCGGTGAAGTCGTTCGACGAAGCCCTCGCCGGCCGTGTGGCAGGTGTGGTAGTGGCGAGCAACGACGGGCAGCCCGGCTCCATCGCCAACATCACCATCCGCGGTGCCGGTTCTATTTCGCAGGATAACGGTCCGCTGTACGTAATTGACGGCTTCCCTACTGAAAGTTCCAATGCCAATGCGATCAGCCCCGGCGACATTGAATCTATCGACATCCTCAAAGATGCTTCGGCTACCGCTATTTACGGTGCCCGTGGTTCTAACGGCGTAATCTTAATTACCACCAAAAAAGGTAAGATGGGTGCGCCGCAGGTAACCTACAACGGTTATTATGGCTGGCAGAGCATTCCGCAGAAAGTAAAACTGATGGATGCTTACGAGTTCGTAAGGTATGTGGGCGATGTAAATCCTGCCATTTACGATTCGGTGTACATGGCAAAAGGAACTACCCTGGAAGATTACCGCAACCACACCACCGTGGATATGCAGGATTACATTTACCAGGTGGGCCAGAACCAGAACCACGACATCGCGGTACGCGGTGGTACCGATAAAACCAAGTACTCCCTGTCCGGTAACTTCAACAACCAGAAAGGCATTATCCTGAACAGCGGTTTTAAACGGTATCAATCCCGTTTTTCGCTCGATCAAACGGTAAGTGATAAATTAAAGGTGGGCGTTAACGCCAACTATGCTTATACCGAGGCTTTTGGTATCCCGGTTTCCGCTACCAACTTCTACGCCTCGGCCACCACGCTTTATTCGGTATGGGGCTTCAGGCCTACTACCAGTATTTCCGGCCGCGATAGTGCGGTGAACCTGGTAGATGAGTTTTACGATCCGGGTAATGAACTGGCCAATAACCAGGATTACCGCGTAAACCCGCTGCAGAATATCCAGAACCAGCTTACGCTGGATAAAAGAAATACACTGATTGCCAACGCTTACGCTGAATATAACTTTACCAAGGAATTGTCACTTCGTGTTTCTGGCGGTATTAACCGGGAGTCGAGGGAACTGAGTTCTTTCAATAACTCTAAAACGCAGTCGGGTAGTAAATGGAACTCCAACGGTGTGAACGGCAGTATCGATAACTACATATTTTCTACCTGGCGTAGTGAAAATGCGTTAACCTACCGTAAGCGCTGGAACAAGGTGCATAACCTGGTGGCGTTGGGTGTGTTTGAAGCACAGGGCCAAAGCAGTTCACGCAGAAGGTTTGCTGCCAACCAGGTGCCTAACGAAGATTTGGGTCTTGATGCGCTCGACCTGGCCGCACCGGCCAATATCAGCCTTCTTTCACAGGCTTCTTCCTGGAGCATGGCTTCTTTTGTTGCGCGCGCCAACTACGATTATAAATCAAAGTACTACTTAACCGCTTCTATCCGTGCCGACGGATCTTCCAAGTTCCCCCGTGGTGGTCAGTGGGGTTACTTCCCATCGGCTTCCGTGGCCTGGCGTTTCAGTGGCGAATCATTTATGAAAGAGCTGCCGTTTGTGTCTGATGCAAAAGTGAGGTTAGGTTACGGTGCCTCTGGTAACAACAGGGTGTCCGACTTTGCTTATCTCTCCCAGCTTACACTTACCAACTACAACTTCTGGTATTCATCGGGCAACAGTGCGCTCGGTATTGGCTCGGCCATTACATCGGCAGGTAATCCCAATCTAAAATGGGAAACCAATGCACAAACCAATATCGGTTTAGACCTTGCTTTCTTTAAAGACAGGCTGACCGTTACGGTAGATGCGTATAAACGTACCACCAAAGACCTGTTGCTGAACGCAGCATTGCCCTATACGAACGGAGTGGAAGGTTCTTCAGGGTTTAAGAACGTAGGTAAACTGGAAAACAAAGGACTTGAGTTTACCGTGGGTGGTGTTATTGTGCAGAACAAAAAGTTCAACTGGAACAGCAGTTTCAACATCAGCTTTAACAGGAATAAAATACTGGCTTTAGCTGAAGATCAAACGTCGATCTTATCAGGTAACGGTACTTTCTTCAATACTACCTTCTCCGGACTGTTCCCTTATATTTCTGTGATAGACAGGCCCATGGCGGAGATGTACGGATTAGTGTTTGATGGGGTGTACCAGTTTGCCGACTTTGATTACATGCCTAACGGTACTTACCTGCTGAAGTCAGATGTGCCTACCAATGGTTCTGCCAGGGCTTCTATCCGTCCGGGCGACATTAAGTACAAAGACCTTAACGGTGATAACCAGGTAAACAACCAGGACTACACCATTATCGGCAGCGGTCTTCCGAAACACACCGGTGGTTTCTCCAACAACTTCCAGTACGGCGACTTTGACCTGAACGTATTGTTCCAGTGGTCGTACGGTAATGATATTATTAATGCCAACCGTTACGTGTTCGAAGGAGGTATCGTAAACAATCCGAACCTTAACCAGTATGCTTCTTATGCCAAACGCTGGACGCCGACAAATCCCAGCAACACGATGTTCAGAGCAGGTGGTATGGGCAATGCGGCTTATTCATCGCGGGTGATAGAAGATGGTTCTTACCTGAAACTGAGAACGGTATCGCTGGGTTACAACATACCCGATAAAGTGCTGAAGCGGGCGAAGATTAAAGCAGTAAGGGTATATGGCTCCGCCCAGAACCTTTTCACCTGGACCAGTTATTCCGGTACCGATCCCGAAGTATCTGCCAGGAACGCCAACAACCTTACTCCCGGATTTGATTATGCAGCGTACCCACATTCCCTTTCTTATGTGGCCGGTGTAAACGTAACCTTCTAAATCATTCAACATGAAACGCATTTGTATCATTGCATGCATGGCTATAGCAGGACTTACTTCCTGTAATAAATTCCTCGACACCAAACCGACCGATTTTTATTCAAACGAAAACTATTACAATACCGAAGCACAAGTACAGCAGGCGCTTAATGGCGTATATAGTAACCTTATGCGTCCTGAATTGTACGCACAGGTAATGGGCTTCAACTTTGTGTCTGCCACCGACGAGGTACTGCCCAACCGTACTACAGATGGTGATGCGCGCGGGTTACGGTATAACTACGATGCTTCGCAAACCTACGTAGCCGGTATCTGGCGCTTATGTTACATCGGTATCAACAATATTAATGCACTGCTGGCCAATATCGATAAACCCACTATGGATGAAGCGAAGCGCAACATCATAAAAGGCCAGGCATTGTTCCTTCGCGGTTATTACTATTTTTTGCTCACCAGTAATTATGGCGATGTGCCGTTAGTACTGCGTAACCTCACCATTAGTGAAGTAACAGTGCCCGCCGCTACGCAAAAAGAAGTATACCAGCAGATCGAAAAAGATATGAAAGAGGCAGAGGTGCTGCTGAAAGATTACACCGTGGCGAAAACAGGATTTAGTGATGTGGCTACGCTTACCGCCGTACAGGCCGTTCTTTCACGGGTATATATTTACTGGGCAGGCTATCCGCAAAAAGATGTGACCAAATACGATAGCGTTATTACTTATACAGATAAAGTGATTAACTCCGGGTTACATGCGCTTAACGCTGATTACAGGCAGGTATTTATTAACCTTGCCCGCGACCAGTACGATGTAAAAGAAAATATATGGGAACTCGGTTCGCTGGGAGCAGCAGCCGGTGTAGTCAATAAAACAGGTAACGATATCGGCAACTTCGTAGGCATTACTTCTTCGATAATTGCAGCAGACACTTCTTCGTACAGCGCCGCCAGCTGGGTGTGGGTCACCAAAAAACTGTTCGATGCTTACGAGGTAGATGCGGCCAGCACTGCAACACCTAACAAACCCTCGCTGGATATTCGTCGTGACTGGAACTGCGCTAACTATATTTACAGCGGTAATCCCCGTGTTAAAGCTGCCCGTACCTCGGCCTGGCTAATGAGTGCAGGTAAGTTCAGGAGAGAGTACGTACCACAGTCTATTCGTAATACCAACGGCGTGGCCGGTACTTATAACATCAACTGGCCTGTTATTCGTTATGCGGACGTATTGCTGATGCGTGCAGAAGCAGAGAATTATAAAAACGGGCCGGGTAACGCTTATGGATATATTAACCAGGTGAGGAAAAGAGGATACGGATTACAGAATGGCAATGTGGTAAAATCCATTACCATGACCAGCCAGGGTTCGGGTTATACCGTTGCCCCGGTAGTTACCATTACCGGTGGCGGTGGAAGCGGTGCTACAGGCACAGCGGTGCTGACCAGTGGCAGGGTAAGCGGCATTTACCTGTCGAGCCCGGGCGCGTTAACGCCAGGCTCTTATTACTCATCTGCCCCGGTAGTAGTGATTGGTACTTTCTGGACGCCAGGTGTAACCTATGCAGCCAATACACAGGTAACCAATGGCGCTAACCTGTACACCGTTACGCAGGCCGGCACTTCTACCACCACAGCCCCTACGCATACCACCGGTGCTTCGTCAGCAACAGTTACCGGCGCGGTGTTCACTTACGCTGGTGCGGCAGCTGCCGCCACTGCAACCATCACCACCGGTACCGAATCAGAATTAACACCCGGTTTGGATAAAGATGGGTTCCAGCTGGCCATCCGCGACGAACGTATGCGGGAGTTATGTTTCGAAGCCGTGCGCCGGGCCGACCTTATCCGCTGGGGCAATTTCGTGGCCGATATCCAGGACTTCGCCGTATGGGCTACTGCTAATGGTGCAGGTGTTACGGCTACCGGCAATCCAAACGGACTGCAGGGTGTACGTAACGTAAGCGCCAGGCACGTGTTGCTGCCCAAACCCACCTATGAATTAAACCTTAACAAAGCATTAGTCCAGAATCCAGGCTGGTAATGTCCATACAAAAACTATACATCATGAAACGTAATTTCTTAATTATACTCGCTTTTATAGCTGCCTCCTGCAGCAAAACGATGGAAGTGGACACGCCGGGCCTGAAGGTATCGATAGATGCTGCAAGGCTGGTGAACGATACTTTTACTTTTAAGGTAGGCGATACCACCCGTTTCCTGTTCAGCGGCGATGCCGGTAACATCAGCTTTTATTCCGGCGAACTCGGAAAGCGTTATGACAGCCGTTCGGCCACCAAAAAGCTGGGCAATGTTATCTTCTCCTTTTCGTCCACCGCGCAATTCGGCACACAAACCAATACGCTCACCGTATTAGCCACCAACAAATTGCCCGGCCTGGATTCAGTTTCTGTTATGAATGCTGACTGGACAGACATTACCTCCCGTGCTGCCCTGGCTACCAGCGCCACCCTGGTAAACTCAGGCAACATTAATCTTACCGACCTCGTACAAAATGAAAGCGATTCATTGTTCATTGCCCTGAAGTATAGCGGCGTAACCGGCAGTACCCAACGTACCTGGACGATCACCAACTGGCTGGTCAATAATGTACTGCCCGAACGTACTGTTGCCGTTAGCACACTGGCCGACGATGTAGCTTTCTGGACCCGTTACGGTAATGTATATTTCCCTGCCAATGGCCGCTGGACGCCCGGCGCCACCAGCCTGGTGCTGACCGGCGGAGCAGCAACTGCGGCTACCAACACCAACTGGATCATTTCTAAGCCCATATATGTAGGCCGCATACCCGGCGATCTGGCTACCGGTATTAAAAGCATTATCGATCCCGCTAAAAAGGAACATCTGTATATGTACCCTGCCGCGGGTATTTACAAAGCCACGTTTGTAGCATTTAATCACACACTGGACGATGAGAAAAGTGTGATCAGAGAAATAATCATTAAAGTGATACCGTAAATATGAAGAAGCCATTGCTATGCCTCCTGGCGGTTGCCAGCTTGCTCGCCTTTAAGGCCGACAAGAAAGAGAAGACCTTTGTAGACAGTAATTACAGCTACGCGCAGCAGCAGTTGAAACTGATGTTAAAGGACACCGAAACCCGCGAGAGCCTCGCCTTTCCGCGTACTACGGACAAGGCCGGAAAAATGACCACCACGAACATGTACGACTGGACCCCGGGATTTTTCCCTGGCAGCCTGTGGTATGCGTACGAAGGCACGAAAGATAAATCGTTGCTGGAGCAGGCCACTGTGTGGACGGAGAAGCTGGAGCCGCTGAAAGATTTTACCAAACACCACGACCTGGGTTTTATGGTGTACTGTAGTTATGGTAACGCGTATCGTGTTACGGGCAACAAGGCCTACCGCGATATCCTGATCCAGTCTGCCAGGTCGCTGAGTACCCGTTTTAATCCCGTTACAGGCAGTATTAAATCCTGGAACGCTTTTAAATCATGGCATGGCGAGCAGATGTACTATTTCCCGGTAATCGTGGATAACATGATGAACCTGGAACTGTTATTCTTTGCTTCAAAGGAAACGGGCGATACCACGTTCCGTCACATTGCGGTAACCCATGCTGAAACCGCTATGAAGAACCAGGTACGCCCCGATTTCAGTTCGTATCACGTAGTGTGTTACGATACCACCAACGGTAAAGTGCTGGCGCGCGAAACCGCGCAGGGGTATGCAGATAATTCTACCTGGGCACGCGGACAGGCCTGGGCTATTTATGGCTTTACGATGGTATATCGCGAAACGAAAGACAAACGTTTCCTGAAAACCGCAGAAGGTTTAACCGATTGGTTTATCAATAATAAAAACCTGCCGTCAGATAAAATTCCGAACTGGGACTTTAACGCTTACCAGGCTGGCTATAAACCAGGCGTAAGGTCGAATGCGAACAAAGTAACCGCGCAATACCGCGATGCATCTGCCGGCGCTATCGTAGCATCAGCCTTGTTCGAATTGAGTGGTTATGTAGATAAAGCGAAAGGTAAAAAGTACCGCGAAACCGCTATTAAAATGCTGCATTCACTTGCCAGCCCGGCTTATCGCGCACCCCTTGGTGCCAATGGTAATTTTATGCTGATGCACAGCGTTGGCAGCATTCCGCACAACGGCGAAATAGATGTGCCGCTCGTGTACGCCGATTATTATTTCCTGGAGGCATTACACCGCTACGGAAAAACATTATAGCAGATCTATTTCCGAGGATGATCAAAATGACAAAGGGCGTTCCGTACGGAACGCCCTTTTGTTATCAGCTGGTTTTCTAAATTATTTTTGTTGATGGGTTATCTCTTTTTCCTTTTTACATGCGTAGTACTGTGCGTTGCTTTACGGCCGTTCCTGCCTTCTACGGTGGTGGTGCGTTTTATGGCTTTTACCTGGTGGCCGTTTGCTGTGGTAACAGTCCTCGTGCTGCGGTAATGCGTAATGTTAGCCTGGTTGCGGGTGCGCACGGTAACCGAAGTAACTCTTACGGGTCTGTAGATATGCGGAGCGGCTACTACGCGGTGCGTATGTACTACCGTATAATGCGGCCGGTAGTGATAACGGTAAGGCCGGTACACCGCCCATGCCATTGGTTTCCAGGGGCGCCACCAAACCGGGCGGGCACGCCAGCTCCAGGGTGATGTCCATACTACGTAAGACGGAGCGTATACATAACGTACAACAGGCCATGCCCATACATTTACAACAATGCCAACACTGGCGGCGGGGCCGTTCATGCTTCCGTAACGGTTAAGTGGCATATCGTTTATTGCCTGGTCGCCAATGTCTGAAGGCTCTACGATCGTTTCCTCGCCATAAATATCTTCATCGCCCACTATCTGCACCACGGCGTGATCGTTTCCTGTTTTTTCCAGTTCTATCACTGCAATGTCCTGGTTTTCTGTTTCGGAAACAACCGCCTGTAAAATGAACACCTGCGTACTCCGTTCCATTTTATTGATTACCCGGATGTAGTCGATATCGCCATCGCCATTGAGGTCGAGGTTATTCACTTTGTTATCTTCTGTATTCAGCAGCTTTTCGAAAGCCTCGGGAGATTTTGCTTTTTTGAAGAGTTCCAAAGCACCTTCCAGGCTGAAGTTGTCGCCGGGTAAACCGGTAGCGTCGTTGTTGTGCTGCGCCCGGGCCACAGTGCTGGTAAGCAGGCCGGTTATCAGGAGGGTAGTAAGGTATTTCGCCGTCATAAAAACGTAATTGGTTGTTCTAAAGACTGGCAATATGGGGGGAGGTTTAATGAGGCAGGGAAGAATATTGTGAAGGATACTATATAATAAGGAAGGCAAAAAAAATACCGGGAATATTGGTCCCCGGTATTAGTAGTGAGATCAGGCTGCGGTGCGCTGCCGCTTTCCTGCGTAGATATAATTAACCAGCAAAGCGATGATAATGATCAGGAGTCCGAAGAATTCCCGGGTATCTTCGATCCAGGGTTTGGTTGCTTTCATGGTTTGAGCGATATTTTCGGCATCATGAGAAGTTGCCCAGTCAGCCACCCCGTCTTTTGTAAAAAAAAGATAGCTGGCGTATACCAGGTAAATGAAAATACCCGACAGGTATGCTCCCCGGTAAAACCTGCCAAGTGCCGCCAGCAGGCACATGAGGGCGCCATAACCATAAATCGGTATCCAGATATACGGGTCCGGATCGTTGTACTGCAAGGCTGCGAACAGGATAAATATTACGGTAAAAAATATGTTGAAGATTTTCATGTTCCTGTAGATGTATTAAATTTCAAAATAGGGCATAAACTTACGTAAAAACGCGAACAACAATTCGTAAGTTTGCATTATCTTAGGGCACGAAATTAGAGAGAAAGCGACTTTGTTTTATGAGATATGATACGTTCAGGTGAGCGCGACGTAATTCTTTTTTGATTATATTGCATTAGGAACAACAGGTATAAGACTGCATTTTTCAGTTCTTTTCTACTACAAACATAGATACCAACAAAGAGATTACTATAAATCGCCGTATAAATTGTTAGCAGACCTAACCTTCAGGGTTACGATCAGCATTAAGTTATCCTGGTTACTAATCAGGTTTTAGAATGGCGGAAGGAGAGGCACTTGTGCCTCTCTTTTATTTTTACCCCCTTCCATCCCCACTCCCGATTATTTTCTTTATTTATCCAATCATGATACTTTTTTAACTGAATGACCCTGTGTACAGAACTGATCGGTTTTCGGAAGAAAAGTACTTTCCATTAGGTTATTAAAGTATCAGTGTTTTTCTCCCACGTTCATGTTATGCAAAGTTGAGCCTGGTGAAAAGTTGGTGCCAATCGTCCGCCGGTAGAGCTATTCACGTATTTTTTAGCCTAACTTTTATAAAGTTGGTTTAACTTAGCTTTCATATAGATAAGGCTGTTTTTAGTCGGATATTAACAAAATGACCAATTTAAATTGAGGCGTGCATGAAGTATGTTTATGATATAGATAGAATGAGCGCGCTGCTATACCAGATCATCGCACAACATGCCAAACCGGAAGCGGTTAACTGGCTGCAGCAAAAACAGGAAGTGTGGCGGCAGGGTAATGTGATGCAGCAATTCAATCTTACCTTTTCGGCTATCCCAAGATTTACAGGGAAAGCCGTCGTGGATATAAATGATACTACAGCGGCGGAGTTGCATGCGATCATTCCTTTCTTTACCGTGCAGGGTTGGCCGCTTCACCAGCTGGTACGTGCGTGGTGGTTGTTACAATTACCCGCAAACGATAAAGCTCAATACCTTAAACAAATAGAAGTACTGTTCGATACCGCGGAGATGAATGAGCTTGCGGCTTTATACAGCGCATTGCCCCTGCTGGCCTATCCCGACAGCTGGACACTTCGTACCGCAGAGGGCATTCGTTCCAATATCGGTATCGTACTCGATGCCATTATGCTGAATAATCCATACCCGGCCATCAACCTTGACCGCGCACCCTGGAACCAGCTGGTAATGAAGGCTATTTTCAACGACAAGCCCGTTAGCCGCATCGTGGGGCTCGACGTAAGGGTGAACCCCGAATTGTCGGACGTGCTTTGTGATTATGCGCACGAACGCTGGGCGGCAGGACGTACTGTAAACCCGATGCTCTGGAGGCTGGTAGCGCCGTTCATGAACGAAACGTCATTCAACGATATTAAAAGGGTGTGGAACTCTGCCAATAATGTAGAACGGGAAGCTGCTGCACTGGCCTGCGCACGTACTCAATACGCACCGGCCCGTGAGCTGTTACAGCAGGACCCTGTGTTGAAGGCAGAAATAGACCAGAACTTGCTGAGCTGGGAAATACTCTCGGCTAAACTGAATTGATTCCTTTTATCGCGGCGGAACAATGACGCGTTCCGCAACAGAAATTATTTAGATCTTATGTGTTGCAGTCACGAACTTACTGAAAAAGAACTGGCGCCGATTACCGCCAACCCTATATTTCTTGAAAAAATTAAAGGCATGCGCTTCTTCGATCCGCATGTACATATGACCTCCCGCACTACCGACGATTACCAGGCGATGGCCGATGCGGGCATTACCGCTATCATAGAACCTGCCTTCTGGCTGGGGCAGCCGCGTACAGGTGTGGATACTTTCCGCGATTATTTTAATAGTCTCATTGGCTGGGAGCGTTTCCGTTCCTCGCAGTTTGGTATTAAACATTATTGTACGATAGGGCTCAATTCTAAAGAGGCCAACAACGAACGCCTGGCCGAACAGGTAATGGAAATATTGCCACTGTTCCTTTATAAAGAAGGGGTAGTAGGGGTTGGGGAGATAGGCTTCGACGACCAGACGCCTGCCGAAGAAAAATATTACCGCGCGCAACTCGATCTCGCCAAAGAGGCCGGCCTGCCCGTACAAATCCACACACCGCACCGCGATAAAAAGAAAGGCACCCAGCGTAGTATGGATATCGCCATTGAACAAGGCCTGGCACCGAACATGGTGATCGTAGACCATAATAACGAAGAAACGGTGAAAGAAGTGCTGGACCGTGGCTTCTGGGCAGCTTTCACCATTTATCCTTTTACCAAAATGGGTAACGAAAGGATGGTGGAAATCGTAAAACAGTACGGCAGTGAACGTATTATGATCAACTCCGCTGCCGACTGGGGCATCAGCGATCCGCTGGCAGTGCCTAAAACAGCGGCATTAATGTTAGAAAGAGGTATAAACATAAAAGATATCGAACTGGTTTGCTACAAAAATGCCATCGACGCATTTGCGCAGAGCGGCCAGATCGACGTAAGTGATTTCGAAACAGTGAAACAAGTCGACCAGAATCTTAAGTATAATGGCAGCACCGTACTTCGCGGCGGCCAACAACCAAGAGTGGATAAAAATGCCACCATTATACGCTAAGCGTTACTATTTATCAAAATGAAAAACCCGGATTGGTGTGAGTTATATTGCTAATAAACTGTTGGGCTACCTGCGCCTGATGCGCCCTGCAAATATCGTTACTGCGGTAGCGGATATACTGGCAGGTGTTGCCATCTCAGGCTTCTGGCTGCAAACGCATACATTTACGGCCGACTGGCTGCTGCCTGTGCTTTGCCTGGCACTGGCAACGGCTGGCTTATATGGAGGTGGTGTGGTGTTTAATGATGTTTTCGATGCAAAGCTGGATAGCGTAGAGCGTCCGGAGCGTCCTATTCCCAGCGGCATCGTATCTAAAACACAGGCTGTTATACTCGGTATTTATTTACTGATGATTGGCGTACTGGCTGCATTTACAGTAAATCCTGTTGCGGGTTTTATTGCTATGGCCGTTGCCCTCGCAGCACTTGTTTATAACAAATGGGGCAAACATTATAACATAGCAGGTCCTGTTAACATGGGCGTTTGCCGTGGACTGAACCTGTTGTTAGGGATGAGCATTGCCGGTGAGGGAACATTGAGTAATTACGCCTGGCTGGCCCTGGTGCCGGTATTGTATATCGGCGCTATTACCATGATCAGTCGCGATGAAGTACATGGTGGTAAAACCGGTCCGCTTAAACTGGCGGCTTTGATGTACGGCATCGTTAACGCAATTATACTGCTCATCGCCTGGGCGCAACACCGCCTGCTGGAAACCTTACCTTTTGTAGCTTTCTTTATCTTCCTGATTTATACACCGCTTTTGAAAGCCATGAAACAGCCGACAGGCCCAAATATAGGGAAGTCTGTAAAGGGTGGCATTATTGCGTTGATCGTGATGAACGCAGCCTGGGCTACGGCGTTTGCAGGGTTTATTCCCGGGTTGATCATACTGGCTTTGCTGCCGGTATCGTTGGCTTTGGGTAAAGCGTTTGCTGTTACGTGATGAGCCGGATAACTTGTTATACAAAGCCGGTGGTGTTTTCACAGCCGGCTTTTTTTGTTAGGAGATGAACGGTGTATACACCGACACTAATCCAGCAAGCCCCTCTTCATCGCTTCCTTCACCAGACCTGCCGTATTTTTCACGGCCAGCTTTTGCGTTAAATTAAGGCGGTGTGTTTCTACCGTACGAAGGCTGATGAACAGTTTCTCTGCGATCTGCTGGTTAGTATATTCCTCCGCAATCAGTTTCAGTATCTCGCTTTCGCGGCGGGTGAGCGGTATTTCGTAAGGCGTTCTTTTTTGCCCGGTGATGATTTCGTTCAGCAAACTGCTTTTGATGGATTCGTCGAGGTATTGCTCGCCGCCGTAAACGGTTTCAATCGCTTTTAACAGCGTGGGCTGATCGGTGTTTTTGAGCAGGTAACCGGACGCACCGTTGCGCAGCATTTGTTTGATATAGTGCGACTCGGTGAAGTTGGTAAGGGCAATGATGCCTGTTTCCGGCGATACCTTGTGTACCTTCCGGCACAGTTCCATCCCGTCTATCTCCGGCATTTGTATGTCCAGCAGCACTACATCAGGTTTATATACATCCAGCTCGTCCAGCAGTTTGTTGCCGTCCTGGGTGTCGAACACTATTTCGATATGCTGGTAAGGGGCCAGCATCGTCTTCAGTCCATTGATGACGAGCAGATGGTCGTCTACGATTGCTATTTTGATCTTCATAACTATTTTCTCTGATTAGGATGAGGAATGCTGCTATTCCTGTTTTGGTGCTGCTACTTCTACTTCCAGCCTCTCGGTATCAAATTCTATATATGCGGTGGTACCTTGTCCTTTGGCTGCGTCTATTTCCAGGCTGCCGTTCAGTGCCTTTATGCGCGATTGCAGGCTGCTGAGGCCCATGCCGTTTTTGCCTGTCGACTGCTGATCAAAGCCTACCCCGTTATCCTCTACCGTAATGGTTAGCAGCTGGCCGTGCTGGCTTAGCTGCACCAGGGCCGATGTGGCGCGGGAGTGTTTAATGATATTGTTCACCAGTTCCTGAACGATCCGGTACACGGACAGTTCAAAGTTAGGTTTAAATCGCCTGATATTTCCCGTGCCGTAAAAACTGATTTGCAGGGTTTGGGCGTGACTGATGTTTTTGCAGAAGATCTGTAAGGCTTCGGCCAGTCCGTACCGCGTAAGCATTTCCGGCATCAGGTTATGCGCCGTTTTGCGTACCTCGCCCACCGCTTCATCCAGCAACCCGATGGCGTGGCCAAAGGCAGGCGATTCCCGCAGTGTTTCCGATTCCTGCCGGATGGCACTGAAGTGCATTTTTACGGCCGATAACATACCGCCTACACTGTCGTGCAGATCTTTGGAGATGCGCGTACGTTCCCTTTCCTCTCCCTGGATGAATGATTCCAGCAGCTGTACCTCCTTTTCTTTACGAAGGGTTTGCAGCTTTTGCACATGTAATTTCTGGCGGTAGCGGAATTTCATAAAGAAGATAAAGCCCGTCACGATCAGCAGCGTAAAACCCAGGCCGATGATGATAAGCCATTTGTTCTTGGCCTGCAGCTGTTGTTCCTTTTGAGTGATAAGCAACTTTTTCTCCGCAATGTCTTTGTCCTTAATAGCTGTTTGCGATACCACTTCCTGCTGCATTACGTGTTTACGCGTGTCTTCGCTCATCAGCGAATCGTTCAGCGCTTCGTACTGTTTGCGGAAGGCAAGGGCAGGTTCCAACTGGTTCAGCGCTTCTTTGTTTTCGGCGGCTACTTTGTAAGTGATCCTCAGTTCGTAACCTGCGTTAATGGCCTTGCCCAGGGCGATCGTCTGTTGCAGTATCTCGTCGGCTTCATTATAACGCTTCATCTGGTGCAGCGTGGTAGAGAGGCCCATGAGCGCATACATCCGGTGTTCCGGCGCCTGGAAGGTGTCTGTGATATTGCGGGCTTCGTAAAACAGGTCAAGCGCCATATTGGGCCGGCCTTTGTCCGATTCTATGCTGGCCAGGTTTAACAGTCCGTCGAGGATGATGGTCATATCCTTCAGCTGTTTGCCCAGCGCAATTACTTCGTGGTATTTAGATATCGCCTGGTTGTGGTTGCCCATCTGCGCTTCGGCGGCGGCTACATTAATAAGGCTCGATGCCATGCTGAATTTGTCGTTCAGCTGCTGCGCCAGTTCATAACCTTTACGGGCATACTCCAGGCTGCGGGGCAGTTCTTCGAGGCTCATGAAAACCGACGACAGGTTGTTGAGCAGCATACGGCGCATCTGGTTGTCTTTCAGTTTCTCCGCCAGTTCAAGTGCCGTCAGGTAATTGGTGGCGGCAATTTTGAAGTTGCCGAGGCTTTGCTGCTCGCTGCCTACGTTGTTGTAAGCTTTTATAAGGTTAGGTTCATCTTTTAACTGCTGATAAATCACCAGCGCATCTTCCGTAAGCGCTAGCGCTTCTTTATACTCGCCTTTGGCGTGCAGGTGAGGAATGTACAGCGATGCGTAACCCGCCACTCCTTTCTGGAAGTTGATCTTTTTTGCGATATCCCTTCCTTTTTGCAGGTAGTGAATGGCCGAATCGGATTGAAGGGGAAAGGTTTCGCTGTAGCGGTAACAGGTATTTACCATCGACGTATCGTTCCAGTTGCGCGCAAGTATGCGCCTGAGGCTATCGAGGTACGATGATGACTGGGCCTGGGCTGTAGTAGCTGCCAGGGCAGGTATCAGCATCCACCCGTATTTAAAGAAACGATTCAACATCTTCATATACATGCGGTTTGCAGCAATTTAATATCAATAATAAACCCTGTAGCAACCTACATAGTAAACGTTGGGGTCAACAGGAT
>NZ_CABHOU010000098.1 GCF_902168175.1 uncultured Chitinophaga sp. | reverse complement strand
ACCTTTTTCAATAATGCCTGCGCTTCTTCTTTAGTGAGTATCGGCATAATTAAATGTTTCTGGCTGTGTTAATAACATTGATACCTTTAAAGTGGGCCGTAGCCGAACCGTGCGATACGGCGCTGGATTGCATGGGCTGGCCCTTGCCGTCGAAAAAGGAGCCACCGAGGCGGTAATCCCGTTCATCCGCAATACCCACACAGGCGTTCCAGAACTCCTGGGTATTACTCTGGTACGCTACATCCTTCAACATCCCCACTATTTTTCCATTCTTTATTTCGTAGAATAACTGTCCACCAAACTGGAAATTATACCGTTGCTGGTCGATGGAGAAAGAACCATCACCAACGATGTAAATTCCTTTTTCAACATTTTTGATCAGGTCGGCCGGCGTTTTACCATTGGGCCCAGGCTGCAACGAGATATTTGGCATTCGCTGGAACTGCACGCTGCTCCAGTTATCGGCGTAACAACAGCCCTGTGATTCCTGAAGACCTAAGATATGCGCCTGATCACGGATGGCCTGGTAGTTTACCAGGATGCCATTTTTGATAATATCCCATTTTTTAGTGCCTACTCCTTCATCATCATAACCAACCGCACCCAGTGAGCCGGGTTGCGTTTTGTCGGCAAAAATGTTCACCTTATCATTCCCAAAATTGAACTTTTTAGATTGCCACTTATCAAGTGTAAGAAAACTGGTGCCTGCAAAGTTGGCTTCATACCCTAACACGCGGTCGAGTTCCGACGGATGACCCACCGATTCGTGTATGGTAAGCCATAAGTGCGAAGGATCGAGTACCAGGTCGTATTTGCCTGGCTCCACCGATTTGGCTTTCAGCTTCTCGCCCGCCTGGATGGCGCCGTTGCGCGCATCTTCCAGCATATCGTAACGCTGTTTATACAATGTCGTAACACCCTGTATTTTATCGGAGGCTCTTGGTTGCAGGTATTCGTACCCCATCCCCATCGGCGCGCTTAGCGCACCACGTGTTTCGAATTTACCCGTAGCCGCATCAATCTTTGTAATATTAAAAGTAGGCCAGATGCGGTGAATGTCCTGATCAATGTAAGAACCATCGGTACTGGCAAAATACTTTTGTTCGTTTACCAGGAACAGGATGGAGTTTACATAATTAGCGCCGCCCTTCAACGCTGCATCGTTCACCCCCAACAGCAAATCTGCCTTTTCTTTGATGGGCACGTCAAACGCATTACGTTCTATCGGCGCCTTCCAGCTTACCTCTCCATACCCTTTTTGCGGAACGAGCTGCACTGGCTCTGTAAGCAGCCGACTGTTCTCTTTCGCGATAGATACTGCCAGTTCCGCTGCTTTGGCAATGCTGTCTGTATCGGTACGATCAGTAGCTGCAAATCCCCAGCTGCCATTGGCGATTACGCGTATACCTACTCCATAAGATTCAGTATTGACGATGTTCTCCACTTTATCTTCACGTGTAACCACATACTGGTTGAGGTAACGGCCGATACGTACATCGGTATAAGTGGCTCCTTTGCTGCGGGCAGCGTTCAGCGCCACATCGGCCAGCTGCTTTTTAACCGCAACATCGATGCTGTACCAGGGGGTATCTGCAGGCACGGCATGCCCTATCAGCGGGATATTGGCCAATAACCCGGCGCCGATACTCATGCCTGTGTATTGAAGGAAATCTCTTCTTTTCAAGGCGTTTATTTTTGGGGATGAAGAATTAAATTAGACGGCGTCCGACAAAGAGCTGAACGTAAAGTCGCGCACTTTGATGGGCGGAATAAGAAAACTTCTGTAAGACTCAATACTTACGCTTCGTTCTGTTTTCCCTAATGCTTCCACATTGTTAAGCATGATCACCGGGCTTTCGTTGAAGCGCATGTTTTTGATCGGATGTTTGATTTTGCCGTTCTCAATGTAAAAAGTTCCGTCACGCGTAAGCCCTGTAAGCAACAGGGTTTGTGCATCCACAAGGCGAATGTACCATAACCGCGACACGAGTATGCCTCGTTCGGTGCTTTTAATCAGGTCGTCGAGCGAGGCATCGCCGCCTTCCATAATGATATTAGAACCACCAGGAACAGGTTGTACGCCTTTCTTTTGGGCCCAGTATTGGGAATAGGTAAGATTTTTAACAACACCTTTATCGATCCAGGTTGTTTTTTCCAGCGGGAAACCATCGCGGTTCCAGGTACCGGCGGGCAGGCGCGGATCAAAAGGATCAGAGTAGATCGTCACTTTATCATCCATCAGCTGTTCGCCCAGCCTGTTTCCGCCACCGGGTTTGCTCATAAAGCTACGTCCCTCGTCCGCATTTCTCGCATCTAATCCACGGAACATATTTTCGAGCATATACGTCGCAGCCACCGGCTCCAGTATCACGGTATATTTGCCTGGCTCTATCGCTTTGGCAGTAGCCGAGCTATTGGCTTTTTGCGCCGCTATTTTCGTCGCCTCCAGCGTATCCAACTGCCTGATATCATTAAAACCCCTGGCCGCAAATCCTGAACCGGTACCGGCCTGGTTGCGGGTGGTGATGGTAAACACCACATCGGTAGATTTGTTATAAGCGAACAAACCTTTCGAGTTCATGATCGCATCAAAGCCAGTTGTATTCTCGATATAACCGGCCGCTTCGAGCTTTGCTTCCTTCGCCACTTTAATGCTTTTACCCACTGCATCAGCACGCGTATCGGCTGTCATAGCAGCTGTTTCATCCACGTAAGTGATTGAATCCTTAAACTCCGCAGGCCCACGCAGCGGCATGTATTCCGGATTTTCCGGAGCCAGTTGCGCCAATTCTTCAGCCCTGGATACTACTTTTTTTAGGGCCTCGTCTGTAAATTCGTTGATAGAGGCAGACCCGGTTTTCTTACCGAAAGTAGAACTAACGGAAAGACTCAGCGTACTGATGTCGCCCGCCGTTGATATAGCATTGCGCGCATAACGGATATTACCACTTTCCGCACCGCGAAGCGATACTTCGCATTCGTCGGCTTTGGAGTAGGATAATACCTTTTTAAGTAATGCCTGCGCTTCTTGTTTATTTAATATTGCCATGGTAATGTCGTCAGATTTTTCTTGCTGTGTTAATAACGTTTACACCATTAAAACGGGTGGTAGATGAGCCGTGCGATACGGCGTTAGACTGGCCTGGCTGACCTTTGCCATCGTTAAATGCACCACCGAGGCGGTAATCGCTCGCGTCTGCAATAGCCGAACAGCTGTTCCAGAATTCCTGCGTGTTGGCCTGGTAAGCCACGTCTTTTAACATGCCTACAATCTGCCCATTCCTTACCTCATAAAACGTTTGTCCGCCAAACTGGAAGTTGTAACGCTGCTGATCGATAGAGAAAGAACCATCACCAATAATGTAGATACCTTTTTCCACGTTTTTGATCATATCGCTTACACTCAGTTTGGCTTTGCCTGGCTGAAGCGAAACGTTTGGCATACGCTGGAACTGCACATCACTCCAGCTTTGCGCATAACAGCAGCCCTGAGAAGCGTTGAGCCCAATAATGTGAGCCTGGTCGCGGATGGCCTGATAGTTAACCAGTACTCCATCTTTTATGATTTCCCACTCGCCGCATTTCACACCTTCATCATCGTAACCAACTGCGCCCAGGGAGCCTTTCTGCAATTTATCAGCATGAATGTTTACGATATCGCTGCCGAACTTGAAGTTTTTTGATTTCCATTTGTCGAGCGTAAGAAAGCTGGTACCTGCATAATTGGCTTCGTAACCCAGTACTCGGTCCAGTTCTGTGGGGTGGGCTACTGATTCGTGAATGGTTAGCCAAAGGTGCGAAGGATCGAGTATCAGGTCGTATTTGCCTGGCTCCACGGACTTTGCTTTCAGCTTCTGTTCAACATCGGCTGTGGCGTTTTTCACGTCTTCCAGCATATCGTAGCGGCTTTTGTAGCGGGTGGTAACACCGGCTACTTTATCCGCCGCGCTGGCCGTAAGGTATTCGTATCCCATACCTACGGGTGAACTCAGCGATTTACGCGTTTCGAATTTACCCGAAGCCCGGTCTATCCTGGTTACTGTGAAGGTGGGAAATAAACGGTGAACATCCTGGTCGATATAAGAACCATCAGTAGAGGCGAAGAATTTCTGCTCATTAATGGCCATGATAGCCGAATTCACGAAGTTAGCACCACCTGCTAAGGCAATGCCATTCACCTTTAACAGGAGATCCACTTTATCTTTTACAGGAACAGAAAAAGCACTTTGTTCGATAGGCGTGTTCCACTTCACATCTCCATATCCCTTCTGCGGTGCCAGCTGAACCGGCGAATCGCTTACCCTGGAATTGGCTTTGGCAACTGCTACTGCCTTTTCGGCTGTACGGGCTATTGCTTCTTTCGTCACCTCATTGGTAGCGGCAAATCCCCAACAGCCGTTGGCAATCACGCGTATGCCCGCCCCGAATGATTCCGTGTTGGCGATGTTCTGCACACGGGTTTCGCGGGTGGTCACAATCTGGTTCAAATACCTGCCTATGCGCACGTCCACGTAAGTTGCACCTTTAGCTGTAGCGGCGTTTAAAGCCACATCGGCCAGTTGCTTCTTCAGTGTTACGTCCATTCCGTCGTTGAGAAATGCTGCCGGGTCTACCGGGTTGCCCATGAGGCGGAAGTTAGGCGCGAATAGTGCGCCCAGGCCCATGGCAGACATCTGGATAAAATCTTTACGTTTCAAAGTCCCCTCCTGATTTTGGTTGTTATTTACTCAATTTAAAAAATATTCAGAGAATGTTTGTTCCCATTTATCACAATTTCCGCTCTATCCACAAAAAAGCCAGGCCGCCAAGTAATGGTATGATCAGCCACCATTCGTACCGGGTCTGTTTACGGGCAA
>NZ_CABHOU010000097.1 GCF_902168175.1 uncultured Chitinophaga sp. | reverse complement strand
TTCGTCTGCAGGTTGCCCTTACCATGTACGATAAAAACACCGCACTGGCTACCACCCATGTTACCGAAGCACTCGCCAAACCTTTACTGGAGGCAGGCAATGACGTAGGTATGTGGCCTGCAAAAATCACTGGTCTTAAATTTGAATGGCGTCGCTGGTCGTTCTCCGCCAACTGTTACCTGCGTTTCGGTTCTACCATGTGGAACCTGATGTCGAGCACGGCGGCTAAAGACGGCAGTGGCATATTTGATGTGCGGGCAGGTATCTTTTTCGAGGGGAATAATGCGGGCGAATGGGCTGCTTATCCGCAGAACCCTGTAACCGGTACTACATCAGAAGGTGGCGCTCCATACGACTTTAACAAACGTAACATTACCTGGGGTGATAAAGGGGCAGGCAACGTGTACTCTCCCTTTAATTTCTATTTTGAAAAAGACATTACCAGCATTCCTGAACTGATGCTTACCGCAGCACAGGTGTATTTCCTGAAAGCAGAAGCATACAACAGGGGTATTGGTGTAGGCGCCAACCCGGCACTGGCCAAGGCTGCATATGATGCGGGCATTGCTGCGTCCTTAAATATGTGGAAGGGTATTGCGTTTACCTCACCCGAGTGGGTGGTTAACAAGCCCGCTTCCGCCACGGCTACTGCTGGTGAAATTGCCGCCATCACTACCAACCCAATTACCACTTACAACCTGGCTACTCCGGCAACAGCACTCAGGCAAATTTACGCCCAGTACTGGATAGACGCTTTCCGCCAGCCATGGGACGCCTGGACGCTGAAACGCAGAACCGGCGACAAAACACCTATGTCTGCCACTAACACCGTTTACTACACGCAGAACTTCGGTAGTTACGCCCGTTTCGTGTATCCACAACAGGAGTCAAGCTTTAACTTCGAGAACTGGAAAACAGAAACCGGTTCTACCGATGTATCCAGCACAAAAATCTGGTTAATGCCTTAATAGTATTCATGTTCGAGTATTAAATATAACAGCGGCCGGGAGTTACCTGGCCGCTGTTTTTGTTTTGAAGATTATCACTACTTCTTCTTTTTCACCGCCTTCTTCTCCGTGTTCTCCTTCACCCTGAACTTCACAATTTTCCCTATCAATGTAACCGGCAGCGGCTTATCCAGCGGAAACTGTACAGCACCTTTAGACATAGTGAACTTTGACAGCTCATCGCTGAAAGCTGCAATGCCTGACGGGGCCGGATAAAAACCGATGTGCTGCTTATATGCGCCGAAGTGAACGAGGTTGCCATTCAGCGTAAACGTGGGGATACCATACCCGATTTTCTCCTCTGACCCGGGGGCATTCTTTTGTATAACTTCCCGCATCTTCGCCAGGAGCGCCTGTACTTCTTCGGGAAAACCGGCTATGTATTGATCGATGGTTGTTACAGGTGTACTTTTCATACGAACTTTCTTTATCGAAAATTAGCACAATTAGCGCAAACAAAGCGGTGTCGGCGCGACAGATTAACGGGTTGATTACGACGACAGCCTGTAATGCTCCACCACCGGGAACGGATCATAAAAGTGATGCAGCAGCGCCTTCCAGTCCTGGTACTCCGCACTACCACGGAAGCCGACAGTATGATCTTCCAGGGTTTCCCAGTTTACCAGTAAAATGTACTGGTGATCGTTTTCTATACAATGCTGCAACTGGTGACTGATATATCCTTTCATGCCGGATATAATGGGTTGCGCTTTTGAAAAAGCAGTTTCAAAGGCAGCGGTTTGCCCGGGTCTGATGTGCAGTATGGCGACTTCTAATATCATAGCTGTTCGTTAAGCGCATCAATATAAATAATATTCGCCTACCTCCAGTAATTATTGGCCGCGGCAATCGTTGCAAATTCAATGGCTACTACGTGACCTATGCTGATGAGCATACCCGCATCGTTTGCATAGTCGGGCCGCAGGCGCTCTCTTACAGTGGCATCGGGTTGGGTGGCTTTAATAATTAAACGGGCTATTTTAATAGCAAGGGCACGCCCTTCTTCCGGGCCAGCGGTAATGAGGGTATTACCGGGAATTAATTCAATACTCATAAGTTCCTTAGTTAGCAACTCAAAAGTCGTGAATTAGATGGCTTGTAAAAATGGGCGGCTTACGGTTTCTATTGCGTATTACATCGCAAAAAAGAGGCTGTCCATCAGTATGAGCAGCCTCTTTTTATTTGGTGAGATAGTAGCTATCGGGGTTCGGTGCTTACTTTACTATTTATTCAAACTGAATCTTGCTCCGCCCATCAGCCACACACCGGGCATTTGTGCGCCCAGCAAGTCCTGGTACGATTTATCGAGTACGTTATCGGCCTGACCGAAAATAGCCAGCCTGTCTTTAATCACGAAGTACTCCGCTTTTACGTTCATTACGAAGTAAGATTTATCTACAAAAGCTTTAATACCGGGTGCAGATTGTGCATTTCGTTCTTTATAAAGGCCGTTAACTGACAGGCTCCACCGCGGCGCAACATACTGTGCGGAGAAGTTGGTCAGGAAACGGGCGTTAGACACGATATAGAAAGAGGCGGTACCGGAAGGCACTTCCGTATCCATCCATACCAGGCCGGCGTTCAATACTATTTTATGTTGATGGGCCAGCGGCTGAATGTATTGCACATCCGTTTCGAGGCCGGTGGTATTTACTTTGGAAATATTCTTAGCCAGGGCGTAAGTGCCTGTGGGCGCAAGGTTGCTCTGTCGGGGCATATCTGCGTACGGCGTAGGTGTCCAGTCAATTACATCCGACTGTTCGCGGCGGAACACTGTGCTGGAAATACGAATGCGGTCGTGGATGAAGAAATCCGCACCAGCTTCGTAACTAAATGAGTGTTCGGAAGTAAGGGCCGGGTTGCCTACACGCTGACCAGTAGCTACCAGCGCTTTTTCGTAGTTGTTGTAACGCTCGGTGAAGTCCGCATCGCGAATGGTTTTACCGGCGCTCGCCCTCAACTGTACCCAATCGGCACGGTAAGAGAGGTTCAGCTGCGGCACCAGTTCGTAACCGCTTTCCTCGTTCCAGTCCAGACGAAGCGCGGGATTTACGAGGAAACGTTCGCCGATCTTTTGGGTAACACCCACGAAGGCAGCAGCCTGTTGCAGGTTATGATCACCACGGTCGTTCGAAGAAATGCTTTTATCCTGGAATTGCAGGCCGCCGGTAACAGCGGTCTTCTCGCTAAACGCATGCTCATAAACTGCCAGTGTCTGGAACAGCTTACTATCGCTGGCGTTAGCCGCTCCCAGGCCGTTAAAACGGTAGGTATCTGTAACAGATTTATAACCCGCCAGCAGGGAGAATTTATCTTTCCCGCTTTGATATTTAAGCTGTAACTGGTTCCACCAGGTGCTTACGTTTTCACGGGCCGTATCAGAAGCGGCAGTCGTGTAAAAGCCCTGCGCGCCAAAGTAACGGGTATCATAACTGCTGCGCAGTGCCAGTTGCCATTTATCATTGATATGATGGCTGGCCGAAAGCGAAAAGGTATTGAGGTGCAGAAAGCCCTTGGTGCCGCGCTGGTCCTGCCCATCGGTATTATTAGACAGTACACCTGCGCTGATGGCTGTTTTGCCGGTATTGATAAAAGCATTACCGCCCACGTTCCACAAACCGTACGCGCCGCCTGTTACGCTGGCGTTGTAAGATTGCTGCGCCCTGGTGATGCCAGCGAACGCTTTGGTAATAATATGGATTACTCCACCCACCGCTTCGGAACCATAAATGGCAGAAGCAGCGCCTTTCAGTATTTCGATACGGTCAATTTCGCCGGGTGTTACCGGGATATAGCTGTTAAAATGCCCTGTGTTCGGATCGTTTACGCGCATTCCGTCAATAACGACCAACACCTGCTGAAAGGTACCGCCGCGTAATACGAAGTCGCTCTGTGCACCCATAGGGCCACGTGCCTGCACTTCCAGGCCCGGTACGTACCTTAATAATTCGTCAATGGAGTTTACGGGCAGCCGGGAAATATCCTCGCCCTTTATGATCACCAGGTTTCTTCCGGTACGGGAGCTGGTGGTGGGTTGAATGGTGGCGGTTACGGTTACAGGGTCCAACTGCTGCTGTGTTTCCTGAGCCAGCCCTATGGCCGGACTTGCAAATGCTGCTGCTAACAGAAGCCTGCTTTTGATGTTAAACATTGCTGATTGCCAGATTAATGAAAAATAGGTTTAAGCGGCTGCAAATGTAGGGCAATTGGAGATGATTATCATATGCCAGGGTTGGCATAATAATTATCTGAAATATGAGTAATTAAAAAGCATACCGCAAAAAACGGTATGCTTTTTAATCTGGAACGAGAAATTTTCAGCAGGTGCCATCGCCACTACTGAAGATTCAGTCAATCAGGGGAGTTTATAACATCGGATGAAAGGCCGGCAAAAAACTGCAATAAGTAACAGCGTCGATTTTTGCTTTATGAATAAAGGAACTTGTTCCGTTTTGGGAACATGCAGAAGAGGAAAAACTGGAGATCGCTCCCGGCGCATACATTTTTCGTTTCATAGAATGAATTATTGAAGTCCACGCTCGATAAACCCGGAGTTTAAGTGGCCGAAGGTAAAGGTTTCCATAGCTTTCAAAACGTGAACGATGTTAACTGTGTCTTATCTAATTATTAAGCGAAAATAATCATCATAAAGGCAATAATACGGCAGCATAATTTTTCTTTTCCGGTGATATCTTCTTATCTTAGACAAGTGTATTTGTGACCCTCGGCCCCGTGTTTCCACGTCAGTAACAATTTCGTTAATCCTCACGCTCCGCAAACCGGAGAAAGCCCATATAGAAACATGCATTCTTCATCACTTAAAAATCCATTTATGAAAAAAGCGATCATTTTTCCTTTGATGATGTTACTCTGCTGTGCAGGACTTTCATTGAAGTCCGTAGCAGCTACTATCGGCCTCGCCGGTGGCTCACCGCCTCCTGGTGTAACGGTGAGTATCGACAGTTACAATAATATCACCGTAACCAGTTCCTATGGTTATACACTTTACCGGGCGGATTTTACGAGGAACAGTCCTTACGCTTACTGGAGCGTAGCTATGCCTCCGTCTACGTTCTATTCCGAAGGCGCTAACATACTGAGCCTGGGCTGGCTTACACCCGGTTATCCCGGACAAATGTATGCGCACTACTACATCACTTACTAGTATTTATTTACCCGTGGAAACTCCACATTTAACGTCACAACGATTATGAAAAAAGCGATTATTTTTTCTTTACTGCTGCTGACTGGCACGCTTGGCATGAGCCTGAACAGCAAAGCAGCATCCATAGCATTGTACAGTGGTACGCCTCCGGCCTGGGTCACGGTTACGATAGATGGGAGTAATAATGTAACAGTGTATAGCCCGTACAACGCTACCCTGTACAGGGTAGATTTTATCAGGAACAATCCATGGTCTTTTTGGAGTGTTGCCGTACCTGGCTATGAAACCACGGTGTTTAGTTCAGAAGGCGCAAATTACATTGCACTGGCCTGGAGTACGCCTGGTGGTACAGCCACCGCGCAGTACTACGTTAGTTACTAATAGTAAAGTGAGGATGAGTTAACCAGCTTTCTCCGTTATTTTTTATGCAATAGAATCTCTTTTATAAATCCGTCCTGTTCAGCGATCTGGCATCGTCTACCCGCGTTCCGCTATGATAAAAGCCGTTAATTGCCCGGCTTCGCCAAAACTTAGTAGCGTCATAATATTTCTTATCCATATCGATCTCTGTTACCAGTATCCCTGCTACATTTTTCTCCAGCCTGCCTGTTATCACACCATCCGGCCTCACCACAAATGAGGCCCAACTGCTTTCTTTGGCAGAACTGTTACTACAGCTAATCCAAACGTAGTTGTTGCTTGCATACGACACCATAGAGGCGGGCATGGTTATTTCCGGATAAGTATGGCCATGGTTCCACTTAAAATTTTCCTCCCCTACTTCTGCGTGCATGGCTTTCAGCCGTTCGGCATCTATATTGGCTGCGTGGTAAGAATGGAATACCACCTGTGCATCGCGCTGTTTCAATTCGCGGTATAATTCCGGATAACGGTAATCGTGGCAAATAAGCACAGTACAACAAATGCCATTTATTTCGAACATGGTAAAATGCGTACCGGGAGAATAATGTGCGAGGTCGCCGGTTTGTTCCGTATCGTCGCCTGCACAAAAAAGTTTATCGTAACGATCAGTAATAGCGCCCTGAGAATTAATTACATACAGGCTGTTATGTGGTTTATGCCCATCACTCAGGCGGTGCGAAGACCCTAATATGACCCAGATGCCGAATCGCCTTGCAGCCTCCATTACCTCCAGCATCGCATCCTTTAACACATCCCACCCGTAACCGGCAAACGATTCGAAATCCACGCCGGCATACCCACTCAGGCTCCCTTCAGGAAAATGGATAACATCGCAGCCCTGTTGGCTGGCAACTTCCATCTGACCGATAATATTTTCTTTATTGGTGATAATGTTCCTGCTAACGGGAAACTGGCTAGTGGCAATTTTAAGTGTCATATGCCCGGACTTTTAGCCAATATCGGCAAAATCCTGCAAAAAAACTAGATGTAAGTGCGATTGCCAGAGCGTAAATAGATGGTACGTTCGCAGGTTAATGCATTACTGCTTAGTGCGCTTTTCAACTGTTGCTCGCGTTCCTTAAAGTGGCTCCAACCCTTATGGTGTATGGGTATTATTTTTTTGGGGTTGATAATGTTAGCAGATTTGATAAGATCTTTACTGTCCATCGTATATTTCCCTAAACCTGTGAGATAGCGGAACTGCACCGCACCCACGTGAAAGATGCCCACATCCACCTTAAACCTTTTCGCCACCTCATTAATTCCCCTGAAATACACCGTATCGCCGGAAATATAGATCACGCCATTTTCCTGCCCCTCGTACTCGATCACAAAACCGATTACTGTACCAGAAATAAATTCGGGCAGCCACCAGGGACGATGCTGCGCAGGTGTAGCAGTAATACGAAGTCCTTTTATTTTCGGTGTATCCACCGCATAGGTTTCCCAGTTATCGAGACCAATTACGCCGGGCAAATCGTGAGCGGCATTTTTGGTAGATAATACTTTATCTACTTTGCCAGTAAAGGCCTTTCCCTGTTTATCAAAATTATCTTTATGCTGATGATGGCTTAACAATACCAGGTCGATGAAAGGTAACCCCGGCTCGGGTAATGCAGGATCGCCGGTTTTACGGGACAGTGCGCCAAAACCATGATAGTACAAATGCCCGCCCTTATCCAGCGTAGGATCGGTGAGTATACGAAAACTGCCAATTTCCAGCAGTATACAGGCGGTATCGATGTGGGTGATGTGGATGTCCATGCCTGAATGTACACCCTGCCAACGGATAAATGTAGTGGCTGCCGCCAATCCGTCAACTGTTTGCCTGTATTATCCAACTGAAAGCCTCAGCGTTTCCTCTGCCGCCTGTAAGCCCGCATCGTAAATTTCATCGAACTTTTTAAAGTCGAACATCCCGAAACGGCCCAGCCCCTGCGGCTCAATAAATGTGCTGCATAATTGCTTGTTTTTCAATACCGGTTCCTGTATGGCCATGTGTAAAGTACGGTCTACATTGGCGAGAAAACCGCCTGCTGGATTATAAGGTACAATAGGGTTTACGTGTACGCCCACAATGTTTTTGTACAGGGGCAACAACGGTTCCAACGGCAGGTTGCCGGACAAACCGCCATCTACATAAGGAATCCCGTCCATCTCCACCGGAGTAAACAAGATGGGAATGGAAGAGGCTGCGAGTATAGCAGGAATTAATGGCCCTTTGTCAAACACGGACTGCGCGCCGTTAATAAAATTGGTAGCCGTAATGTACAGCGGAAACTGAAGTGCTTCGAAGTTTTGATGGCGGAGGGTTTGTTTCAGCACTTTCTCCACTGTTTTAAGCGACAGCACACCGGTACTCCAGTTGCGCCACTCCATCGACAAACCTATTTTACTGCGATGGAATATCTCGCGCACCTCGTCCGTACTATAACCATCTGCAATAAAAGCCGCCGCAATAGAGCCTGCACTGGTGGCGGCAATCGCCTCGGGAAATATTTGCCTGTCTGCAAAAGCTTTTAACACACCCAGGTGCGCGTAACCACGGGCACCGCCGCCGGATAATACGAAAGGCCGTTTTACGATCTGTTGTTCCATGCGGCTAATATAAATAAAAACAGGAGGGCCTCCCAGGAATGGGAGGCCCGCAATGTATTTTTTATGCAATAGAACTCTATTATAGACTAATACTTACTGCTCGACTGCCGGCATATCAGTTCGGGCTCCAGCACCAGCTTTTGCGGCTGGGCATTGAGTGCGTTGCCTGTACGCTGCATTTCGAAGAACAGTTTGGCGGCCTCCTCGCCCATCACCACCGTTTGTTGGTTCACGGTACTGAGCGAAGGGGTAAGGTATTCGCCGAACGCCTCGTTGGCAAAACCAATGAGCGCTATTTCGTCCGGCATTTTTTTACCCGCACTTTTAATGGCCTGCATCGCGCCGAGGGCTGTAAAATCTTCAACCGCAAATACGCCGTCCGGTACATCAGGCCCTGCCAGTAAGCGGTTCATACATTCCCGGCCCGACTCTATGCTCACCTTTCCGTATACGATCAGGTCGTCGTTGAGCGCGATGTTATGAACGTTGAGCGCATCTATATAACCTTTCAATCGCTGGTTAAAGATGCTTACGTGCTGCTGGCCACCGATGTGTGCAATACGCCGGCATCCCTGTGAAATGAGGTGGCGGGTAGCATCGAAGGCGCCGCGGTAATCGTTTACCACCACGGACGACACGCCGAGACTGTCGCTGGCCCGGTCGAACAACACCAGGGGAATGCCCCTGCGCCTGATCTCCGAGTAATGGTCGAGGTTAATGGTCTCTTTTGAAATAGAAGCCAGCACTCCGTCTACCTGCGACTGTAAAAATGTTTGTACTCCTTTCTTCTCACTTTCGTACAACTCGTTGCTCTGGTAAATGAGTACATTATACCCGTTGATGTTCGCAATCTTTTCTATCCCATGTATCACCGATCCGAAAAAGTTGATCTCCGCGCTTGGAATAATGACGCCTATGATGTTTGAACGCCCGAGGCGCAGCGAAGAGGCTATTTTGTTGGGCCGGTAATTCAACCGTTCGGCGGTTTCCTTCACGATCTTTTTCGTTGCCTCTTTAATGGCAGGATGATTGTGCAGGGCCCGCGAAACGGTTGCCGCAGTGATATTCAGCGCACGCGCAATATCTTCTATCGTTACTTTGGATATGCTCTGGCTCATCGGCGGGACTTTATAACTCCTGTTACTTTTTCAACTTATCCTCCAGCACTTTGATAAAGTAACCTCCCACTACGCTACGCGCCTGGAAACCTACTTGTTTACCATCTGTTGTTTCGTGCCAGTCGCTCAGTGGCACGCGGCTGCTGGTTTCGATGGCAAATTTATATACAGGGTCTACCAACTGATTAAACTCACCTGGTTTATCAGTCAGTGCAGCTGTCCATACAATCCAGTCGGATTTAGTGTAGGTTTTGCGGCTGTCCAGCGGTAAACCGTAGTTATTTTGTTTGGAGAGATAGTATTTCATTTCTCTCTCATACACTTCTTTCGGGAACAGATTCAGCCCTAAAAGCTTGTCCCATACGAGGTTGTACTTCTGGCTCCAGGTTCCTTTACCTCCAAAGGTGAGGGAATAGTGGTCGCCATCGTCGGCCATTTCCATCCATTTACGCACCATTTCTTTAGTAATGGCAGCGTATTTTTCAGCAATAGCCGTTTCGCCAAGCTGCTGCGCCATTTGTGTGTAACCGCCGAGTGCTACGATTGCTTTTGCAGACAGGTTGGCGTTACGGGCGAGGTGACCGGCAAAGTCGTCGGTACACAGCTGGTTAGCCGGGTCCAGCCCTTCTTTGGCCAGGTAATCGGCCCAGACATTCAGTATTTTCCAATGTTTCTTTGCGTAGTCGGTTTTACCTTCTGCTTTTACGATAGCAGCGGTTAGTATTACCACGTTACCACATTCTTCAATGGGCATATCTTCGCCATACGTTTGACCGTTTGCGATCGGGTAGGTACCCAAATCGTGCGCAGGGAAAGGTTTGTTCCATTTACCACTTTCGCTGTAATAGTAAATACCGTTGAGCATACCTTTCAGCAACTCGGGATTGTACGCGAGGTACAACGGCGCCGATGGATAGGTGATGTCTACTGTATTAATAGAACCATTACTGAAGTTTTCTTTAGAAAGGAACAGGATCTCACCCTGAGGGCTCTTTACCAGTTTGTGAGCGGAAATACTCTGGCGGTAAGCCAGTTCGCAAAGTTTCGCATAATTCTCGCCGCCTGCTTTTAATGCATCATTACGTATTTGCGCGTTCAAAGCAATGCATTGGGCCAAGATGGATTTGTAATCTCTTGCAGCCAGCGACAATTCGTTCTCAATGGAAGTAGGCTGACCGAGTGTCCACCAGGCTTTGAGGTCCTGATGAAAGTATTGTACGCTCTTCAGATCGTCGTAACCAACGAGGAACAGCTGTTCTTTAGGTGTGGCGCCAATTTTACCCATGGCAGCAGCGGTGCTAAGCATCAACTGTTTGCCGGTTTGGGTGTTGCTGGCAGGCAATTGGAAAGCCTGCGCATAGTTTACCGGAGAAGCTACTGTTTGTTTCACGTTCGCCGCTGTTGGAACAGCAACGTACACATAACCCCAGTCTATGCGCAGGTCATCTCCCTTTTTCTTTAATACCGGCTGTGCGGTGGTGCCAGCTTTAAGGATAGATAATCCTTTGGCGGCATACTTTTCTGCCTTCACTTCCTGTGAGGCAGTGTTTACAGCGATGTCCGTGGATGCTCCAAAATATACCTGCACATCATGTGCAGCGCCATCGTTCGACTTCACCTGCACGTTCACGTACGAAACCGGGCGTGATATGAGGTGTAAATCGCTTATGAGCAGTGGCGATGTAAAGGTGACGGTAAGGTCGGCCTTACCTGCTGTGAATTCGTAAATGGTTTGCGTGGCATTGAGGTGTACGCTCTTTTGCTCCGCGAGTTTAATTGCTGCGTCAGGCGTCACTATTTTTTCCGCCACTATACCTGCATCCAGCCATTGGCCGCCTGCGGTATTGGCAATGTGTACGGCCAGCACGTTTTGTCCTTTTTTCAGTTTGGTTTTGATGGGGAAGTACTGGAATTTAGAATTCCATCCTTTATGGGCGTAGATTTCTTCACCGTTCAGGTATACTTCCACATTATCGTCGTAGCTAAGTTTCAGGAATACATCACTGGTAGGAAGCGAAGCGACGTTAAACGTTCTTCTCGTCCACAGGTTATTGCTTTTCCAATAGGTTTTAGCCGTGCTGCGGTTATCGCCAAAGGGCGCACCACCTTTTTTCCACTGGCTGTCGTTAAAACCTGCCTGCTGCCAGCCATCGGCCGGTGCAGTTTCGGTGTAGGCTACGGTGTAGTCCTTTTCATCCGAAGTGGGGGCAATAGATATCCAGGATTTATCTTCTTCACCGAGGAAACGGTAAATACTTCCATCAACTTTAACGAGTCCTACCAGCGACTGTGTAACGCCTGTCCAGTGTTTAGTGGGCGAGGTGTTCAGTTCGTCGGTGTTAGACCAGATACTGAAATACGGGTCGTGCGTGATGAGCGGATAAGCAGGCGCCTTTCGTTCCTGGGCGCTTGCTGCGGAAAAATTCATGAGCGCAACAGCTGCAATTACTACTTTCTTCATTCTTCGTTTCTATGCTATGTTTAAAAAATACTTTCCTTATCCAATGTATAACAACAGCCGTGTATTTACAGGTTGATTTTTACCACCGGTGAATAGATCCTGTCTTCCAAACCCGCTATTTTTAATCCTACGCGGGCATATACATAATTCTGCGTAGTTGGGTAAGTTGGAACATTTACACTTAATGCGATATTGTTCAAATCAACAATAGCGCCGCCTGCCAATACGGTTTCGCCATCATTAAAGTCGCCGCCCTGGCCTACGTAAGAGGTTTTATTTACATACAGGGCTACGTTTTCGATAGCCCTGGCATCTACACCGGTTACTACCTGTTCAACCTTAAAAGTCGCATTTATCTTTCCGTTGGCTGCTGCCAGTTGTGGTGTGCGGATCATGTAATAAGGCGTCACTTCCAGATTAAGCTCCCCCGCACCATTTACGCGAAGATCAAGGCTATCGGGTTTGCCACCAGTACCTTTAGGCAGCCAAGGGCCCTGACCATTAGGTATCACTAATTTATAATCCCCATTGAACAACAATAGGTTGAAATTGCCTTCCTGGTCAAATACCTGCCCCAGGGCACCTACTTTGCCGAAGCCATATTGAAACAGTTCAAAAGTAACATCGTTAAACTTGAGCCCTATGGGTTCGCCTTTGTACAACACTTTACCCGACACGCGTGAGCCTGGCGGATCGTAGTTATCTTTCTTGCACGCAAAAAGTAAAGTACCAATGGCCAGTGCTATTATATATTGAAATCTGATTTTCATAACAAATGTTTTAAGTTGATGAGGCTTACTGGTTAGGTTGTCTTACGATCTTCGGGTTGTTGGCGAGAATACCAGTACCGATATTGGAATAGTAGTTGCCCATGCGGAACCTGCGGGCGCCGGTTACCCAACTTAACAGTTTGCGCTGGAAGTACCATTTTCCATCATCAGGACTACCCGGATTATAAACCTTGTAAGGCCATAGTGCCCATGGCTGTGTATTTCTGCGTGTAGCACTGCCCAGGTTCGAGATCAGTTCGGCCTCGCTAAGCGGCGTACCATCCCATTTTGTATGCGCCAGTCTCCAACGTTTCATATCGAACAGCGTATGTCCTTCGAAAGCAAGTTCTATGCGACGCTCGTGTACAATACGATCAAAAGTGACGTTGGCACCAACAAGTGCTGTGGTAAGCCCCGCCCTTGCACGTACCTGGTTCAGGTACCCTGCAGCAACATCTGGCTGACCCAGTTCAAATGCAGCTTCTGCCGCGTTCAGCAATACTTCAGCGAAGCGATAACGCATAAACGCCACCTCGCTTTGTGTACCACGGGAACCTGCACCGGCAGCCGGATCTAAATATTTACGAATATAGAAGCCTGATTGGGCAACGAACTCCAGCCCATCAATAGGACCATCAAGACCTACTACCGGCACTTTTTCGCGGCCTGGCAAATCCTTAATACCACCGCGCTGATCGCTGGTAACGATAGTACCGTTTGCCAGCCTGTAGCCTGCCCAAATATCAACCGGGCGACCTTTGAATGTGCTGCCTGGTGTAATGATGGTGCCATGCAACCTCGCGTCCCTTCCTTCAAACAGTTGCAGCGGATTTGTATAAAGAATGGGATTGCCACCTCCATCTTTTACTGCCAGCGGAGCAAAACTGTTATCAAGCATTTCGAATGCTTCTACCAGGTTAAGCGAAGGATTAATGCGACCACCTTCTTCCTCTTCAGAACCGTAACGTGGTTGGTTAGAAAGAGTATAACCGTGTACGCGGCCACTCTTCAACTTATAATCTTCCACCCAGATAGCTTCGGGGTTCCCGCTTTTGTCGAGGAACATGCTGGCAAAGTTTTCTGAAAGATTGGTCGTGTTCTTTTTATACAAACCATATTCTCCGGCCTGGCCATTGATAATAGCCTCCGCAGCAGCCAGCGCCTTTGTATAATAACCATTGGCCAGGTTGACAGGAATGCCTATTTCGCCGCCCGGCAACGTTACTTCTGGTGCTTTAGCGCCGTATTTTGCTATAGAACCCGCGTATAAAGCGGCGCGGGCCTGTATGGCTAAAGCTGCTCCTTTCGTGGCACGGCCGGTTACGGGATTAGCTGTAATAGCCCTTACCGGCAACTGATCTTTAATGGCCTCCATTTCGCTGATCACGAAATCGTACATCTCAGACTCTTTCGACCTTGGATATTGCAGGTAGGTAGGATCGCCGCTGAAGTCGTAACGCAATGGCTCCAGGATTAACGGCACACCACCCATTCTTTTAGTGAGCTCGAAATAAAAGTTGGCGCGAAGCAAACGGCCCTCGGCCAGCAACTGTGTTTTATCTTTCGTTTCGAGTGTTTTAGATTCCTCGCACCTCTTCAGGAAAAGGTTCATTTCACGAATGTAACCGTAGTCCCAGTTGCCCCAGTCTCCATACCCCCATTCACTATCACGCACGATCCATGCAGATCCGGCATTGGAAGGAAAACTTTCGCCGAAACCCACGAACGACTCCCAACCATTGTCCAGCGAGGAAAAATCGAGTTGACGTACGTAGAGGTTAGATAATACAGAGAACGCATCGGCTGGTGTTCTGAATGCCTCGTCTGGCGTCAGGATGGCCGGTGGCTTCTGGTTCAGGAAGTCTTTATCTTTTATACAACCGGTGGCGCTAACCATGGTTGCTACTGCTATGATGCTAAGAAACTTTTTCATAATTGGAATTGAAACAGGTTAGATTAAAAAGCAAGGTTGACACCCACGTTCACTGTCTTGTTCTGCGGGAACTGCAGACCATTTTCTTCTGTCACCTCAGGGTCTACGTTAAACTCGTTCAGGTTACTGAACGTGAAAAGGTTGTTACCGTTTACATAGATCCTGCATTTGTTCATTTTGATCCTGTCTAAAATATTTTGTGGAATGGTATAACCCAGCTCGATGGTCCTGGCCCTTACGTAACGTGCGTTGTGTGCCCAGAAGTCGTTGCTGTTATTATAGTTGGAGTGGCCGCCCCTGTTGTAACGCAACGCAGGATATTTTCCAGGTATCCATTTGCTGTTGGGGTCCCACATATCTTCACGATGCCACCTGTCAAGGAAGATATTATTAAGGTTACCATTGTTCTGGAAAGGCCATTTCATTTCCCAGTTCTGGTACCAGGTATAACCGGTTGCACCGGAAAAGTCTGCCCGGAAGTCGATGCCTTTATAACCCAGTCCCAACTGGAAACCAAAGTTTACGTTCGGTTGTGTACCCACGCCAAAACCGATCGGGCGCTCATCGTAACCATCGATCTTATTGTCTTTGTTTACATCCTCGTAAATGAGGTCGCCTGGCAGCAGGGTAATGTTACCCTGACCATCAATATTTACAGGGTAGTTATTAATCTGCTCCTGCGACTGGAACTGACCGATTACGTGACGGCCCCAGTTGGTTTTGGTGTACCTGTCGATATTGGAACTGCGGTATACATCCCAGGAATTGAAAAACCGTTTGTCATACCTGTCGATGAATCTTGAGCGGGAGTAAGAAATGTTACCTCCTAAACGGAAGTTAAAGTCGCCGAACTTGGTTTCAAACGCCAGAGAGGTTTCAATACCACGCTGTGCATCGCTTTCCAGGTTTTCAGCAGGTAAGCCGTAGCCTAGTTCTGAAGGCACCAATACATCGTATTTTCCCGCTTTAAGTCCCGTACGTTTGCGGCGGTAATACTCGGTAGTACCATACAGTTTCCCATTGAAGAAGGAATAATCCACACCAATATTGGTCATCTTACTTCTCAGCCAGGAGATATTCGTAGTAGGTTCGCCCCTGTCCTGGGAGCCTACCACTACAGCACCATCGTATACACCTACGCCGGAGTTGTAGTTATAGCCTGCCAGGTAAGAATACTCGGCCAGCGACAGTGCGGAACCATCATCGCCCGTAATACCGTATGAGGCACGGAATTTCAAATCGCTGAGCGGGAAATTACCGATCAGATCTTTAAAGAACGGCTCACTGGAAATACGCCAACCTGCTGAACCATAAGGGAAATAACCTACGCGGTCATCCGGTGGGAACAGGTAAGATGCATCGCGACGGCCTGCCAGTTCGATGAAGTATTTTTCCGCATAGTTATAAGTCAGACGAGCTACATAACCAAGCCTGGTTTGCCTTTCATCATTATCCTCATAAGTATCCATGTTGCTGAAATAAATCAGTGGCAGTGAGTTAGTGGTCGGTACAGAGTGTACGCGGTTTGTAAGCCGCTGCCATTTAATCCTCTCTGCTACGAGTGTAGCATTGATGTTATGTTTACCAAAACTGTTGGCGTAAGTAACCTGTCCCTGCATATTTACGTTAATCACCTTCGCCTGAATACGTTCGCGCCATGGGTTGGTGCTACCGCCATTCTCCCGGATGGTATCCTCCGCAGGATAATAAGTGTATGTTTTGTAAGTAAACTCGTGGTTGTTCAGCAAACGATCTGCCAGGTAGTAGGAGTAAGCGCCGCGTACGGAGAGCCCTTTAACGCCTCTCACCTGGTATTCGAGATTGAAGTCGGATTGTACCACGCGCCAGTCTTCTTTAAACTTACCGGAATTCTCATAGTTCAGAAATGCCCAGTTGGTTTCGTTGTGACCGATGTTGTTGAGGTAACGGGGATCATCGTTGGCGTAAGGTCTTTCCATAGGCGTATTACGCAAAAGCGCGAACCTTGCCTGCCAGTAGTCGTCTACATCGGGCACACCGGGGTTCTGACGTGTTTCGATACGGCCATTAATATTGATACTGGCTTTCAGACCTTCCGCGATCCTGGCAGTAACATTCGACTGGATATTATTACGATCGAAGCGGAACTCGCGACCCAATACTGAGTTCTGGGTCAGTTTGCTGTACGACATGTAATAGTTTATTTTGTCGCCGCCACCTTGTGCGTTGATGTTGATAGAGCCAACAGGTGCATTTCCTTTGATAATGAAATCCGCCCAATCGAAGCTTTTATAACCATACTCAGTGCCTTGCTTGTATTTTTCCAGCTCCTCTTTTGTAATGGAAGTGCTGCCGTTTTCATTCAGTTCCGCCTCCGCTTTAGCCCTCATATAGTCATACGAGTTATTCAGCACTTTAGGGAAGGTAGTCCAGTTTTGCCAACCCCAATAAGCGTTTACGCCGATGGTATTGCGCGAATTTAGCTTACCGCGTTTAGTTGTAACCACCACTACGCCGTTGGCCGCACGCAAACCATAAATAGCTGCCGATGCATCTTTCAGTACAGTGATGTTCTCGATATCGTTAGCAGAAAGGTTGTTGAACTGACCCGCGTCCTGCTGAATACCATCGATTACGTACAAAGGGTTGCCGAGGTTACGAATTTGTATGTTTGCACTCGCACCCGGGCGACCATCAGGCATACGGAAACTAACGCCAGGCAGTTTACCTGCCAGGGCGGCGCTCACGGTAGAAATACCATTAACGCTGGAAATATCGTCCGACGATATGGATGCCACGGAACCCGTCACACTTCCTTTTTTAGTTTGTCCATAACCAATTACCACCACTTCATTAATATCTCTGTTTTGTTGCAGCATCGATACGCTTATCGTACGTTGCGTGCCCACCGCCACTTCGCGGGAAGTAGAACCAATTGATGTAAATACGAGTACTGAACTTTCGCCGGCTACATTTAATGTAAACGCACCGTCACCATCAGTATTGGTGGCATTCCTGGTACCCTTTTCCAAAACCGTAACGCCTGGCATTACACCACCCTCACCATCTTTCACGATCCCTTTCACAGTTATCTTCTCCTGTGAAGAGGCTGATAAGGCACATAACAATAGCAGGGCTGTAATAAAAAGGGGAATCTTGCGCTTGGGGCTTGCCGCTAACGAACCGGCAGCCGCCATTGTGCGCCTGGTAAAAATTTTCATAAACGGGAACTATTGTGGTTAATAAAATGTCAGAATTTAGTTTCTGTAAACGTTTACATGTACATTTTTAAGTAAACAAATACTACTTTTAAATCGTACTGTGAAGAAAAAACATATTTGAAGACCAGGCCATTCACCACGTTTCATATTCTTTTCAAAATGTTTCATTTTTGGCTGAAAGTTGCTTTATGCTGTTTACTGTGCGTTGCGAAAGTGAACGCTCAACCCTATTATTTCCGCCATTACCAGGTAGAAAACGGGCTTTCCAATAATACGGTGTTCAGCAGCGTGCAGGACGAGCAAGGGTTTATGTGGTTTGGCACCAAGGAGGGGCTGAACCGCTTCGACGGTTACCGTTTTAAACTGTATCGCCTGGATGAAAGAGGAGAACAGCGGCTGGACCAGATCTATAACTTATATAAAGACGCCAGAGGTACCCTATGGATCGGTTCTCAAAAAGGTCTGTATTATTTTGATGCAATCAATGAAAAACCGGTTAACCTGTCGGACACGCTGCGCGAGGTATGGAGCCTGACCTCCGATAACAGGGGACAACTCTGGTTCGTGGCACAAAACACGCTCTGCCGTTACAATCCTGTTTCTAAAACCGTAAAACGATTCAGACACCCCCAGGGTCAAATCCTCACCGCCGTATGTATTACCAGCGACGGTGCAGTATGGACAGCCGCAGATAATGGATACGTTCACCAGTTCGATACCGCCACCGGCGTATTTACTCCCTACGACATGTTTTCCCACTCCCCGCCAGGAATGGTTAATTGTTACATTCACCGTATTAAGGCTGCCGGTATGCGTATCATGGTATGCACTTCGTGTGAAGGTGTGAAAGAATTTGACGTGGCAACGCGTACCTACAAAGACCTGCTTACCTATAATACAGATCATACAAACGTTTACGCACATGACATCCTGCAAACCGGTGAGAACGAATTTTGGGTAGCCAGCGAATCGGGCGTACATATATTAAACAGCGCTACAAGCCAATCCATCAATCTGCATAAAAAATTCCTGGACCCTTATTCGCTTACTGATAACGCGGTATACACCATTTCGCGCGATAATGAAGGAGGCATTTGGGTAGGTACTTACTTCGGCGGCGTAAACTATTACGCCCGCCCTTACACACCTTTCCGCAAATATTATCCCGATTATTCCCAAAACGCCATTAGTGGCAGCGCCGTACGCGAAATACAAGCCGACAGCGAGGGACAGTTGTGGATTGGCACCGAGGACGCAGGCCTCAACCGGCTGAACCCTGTTACCGGCTCAGTTAGCCGTTTTACCCCGTTAGAAACACCAAACAGCATTACCTACAGCAATATACATGGCGTGCTGGTAAATGGGAACGAAGTGTGGGCAGGTACCCATGAACACGGACTCGACATCATCGACCGTAAAACGGGTCGTTTGCTGCGGCACTACTACGCGGGTAAAGGCCCTAAAGACCTAAAGCACAACTTTATCGTATCGCTGCTCAAAACGAGGAACAATACTATTTACCTGGGCACCGGTGCCGGGCTGGAGCGTTACGACGCCGCGGCAAAAGGCTTCGACAAAGTGAACGGGCCGGCAAACTATACGGTATCCAGCCTTATCGAAGACCATAGCGGCGTTATCTGGGGCACCACTCACCAGGACGGTGTATTCTCATACGACCCCGTGACTGGCCGCTCCCGCAAATTCCACTACGATCCGGAGGATATACAGAGCATCAGCTCCAATACCTCCAACGCCGTTTGCGAAGATGCCGCGCACAACATCTGGTTTGCCACCGAGGGCGGCGGCCTCTGTAAAATGGGGGCAGACAGGCAGCATTTTACCCGCTATACCGTAAAAGACGGGCTGCCGAGCAACTTCCTCTTTAAAATAGTGGAAGATAAAAACCACCGACTGTGGGTGAGTACCTCGAAAGGACTGGTGTTGTTCGATACCCGCGGCAAAGTGCTGGCCGTATACACCCAGGCAAACGGACTGCTTAACGATCAGTTCAATTACAACTCCGGTTACCGCGATGCTAACGGGCATTTGTACTTTGGTAGTATCAAAGGCATGATCAGCTTCGATCCCGACGCATTCATCCCCAACACCTTTGAACCACCGGTATATGTAACAGGCTTCCAGGTACATAATAATGAACTGGCTATCAATAAAGACAGCAACACACTGAAAAAATCGATCGTACTCACGGATGATATAACGCTGGCGCACGACGCATCCAGCTTCAGTATTGACTTTGCCGCACTTAGTTACAATGCGCCCGATATTACGGCCTACAAATACATGATGGATGGGTTGGATAAAGACTGGACCTTCCTGAAAACCAACCGTAAAGTATATTTCACCAATTTATCGCCCGGCACCTACACCTTCCGGATAAAAGCATCTACAAACGGTAATTGGGGCGGGGGCGAAAAACAACTCACCATCCATATACTGCCGCCGTTTTGGGCCACTACATGGGCGTACCTGCTATATTTCGCAGTGCTGGCGGCTATTTGTTATTACGTGATCAGCTTTTATCATAAACGCACGCAGGACAAAAAAGAGAGGGAAATATACGAGGCCAAGATTGAGTTTTTTACCAACGTTACCCACGAAATACGCACGCCACTTACGCTCATCAAAGGTCCGGTAGAAAACCTGCTGGAGAAAGTGGAGGAAGTACCGGACATTAAACCCGATGTATTAACGCTGGAACGTAATACCAACCGCCTCATCGCCCTTATCACGCAAATCCTGGATTTCAGGCAAACGGAGGCCCGCGGGTTCAGCCTCAACTTCTCGGAAGTGCGGATCGATAAACTGTTGCAGGAGGAGTATGAGAACTTTATACCCCCTGCCAACAAAAAGAAACTGCAATACCAGTTAGTATTACCTGAAATGCCCATTACAGCAGTAGCGGACGAAGAGGCTTTACGGAAAATACTAAGCAACCTGCTCAACAATGGGGTGAAGTACGCTGCCCAAACCGTTACTGTAATATTACGGCCGCTTTTGGCGGAAGATGCTACCTTTACAATAGAAGTGCAGAACGACGGAAATCTGATACCCGCAGAGATGAAAGACAAAATATTCGAACCGTTCTACCGCATGAAGGAAACCAGCCGGCAAACCGGCTCGGGCATAGGACTCTCAATAGCAAGATCGTTGGCCGTACTGCACCGGGGACGATTGTACCTTAATGACAACAGTGACGGACTAAACATATTTATACTTAATTTGCCCTTAAAAGCCGACGACAAACAATCAAAAGAAACTAAAACGTATAAAACCGCCTCGCATTAAAACGCACGTTATGCTGCAGCCTACAGTATTGATTGTTGATGATAACGACGAAATCCTCGAATTCCTGGCGCGTACGCTGGCGCCCAGGTACAATGTGCTTACGGCCGAAAGTGGCGAAGAAGCGCTCGAAACACTGACCCGCGAAGCCGTGGCACTGGTGGTGAGCGATGTGATGATGCCCGACATGGATGGCTTCGAGCTCTGCACCCTCATCAAATCTAATTTTGAATTTTCTCATATACCGGTGATACTGCTCACCGCCCAGAATACGCTGACCGCCAAAATTCATGGACTGGAATTGGGCGCGGACGCCTATATCGAAAAGCCTTTTTCCAAAGAACATCTGCAGGCGCAAATGGCGAGTTTGCTGGCCAATCGCAATATAGTGCGCGAATATTTTGCGCAATCACCGCTGGCCCATATTAAAAGTATGGCGCACTCCAAGGCCGACGAACGCTTCCTCGAAGGCCTCAACGAAACCATTTGCCGCAACCTGGAAGACGCGGAACTCGACGTGGAAAAACTGGCCAAAGCCATGAATATGAGCCGCGTAACGCTCTACCGTAAAATCAAGGCAGTATCCGACCTCTCCCCCATTGAACTCATCAATATCACCCGCTTAAAAAAGGCCGCCGAATTGCTGGCCGAGGGAGAGTACCGCATCAACGAAATCTCTGGCATGCTGGGTTTCAGCTCTCAAAGCAACTTCTCACGCAACTTCGCCAAACAGTTCAATATGACGCCTTCCGAGTACATCCAGTTAAAGGTGGCCGAGCATAAAAAAATTTAGACCCTTATGTAAACGTTTACATCAATTATGGACCCGGCTCCCGTACTCCGATATGGCCGCCGTTGCGTCGCACACTGCAACTTCAGGAACCATATCGGGCGTTTTATGCCTTCCCGTTAATGCACTCCTTTCGCCAGTGCCCGGAATCCCCTATTTTTACAACTTATGCTTAACGAAGCCTTTTACCGCAAAAAATACATCTCTCAGGAGGCCGACACCAGACTGGTGGCTGATATCCTGAGCATTTACCTGTACCCGCTGGAGCGTTACCGGGTGGTGGATGCCGTGAATTTGCTGCGCAAAATGGAACCTAAACGGGTAGACGAAATACTGGAACTGCTGCAAAAGGAAAAGCTGGGTGCCTTTACTACCGCAGGCAATTTTGCATTAACGCCGGAACTTAGCTTCCTGTTATTCCCGCAAAACATCATCCGCCACGACTATCAGCAAATTTTAGAATGGAACCGGAAAGTTCGCCCCTCTTTTTACAATACCAGTTTTAAACTGGCGGAACTACAGCAAACGCTCATGGCCTATTGCCTGGGTGAGTTATCGCTGATGTCGCTGCCGGTACGTCGCATAGAACTGGAACTGGAAGAGTATCTTCCCTATCTCCCCTATTTACTTTATTATCCTGCTTATCAGAATTTCTTAAAACTATTTGCCGAAGAAAGCCTGTTAAAGATACAGGCACGTGCCGTACAGCAAAACCTGCTGGAAATGGAGCCAATAGAAGCGCTGAAGGATTTTTATCAGAAAACAGCTGCATCTTCCCAACCCGCTAATAAAGAACTACCACTGCTGCAAGGCCAGCTTACCGATGTAGCAGCCACATTTCATTTCGAACACGCCGTTACCAAACTATACCAGCGCCAGCCCGAACAAGCTTTCGCGGCTTTTGAACTGGGCATCAAACAACAACGCAAAACGGATAAAAAGAACATGCTGCCTGCCTCGGCCACCATGGCTTTTTATTACGCTTATACCATAAGCCTGTTGCCTGTAGCGCAAACAAACCAGCTACTGGCCAAACTTATAGCGTTTTACGAAAAGAAACTCGCCCCGGCGAACATACCGGCTATTTGCCTGCTGCATTATCATAATGGTAAAAAAGACCGGGCCGACGACCTGCTGCGGATACTCATAGAATCGAACGCGCTGCCTGATGGGAAAGACTTACCGGCATTGCTGGCCTTTATTTTACTAATGGCCTTTTCGCCCAAAAGTAAATTACTGATACTGCACGCGCACCTGGCCAAAAGATTACTACACAAAAGCATCGATAACGAATACCGCTTACTGGCCTACGAATATCTTTTCCTGCAGGAGGACGATAAAGACGAAGAGCAGTTTGCATTACTAAGTGCAGCCATTCCTCACCAGCCGGCGTTTACACAAATGCAGAAGATGCCGGAATGGGAACGCCTGTTGAACGCCGTAATAGCCGCCAACGACGCACCGCAAAAGAAAGATAAAACCGTGGGTGCTAACAGGCTGGTATACCTCGTAGACTTCGATAAACTGCAGGTACAACCCATGTTGCAAACCATGCAGGGCACCAGTTGGAGCCCGGGCCGCAACGTAGCTTTAAAGAAATTGAAAGAAGGCGCTGTACCAGGAATGATTCAGCAGGACCAGCGCATAGCCGCCACCATTCTCAAAGAAACACACTTTAACTATTATGGCGGCGACCACTACGTGTTCGATGACAATATATGGACAGCACTTATCCATCACCCTAACCTCTACCTCGTACACGACCCGGCCACACCTGCAGAAGTTGTATCGGGAGAGGCGGAACTGATTATCAATACCACCAACCGCGGTTATACTTTCAGCACTAACATTGTAGAAGCCAATGGCGACTATGTGTTACTGAAAGAAACGGACAGCCGGATGAAAGTAATCCGCCTGAACCAGCAGCAACGCACGTTACTGCAAATGCTGAAACAGTTACGCGTAATACCTGCAGAAGGCAAAGAGAAATTACTGGAAGCGGTGAAAAAGATTGGCGCACATCTTACGATCCATTCTGATATGGACGAAACGGCGCTAAGCATCCGCAAACTGGAAAGCGACAGCCGCATCCGTATACAACTACAACCGATGGGCGATGCACTAAAAGCTTCGCTATTCGTAAAACCACTGGGCGATACACCCACCTATTGCCGGCCAGGCATGGGCGCACGCAACATCATCGGCATCGTAAACGGCGAACGTTGCCAGACCTCGCGCGACATAGAAACGGAGAAGGCCAACCTGGCTTTACTGATGGCGCAGATACAACAATCTATCGTGCAGGAAGTACAGGAAGATGATACACTGATATTCGAAGACCCCGCCGACTGCCTGCAACTGCTGGAAATTATACAGTCGATGCCCGATAAAGTAACGGTGGAATGGCCCGAAGGCATCCGTTACAAACTACAGGGCAAAGCAGGCCTGCCCCAGCTGCGCCTCATGGTAAAAGAAAAAGGCCACTGGTTTACCTGCCACGGCGACCTCCAAATAGATGAACGGACGGTTATTTCCCTGAAGCAGGTGCTGGATGTAATGCCGAAACGCAACAGCCGTTTTGTAGAACTGGAAAATGGAGAGTTCATTGCGCTCACCGCCGATTTGCGGGCGAGGCTTAACGAACTGTTAAGTGTTGGCGTGGCCGATCACAACGAAATCAAAGTACCCTACTTCGCCTCGCATGTACTCGATGATATGCTTTTACAGGCTGGAAGTGCGCAAACCGATACGCCCTGGCAGCAGTTTAAAAAGAAGAAAGAGAAAGCAGCGCTACTTAAACCGGAAGTACCCGCATCACTTAAACAAACCCTACGCCCTTACCAGGAAGATGGATTCAGATGGATGGCGCAACTTGCCGCCTGGGGTGCTGGTGCCTGCCTTGCCGATGATATGGGTTTGGGCAAAACAGTACAGGCCATCTCCATTTTATTACACCGCGCAGCTGATGGGCCGGCGCTGGTAATAAGCCCTGCATCGGTACTACCAAACTGGGCGAATGAACTGATGCGTTTTGCACCGGAACTGCGCGTAGTACAATTGCAAAATGGCCTCCGCGAAGAACAACTGCAACAGGCAGGCGCTTTCGACGTAGTGATCGCCACCTACGGCATACTACAGTCGGACGCGAAGATATTCGCCGAAGTGAACTGGAACACAATCGTGCTGGACGAAGCGCATACGATCAAAAACTACCAGACACGCACATCCAAAGCTGCGATGCAGCTGAAAGGCAACTTCCGGCTGGCGCTCACGGGCACGCCCATACAAAACCACCTCGGTGAAATATGGAACTTGTTCAACTTCCTTAACCCCGGACTGTTGGGCGACCTGCCTAATTTCAGAAAACAGTTTATTACGCCCGCAGCCAACAACCCGGAGAGCATGGCGAAAAAACATCTAAAGAAACTGATCGCCCCCTTCATGCTGCGCCGTCTTAAATCTGACGTGCTGGAAGAATTGCCGCCGAAAACAGAAATTGTAAAACTGGTGACGCTGTCTACCGACGAAGCCTCGTTCTACGAAGCTATTCGCCGGCAGGCTATTCAGCATATCCAGGAACGCGACCTGTTAAGTGCAGGCCAGCAACATATTAAAGCTTTGCAGGAAATAACAAGGCTGCGTATGGCCGCCTGTAATCCACAACTCATCGAAACGGAATCGGATATCGAATCATCGAAACTGCTGGTGTTTAAAGAAATCGTGGAGGAGCTAACGGAGAATGGGCACCGTGCGCTGGTGTTCAGCCAGTTTGTGAAACACCTCAGCTTAATCAGTAAAGCGCTGGACAGTTGGGGTATCGATTACCTCTACCTTGATGGCTCCACACCTATCCCGGCAAGGGAGAAACTGGTAAAATCATTCCAGGGCGGTAAAGCACCCTTGTTTCTTATCAGTTTAAAAGCGGGTGGCTTAGGATTGAACCTTACGGCCGCCGATTACGTGATCCACCTCGATCCATGGTGGAACCCGGCGGTGGAAGAACAGGCTTCGGACAGGGCTCACCGTATTGGCCAAACAAGACCGGTTACCGTGTACCGGCTCGTGGCACAACATACGATCGAAGAAAAAATTATTGAATTACATCACAACAAACGTGACCTGGCCGACCAGCTGCTGGAAGGTACCGATCAAAGCGCCAATCTTACCATGCAGGAACTGGTGTCGCTTATCGCAGGGTCCTAAGCGGGTATAACATCGGGCTTCGCTATTTTGCCCGGAATACCGATCACAAATGTAGCGCCCTTATTTACTTCACTGGTGGCGGTAATAAAGCCGTGGTGTTGTTCCATGATCTTTTTACAAATAGACAGCCCAATACCTGAACCCTCTATTTCGTGGTAACTATGCAGCCGTTTAAACACCATGAAAATATCCTCCAGGTATTGATGATCGAAACCAATACCATTATCCTTTACATAAATATTATAGAATAACGTGTTGCCGTTCGCCTGCGCATCTGGCGCATCTACCTGTTCACAACGAACAGATATATCAGGCGCTATATCTTTTTTACGGAACTTAAGTGCGTTGCTTAACAGGTTGTAAAAAACCTGCTGCATCAGGGTAGGGATGGCCAGCAGCACCGGTAATCTGTCTATTTGTACCACCGCACCAGTTTGCTGTATCTGCATTTCCAGTTCGCTCATCGCATCTTTTACCACCTCGTTTAAATCTACCTGCACAAAATCACCGCCCTGTACGGAGTGCCGTGAGAAGCGAAGCAGGTCGTTTACCAGCTGCTGCATACGGGCCGCGGCATTCGTAATTTTTTGTACGTGGCGGTGTACTTCCTCCGGATCGGCGCGTTTCTGGAGCAGCATATCACTAAACACGCGGATCTTACGCAGTGGCTCCTGCAGGTCGTGGGAAGCTACAAAGGCGAAGCGGTCCAGCTCTTCGTTCACCGCTTTGAGGTACGCATTGCTTTGTGTAAGCTGACTATTGAGTTCACGCACCTTTTGTTCTGAAGCTTCTCTTTCTTCAATTTCGCGTTGTAAAGATGCGTTGGTATGGAGCAGGTTCTTTTCCTGTTCTATGAGAGAGTGGGTTTTACGGTAGAGTTCAACAAACAGGCCCACCTTTACCCGTAATAACTCCGGGTTGATGGGCTTGTAAATAAAATCTACCGCCCCTACTTTATACCCTTTAAATATCGCTTCATCCTCGTTATGAGCGGTGATGAAGATAATAGGAATGTTCTTCAGTTTATCGCGCTGATAAATGAGTTCCGCGGTTTCGAAACCGTTCATGTCCGGCATCTGGACATCCATCAGGATAAGAGAAAAATCATATTCACGCAACAGGACCTTTAACGCGGCCCTGCCCGAATTCGCTTTTATGATCCTGTAGTTCTCTTTTTCCAATATGGATTCTATCGACATCAGGTTGTCCTGCCTGTCGTCCACTACCAGAATTTTTATTGCGTCTTTTGCCTGCAAACTGATTGTTTTTTATTGATCCATTTGCCAATTTATGCTATCTGTACAACCAAACTCTCATCAGCGATAATAACTGATCTATTTTTAACGGCTTCGTAATGTAGTCGGAGGCGCCGGCTTCCAGGCATTTTTCCCGGTCACCTTTCATCGCTTTCGCGGTTACGGCAATAATGGGCAATGCGCTGTTTTTATGTTCGCGGCGAATCTTCTGCATGGTTTCGTAGCCATCCATTTCCGGCATCATAATATCCATTAACACGATATCGATCTCATTATTCTCGCTTAAAATATTCATTGCTTCCTGGCCGCTTTCCGCGGTGATGGTATTGATATGGTAGCGTTCAAAGGCCGTGGTAAGGGCGAAGAGGTTACGTACATCATCATCCACCACCAGCACACTTTTATGGCTTAATACATCCCTTTGTGAACGGAGATCTTCTATCAGCTTTTTCTTCTCGGGCAACAGGCTTTCATGATGAATATGGAGTTGCTGTACCGTTTCTTCCAACAACAGATCAAGTGAATTTACGTCTTTCAAAAGTATCTTATTGGCATATTGCTTCAGCTTCGCTTTTTCCTTGGTAGAGAAATCCTTTGCCGAATATACAATAACCGGCGTAGAATTATACCTGTTCAGCGACTGGATGTTCGAAAACAGATCGGCACCTTCCACATCGGGCAACATATAATCTGCAATAATACAGTCGAACGCGCCCTGGCTCAAACTGTCCAATGCTGCTTTTCCATTATCCACAAACTCCAGCTGTATTAACTCTCCATTATCGAGAATACGTGCTATCTGCGAAGCATCGGGTTCGTTATCTTCAATAACCAGCACCCGCTTTTTCTTACGCTGACTTTGTTCGATGATGCTCTTGAACAATATTGCCAGGTCTTCCGTTTTCAACGGTTTAAGGTTGAAGCTACGGGCACCGCGGTGCATAGCCAGTAAGCGGTTTTCCTCACCAGATATCAGGTGGATAGGAATATGACGAAGGTTTACATCATTTTTAAACAGATCAAGAATTCTCCAGCCGCTCGCATCGGGTAGTTTTACATCGAGCGTTACGGCAATGGGCTGAAATTTATTGGTAAGATCGAATACGTCGCCGAAGCCCGTAGCTACCACCACTTTCAATCCCATCTCGTGTGCTTTCTCCTGCATGATCTTCGCAAAACGCACATCATCTTCTACGATCAGTACCACTTTATCTGTATCCATTACATTGGTACGGTCATCGCCAATTTCGTTGATGATCTCATTCATGCCTTCCAGTTCCTTCGCCTCGGCCAGCTTCACCGTTTGCACAGAACTGCCTTCGCTTAAATGATATTCCGACACGGTAAGGCTGCTTTGTTTTTCCCGCTTAATAGCAGCCGGGTTGTAAGCCAGCGGCAGGAAGAGCGTAAACGTACTGCCAAAACCCGCTTCACTTTCCAGTTCTATTGATCCTCCTAACAGATCGGCCAAACCACGGCTGATCGACAAACCAAGGCCTGTACCACCATACTTACGGCTCGTAGAACCTTCGGCCTGCTGGAAGGCCTCAAAGATGATGCCTTGCTTATCTTTCGAAATACCAATACCTGTATCCCTGATCTCAAATGCTACTACACGATCTGCTTTTTCAAGACTGTCGTTCACCATTTTCCAGTTACGGTGTGCTTCATAGATGCGGAGTTTCACCTCGCCTTTTTCGGTGAACTTGAACGCGTTGGAGAGCAGGTTCTTTAATATCTGGTTCAATCGCTGCACGTCTGTTTCGAGTGTTTGCGGGAGCTTATCTTCTACCTCAATACCAAAACGCAGGTTTTTACTTTCAGAGATATGTTTGAAGGTGGTTTCCACGAAGCCGATTACTTCGTTGAACCTTACTTTAATGAAGTCGGTAGAAATGTAACCGCTTTCGATCTTCGACAGGTCGAGGATGTCGTTGATCAGTTGGATAAGGTCGTCACCGCAGCTGTGGATCGTTTTGGCGTAACGTACCTGTTTCTCATTAAGGTTACCATCGTGGTTTTCGTACAATTGCTGTGCGAGGATGAGCAGCGAGTTAAGCGGTGTACGCAACTCATGCGACATATTTGCAAGGAACTCAGATTTGTACTTGGAGGTAAGCTGCAGCTGTTCGGCCTTTTCTTCCAGCGATTTACGTGCTTCTTCCACCTCTTTGTTTTTCTCTTCCACTTCGTCCTTTTGTTTCACCAGCAGGTGCGCTTTATCCTGCAGCTCTTCGTTCGTTCTTCTCAACTCATCGGCCAGCGACTGTGATTGTTCCAGCAGATCTTCTGTACGGGAGTTGGCCTCGATCGTGTTCAGTACGATACCGATACTTTCCGTCAGCTGGCTAAGGAAGTCCAGATGCGTTTCAGAGAACGAGTCGAAGGAAGCCAGTTCGATTACCGCCTTAATTTCTGTTTCAAATAATACCGGCAGTACGATCAGGTTTACCGGCGGCGCCTGTCCTAAACCTGAACCTATTTTAATATAATCGCCGGGTACATTGGTGATGAGGATACGTTCTTTCTCCACAGCACACTGCCCAACCAGTCCTTCACCCAGCGAGAACTCGCGGGAGCTTTGCATTTCGTCGCCGAAGGCATATGCAGCAAATAGTTTCAGTTTGGGGTTTCTCAGTTCTTCTTCCTGTTCGAGGATATAGAACATACCTTTCTGCGCGTTTACCACCTGCGCCAGCTCGGAGAGGATACGGCGGGTTACCGTGTTCAAATCCTTCTGGCCCTGCAGCATTTGTGTAAACGTAGCAAGGTTCGATTTCAGCCAGTCCTGTTCCTGGTTACGCAGGGTTGTTTGTTTCAGGTTGGCGATCATCTGGTTAATGGTATCTTTCAGCTCTTCCACCTCACCTTTCGCTTCCACCCGTATCATTTGGGTAAGATCTCCTTTAGTTACCGCTGAGGCCACCGCGGAAATCGCACGTACCTGCGTGGTCAGGTTCTCTGCCAGCTGGTTTACGTTCTCCGTCAGGTTTTTCCAGATACCAGATGCACCCGGCACACTCGCCTGTCCACCCAGTCGCCCATCCACACCTACTTCACGCGCCACCGTTGTTACCTGGTCGGCAAACAGTGCCAGCGTATCGATCATTTCATTGATCGTTTCTGTAAGCTGCGCCACCTCACCACGTGATACAATGGAGAGTTTTTGTTTCAGGTTACCGGTAGCCACCGCCGTTACCACCTTCGCGATACCACGCACCTGGTTGGTAAGGTTGGAGGCCATCATGTTCACCGAGTCCGTCAGATCTTTCCAGGTACCACCCACGCCCTGCACTTCGGCCTGACCGCCCAGCTTACCTTCCGTACCTACTTCACGCGCCACACGCGTTACTTCGAAGGCGAAGGAGTTCAGCTGGTCCACCATTGTGTTGATCGTATTTTTCAGATCGAGGATCTCACCTTTTACGTCGATCGTTACTTTCTTGGAAAGGTCACCCGATGCCACCGCCTTGGTTACTTCGGCAATGTTACGCACCTGGCTGGTAAGGTTACCGGTCATCTGGTTTACAGAATCCGTCAAATCCTTCCAGGTACCTGCAACACCCGGTACGAAAGCCTGGCCGCCCAGTTTACCATCGGTACCCACCTCACGGGCCACACGCGTTACTTCCGATGCGAAGGCGCGCAGCTGGTCCACCATCGTGTTCAGCGTTTCTTTCAGCTGTAATATTTCTCCACGTACGTCCACCGTAATCTTACGGCTCATGTCACCATTCGCCACCGCAATGGCCACATCGGCAATGTTACGCACCTGGTCAGTAAGGTTACCGGCCATCTGGTTTACAGAGTCGGTCAAGTCTTTCCAGGTACCACCTACGCCCGGCACGTGTGCCTGCCCACCCAGTTTACCTTCTGTACCTACCTCACGGGCCACGCGCGTTACTTCCGAAGCAAATGCGCGCAACTGTTCCACCATCGTGTTAATCGTATTCTTCAGCTCTAATATTTCTCCTTTTACGTCCACCTCAATCTTACGGCTCAGGTCACCGTTAGCCACCGCCGTTGTTACTTCGGCGATGTTACGTACCTGTGAGGTAAGGTTAGAGGCCATGATGTTTACAGAGTCCGTCAAATCTTTCCAGAGTCCTTCCACACCTGGTACGTCTGCCTGTCCACCCAGTTTACCTTCGGAACCTACTTCACGTGCCACACGGAATACTTCGGAACCGAATGAGTTCAACTGATCCACCATCGTATTGATCGTACTCTTTAATTCCAGGATCTCACCTTTCGCATCCACCGTAATCTTACGCGACAGGTCACCTTTCGCCACCGCGGTGGTTACTTCGGCGATGTTACGTACCTGGTTGGTAAGATTCGATCCCATCTGGTTCACCGATTCTGTCAAATCCTTCCAGGTACCGCCCACGCCCTGCACTTTCGCCTGGCCGCCCAGTTTACCTTCCGTACCTACTTCCAGTGCCACACGCGTTACTTCCGATGCGAAGGAGTTTAGCTGGTCCACCATCGTATTGATCGTCTTCTTCAGCTCCAGGATCTCTCCTGCCACATCCACCGTAATCTTTTTAGAAAGGTCACCCAGCGCCACCGCCGTTGTTACTTCGGCGATGTTACGCACCTGGTTGGTAAGGTTCGACGCCATCTGGTTTACCGATTCTGTCAAATCCTTCCAGGTACCACCCACACCCTGCACTTTCGCCTGGCCGCCCAGTTTACCTTCCGTACCTACTTCCAGTGCCACACGTGTTACTTCCGATGCGAAGGAGTTCAGCTGGTCCACCATCGTATTGATCGTGTTCTTCAGCTCCAGGATCTCTCCTTTAACGTCCACCGTAATCTTGCGTGATAAGTCGCCGCTGGCCACGGCCGTAGTTACATCCGCAATGTTACGTACCTGGGCGGTAAGGTTACCACCCATCTGGTTTACCGAATCGGTAAGGTCTTTCCACACACCACCTACGCCTTTTACCGTAGCCTGTCCGCCCAGCTTACCTTCCGATCCTACCTCACGCGCCACACGCGTAACTTCGGAAGAGAAAGAGTTCAGCTGGTCCACCATCGTATTGATCGTATTCTTCAGCTCAAGGATCTCTCCTTTTACGTCCACCGTAATCTTGCGCGACAGGTCGCCACGTGCTACCGCGGTAGTTACCTCGGCAATGTTACGTACCTGGCCGGTAAGGTTCGAGGCCATCTGGTTTACAGAGTCCGTCAAATCTTTCCAGGTACCGGCTACCCCTTTTACTTCAGCCTGACCGCCCAGTTTACCATCCGTACCCACCTCACGGGCCACACGCGTTACTTCGGAGGAGAAGGAGTTCAGCTGGTCCACCATCGTATTGATCGTATCTTTCAGCTCCAGGATCTCACCCTGTACATCCACCGTGATCTTTTTGGAAAGGTCGCCTTTAGCCACCGCCGTGGTTACATCCGCGATGTTACGCACCTGCGCGGTAAGGTTACCCGCCATCTGGTTTACCGAATCGGTAAGGTCCTTCCACACACCTGCTACATCTTTTACCTTTGCCTGTCCTCCCAGTTTACCTTCCGAACCTACCTCACGCGCCACACGTGTTACCTCACGGCTAAACAGGTTCAGCTGTTTCACCATCCCGTTTACCTCCGTGGCAATACGCGCAAATTCCCCCTGCAGCACGTGACCTTCTATCTGAAGGGTCATTTCCTGCGAGAGGTTGCCTTTGGCCACCGAGCTGATTACGTGAGCGATTTCGATAGTGGGGTGTACCAAGTCGGAAATGAGGGTGTTGATAGAACTTACCGCCGTGTTCCATGAGCCACGGGCAGTACGGGGCAGGGTAACACGGTGATTAAGTTTACCCTGGATGCCGATTGTATTACGGGCCAGGTTCAACTCCTCTACCAGGGTTTCGTTGAGGGCTATAATATCATTGAGGGTATCACATATTTTGCCGCTGATGCCAAGGTTATCCATCGGCATACGTGCGCTGAAGTTACCATTCTTTACCTCCGCCAATACCTGTAATAAGTTACGGAGGTCCAGATCGTCGGACAGCGTTTCGGGCTCGGGCTTAATTGCTTTCCGGGCAGACATTGTGGATTTTCGTGGAATTATTTCCACAACTTCTCCGGGCACAGTATTTTTACCGGGATTTTTCTTTCGGCTTGTCATGATAGAGGTATTAGAATACGAGGACGTTACGATATAAGTCTAACAATCAGTATGAAGATGGATTATGGTACAACTTCAAACACTATTTTAATTGGCTTAAGTACATTGGTTTTACGAGTTATATATCAGTAATTCTTTTTTATGCGTAATTTTGATTTAAACTCTACCATTACATGCAATTTTTAGGCCACTCAAACCGGCTGATCCTGTTGGCGGAAGATGATTCCGACGACCATGAATTATTAAGAAACGCCTTCACCGAAATTGACCCGAGCTGGCAGATAGTATGCATAACGAATGGTAAAAAGTTCGTGAACTACCTGGAGCAGATAAGTGACGGAGAGTTGCCTGCCCTTCTTATACTTGACTACAACATACCGGAACTGACCGGGGTAGAGGTAGTAGAAGCCCTGAACCACCACGGCCGCTACCTTGGTATTCCCAAAATCATCTGGAGTACATCAAGTTCCCCCATTTACAAAGCGAAAAGTATTGAACTAGGGGTAGCCGATTACGTAATTAAGCCAAGCGACCTTGCTTCGTTTAAGGATATCGCGCACCACATGCTTTCGTTCATAGGTAAATAGACCAACGCTACTTTAAAATATAAGCCGTAACATGGGACGCTGGTCTTCGGATCAGTGTCGCAATTACACCCACGCACCCAAAAACATGTCTCACCGTCCGCTCACCGTCCGCTTACCCTCCGCTTCACCATACACTCTCCTTACTCTATCCATACTTTAGGAACGCATCACATCCACCCCTTAAACTGATAATATTGGACAAGATCTACAGCAAGGCTACCGGAAAACTAAGCCTGAAATGGAAAACAAAGCGTAACAGGCTGGCAAACCGAAAACAGGACCAAGCAGCCGTCATGTAAACCCGAATCAGGAGTATTTAATAACCAGTGTAAACCTATTTCAGGACGTGACCTATCCGCAGACTATTTAAACAGCAAGAGATGCAGGCCCGAAGTGGTCACACCCTAAAAAACAGCCAAAACTGATCGCTTCTCACAAAATGCTACCTCCCCGGATGGACAAATCTCCGTTTCTGTTACACAGATTATCCCTATTGTACTTACTATCAATAGAATAGCTGAAATTCGTATCTGTAAAAACAAAAGGTATGCACAGCAAGAAAATAGTTACCGCAGGAACGGACATTAACGAAGCGAAAAAGGCATTGATCATGATTCACGGACGAGGCGGATCGGCAGAAGATATATTATCGATCGCCAATTACCTGAACGTTGATGGATATGCGCTGCTGGCGCCACAGGCGACCAACAATACCTGGTACCCTTACTCGTTTATGGCGCCGCCTGCCCAGAATGAGCCTTTCTTAAGCTCAGCACTGGAAGTACTGACCGATGTGGTGAAGGAAGTGGAAGCTGCGGGCATCATGAAAGAGAACATTTACTTCCTCGGCTTTTCCCAAGGGGCTTGCCTTACGATGGAGTTCGTTACCCGCAACGCGGCGAAGTACGGCGGTGCGGTGGCCTTCACCGGCGGACTGATCGGCGACAAAATTTACCCCGACAACTATAAAGGCGATTTCGGCCAAACCCCGGTATTCATCGGCACCAGTAATCCAGACCCACATGTGCCAGTGGAAAGGGTACACGCCACCGTTAACATTCTTAAAAACATGAATGCCGACGTTACCGATCGGATATACGATAACATGGGCCATACCATTTCGCAGGACGAAATTAATCTCGCAAACCAACTTGTATTCAAATGAACACACAATTATATCCCGTAACAGGCATTTACAGCGATGCGAACGGCGACAGCCACTTTGAGGATGTGACCGTACCGATGAACGAAGCCGGCGAAATCGGCTGGTTGTCGAGTGGCTTACCCGTAAAGTCGATCATCTTCCGCGAAGTAGAACCTTCGTACGACTACGACTTTCACAATGCACCACAACGCCAGTACCTGGTACTGATCGACGGGGAGATTGAAATTGAAACTTCTTTAGGGGAGATAAGACGTTTTAAGGGCGGGGACGTACTGCTGCTGGAAGATACAGAAGGGAAAGGCCACCGCACGAAGAACATCATCCCCATGCGGCGGAAATCTCTGTTTATTACGTTGTGATGAATGTATAGGTGCCCGGTTTAGTTTTGACGCTTTACTATTAACCTTTGAGCTGCTCCCTGCAGGTATAAAAACGCCTGGGCATCATTCCATAACCTGGTTTATGGACGTACGGCTTTTTTCATACACACACTATCCTCCACACCTATGTACTGCCCGTAATTAGGAATTATTTCATACTGATGTTTGCGGTAAAGGCCTACCGCATCGGGCATAAACTTCGCAGTTTCGAGTATACAAAACGAATAGCCCGAGTGTGCAGCCCACAGTTCCAGCTCCTTCAGCACCTGCCCTGCCAGTCCACGACCACGACAGTCTTCGCGAACGTACATCCGCTTTATCTCCGCCATGCCCTCGCAGGCTTTAAAAGCGCCACAGGCAACTGCCCTCTCATCTTCATATGCCACCACTACATTTTTGATCTGGTCAATTTTGTTATAAGAAGAAAAAAAGGCGTCCTGGTCGCCATTCTTCACCGAAAGATAGGCGTCCAGCAGTTGTACCAGGTCCCGAAAGTCCTGGTTCGAAGAGTCCGTGCGTACCAGTTGCAGCATGTTCTTTTTATAGCCAAGTTAGTTGTTCTAAAGATAAAAATGTGGTGTAAAAAAGCCGTTCTGCTGCGGGGGAGGATCGTCACAATTATTTCACCACTACATTCTTCTCCCTCAACACCGTATACACCAAATACCTCACCTCACTCCGTATCCAATCCGACTTCTGCACATCTGTACACCAGAAGTAGATCTTCAGCCCGTATTCTCCTTCTGTAACCGATTCTATTAATACCAGCGGCTCCCGTTTGCGCAGTACCTGTTCGGAGGAAAGAATGGTCGTTTTAAGCAGGGCCGATAATTCATCTTTCTGCATGTCGGTGGCTACTGAAAGGTCAAGTTCTACACGCCTGTTGTTGTTACTGAGTGTCCAGTTGGTGATCTGTTGCGAAAGGATATCACCGTTCGGGATAATTACTTCTGCCCCATCTTCTGTATATATGGTACTGGAACGTAAACCAATTTCTTTCACACGGCCCGCCGTATCGCCTACTTCAATAGCATCACCGATTTGCAGGGGACGATCGAATATGAGGATGATGCCGGAAACGAAGTTGTTTACGATATTCTGAAGGCCCATACCAATACCAACACCTAATGCACCAAGTACGATGGTGATTTTGTCTACAGGCAGTCCGGATGCGGCCACGGCTAATAGGTAACCGCCTGCCAGTACGATCAGGCGGGTGATCACCAGTTTCGAACGCGAACCTTTCACTCCTTCCTCTTCATCATTAACATCCCCGAAAAAGTAACTAATGTAACGTTGCAGCATATGCGCTACCCAAATAATGATGAAGAACAACACCACACTTCCGAGCGAAAATGAAATACTGCCAATGGTACGCTGAGTAGCCAGCAGTTTGGACAGACCATTGTATATTGAATTATAAATACTGAGGTTGGTAGTAAATACGATCAGCCATATAAACACCGCCATCATTAATACCATCTTTCTGAACCCTTCAATTACCTCTTTGGCATCGAACGGGTTACGGATGTCTTTTTCGAGGCGACTGCATGTTACCTGCAACAAAAGCGATTCGGTAAATATGCGGTAACAGGCGGAAAGTGCAATGGCCTGCGTAAAGGTAAATATCGCGGCCGTACTGAATATCTGCGACAGGGTAAGTCTGCCGAACAGGTTACAGGTGACTGCCAGCAGGTTTAATATAATATTGATGATGAGTACCATCTTCACAAACCTTTTTAACGGCACCTGCTCTGTAACCCTGAAATAAAACAACAGCCACAGTCCCACCGATAAAAGGTTGAGTATGATTATCCAGATGCGCTGTCCAAAAGAAGGGACGGCAGCCAGGCCCGAGAATGAGTACAGGATAAACAAGCCCACAACGCCAAGCCAGTAGTAAAAAAGTGTACGTGGCCACTGCTTACGGAAGAGGAAGGTTAGGGCAATGAGCAGCAAAAACTGGATGAAACCTACATAACCTGCCGGTGCATCCAGATCGAACAACGGCGCCATACATAACATGAATGCAAAGGTGCTGGCCAGTGGTTGTTTAATGATATATACAATGCCGTGGTTGTCCAGTTCATCCATTGCGTTCATGCGTTTCATGCGGCGGAGGTTGCGACGCAGCCACCAGAAAAATGCTACGGCGAACAGGATAAGCAGCAGGCGGTTCATACCGGCGTCGGCGAGGTAGTAATCCAGCGCACGTTTCTCGCCCTTGTACGACTTACGCAACTGCTTTTCCAGCGCGGGAGACGAGGTATCCGCATCTATCTCCCATAAATAACCGTACTCTTTACCAAAAGCACGAACGCTAAGGCGGGTCAGTTGCCCGTTCACTTTATTGGTGAGTTCCGAGGCTGTGATGGCGCAGAAAGAGGCATGCAGCTTCAGCTGGTTCACATAAGTAATACTGTTATGCAAAGTACTGTCGGTAAACCTCAGTTTCTTCCGCAGATCTTTAAGCTGTGGACTAAATGTAGCACGTAAGGCAGAATCGCGCATCAGCTGGCGCAGCAGCGTATCTTTACGAAGCGAAAGCATCTCCTTTTTCAACCGTTCCATCCTTACAGAAGCCGTATCAATCTCTCCCTGGTGGCGGTCGAGGTCGGCTGTTATACTGTGCAACAATATCCGGTAAGTTTGCAGGTTGCGGATGTTAAGGGTACTGGCGTACACGTTCAGGCTTTCGCTTACAGTTTTTAAGGCCGTATCGTTTTCATCTATTTCTCTTTTGATGTTGATGATCTCGAAACGCAGTTCACTTGCTGCCTGTACACGGTCTACCAGTTGGTAAACCTCTTCGAGATGGAGCATGTAATCGCCGGTAGATAATTTACCCGAATCGGCGAACAATGACATGGCCGGACCGTTAAACCGGCGTTTGGCAGAATCCTGGGCAACTGCGTACATACATAAGAGCAGTGCAAAAAAAGAGAGAATACTTCTTTTCATAAAGATATGTTGTCAAAAAAAATACTGCTGCACGGTCTTTAACCGCGACTGGAATGCCACAATGAACAGTGAATCAGTTAGAGGGAGGTGTAAGTTCTGCGGCGAAGATAATTATTAATATGGAAAAATATAATAATCTAAAAGATTATCATATCATGATCAATATAAAAAAGGCCGGTACAACAGAACGTTGCGCCGGCCCTCATTTGTCAAACATTTATACTAGCTAGTCGGTGATGCCTAAGTATTTCTGAACAGCACTATAATCCTTCCAGTCGATGGGTGCCTTTCTGGCTGCCGCGCCTCCCGGAATAATAACGTACCGGTATTGTAAGGTTTTACCACCGGTTACCGTAGCGGTGCTGGCGTTGATGTTGGCATACAGTTGTATGCCGCCCAGCACATAAGTAGCGGTAATCGAAATACCTGAATAAGGGTCGAAATATGGGAGCGCTTCTACAGCGAGGTTAGCGGGTGTACCCAGGTTGATGTACGTACGTAACTCCCCGGCGTTCAGTATCTCATTGGTGATTTTAGGAGCCGGGATAGTGGCATACATGCCGAAGGTATCAGCCTGTGGCGTACCGGGATTTTCAATATCATACAGGAACGTAACATCCAGCCAGGTGGAATATATTACGTTAGCGGAACCAGCAGGGCCCGCAGGACCGGCGGGGCCGGCAGGACCAGCGGGACCAGCAGGGCCGGCAGGACCATCTGCACCAGCACTACCTTCTTTTCCACAAGAAGCCAAAAATGCAGTAATGGCCATTAACATAAAGGGGATGTATAAAATCCTGAGTGAAATCCTTTTCATAAAACTCGGTTTAGGTTATTTAAAATGTTAGTGTTTAGTAAAAGCTATTGAACCCAGGTAATCCAGGCTTTTGCATCCCTGGCACTTACCATATCATACGAGGTAGCGCTGGTTTGCACCAGGTAAAAGCCAGCAGTGTCCATGAACTGCAAAGTTGTGCCCACGTAGGGATTGATATCAGCCGGTAAATCGCCGAGGTCGCCTATATAATTAAACCTCACCCTGCCATTGGCAAAAACTGGTGGACTGAACGCGGAGCCGAAGTTGAGCGCCAAACCTCCATTTTCAAGCATTACGTAACCAGCCAGATCATATGTTATGCCCTGATCGGTACCGAAACGCGGGAAAAAAGCCAGGAAATAAAAGTTAGGAATTGATCTGACTTTATACGCATCGTCCACACCATTTACATGAAAACCGTTTAATGAAACCCAGTAACCATCGCTGATTACCATTGTTTGCCACCAGCGTTGCGGGGCGTTAACATCATTACTGATCGGTGCAATGGCTCCGCCAATGCTGGCTGCTGTTGCTCCATTCACATTCAGCTGGAAACTAACCAAACCACTGTTCCAGCTAAGGTTTGCCAGGTAGTTAATCGTGGTGGTCCCGTCCACCAACGGATTGGTAAACTCCACTCCCGTAGAAGTAAAGTAATACGAAGTGGTATGTGTTTTAGTCGTTACGCCATCTATCCAGATAAATGTTACTGTCCTGGCAGTAGGATTAATACGCATTTCGTATTGCTTCGCGCCAATCGTAAGTCTTTTAAAGTAGTTCTGTATATAGGCGCCCGTAGCCTGGAACAGTACAGACGAACGCCAGGTACCGCCGGTCCAGGCCTGGTAATCGGCCTGCGTAGAGCGTTTTAAAGTCATTTTTGTACCATGCTGCCTGCCGGTAAGTTTAATACTATCAGCAGCCAGCGTATCCAGCGAAAATTCAAAGTCTGTGGCCAGGCCTATTCCATTATCACCGCCATTTACACTGCCATCCGGATCGGCCAGTATGTGCAGGTAGGTGTACGTATCAAACAGCAGTGCAGGTTGTTGCAGCGCTTTGAGGCGGTAACTGCTTTCCTTTTCTACAGAAGCCGTACCGGTATCGATGTCCGCAAACGTTTTTACGCGGGCGGCGTCATTAAAGCTGAAGTGAAAATTGTAGATAGCGCCAGATTCCGTGGTGAGTTCTGCATTCCAGCCATACTGGGCGCCCTGCAGGGCAGTCTGGTAAGCGGCCAGTTTTTCCTGCATACGTTCGTTGGGCGTTTTGTCAAACACATCGTTACTCTCCTTATTACAGGCAGCGAGTGTTACAAGAGCCATCATCGTATATAATAGAATTCGTTTCATCCTTTCCAATTTTAACGGTTACTTGATCAGGGCTTCTACAGAAGCCCTGGTGCGCGCCTGTAAACTGTAGAAGTCGATGTTCCACACGGTTTTAAAATAACTTACCACGATAGCTTCCTTTGCCCTAAGCTTTGCCCTGGCCTGATCGGGCGTAGTGCCTGCCGGGCCATTTTGGGTAATACCGGCCAGCATGGCGTTAAACCCTCCCCTGCCTTCTACCAGCATCATAGATATCATTTCCACAAAATCCTCATCGGCAGCACTCATTGCATAAGCGGTGATAAAGCCGTCCGAATTAGCCTGCGCATCGCTTACGTTATTCCAGTTGGAGGTGTACATACCTACAGATATACGTTTAAAGTCGGGCGTATACAATATGTTCTGGTGCAGGATATGCCCAAACTCGTGCTGTATGGTGTGAAACATTTCTTTTACGTTAAACGAATCGCTGGGCATATATCCCGGCATTCCTTTTACACGGAAGTAGTTAAGCACATATAATACGATGCGGCGTCCGCCTTCGGCTGTTCCCAATGTAATAGTACCATCGGTATTAAAACTGGGGCTGCCCACCATCACAAAATACTTGGGGATGTAGCGCTTCATAAAGTTCACACCCGCTTCGGCCACATAGTTATCGATCCAAACACTACGGATAGTACTCAGCACCGGTATGATCTTAGACTCATCGGGCGGCACCAGGTTTTTACCGAAATCCAGTTCGCCCTGGTCCCATTTATACTTAACGGCTACGTTGTAATTCTTAGTGAGACTGTCTTTGATCCATACATCAAGCGGACCTTCGGGCCAGGTGTCCCTGCCCAGGCCCGGGATGTCTGCATCGGCATCGGTAAGCGCATCTTCTTTACAGGCGGCAAGCACGCTGCAGAAAAGGAAGCAAAGTATAACGAGATGTTTCATATTCATGCGTAATAACTTTATAAAGGATTAACGGGGATTTTGTTCAACACCTGAAATGGTGGCCGATTGTGGTATCTGGAACAGGCGGCGTTTATCGTCCGACTCCAGTATTTCCACATTACCTTCGAAGGTGGTGTGTGTAACCGGTATACGGTACCGGAGTATATCAAACCAGCGGTTACCTTCCTGCACCCACTCTGCCCGTTTAAAATCAAGTATGCAACTGATTAATGCCAACTGCAGGTTATTGGTCTGGTAAAAATTCCGCAGCCGCTGCGCGGTAATCACATGCGTTGTCGCATTATAATTATTGATACGGGTAGAGGCATATACATTCAAATCTGCAATAGCCGCATCTGTTTTATTGAGATAAGTATTGGCCTCCGCGCGGTTGAACAACACTTCTTCTGTAGTAAACAGCGGCACCACCACAAACCCATTACCAATGGTAGCATTTACCGAAGTGCGGATGAAATGTTCATTTATCTTCGGGATCATGTAGTTATTAGTGCCGGAGGTATAAATATGGTTGGTGAAAGACCAGACCCCACCAGTAACGTTGCTCGCAAAAATATCATCCCTTATATTATTGGTCATCGCATACCTCACATTAAAGTAATAACGGCCCCAGTACGACGCTGTTTGTACCAGCAGCAGGTTAGCAGGTTCAGTAGCTTTTGCGTACGTTGCCCATAACTCGTTATAGGTATAAGTAAGATAAGTACTGTTCCAGGGTCTTAACACATTGGCAATGTTTCCGGTAGAAAACACCATGCTGGCATAACTGGCCGCCTGATCCCATTTTTGCAAAAAGAGGTATAAGCGGGAAGCAAAAGCATAAGCAGCATTTTTTGAAAAGTGATAACGCGGTACAGCATATGCATTATCGTTGATCAGCGGAATACCAGTCAGCACATCCTTTTCGATCATTTCATATACATACGCTACGGTTTTACGTTCGTATTGTTTTATGACTACCTTTTCCGGAACTGTTACATAAGGTATACCCGGATCAGTAGCTGCGGTGGAAGGGTCGTAAGTTTCACAGAAGGTATTTACGAGCATAAAGTGCGCATAAGCCCTGGCCAGCAAAGCCTCTCCTTTCTGCGCAGTATAGGCTTCCGGATTAGCCGCCTTTTCACAGGCCTCCAGTGCCTGGTTGGCCACGGCTATTGCTGCATAGCAGGCGTTCCAATAAAATTCAGGTGTATCTTCCTGGTCGTCGCGCACCACATTATATAAATAGGCGTCCACGTTAAAATTTTCCACCAGAAACCCCGGACCTTTATCAAACGCGTTATCGCTAGCCGATTCGTAAAATGCCATATAGTTAGCCTGCGGATAGGCTGTACCCAGCAATTGCGATACCTGCTCCGGTGTGTTAAGCGAGGCCCGGTTATCTGGCTGCTGCTCCAGGAACTTTTTACAACTACCTGCCACAAGAGCAAGGCCGGTCAATATATATATCGATAATTTCTTCATAGTCAAACAGATTAAATACCAACTTTCAGCGAGAGTGTATATTGTTTCTGGATAGGCAGTGCCACGCCACCCGCGTTAAAAAATTCAGGGTCCTGGCCGTACAACCGCTTATCCGAGTAAATAAGCCATGGATTGGTAGTGGCTGCGGTGATACTGGCGCTGTTCATCTTTATCCGGTTCAGGAATTTAGGCGGCACCCGGTAGCTCAGCGATACTGTTTTCAGCCTGATGAAATCACCCTTCACCACTCTTTCTGTAGAATAGTTATAGTTGTTATAAGGATAAATACCACCCAGCCTCGACTGTTCCATAGCACCCAATAAAGAAGGTACATTTGTAAACGCCTGATCACCCGGTATTCTCCAGCGATTATTGAACTCTCTGGGTAGCGCATCCAGGTCGGAATAGCTGGTTTTAAATGCCGGGTATAATCTTATTTTATTTCCCCACTGGTAGGTCAGGAAGAAATTCACGGAGAAGTCTTTATAGTTAAAGGTGTTGGAGAACCCGCCCGTAATAGTTGGGTCTATCTGTCCTTCGTGTTTCAGGTAACTGATGTTCTGGTCCTGCAGATACACACCACCGGCAGTTTTACCTGTTTCGTCCGTAAACAGCGGCATGCCATTTACGAGGTCCAGCCCCTGGTATTGAATCGAGAACAGGCTGCGTACCGGATACCCCTTCAGGTTACCACCTTCCGGCACTACCAGGTCAAATATCCTGGGACGGTTGGAGGCCCTTGTAATTTCGCTTTGATTATAACCGAAGGTGAAGTTGGTGCGCCATCCCCAGTCCTTCTTTTTAATGATATTTCCGCCAATGAGTACTTCCGCACCCCATGAATCCATATCTGCATAGTTGGCTGCTTTTTCGGACTCTCCACCTATGCCGGAAGTGCGGATAATGCTGATAAGATCGAAGCTTTTACGCTGATAAACATCCAGGCTCATATTCACCCGCTGGCCGAAGAACCCTGCATCCAGTCCGACGTTAGCCGTATAAGACTTTTCCCAGGTAAGTTCCGAGTTCTCCAGGTTGGCAAGCTGGATAACCGACTCCGATTCGGTCAGGAAAGGCCGGGCGCTGTTGATATTCCGCAATACGATGGTCGAGTTCGTAGCAGGCCCAAGGCTCGCCGTTAAACCATACGAGGCGCGGAGTGTGAGATAGTCGGTCCAGGAAACATTCTCCATAAACTTTTCCCTGTCAACGTTCCACGACCCTGCCACGCTCCAGGTAGGCAGCCAGCGTGCCGTGCGTGAGCTACCCAGTCGGTTAGACCCATCGTAACGCACCGTACCGGTAAAGTTGTATTTCTGATCGAACGAATAACCGGCAGAACCATAGAAGGCCACAAAACGATCGTAGTCCTTACTCATACCATAATACGGGAAATTGCTCTCGATAGTTTGCTTTACGATGCGATAATCTATAAAAGGCACCCCACCATTATCGTACTGGTAGCCAAACCCTGTGTTATTAAAGTTTTGGCGGTCGGCAGATTTTACCTGCATACCTGCCAGCAGGTTTAAGGAGTGCAGCTCGTTGATCGTTTTTGTATAATTCAGGCTGTTCCTGAAATCGTAGTTAACCAGCTGATCTTCTACCCGGTTGTAAAAGCCTCCGTAGGGCAGTACTACCTCTGGTTCCGCTTCAGGGTTTTCCGGATCGCGGTAAAGGAATTTATTATTGGCCCTGATGGTGGAGTTGCCCGCGGCACGATAAGCGTTGGCCATGTTAGCATCTTCAGTAATCTGGTGTTCGCGGGAGGACTTCACATAACGCAACGCGCCCACAAACTCATAACGGAGGTCGTTGGTGATTTTGTAGCTAAGATCGCCCTGCAGGCGGAGGTCTATTACATTAATGTCCAGGTAATTATTCTCCAGCTCCGAGAGGATGTTAAACGGGGCGAAGTTGCGGGTAAAGAACTCGCGGCTGCCATCGTCGTTAAAAGCGCTCAAGGTGCGGCTACTGTTAAGGGCAAAGCTGAAGGGATTGATATCGAAATCACGGTCAAACTGTCCTTCTACCGGGTTAGCCTGCCGGCCCAGTGAGCCCGCTGCCCGCTGCTGCCTTACAGAAGCCAGGGTAGAGAATCCCACTTTTAAACGGTCAGAAAACGTATAGTTATTACGGAAGTTAAGCGTGTAGCGGCTCACCCTGTCTGAAACCGCCCAGCCATTATCTCCATAATAAGAGGTGGAGAAGTACGACTGTGATTTGTCGGTACCAAAGGAAATGGCCAGGGAATGCTCCTGGAGGAAGTTATTATTGAACAGCAGGTCGAACCAGTCGGTATTGATCTTTGCATACCGTTTCAGGTAAGCCAGTTCCGCTTCGGGTGTGTTTTCGTATAGGAAATTACCGTTCGCGTCCAGTTGCGTAACGCCGTTCCAGTATTTACCGTACACGCCGTAATTACCGCCATCCAGAATGCCCATTCTCAGTACCCCTTTATCTTCCAGCTCGGAGTATACACCCATCTGTTCCGCAGAATTCATAATGTTATACTCGCGGTAATTGGGTTTTAGCTGCGTGCTGAAGTTACCGGTATACGTAACCAGGGGTTTACCCACCCGGCCCTTTTTAGTAGTGATTACCACTACACCGTTCATCGCTCTGGCACCGTAAAGGGCGGTGGCCGCAGCATCTTTAAGGATGGCAAAGCTTTCGATATCGTTGGCATTAAGGCCAGCCACTGCAGAACCTAACAAAGTAGTAGGGTCGCCGCTGGACAACTGATCGTTGGAAATGTTGACGATATCTTCCAGCACCACGTTATCGACTACCCACAATGGTTTGTTATCACCATTAATAGAGGTAGCGCCGCGTACGCGCAGTTTCGGAGCAGCGCCAAACGAGCCCGATACGTTTTGTACCGATACGCCGGCAGCGCGGCCTTCAAGCATACGGCTTACATCTACCACACCGTCCATTTTTACATCGTCGGCCTTAAGGGTAACGGCCGCCCCGGAAAACTTACGTTTGTCCAGGTCCTGGAAACCGGTTACCACCACCTCAGACAGTACGCCTTCCAGTTTGGTCAGCCTGACTGTAATGGCACTGCCGCGGAACACCGTGACGAAAGATTTTTTGCCGATGTAAGAGAAACGGAGGCTGTCGCCGCTATTGGCATTAATTACAAAGTCGCCGTTAACGGTGGTCAGAACGCCCCGGTGATTTACCAGGTTCTCGACCGTAACGCCGGGGAGTGGAATGTTTTCTTCTGCGTCCAAAACCTTACCGCGGGCCTGTGGCAGCCGGGAGGAATCCTGGAAGGCGATAGTTCCCGTTGCAGCATGCATTTCAGTAGGGATAGCGGCCAGTGCAGGCAAAAAAAATAAGACCAACGGGAACTTTTTAAGCCATCCCCGAATAGAATAGGAGTGTACCATTAAATACATGGGCATACATGGTTTTGGATATTACGATCTATGGTTGATATTGTCAGCGCTCAATTTCATTCTTCGTCCGGGGCCTCTGCGGCTTTGAGTTTCACAACAACAAATAAACAGGTAGGATGGTTACAGCCTAGCTGAACATAAGTTACGTAATAATAATCAATGTTTAGCTTTTTTTTAACAATTGTAAAATCCCCCATATGTATCAGGAATGAGTATGAAACTGAATCATTTAGAAACGTAAAAAATAATGTATCGGATGGGCGTGTACGTTAGATAGTTTGCCGTACTCTGCCAAAGGCAAAAACCACTGATGTTATTTTAGCAAAGTACCCTGGAGTTACCTGAGAGTGTGGAGAGAGTTAGGAGAGAGTGACAATAGACTGTAGAGAAGAAGGTTAATTTCCTATCAATTTGAAGGCCGGGCGGCGAAAGCACCGGGATATGGTTCCATCTGTTTGTTCAAGGAAGGTTGGCGCCAGGCGATTTTCAGGCAGTAACTTATCGCGGTCTGCCGGCCGCGGATGTCCAAATGTGCAGCAACAGGACATCCGCCACGACAAAATCTAAAGCCGGCTTTCACCGGCAGTCAATATTAAATGTATCATATTGCCTATATCTGTTAATAACAGCACTACTGCGGTTTCCGGACGGATACTTCATCAGGCCAGCCTGTTCAGCACCAGCATTGCCTGCGGCGATTTACTAAAAAAAGCATCGTAGAAGCCCACTGCATCACCCACATGTATTTCTCCTATATCGTTACTCACACCTTTAATAATAGCCTCCGCCACTTCCGCCGCACTGATCTTTACCGCGGGAATATCTTTAGCAAAATCGGTATCTACCAGTGATGGCATTACCTCAAATACCTTGATGGCCGATACCAGGGCCAGGGAATGACGAAGCGCCTGGCTGTACGCATGCAGGGCTGCCTTACTGGCCGAATAAGTGGGTAGCGATAACGCAGGACTAAAACCTGTGATAGACGATACATTGATGATCGCGGCTTCCGACTGTTCTCTCAATACAGGCAGCAGGTGAGATATCATATTAATCGCAGAAAGATAGTTGGTCGTTATTTCCTGGCGGGCAAGGTCGTAGGCGGAGGTGTGGTCGTCTAACTGATGAAGAAAGGCCAGTCCCGCATTGTTCATCAATACCTGGATACCGCCGAAGTCATTCTTCACATATTCCGCCAGTTTCGCTACATCGGCAGTATTGGTCACATCGCACACCTGGTACGACAAAGCATCGTCGAGGCCGGCCGCCTGAGTTAACTTCTCGGAGTTGCGCCCAGTGATCAGTACACGGCAGCCCAATTTTACAAAACGCAACGCCGTTTCCAGTCCAATACCCGAGCCGCCGCCCGTAATCAGTACATTTTTCCCTTCAAGGTTCATAATCAAAGTTTAAGCTGACAAACTGGATGAGCAGGGAAACCGCCCTCGGGCGGACTTCCCTGCTCCCCAAATGTCTTATCTATTTTACACCTTTTGCTGCGGCCTCTATTACTTTAATAATTTCTGCTGGTTTGGAGATAAATGCACAATGGCTTCCCTTTACTTCAGTAACAGTAGCACCTGCGCGTTTAGCCATAAACCTTTGTCCGTCGGGCGGAATTGTTTTGTCTTCGGTAGACACCGCGTACCATGACTTCTTATTCTTCCAGGCAGCATCTTTAATCGAAGTACCAAACACGCTGGCCGATACAGGCACCTGCGAAGCAGCCATAAAAGAAGCCAGCTCTTTCGGCAGATCGGCGCAGAAGCCAGCATGAAACTTGGCCGGATCATACCATACAAAACCTGCGGCATCCGGAGGAAGAATACCTGATTCCGTGGCGGGCGGACCAGCCTGCAATAGCTGCAATAATGTTTCACCATCCGCAGGTACAAATGCAGCTACGTATACCAGGCCCGCTACTTTTTCGTGGTTGCCTGCTTCCGTAATAATAGCGCCGCCATAAGAGTGCCCAACCAATATAGCCGGGCCGTCCTGCCTGTCGAGTACCCGTTTGGTAGCCGCTACATCATCCGCAAAACCCGTATTAGGATTGCCTACTACGCTTACATTATAACCTTTTTTCGACAACGCGTTATAAACGCCCTGCCAGCCCGAGCCATCGGCAAAAGCGCCATGTACCAGTACTATATTTTTGATGCCCGTTTGCCCCTGTGCAACGGTGAAAGAAAAACAGAGCAGCATTAACAGGGCTAACGCTTTCCCGGGGTGTAGCATTACGAATACATTTTTCATTTTTAAATTTTATTTATGTGATGAGGAGAGATGAGGTTTGATGTTGTAAAGCTACCGCAGACCCGCACCGTGGACAATGGATAATAGCAGGCATTAGTTGGATATCTTATTGCGGCTTTTATTACATCGATATAGTGAAATGCGTAAACAACGGCAGTAAACATTCAACCATCCCTGTAACCTACCGGTTATCAGTTACTTGCAGGCGCAGTTTATCTCATCAACGTCAAAAAAAATACTGTTTGTACACTACCCGGCTTAACGCACTTGATATGAATAGCAACACCTTTTACCTATTTTCCTAAGACCAAAATCACTTCAACCCTAATTTTCATTACATGCAAAAAACACAATTGGCATTACGAAAGCTCATGCTTACCGCATTACTGTTGGCGGCAGGCACTTATTGTATTGGGCAAACTTATTCAAAAACAATTACCGTATCCGGCGACTCGTACGTAAACAGTAATACGGCGGACAGCGGCAGGTACACTAACTACGGCACTTCCACGCAATTACGTTTCCGTTATTCACAAAGCAGCAGCTCGTCGGTATACAATCTCATTACCTACCTGAGATTTAACCTGAACGACCTTAACCTGCCGTATAATGCGCTGGTCGATTCTGTATCACTTGGTGCATCTGTTTATTATTCCCAATCGGGCAGCGGCCACGTTTGGCATGCGTTGCGTGTTACAGACACTACCTGGACAGAAACAGGCATTAACTGGAACAACAAACCCGCGCTGGGCAGCGACACATTAGGCACCGTGCCCAAACCAGCGGGCACCATTTCCGAAGCCGCTCCGTATCGCGCCACCTGGCGTGGCATACTGCCAGCCTATAGCGCAGCAAAGGCCCTGGGCAACAAGTTTTCGCTCGCTATTTACACGAGGCTTAACAGCAGCGCCAATACATCGGCCTACAGCCGGGAGCATGGTGTAGACAGTCTGCGGCCAAAGCTCACCGTGTACTATCACCTAGACAGTGTAGTAACGCCAACCTTACCACAGGCCGAAAGCCGCAAACACAATCTCAACCTCATCTACTTCCTGCCCACCGATGTAGATACCGTTGTGAATTACCGCCAGCGACTGAATGGCATTATGCTCGCTGCACAAAACTTTTATCGTAAGTGGATGAACCACTGGGGGTATACCGGCGAAACATTCGGATTGAACAAAGAGTCCAACGGCATGGTAAAACTCACCATCATCAATGGCCTGTACGATAAAACACACTATCCTTATGAGGGAGGCGGCTCGCTCATTATCCCTGAGATCAATGCGTACTACGCAGCGCATCCCGAAGAAAAAACCAGTTCTCATTACCTGGTCCTTTTGCCCGAAATGGGTTACAATCCATTTTATGGTTTAGGCAGGTATTGTTTTGCATTGGACAATCCAAATATCGACACCAACTACGTTGGCAGCTCCAATTACATTGGCGGACTGGTACACGAATTGGGGCATGGATTAAACCTGCCGCACGATAAAGAAAAAGTTTCCGAAAAGGCCAATCCTGCGATGGGCACTGCGCTGATGGGATCAGGTAATACCACTTACATGGAAACACCTACTTTTCTAACAGCCGTAGAATGTGCCACCCTTCATGTATCCGAAACCTTCCGTTCGGAAGATACCATTGCAGATTTGTATGGCGGCGGCACCTCCACATTTACATCCTTCCACTCCTCATATAGTGGCGGCAATATTATCTTAAGCGGGCGTTACACCGCCACGAAGAACGTAAGCTCGATACTGGCTTATAATGATAATAATGATGACGGCGCTAACTACGACCAGGTGGGCTGGGTAACCAATCTTGTTGGTTCCGACAGCTTCTTCGTAAGTATGCCTGTGGCCGAACTCTGGAAAAAGTACGGCACATATACCTTACGCATGCGTTTCCTGTTCACCAACGGATCGTCGCGCGATATTACCTATCCGTATAGTTTCGTCAATAACCTGCCGGTCATCGACATCGACTTCCAGCCCATGAGCAGGCCTGCAGGTATAACGCCGGTTGCAGATACTTATATCCGTAACGGCAGTTATGTTACCACCAATTATGGCAACGACTCATCGATGACGGTGAAGCCCGATCCGGCCAGCGGTTTTACACGCGAAATGTTCCTGAAGTTCCGTTTATCGGACTATGGAGGAACATTGGCAAATGTTAACTCCGTTAAACTCGCGGTAAAAGTAACCGGTGTTAACTCCGGTGCGGGCGGTACAAAACTATATGCACGCTGGCTAAATAAAACCAACTGGGATAACAGCAGCCATCCTCTTACCTGGAACAGTTACATTGCCGACAGCAGTCATGTAGACTCGCTGTACTCCAATTATTATTACGGCGGCGGCTGGATGATATGGGACCTGAGCCGCGACACTTTATTAAGCAGTATCCAGCGTGGTGATACGGCTATAACCATTCACATTTCCGGCGTTTACAGCGGCTCCGGTGCAGGCACCTCCGACCTGTCATTTGCAAGCAGTGAGGCCAGTGCAGGCAACAGGCCATCACTTATGCTTACAGAAGGCAGTAGCCTGCTTTCCGGGCCATTGGCAGTAGTAAGAAAAGCACCGCTGGCAGCCACCATCTACCCTAACCCCAGCAGCTCCGTAGTGTATGTACGCTCAGGTATTGCGGGTAAAGCCATATTGTACAATTCGTCCGGCACACCTGTATTGCAGGTAATGCTCGATAAAAACGGGAACAATGAAGTCGATGTAAAACACCTGCCTGCGGGTATTTACTACCTCAAAATGGAGAAAGGAGGCGGAACAGCGCTCACTATTTCCGTGGTGAAGTAAGCAGTTTATTAGTAAAACCGGGAGCGGCTTCCAGCAATGGGGCCGCTCCTTTCTGTTATGGCAGAGTTTATTGGTTCAGGCATGATTTTATGGCCGTATCAGGAAACATCATACACCATGGACAGCATCAACAAACAACAACCGGAGGAAAACCACGAAGACCTGCAGGGCAGTGAAGCGGTTAAAAAGCTAAAGATACTGGTAGATAAAGCCCAGAGCTGCTTTTTCTGTACACGCATTATTGGTGGCGAGCAGTTTTCTACCCGCCCGATGTCGGTACAAAAAGTAGATGACAAGGGCGATCTTTTATTCCTCAGCGCCGCAGATAGTTATAAGAACAAACACATTCAGGCCGACCCTAACGTACAGTTACTGTTCCAGGGTAGCCCCCACTCCGATTTTATGACGCTGTACGGACATGCTTCGATCAGCCGGGATAAGGCGCAGATAAAAGAGTTATGGAACCCGATACTTAAAACCTGGTTCACGGAAGGAGAAAATGATCCGCGTATTACAGTTATCAGGGTGAGTCCACGCGACGGCTATTATTGGGACACTAAACACGGGCAAATAGTGGCTTTCGCGAAAACGCTGATTGGTGCTGCCATCGGCAAGACGCTCGACGATTCCATTGAAGGTAAGTTAAAGGTGTAACCCGCAAATTTAAATCAGATAGTTACGAGGGATGTACTGATGTGCATCCCTTCCTCTTTTGGCAGCGGCCAGCTTGCATACCCCGAAATTTCTGCTTAATATTAGATACATTAAAAACACCACGAGATGATTGACGAAGTAGTAACCCGATACCCCGCCGCCTACCGCACTATTGATGAAGCCACTAAACAATCGGGATTTACGATGGCCTCTGATGTAACGACTTGTTCATTGTTACGCACACTGGCGGGTTTGAAGCCCGGTGGTAAATTCCTTGAACTGGGTACAGGAACCGGCCTCTCTGCTGCGTGGATATTAGATGGCATGGATGCTTCGTCTACCCTGATATCCGTAGACAACGACCCTACTTTCCTGACTATCGCCCAACAACATTTAACAGATATGCGCCTGGAACTGGTACAGGCAGACGGAGGCGAATGGATTACCGCACACCGTGATTTGCAATTTGACTATATATTTGCAGATACCTGGCATGGAAAATACCTGATGCTCGACGAAGCTTTGTCGATGTTGGCGCCCGGCGGTTTGTATATCATTGACGACATGCTACCGCAAACTAACTGGCCCGATGGCCATGAGGAAAAGGCATTAAAGTTGATAAAAGATCTCGAAAGCAGGGATGATATCAATATTACCAAACAATGCTGGGCTACAGGAATAATCATCGCCAGTAAAAAAACTAAATAATGAAAATAGCTACTTATAATGTGAATGGCGTGAATGGCCGCCTGCCCGTACTACTTCGCTGGCTGGAAGAATCGGCTCCCGACATTGCCTGCCTCCAGGAACTAAAGGCCCCCCAGGAAAAATTTCCGGAGCAGGCCATACGGGATGCAGGTTATAACGCTATATGGCATGGCCAGAAAAGCTGGAACGGGGTAGCTATACTTGCGAAGAACAGGGAAATACAGGAAGTAGGCCGCGGCCTGCCCGGCGATCCTGAAGATGTACACAGCCGCTATATAGAAGCCATCATCGATGGTATTCATGTTGGCTGTTTGTACCTGCCTAACGGCAATCCCGCCCCCGGCCCTAAATTCGATTATAAGCTGGGCTGGTTCGAGCGGTTTACTACACACGCCGCCGGACTGATAGCTTCCAAAAAGCCCGTAGTGCTACTGGGGGACTACAATGTAATCCCCACAGGCAAAGACGTATACAAACCAGAGCGCTGGACGGAGGATGCATTATTCCGCCCCGAAACCCGTGCCGCCTTTGAAAAGCTAATGGCCCAAGGCTGGACAGACGCCATCCGCAAACTATACCCCGAAGAAACGATTTACACATTCTGGGACTATTTCAGGAATGCTTACGAACGCAACGCAGGTTTACGCATTGATCACTTTTTACTGAATGCAGAAATGGATAAACGTTTGCTGGCCGCCGGGGTAGACAGGCATGTGAGGGGTTGGGAGAAGTCGAGCGATCATGGGCCGGTTTGGATTGAGGTGGCGGAGTAAGGCCCAAATAACCCCAGGTCTTTCATTATAATTCTTACAAGAACAGGCATCACCGTCGTTTGACTACGGTGATGCCTGTTCTGTTTTTAGCTAGCACATAAAATTTGGTAAGTAAATGAACATTTACTTACTTTGTGCCATCAAACCATCTATATGCGACCCAAAAGCTTAGAAAAAGAGGAAGCTATCCGTAGCGTAGCCTTGCAAATTATTGCGGCGGAAGGCCTGGAGAACCTGAGCATGCAGAAGCTGGCGAAGGCAGCGAACATATCGCCCCGCACCATTTACCTGAAGTATGAGAACAAAGAAGACTTCCTGGTAAAACTGTTTATTGACGAAGTGTTAGGTGCTTACGAAGCCGCTGTGTTACTGAATTTTTCCGAGGATATGGAATTTGCGGAAGGTGTGAAGCTGATCTGGAAGAATACATTCCAGTACTTCAAAAACAACCAGCATGCGTTTTCACTGATGCAGTATGGTAAATCATCGCCCCTACTGAATAATGCTTACCGGGAAAAAAATATACAGGAAGGGCAGTACTTTTCGCCGATCCGGCTTTTTCTGAAAAGCCATGTAAGGGCAGGCCTTATTCCTAAACTCCCAAACCAGGCGCTGCGTGCCATGCTGTTCGCACCCTTATTTGACTTAGTGAATGAATACTTTGAACACACCGATCGTCCCAAACAGGTGATTACTGCGAAAGTACTCACGGAGTGTTGCGAGGCGGTGATTAAAGGAATGATTAAATAATAAAACAGGTATCAATGAAACCCATCCACGAAAAAAAAATAGCCATAGTAGGCGGAGGCCCCGGCGGATTAACGCTGGCACGCCTGTTACAAATGAAAGGCGCTGAGGTAAAGGTATACGAGCGCGATATAAACAAAGACGTACGTGTACAGGGCGCTACGCTTGACCTTCATGAAGATTCGGGTTTAAAAGCCTTGCAGGAAGCGGGCCTTATGGACGCATTTAAAGCGAACTATCGTCCGGGTGCAGATAAAACGCGCGTAGTAGATAAACACGGCGCTATATTACTGGATGAAGAAGTAGAAGCCGGTGAACTGTTTCGCCCGGAGATAGATCGTGGCCCCCTACGTAAAATATTGCTGGAATCACTCGCAGAAGGCACGGTAGTATGGGATAGTCACTTCAAACAACTGGTACAGGAGGACGACCGCTGGAAACTCGAATTCCATAGTGGCAGTGCAGCCTTGGCTGATATCGTGATTGCGGCGGATGGTGCCAATTCCAAACTACGCCCTTACATTACCCCTATTAAGCCCTTTTTTGCAGGCATGACCATTGTTGAAGGGGCCGTTTACGATTCCGCCAACAATGCACCAGCCATACATACACTGCTGGCTGGTGGTAAAATTTTTGCTTTGGGAGATGCGAAATCACTGATCGTAAGTTCTAAAGGTGACGGTAGCCTGGTATTTTATACAGGGTGTAAAACAACTGAAAACTGGGTAAAAGAAAGCGGCATCAACTTCTCCGACCGCGAGCAGGTGCGTAACTGGTTTAAGCAGGAGTTTGCAGGCTGGAGCAACATTTGGCAAGAGCTGTTCGACAAAGCTGAACCCAATTTTATACCCAGACCGCAATATTGTATGCCCACCGACCAACACTGGCCGTCCCTACCCAACCTCACCCTGCTGGGCGATGCCGCTCACCTGATGCCTCCGTATGCCGGGGAAGGGGTAAATATGGCGATGCTGGACGCGCTGGAGTTAGCCAAAGCCCTTACCGGCAATAATTTCCACGATGCCGCCGCTGCCATAGCCGTCTACGAGCTGCAAATGTTGTCACGGGCATCCGCAACCGCCCAAATGACACTGATTCAAACAGAATCGATGCACTGCAACGAAGGCCTGGAAAACCTGCTGGCGATGTTCAGTGGCGTGCGGCCACAGGAATAGCGATTTAGCATCGGTATTTAAAGATGATGTTTTACATTTGCCAGCTCAAACCTGTATCAAATAATAAAAGATGATAGAGAAAATAACAGCGGCCAAAATACTGGAAGAAGGGACATTACTCGTGTTTGCGCTCGACTCCGAAGCGGCAGGTGAGTTTGATGAATACAACTCTGTTGTAGTAGGCATTGGCAAAGTGAGTGCGGCCTATCATCTCACTAAAAAGATTTATGAGAAGAGACCCCGGTTGATCGTTAATATTGGCTCTGCAGGCAGTACCAAATTTAACCGCGGCGATGTAGTGTGCTGTACAAAGTTCATCCAGCGCGATATGGATGTTACGGGACTTGGTTATCAGAAGTACGAAACACCACTTTCGGGCCAGGAGCCTGTTTTATCGTATGGCATTCAACTGCCGGGCTTACCAGAAGGCATCTGCGGTACAGGCGACAGTTTCGAAATGGGCCATAGTACGGTAGAATACGATGTGCTTGACATGGAAGCGTATCCGCTGGCGCTCATCGCCAAGAAAGAGAACATTCCTTTCCTGTGCCTTAAATATATTTCGGACGGGGCCGACGATAATGCGGCCGACGACTGGATGGTGCAGGTACACAATG
>NZ_CABHOU010000096.1 GCF_902168175.1 uncultured Chitinophaga sp. | reverse complement strand
TAAGCCTTATCAAACAGAGTGAATATCCGCCTATCAATGCTTAATAATCGTGAACCCCGCCGGAAACATATTACTTACCTTAGAATTAGCGTGTTGACCTAGTGTTTGTGAGGCCCCGGTTTCCCGGACTTTATATTATGTATTACCCTGTTCCTGCATTTATCATGCGGGGCTACCCCATTTTGTCTGTAAGTTATTTTTTAATTCTATAAACCCACTTTTATGAAGAGACAATTTGTTTATGCATTTGCCGCAGTAGCATTCACTGCTGTTACCGCTACTATCTGTTACCGCCCGGCCGCCAAAGCTGCCGTAGCCGCCCCGGCCGCAGTTGAAAATCAATACTGCGCCTACATGGTCGTTAACGGTACTTCCGTACAGGTAAAATTCCTGAACGCAGGCACAACAAACATGGTAGTAGGTGTTTACGACATGCAGGGAAACCCCATGAACCCGGCAGGCGGCACATTGCAGCAGGTAAATCCCGCTACACAGTCGGTGATCACCGGCAGTATTTATTATGTGGAGAATGGTGTAGGTAAAAGCGGCAGTGGCACTTTGTATTGCTATCCGTGTACGCATTAATTTTTAAGATAAGGCCGGCGAAATTGCCGGCCTTATTTAAATAAATTGAACGCCACCCTCTATTGCCATACCACGCCGTTAATTCCAGGTTTACACTATCGTGTGCTGTTTTCACATCAGTCCAAACGTTGTAGTCGGGCGATTATTTACTATTTTCGCTGTCATTAACCAGGAATTATACCATGAAGGCATACAGACTATTTACGACAGCAACGGGCGGCAGCGCATTCGAAGAAGGAAGGATCAACCGGTTACAGCACATTCCATCCGAATATTTATTCCTGGCAGAAGATGCGCCGGAAAGAGTGGCGTACGACTGGCACCCGGCCCCTAAAAGGCAATACGTACTCACATTACGGGGCACATTGGAGTTTACGGTTACAGATGGCAGCACGTTCGTGCTGCAACCTGGCGATGTGCTGGTGGCTGCAGACATTACCGGCACCGGTCATAAATGGAGAAGACTAAGCGACGAAAGCTGGGTTCGGACCTACGTGGTACTGGAAGAAGGTGCGGATGACGGGTTTGTAGTGGCGTAGCGCATCATTTTAATAAATTGTTACCCCCGCGACCGGCCCTCCTGCCTTTTCTCCTGTCAAATTAATTCTGTATTTTGCGGCATGCTCATACAAGCCTCCTGCTTTCTCGACTTTACCTGCGAAAATCCCGTACCCACCACCTTTATGCTGCGCGCCAAAAGTGGCTTCGGGCAGTTTATTATCAGGGATGAATTACACACCAAGCCTTATTGCACCGCTACAGAATTTACAGATAATTATGGCAACCTCTGTCAGCGCATGGTTTTACCAGTAGGCAATTCAAGGTTGGAAAGCAGCGTATTGGCCGATTGCAGGAGCGATATAGATGTAGATTTCAGTGCGGGATGGACTGCTGTAGAATACCTGCCCGATTTCGTTTTACACTTCATTTTACCCAGCCGCTATTGCGAGTCGGACAAGATGGCCGACATAGCCATGGAAATTGTACAAGGCTGCAACCCGGGATATGAGCAGGTTGATGCCATCTGCAGATGGATAAACACCAATGTCCGTTACCAGTACGGCACCACCAACAGTTCTACTTCTGCTTACGATATATTATCTTCCCAAACCGGCGTTTGCCGCGACTTTGCACACCTGGGCATTTCCCTTAGCCGTGCGCTGGACATTCCGGCCAGGATGGTTACCGGGTACCTGTACGACTTAAATCCCATGGACCTGCACGCCTGGTTCGAGGTGTACCTCGCCGGCCGCTGGTTCTGCTTCGATCCTACACAGGCCGCCCCCCGCGGCAACCGTATAAACGTGGCATATGGCCGCGACGCAGCGGACGTGGCTTTTGCCACCCACTTCGGAAATGTAGAGTTAAATGAAATGATTGTACGGGTAGACGAAAAACTGCCCTAAAAGTACTTTTCCACCGTTAAACCGTAATTCATAAACAGGTTCTCCCTGCCCGTACGATTTACCTTGTTATAGTTAAGAGCAGCTGTAATGGCCAGCCAGGAGCGTAGCTTAATGGACAGTGCATTATTACTTTTCAGGATGTAATCACTGCCGGTGGCGAGCGACTGCTGCCAGTACTGCGTACCCTCGAGTACGATAATACTCTTTATCGTCCATTTATAATATACCCGGAAGGAATTACGGAAGGTCTGGTATTTATCAGGAATGGTGTCTTTTAGTATCAGATCGGCGTTCTCGAACAGGATACCATCACTGAGGTTCACTACGGCCGTTGGCCGCCTTATCACGTCGTAAGCCACACCAAGCCCACCCTGGAAACGGTTATTGATTTTAAGGGAATAACTTTTATCATAACTGGTAAGGCCCCAGTAATAAAAACGCCTGTTATTGCCGTACAGGTTAAAATTGATGGAGGAGGATACATCGTTGTTCGTCTGCGACTGGTCCTGCCTGCCATAAATATAACTGGCATCGGCATTTAACATCACCCTTTTCTGACTTACTTTAAAAGCCAGGGCATTATTCAGCAGGAACGACTTCGCATCTTCCGTGCGGTTAAAAGAACCGGTGGAGGCGTACTTCACATAGTAATGCACAGAATCGCTGAACTGTGCTGCTGCAGACAGGCTTACGGTGGTTAGAACTGTCAGCAAAAAACATAACCTTAATATCTTCATCTCCTGAAATTCAAGCCTTTGAGGCCGCAATTAACATGCCTGAATGTAATGGCATAAAAAAACCAGGGCAGCATTACACCACCCTGGTTACTCTATCGTTGGCTATTCTTTTTAGTTCGCCTGTATCATGTCAGCTTCGTTTAGTTTCCATGCCTGGTCGTAGAAGCCCGACATTTTCACTTCGTTCACGCCTGTCATCAGCATTTTAGCATCATAGATCATGAAGTCGGGGAAACCGCTTGCGCCGGCAAAGTACTGGTTAGCATAGGCGGCCTTCATGCCCATAGCACCTGTACCGGTAATTACACCTACAGATGCCACGTCGGAACCCGGCAGCGGCCATACGAAGCAGGCGCTCATATCGCCACCAGTCCATTGTTTGCCGCCTGCGCTTACTTTATTACGCTCTACCTGAATAGGGCAGCCGGACAATAAAGTGTTCCACGCCTTGTTGGTGCTTTTGTTACCATAAATGATCACACCCCTGTCTTTGTATTTGGCGGTACTGTAATCTTTGTCGGCAATGATATCTATTGCGCCGTTACCGCGGTAATACCAGGTTTCGGCATCGTAGCGGGCTTTGTTGAAGCTCAACTCGTTCTCTTCTTTCGTACCGCCGGTGCTGTACACAAATACCATCTGGTGGTTAAATGCGTCTTTCAGCGTACCGTAACGGTGCGGGCCTTTTGCAGCTAAGGATGGCTGGCTGCCCACGCTCCATTTTCCAGCTGTATTTTGCAGGTAAACAGGGTCGGTATTAGCAGTCAGGTTGATATTTGCCCCATCGATCGTGAGTTTCACGTCGGTACCGGCCGCAAAATCTTTCAGATCGAGGCGGAGTATGCGTACATTTTCAGTGGTGGCAGTAATTGTTTTACCTCCCCTGTTGCGCTGTAACTGGATACGGCTGTATTGTAACGCATGCTGCTGCTGTATTACAGATGCCCAGCGGAATGATGCGGATATACCAGGATTAGAGGTAATAAAATCGATACTGTTCACGGCCGTGTCCAGCGGACGCTGGTGCCATTTGAAGAAGTCGAAAATCGGCTTCCAGTCAACGCTGATATCGCCGAACCAGTGTTCGCCGCCTACGTATTCGTTATAACTGAAGTCGGTATGGAACTGTCCCAGCAAACCACGCATCTGGCGTGCGTAATTCACCGACACAGTGCGGTCGGCATCGCCATGGAACACGTATACACCCATTGGTTTGTAGTTATTTACCAGTTTGATCACATCACTCTGGTTGCCCGAGCGTAATAACATTTGTTCCATCGGACTACTGGCGCTGTCGGGGATAAGTCCGTCGGCGGAACCATAACCTTTCAGGGTTGGATAACCGGCGCATGGTGCGATGGCTGCCCATTTATCGGGATAAGTAGCGCCCAGGAACCAGGTGCCGTGGCCGCCCATAGAGTGGCCGGTCAGGTAAATATGCTGCGGATCGGGCTGGAATTTATTGCGGGCAATATCCAGCACTTCCAACGCATCGAGCCTGCCCCAGTCTTCCCAATTAAAGCCGCGCGGACGGCGGTTAGTAGCTGCCACCAGCGTACCCCAGTCTTTCGACTGGTAAGCTTTTGCCTGACCAATTGCTTCTACACCTGCACCGTGTACGGATAGAAAAAGCGCCGCATCTTTACGCGAGCCTCCCAGTTGCGGGGTTACCGCGTAATACTGCAGACTACCATCCACTTTACTGATAAACGTTGCACTGTATTTATCTGCGGGTGTTACTGCTTCTACAGGAATAGTTGTTTCATCCAGCGTTTTTCCTTTTTCGAGCAATACGATACCACAGTCAGTTTTACCGGCAGCATGAATAGCGCTTCCATCAAAAGAGAAAGGTACTTTACGTGTAGACATAGGCGGTATTGCAGGCAACGTGGTGGTTTGCTGTTTGCCCTGCAGTGTGCTACGTATTTGCAAGCCTGTTAAAGCTTTGGAAGAACTATTCACTACCACTACCGCACCCTGTAAAACACCCTGTTGCTGGCCCAGTACGATGGCAGGCATCGTTGGATCTTCGGTGATCAACTGCACTGCCTTGCCAGGAAAACTAAGGCTGGCGGTTACAAATACACCGCGTACATATAACTCGTTCAAACCTTTTTTCAGTTGCACGGGAATGTACAGCCAGCCCGAGCTGTATGGGTCACCCGTATGTGGTTCACCATTAAAATAAAGGCTGCTGTTGCCTTTGATGTTTAACAGCGCAGTACCGGCAGTAGCCGATTCGTAGGTCAGGTACATATACCCGCCCCTGCCAAAACTGCCCCTGCCCATGCCGCGACGGAACAAACGGTTGGCGCTGTCGGCAGTTACGGCCTGCCATGCAAGCTGCTGGCCATTTTCATCTTTGCCGAATATATCACCGTCTTTAGGCGTTTTCAGCGAGCCGGTATAAAGGCCATAGGCCAGGTTATCGGTGTAAAGCGCTTCCCTTCCGTAACGTTGGGGGCTGCTTACCGCCAAACCGCTTTTAAACTGGTAAGTTTCCTGTGCAAACGCTGGCTGCAAAAAGCTGCCAGATGCCAGTAACAATAAGAATGGTATCTTCTTCATCAACATAAATAATTGGATATGAAAACAAGATGTTGCCCCGGTTTACGAAACCACATCCATCTTTATCTTTTTTGCTTCTTTCTTAAATTCTTTTACCCTGTTTTCCATGACCAATGCCACGGTTCCGATTAGTTCTGCATGATAGCCCAACGTAGAAATGGCCAGACTGGTATTGGCCGCCAGCCTTGGTATACTGTGTTCGTTCAGGGCCTGCTGTACGGGGGCTTCCCATACTTTTCCGGCGAGCGTTCCCCGTCCGCTCAGTACTACACACTCGGGGTTCATCAGGTGAATCAGTATCGCTACTGCTTTGCCGATATCGTAACCGGTGTGCGACAATAGCTCCACCACGAAACGATCGCCTTTGTGCGCAGCGCGTACGATCGCCTCCCAATCTGCTTCCGGGTGCCCTGTCGGGAACTTGCCTCCCAGTGCCGATATACGGCCATCCCTGAGGCCTGCCGCTGCCTTTTCGATTACGATTTGCAGGGAGGCTTCAGTTTCAAGGCAGCCGCTTTTACCACAGCTGCACAATTTATTATTATTGAATATCGGGATGTGGCTGAACTCGCCCGCAAAGCCATCATGCCCGCGGAACAGTTCACCGTTTAATATCATGCCCAAACCGATACCCCAGCCGATATTCACCACGATGGCGTTCTTCTTTTGCCTGGCCGCGCCGAAATGGAACTCCGCCAGCGCTATCAGGCTGGAGTCGTTATCAATATACACCGGCATCTTTAATTCGTGTGTAAGGTAGGCGGTAATAGTTTTGTTCCCGGTATCGAGGAAGGAGTAATTGATGCCGTTCTTAAAATCTACGAACCCGGGCATTCCTATGCCCGCGCCGATAATACGGTGGCGGTCGATGCCCGGCACATTAATCACCCCAAGCATCTTATCTTTTAACTGCACGATCGCTTCCGGGTTATTCGACAGCGGCAGTTCAAATTCCACTACCGGTGTAACCGGGTTATTGTCCAGGTCCATCAGGGCGATACGCGTGCTTACCTGATCCATGGAAACAGATAACACGTACGATGCCTGCGGATTAGCCGCATACACCACCGGGCGACGGCCGCCACTGGAGGGCGCATATCCCGATTCGGCAATCACACCATCGGCAATCAGATCGCCAATAATCTTCATGACATGCGGTATGCTTTTGCTCATACGTTCGCTAAGGTCCGTGGAGGAAAGTTTACCTGAAAAATAAAATTCCCTTAAGGCCAATGTTTTGTAATAACTCTTATTAACCATATCCAGGAAGTGCTATAAGTTGTCCGAAACAGATGTTGCTCCAAATCCCATGATGGTTTAAGATGAGGTGCCCGGCAGGGTATGATACCCCGTACCACAACGGCAAACGCACCCCGTTGGGGACGCACACAAGTTCACTGTTTAAAAATGTTCGCTGTTAGATGGGTAAAACCCCTGCTGTAGCAGTTGCTACCCGTTCACTGTTTTATAATTCAATTAAAGTTCTACTGACAAATGTTGAATCCGGTTACTCAACCGGCATCCATAAACAAAGAGATCATCGATATACAGGGGTGAATATACAATTCTTTTGAAAAAAAATAAAAAGTAGTCGGCATATTTTTGGATCCTATCAGCCTTTCTTAAAATAACATAATTCCTGTTTTTACTACAGTTTTATTAGCTACATTTGGAAGTACAGTGCCAGGGAATTACCCCGTGTATTTTGAAGTTTGAAGCCCGATTCCCTTTTTTTGAACCCGTTCCCAATTATTTTTTACTCATAACTCCTCACTATGAAAAAAGTCGCATTATCCATGCTTGGCTGCATTGTAGCAGTTGCCCTCTATTTTATTGCCACCGCCTATCGTTTGCCCGATGAAGAGCGGTTTTACTATGCTTTTGACGAAAAGATCCCCATCACGCCTATCCCGGGCAAATACGTGGTGAGATTTAAAGATGCTGCCAGCGCCAAGTTGCTTGCCACCAACCTGCGAACGGCGGCTACCGGGTTTAAGGAGGAAAGTCCTGAAGTGGTAACTATTAATATTAAGGCGGGCGAATCGCCCGAAGAGTTGTTAAGGAGCCAGCAGGCTAACATTGCTACGATTAAACCGGCTTACCGTGCGGGCGAACAGGAGTTGTATTACACCACGGAAGTGCTGGTGGAATTAAAAGCCGGGCGCAATATTAACGATGTGATCAAAGCAGCCGGGGTAGATCCTGCCACTATAAAGATTAACGCAGGAAAGTTCTTTTACCTGCTGGAGATAGCTCTTTCCCTGGATGCGCTGGATGTAGCGAATCGTAT